>NZ_JCAFTR010000022.1:0-4453 GCF_059370435.1 Stenotrophomonas sp. YJH_SMC_94-11 | reverse complement strand
CATGGCCGAGATCTCCGCCGCCTCGCAGGAACAGTCGGCCGGCATCGAGCAGGTCAACCAGACCGTGGTGCAGATGGACGAAACCACCCAGCAGAATGCCGCGCTGGTGGAGGAAGCCACCGCTGCCGCACGTGCGATGGAGGACCAGGCCGTGCAGCTGGGTGAAGCCGTGGCCCGCTTCCGGCTGGCATCACACGGCACGACGGCCATTCCGGCACGCCCGCTGGCGGCACCGGTACCGCGCCAGGTCGCCGCCGCCGCACCGGCGGCAAAAACGGTCCCGGCACGTGCGCTGCGCACCGCGACAGCCCAGCCGGCACTGGCTGCGGACGGCGACTGGCAGGAGTTCTGACAGAACCACGGGGTCAGATCCCTTTCCCGCAGGAAAGGGATCTGACCCCTTACGCGTAGAAAGTGATGCAAATCTCACTTCATAATCCGGTGCAGAGGCCGATATCCCCATCGAGCCTCGCACCAACGCGTGCTGGCGCCCGCCCCTGACCGTAGATTCCATGTCCGACGGCAACGACACTGCAGTGCATGATGTCCACGCGGCCGACGCCGCTGACGAGCGCTTCCTGGTCCGCAACCCGCGCCAGCTGCGGCAGCTGCTGCGCTCGCTGATCGACCAGCGATCACTGGTCAACGCGCACATCGACGGCCGTGACCGTTCGTTCCCCACTGCGCTGCTCGACCTCGACGAGGACGAGGACTACCTGCTGCTCGATGGCAGCCCGCAGGAAGCCTCCAACCGCGCCGCCGAGCAGGCCGATCACCTGCTGTGCTTCGCCCAGCTCGAACGGGTGCTGGTGCGTTTCCGCCTGCACGAACTGCAGCGCGTGGACAACGACGGCCACGTGGCCTTCCGCGCTCCGCTTCCGGAAGAACTGGTGCACCTGCAGCGCCGCGAGCTGTATCGGCTGGAGACCCCGGTCACCGACTCACCGCAGCTGCTGCTGCCCCCCGGCGAAGCGCGCGCCGAAGCGTTGTCGATGCGCGTGGTGGACATCAGTGGCGGTGGCCTGGCCGTGGTGGTTCCCAATGACTGCGCGGTGTTCGGCCTGCAGAAGCGCTATCCGGCGCAGCTGTCCCTGCCCGATGGACCCGACCTGGACATCGCGCTGGTGGTCTGCAACCTGTTGCAGCAGCGCCAGCCCAACGGCATCGAGGTCAAGCGCGTGGGCATGCGCTTCGACAGCCTGCCGCGCGGCGCCGACAGCGCCATCCAGCGCTACATCTTCCGCATCGACCGCCAACGCAAGGCACGCCGCAACGGCGAGCTCTGAGGCCCGGCCAACGGGTAGTGCCGGCCGCTGGCCGGCAACTTGGCGACAATGCGGGTACGGCCATTTCCGGCCAGCGGCCGGCACTACCGATCTCCGGTAGATCCACGCCATGCGTGGATGCCCCCACCCTCCCAGGTAGATCCACGCCATGCGTGGATGCCCCTTCCCCGGGCACCTAAAGTCCCCCCCAGCGGGGCCGATATCGAGCCTGACACCGGGACTTCCGGCAGAACCAGGACCCCTCGATGAACGACAAGACCAGCTCCGCCGCCAGCACCGGTGGCGAATTCCTCAGCTTCACCCTTGGTGACGAGCACTACGGCGTGGACATCCTCAAGGTGCAGGAAATCCGTGGCTACGACGCGGTTACCCGCGTGCCGGATGCCCCGGACTACATCAAGGGTGTGATCAACCTGCGTGGCACCATCGTCCCGGTGATCGACCTGCGCCTGAAGCTGCGCCTGGACAACGCCCGCTACGACGCCTTCACCGTGATGATCGTGCTGAACGTCGAAGACCGCGTGGTCGGCATCGTCGTCGACAGCGTCTCCGACGTGATCCCGCTGTCGGCCGAGCAGATCCGACCGACTCCGGAATTCGGTGCCGCCGTCGATACCCGCTTCATCTCCGGCATCGGTACCCACGACGATCGCATGCTGATCCTGCTGGACATCGAGACCCTGCTCGACAGCGCCGACATGGGCCAGGCCGGCCTCACCGAAGACGTCGCCGCCTGAGTAAACGGAACTGCTTCACGTTCCGGTCACAAAACCCTTCAGTTCCCCCCGGCGATGCCGATAGGGGGACAGAAGCCGGCCGCGCAGGAGCGCGCAGGGCCGGCCCGACCGTTACCATCCCCGGAGATACCCCTCGATGAAGTCCCTGCTTGCGTTCGTTTCGGCCGCTGTCCTGGCCACCACCGCCGCCTCCGCTTTCGCCCAGTCGGCTGACATGATCCCGCCGGAACTGGCCCCGCGTTCGGTCGGCAAGGACGGCATGGTCTGTGGCAAGGTTGAAAAGGCCCGCTACGCAGAAGGTTCCGAAGGCCAGCCGACCTTCCTGTACATGGGCGGCGCCTTCCCGCGCCACACCTTCTCGGCCCGCATCGCCGGCGAGAACCGCGGCAAGTTCTCCTTCCCGCTGGAAACCCTGGAAGGCAAGACCGTCTGCGTGATCGGCAAGATCCAGCGCGACGCCTCGCGCGCGGAAATCGAAGTCAGCTCGCCGGCTGGGCTGAAGCTGGCCAACATCAAGTAATCCGCTGTCCGTCGAACCACGCCGGACCTGGTGCCGGCGTGGTTTCTGCTGCAACCGGGCCCGATGCCCGGGCGCGTCTGCCTTAGGAGCTCGCAACGCCCATGCCGTGGATCAACAACCTGAAACTGATGCCCAAGCTGCTGCTGACCTTCGGCGTCCTCCTGCTGGTGATGCTGCTGCAGGGCATCGTCGCCTATCGCGGCCTGCATTCGCTGAACAACGTCACCACCGAGCTGGCCGGTTCACGCATGGAGAGCATCCGCCTCGCCGGCGAGATGCGCGGCATGCTGGGCGAATACCGCAATGCCGCCTACCAGCAGTTGATCCGCGCCAGCGACGACGTCAAGTCCGATGCGCGCAAGCAGGCCGTCGACCTGCGCACCAGCATGGACAAGTCGATCAAGGACTATCCGAAGCTGGTCGACAACGCACAACAGAAGAAGCTGTTCGACACCTTCGCCAAGGAATGGAAGGATGCGCTGGCGTCCTATGACAGCGTCACCGAGATGCTGGAACTTGACCTGCCGGACGATGCCATCGATACCTTCGTCGGCGAAACCCGTACCAAGCACCGCAAGGCTGCATCGGCGCTGGAAGCGCTGATCGCCGAAGACAACCGCCTCGCCCGCGCCTCGCGCGAAGAGGCCGCCTCCACCTATTCCGCCTCGGCCGTGCTGACCGTGATCGCCCTGCTGGGTGGCGCCGCACTCGGCCTGGTGCTGGTGTGGCTGTTCGCCCGCGCACTGGTCGGCAGCGTGCGTGGCGCCGTCTCGGTCGCCAACGACGTCGCCGGTGGCAAGCTCGATGGTCATATCGACGTCAGCCGCCAGGACGAAGTGGGCGAACTGATGCAGGCCATGCAGCGCATGCAGCGCGACCTCCGCGAGCGCATCGAGACCGACCAGGCCGTGGCCCGCGAGAATCTGCGCATCCGTACCGCGCTGGACTACAGCTCGACCGGCGTGTACCTGACCGACACCAGCAACACCATCGTCTACAGCAACCGCGCCCTGCAGCAGACCCTGAGCCAGTACCAGGACGAAGTTCGCCGCGACCTGCCGGACTTCGATGCCCAGGCCTCGCTGATCGGCAAGCCGGTCACCGTGCTTGAACACCGCGGCGAGATGGACCAGACCCTGCTGGGTAACCTGAAGGCACACGGCGTCGCCCGTCGCCCGATGCAGTATGGCGATGCCCAGTTCGCCCAGGTGGTCTCGACCATCCGCAATGAAGGCGGCGACACCGTCGGCTACGTGGTGGAATGGCGCGACCGTACCCAGGAAGCGCGGGTCGAAGCCGAAGTGGCCCGCGTGATCGCCCAGGCTGCCGCCGGCGACCTGTCCGGCCGCATCGACGCCACCGACAAGGAAGGCTTCTTCCTGCAGCTGGCCCAGCAGATCAACGGCCTGCTGGATGCCAACGCTGGCAGCATCGAACAGATCTCCGGCCTGCTTGCGGCACTGTCGCAGGGCGACCTGACCGTGCGCATGCACGGCGACTACCAGGGCGTGTTCGCCCGCATGCGTGACGATGCCAACGCCACCGCCGCGCAGCTGAGCGAGATCGTCACCCGCATCAAGCAGTCCAGCCGCGCGATCAGTTCGGCCGCCGGCGAGATCGCCTCGGGCAACAGCGACCTGTCGCGACGCACCGAGCAGCAGGCTGCCAACCTGGAAGAAACCGCGGCCTCGATGGAGGAACTGACCTCCACCGTGCGCCAGAACGCCGAGCATGCCCGCCAGGCCAACCAGCTCGCCATCGGCGCCCACGGCGTCGCCTCGCAGGGCGGTGAAGTCGTCGGCCAGGTGGTCACCACCATGTCCGCCATCGAAGCCTCGTCGAAGAAGATCGCCGAGATCATCAGCGTCATCGACGGCATTGCGTTCCAGACCAACATCCTGGCGCTGAAT
>NZ_JCAFTR010000021.1:0-7117 GCF_059370435.1 Stenotrophomonas sp. YJH_SMC_94-11 | reverse complement strand
GCTGCTTACATCCACGGCTTCTACAATCCAGCCCGGCTACACTCGGCGCTGGGCTACCACTCGCCTAACAACTACGCCCGGCAGCTCCGGGCTGCCGCCTGAAACGGCTTCATGGCGTCCGTTTTCAGGGGGCCAGATCAAAACGCCTCAACCCCGCGCTTTACTCGGATTCACCAGATTCCCGAAGAAGATCGCGTTGATCAGCAGCCTATCCGTCCCGTGCCAGTACTTGCGGTGCGCCGGGTCATCGGCAAACAGCACCACGTTGCCCTGCCCCTGCGCCGACACCAGCAGCCACGCGCTGCCCGCCACCCGCGCACGGTTGCGCTTGGAAAGATAGCCATTCACCCGCGGCGGCGTGTCGATGCGTACCACCGTCGAGAATGGGTTCGCACTCGGCTGCAGCGTCACCGTGTTCTCCTTGTTGATCGCCAGTTGCCGGCGCGGCACGCCGAACGCCAGCGGATGACTGGTGTCCACATCGGCGCTGAGGATGTTGCCGCTGACCCGCTCGATCGCGGCGATGTCGCGCTGGTCGCCGAATGCACGGCGGCTCTCGTCGGCAGTCTCTTCGTCCTTGCCGAGCTTCTCGCCGTCGGCGAGCTTCTGTTCGATCGCCCACTTCGAGGCACTGCCATAGGTCACCAATGAACCACCGGCCTGCACCCAGCGCTTCAGTGCAGCCACCGCCGCGGCATCGACGCCGGTATAGCTGCCACCGGACAGCACGATCGTGGTGTAGCGGTCCAGGGACACTTTGCCCAGCTGCTGCGGGTCCAACTTGCTGGCAGGCAAGTGCAACTGCTGGTCGAGCAGGAACCAGGCCGAGCCGATCTCGGTGGCGGCCACCCCCTCCCCCATCACCAGCGCAACCGCGGGTTTGCGCAGCGCCTTGACGCCGTCACTGCCCAGATCGATGCCTTCGCGGCTGCGGCCACTGGACAGCGCGTGCACCTGCACACCTGCCTCGCGCGCGGCCGATGTCACTGCCTCAAGCAGCGCCGCGCCCTGCAGCGTTTGCCCGGCAACCGGAATCACCAGGCTGCCGGCGGCGAAGCTGACGTCGCCCTGCGCGGTCGCCGTGGTGAACGGCTGGAATGCCGCACGTGCGCTCACGCCCTTGCCCTGCAGCGCGGCCAGCGCGCGCCCGGCGTTGTAGTCGCGCCAGTCGATCGCGTACGCGAATCCGGCCTGGCCACCCAGCACCGCGCCCTGCTCCGCCGGCAGCGCAGTCACGCGTGCGCCACCCTCGATGCGGCTACGGCTGCCGGCGAAAGCCACGCCGTAGGCCGGTGCGATCGCATAGCTGGTGCTGCCGTAGAACACATCCCCCTTGATCGGCGGTGTCTCGGCAAAGATCGAATGCACCAGGCGGAACTGCGCCTGCTGCACCGGCACCACGTAGGCGCTGCCGGCATCGAAGCGCTGCCCATCGACGGTGATTGCACGCTCCAGCGCGCGTACCTCGATGCGATGCAGCAGCAACAGTTCCAGCAGGCGGCGGGTCAGTGCCGGATCATGCACATCACCGAACACGAAGCTCTTCACCGGCTGCTGTGCGGCCTGCTTCAGCGCGCTCTGGAAGAACTGCTTCTGCAGGTCGAACAGGCCGCTGCGCTCAGTTACCGCACCACGCACCGTGCCCAGCCCGGTGGCGACCTGGTTGCGGATGGTGAACGGGAAGGTCAGCAGGCCGTTCACCGACTCCTGCACGCGGCCGCGCGAGCTGGCCTGCTCGACGGTGACGCCGACGGCACCATGGAAGTCCGGGTAGGTGGAACCGTACACCGGCGAGAAGTTGTCGAAGTTCTCGCCGGTGTAGTACAGCGAACCCAAGGCATCCAGCGCCTGCGCGTGGTACTTGGCCAGGGTCTTGTTGAATTCATACGACGCCGCCGGAATCAGCGGGCTGTGCATGCTCTTCGGCGAGGGCTCGAAGTAGTAGGTGCTGTCCTTGCCCATTTCGTGGAAGTCGATCTGCACGTTCGGGTACCACTGGTGGAACACCTCCACCTTCGGCCGCGAGTCCTGCTGGGTGAGGGCAAGCCAGTCGCGGTTGAGATCGGTGAAGTAGTGGTTGGTGCGGCCCTGGGGGAACGGTTCGACGTGTTCCTTGTCGGCCGGGTCGGCCGAGGCCGGATCGGAGGCCCAGGCGTTGTGCCAGTTGGCCGCACGATCGCGGCCATCCGGGTTCTGTGCCGGATCGAACAGCACCACCGCGTGCTGCAGCCACTGCTGGGTTTCGGCACTGCGGTTGGCCACCAGGTAGTAAGCAGTCAGCATCGCCGCCTCGGCACTGGACGTCTCGTTGCCATGCACGCTGTAACCCAGCCACACCACCACCGGGCTGTCACCGGCCGCGCTGCGCGGTTGCGCCGGATCGGCCAGGGTCGCGTGCTGTTGGCGCAGCTGTTCCAGCCGCGCGTGATTGCCGGCGGCGGTGACGGTGGCGATCAGCAGCGGGCGGCCCTCGTAGCTTCGTCCGATCTCGCGCACGCTGATCTTGTCCGAGCGTCTGGCCAGCTCCTGGAAGTACGCCACCAGTTGGTCGTGCCGGGTGTAGCGGCTACCGATCGGGTAGCCGAGGAACTGCTCCGGCGTCGGCACCGCTGCATCGAAGGCTGCCGCATCCGTGGCCTGCGGGAAGAAATAGGCACTCTGTGCCTGCGCCGGCTGCGGGCAGGACAGTACAGTGGCGGCGGCAAGCAGCAACGGAAGAACGGCACGGCGATGCAAGGACACGGTGACTCCCCAGGAACACAACGGCAGACAGTTGCGCGGCCGGTCCCTTCAGGTGGCCGGCCGCGGCGGATGGATCAGAAGCGGTAATCGAAGCCCAGCGTGAAGTAGCGGCCGCGCAGGTCGTACTGGCTGAAGTCGTACGGTGCGCGGATGCCCGGGAACGAGGCGTCGTACGGCGGCGTCTTGTCGGCCAGGTTCTGCACCTTGGCGTACACGGTCAGCTTGTCGATACCGGTGTAGGCCAGGTACAGGTCGTACTGGCTGTAGCTGCCGACGCGCTGCTGCACCGCCTTGGCTGCGGTGCTGGCTTCCTGGCGGTAGCTGCTGGTGTAGTACCAGGTCACGGCTGCGTTGAAATCACCGTACTTCCAATCCAGCGTGGTGGTGGCCTTGTCCTTGGGCAGGGTCGCGCCCAGGTTGCTGCCGGCGTAGTCGACCAGCGGGCCACCGACCACGGTCGGGCGACGGTAGTCGCGCACGTGGGTGTAAGCCGAGGACAAGGTGAAGTCACCCAGCACCGCGGTCGGGATGCGCTGGCGCAGTTCGACGTCGATGCCGGAGGTCTTCAGCTCGCTCAGGTTCTGGTAGCGGTTGTAGACCGCCTGCAGCTTGCCGCGCTCATCGCGCTGCACCGCGCCAGCCACGTTGTCGTTGACCAGGGTCTGGGTGTTGTTGGTGCCGACCAGGTTGTCCAGCTGGATGCGGTAGTAGTCCACGCTCAGGTTGGTGTTGGCCCACGGCGACAGCACCACACCGAAGTTCACGCTCCTGGTGCGCTCGGGCTTCAGTTCGTTGTTGCCGACGGTGAAGAAGGTCGGGTTCTGCCGCGAACCCGGCACATCCGGATCACGCGGATCGACCACGCTGCCATAGGCGATGCTGGTGCTGTTGGAGTTTTCCGACAGCGACGGCGCACGGAAGCCCTTCGACGCCGACGCACGCACCAGCAGGAAATCCAGCGGCTGCCAGCGCAGGCCGATCTTCGGCGAGAACGCATCGCCGAAATCATCGTAGTGATCGGCACGCGCGGCGGCGGACAGCTCCAGCGTCGAGGCCAGCGGCACGTTCACTTCGGCGTAGGCGGCACTGACCTGGCGCTGGCCATGTACTTCTGCGATGGCCGGGCGCACCTGCAGGCCGGCATCGATCTGCCACGGGTTGTTGGAATCGAGCTTTTCGCGGCGCCACTCGGCACCAGCGGCGAAGCCGATCTCGCCGGCCCAGGTGCGGCCCAGGCTGCCGGAGATCTTGGCATCGATGCCCTGCAGCTTGGACTCGGCCGGACGCAGCGTGGCGATGTTGATCGAATCACGCACTGACTGCGGCGTGGCTGCCGGGTCAAGCAGGTTGTAGCTGCCCGTGGACAGTGCGTTGGCCAGCGCCCAGCGGTTGGCGAAGCCGCCGGACACGCTCTCGCGCTCGCTGCTGCGCGCACCGAATGCGGCCACTTCCCAATCCCAGTTGGCGGTGGTGCCACGCAGGCCGAACACGCCGCGATAGGCGGTGGAGCGGTTGGTCTTGATCGTGCCGCCGAGGTCGAAGAAGGTGTACTCGATCGGGATCGCACGCCCGTACGGGTTGTACGGATTGCTGGCCGGCAGCAGCGACGACACCGGCTCGGCCAGGCCGCTGTCCGCGTTCAGTGCGAAGCGGCCGCTCTCCAGGGTGAAGAAGGGGCTGCTGCCAAACCAGGCAGCGCTCTTGATCTGGCTGTACAGCACTTCGCCGAAGGCTTCGACATTGTCGTTCAGGCGGAAGGTGCCGTTGGCATAGGCCTGGTAACGCTTGGTCGAAGGGATCAGCGTGGTGAACGGTGCCTGGTTGAAGCCGCAGGTATCACCGGACAGGCCATCGATCGGCGCGCTGGCAACGCGGGTGGTGCCGGCCGGGCAGTTGCCGTTGGCATCGAGCATCGGCACCGACACGCCGTTGACCAGGTAGCGTGCGCCCTTGGCCGACCAGCCGTTCCAGCGGCCACCAGGCTTGTCGGTGTAGATGCCACTGCGGGTCAGGTTGCGCTCGTCCTGGTCCAGGCGCTCGCGGTTGTAACCCTGCAGGCTGAAGAGGATGTTGTAGCCGTCGGTGTCCAGATCACCGAGGCCGCCGACGAACTTCAGGTTCTGCTCGTGCAGGCCGCCCTGGTCGGCACCGCCGAAGCTGCCGCCGATCTCGGCGCCTTCGAAGTTCTGCCGGGTGATGATGTTGACCACGCCGGCCACGGCGTCGGAGCCGTACACCGCCGAGGCGCCGTCCTTGAGCACTTCGATGCGCTCGACTGCGACCAGCGGCAGCGCGTTGAGATCAACGAACGTATCGGACAGGCCGCCGGCCGGGAAGCCGTAGTTGGCCAGACGGCGGCCGTTGAGCAGCACCAGCGTGTTCTTCTGCGACAGGCCGCGCAGGCCGATGCCGGCCGAGCCGGAGGCCCAGCCGTTGTTGGTGGTTTCGTTGCTGGCGTTGCCGGTGTTGGCCGAGATCGAACGCAGCACGTCGGCCACGGTGGCCTTGCCGGTCTGTTCCAGCTGCTGGCGACCGATCACCTGCACCGGGTTGGAGGCCTCGGTATCGGCGCGCTTGATGTTGGAACCGGTGACACGCACGGCGGCCAGGGTGCTGGCTTCGCCACTGGCGTCGGCGGAGGTTTCGGCGGCGGCGGACAACGGCGCGGCCAGAGCGACGGCCAGGGCCGCCACGAGCAGGGTGTGCTTGGGCATGACGATGTGGGGGGGTGGTAAGGACGACGAAGTTCCGCAGTAGTCCATGCCTGGCCGGCGCCCGGCCAATAACATCTCTTCATACGGATATAAGAGAAACTATCATCTCTTCATCCGGATGGAAAGAGTCACTTCACGAAAGCCCGGCGTCCACTCAGGCTGCCGGGCCGCCTGCGGCGTACAATTGCGCCATGGAAATCTTCAAAGTCTTCATGCTCGAGGCGGCGCACCGCCTTCCCAACGTGCCGCCGGGGCACAAGTGCGCGCGCCTGCACGGCCACTCGTTCCGGGTGGAACTGAAGGTCGAGGGCGAGCCCGGCGCGCAGACTGGCTGGATCATGGACTTCGGCGACGTGAAGGCGGCTTTCCAGCCGATCTATGACCGCCTGGACCATCACTACCTCAACGACATCCCCGGCCTGGAGAACCCGACCAGCGAGAATCTGGCGGTGTGGATCTGGAACGAACTCAAGCCCAGCCTGCCGGCGCTGAGCGAGATCACCGTGCACGAAACCTGCACCTCCGGCTGCCGCTACCGCGGTCCGACGGCTTGATCAACCCATTGATCTGAAAGGTGTTTCAAAGGCGCCCTGGGCGCCTTTGTTATTTTTGTTGCATTGCCACATCAAGAGCGTATGCTGCACTGCATCAAGCCACTCCCTGATGCCCCATGGCCGCCGCCTTCAGCGATCGCTTCAGTGATGCCACCCGCCAGCTCGCCGCCGCAGCCACGCGTGCGAACCGGCTGGCGTTGGAGAACGCGGAAAGCATGTTCGGCGTGCAGTTGAAGGTGATGGAGCGCAACCTGACCGCGACCGGCGGCTGGCTGGGTGAACTGGCCCGCAGCGACGACACGGCCGGGATGCTCAACAAGGGCGCACAGCTGTGGCAGGACAACCTGCAGCGGCTGGGCCAGGCCCAGCAGGATGTGGTCGGTCTCGGCCTGCAGGCCAGCAAGGCGTGGTCCGAACTGGTGCAGGGCTGCAACGAATCAACGGCGGACGCGAGCAACCACTGACGCGACGCAACGCTCATTGCGTGGGTCCCTCCCCCCACGCAATCCGGACCCGGCAGATCCCTCCCTCTGCCGGGTCTTTTTTTGCCCGTTGTCTGGATTGAAGAGCGCTTCCTCGTCTGGATTTCCTGCGAACTGATGGGCCCCGCCGGGGCAGGCAGGGGTCTGGGCAAATGTCCCCCGGCGCCGGCCGTTGGCCGTCACCTCCTCCTTTACTTTGCCCAGACCCCTGCCCGCCCCGACGAGGCTCGGCGTGCGGTGGGGAGAGCGCAGCACGCGCGGCCGCCTTTCAAGGAAGCGCCGACAAGCTCCGAACGCCGGGCGGAGGCCCTTGCGTACGAAGTAAAGGAGGAGGTGACGGCCAACAGCCGGCGCCGGAGGACATTCGTACGCGAGGGCCTCCGCCCTGCGCCACGCAGAATGAATCCGCCACAAGCGTGTCTTCGTCTCGATTCCCCGCGAACTGAGGGGCCCCGCCGGGACAGGCAGGGGCCTGGGCAAATGTCCCCCGGCGCCGGCCGTTGGCCGTCACCTCCTCCTTTACTTTGCCCAGACCCCTGCCCGCCCCGACGAGGCTCGGCGTGCGGTGGGTAGAGCGCAGTGCTCGCGGCAACCTTTCAATGACGCGCCGACGAACTCCGAACGC
>NZ_JCAFTR010000020.1:0-8970 GCF_059370435.1 Stenotrophomonas sp. YJH_SMC_94-11 | reverse complement strand
GCCCGAGCGACTCGGCCAACTCCACGGCTTGGTGCTTGAACTCATCGGTGTAGCTACGACGGGTGATACGGGACATAAGGGACCTCCAAGTGCGATCAAAGTATCGCTTCTTGGCGTCCGCTGACGGGGGGCCAGATCAGTGTTGTCTCTAGGAAAACGTGCAAAAGCAATGGGGTCAGATCCCTTTCCTGGGGAAAGGGATCTGACGCCCGGGCGACCGCGGGCGCCAAAAACACCAACGCCCGGGCAAGCCCAGGCGTTCGTGCCCCCTTCATGCTGGCAATGCGTTTCAGCCGGCCAGTTCGGCCTGCTCGCGCTCGATGCCGTACTTGCGCAGCTTTTCCACCAGGGTCGTGCGGCGCAGGCCGAGCAGCTGGGCCGCGTGGGCGACCACGCCCTGGGTGCGTTCCAGTGCTTCGTTGATCAGGCCCAGTTCGATGTTGGCCATGTGGTTGCGCAGGTCCATGCCTTCGTCGGGCAGCGCCGCCGGTGCCGCCGGGCGATTGACGGCAATGCCGTGCTCCAGTGCCGGCTGGTTGCCGCTGCCCGGGGTGTGGAAGGAGAAACTGCGCAGGTCCAGGCGTTCTTCGCTGGCGGCCGGCTGTGCCGGTGCCGGCGTGGCGGCCAGTGCCGCATCGCCACGGTAACGGGCCGGCAGGTCCTGCACGCGCACCGAACCCCCCGGATGCAGCACCGCCAGGCGCTCGACCAGGTTGGTCAGCTCGCGCACGTTGCCCGGCCATTCGTAGCCGGCCAGCGCCTGCAGGGCTTCCGGGGTGAAGCGCACTTCGCCACGGCCAGTGCGGGCCAGCTGCGCGGCGATGGTTTCCACCAGTGCCGGCAGGTCTTCGCGACGCTCGCGCAGCGCGGGTACTTCAATCGGGAATACGTTGAGGCGGTAGAACAGATCCTCGCGGAACTTGCCCTCAGCGATGCGGGTCTCCAGGTCGCGATGGGTCGCGGCCACCACGCGCACGTTGCAGCGGATGGTCTGGTTGCCACCCACGCGCTCGAAACTGCGCTCCTGCAGCACGCGCAGCAGCTTCACCTGCATCGGCAGGCTCATGTCGCCGATTTCGTCGAGCAGCAGGGTGCCGCCCTCGGCCATTTCGAAACGGCCCTTGCGCGCGGTGAGCGCGCCGGTGAAGGCGCCCTTCTCATGGCCGAACAGTTCGCTTTCCAGCAGGTCGGCCGGAATGGCGCCGCAGTTGATCGCCACGAACGGTCCGTCACGGCGCGGCGAACGCTGGTGGATGGCGCGCGACACCACTTCCTTGCCGGTACCGGATTCACCCAGCACCAGCACGGTGGTATCGAATGCGGCCACCTGCTCGATCATGGTGCGCAGGGCGCTCACTGCCGGGCCGTTGCCGGTGGGTCCCTGGTCCTGCGCGGCGCCGGCCTGATGCTCGGCATCCAGGCGCTTGAGGCTGGCGCGGCGCAGCAGGGCTTCCATCTGCGCGTGGCGCAGCGGCGTTTCCAGCGGCCAGATATTCGCTTCATGCAGCCCGTGCTGCTGGGCAAACACTGCGGCATCACCATCGGCCAGCAGCACCGGAGGCGGCAGGCTGCTGCCGCCCAGCCAGTTGTACAGCGCGGTGCTGGCGGGGCTGTCGTCCAGGCTGCCGACGATCACCGCCATCCAGTCGTTCTGGCGCTGCCGGCCCAGGTCGAAGTCGGCCGCGTCGGAGACCCAGCGCGGATTGAAGTCCATGAATTCCAGCAGGGCAACGGTGCGCTCTGCGCGCACGGCGTCGTTGTCCAGCACCAGGATGCGCGATTCACTCACGACTGTTCCTCCCTGAGGCCTTCCAGGATCGGCATCACTTCCTGGATGTAGGACAGCTTGCTGACAAAGTTGTCGGCACCGGCACGCAGCGCGTGTTCGCGGTGCTCGGCGTCGTCGAAGTGGCTGGCGATCACGATGTACGGTGCATCGTCCTGCGACTTGATCAGGCGGGTGGCCTGCAGGCCGCCCATCTCCGGCATGGCCAGGTCCATCAGCACCACCTGCGGGCGCAGCGTTTCCGAGCGCTCGATGGCTTCCAGGCCGTTGCCGGCACTGCCGACGATCTGCAGCCAGTCGATCTTGCGGAAATGGCGCATCGCCGCGTTGATGAAGCCCTCGTGGTCATCGACCAGCAGGACCGTGAGCTTGTTCATGTCCAACATCCTTTTCAGCCCACCCGGGCCAGCTGCGGTTGCCTGGCGCTGAGCCGGCGCCGTTCGCGGGCCGGGGCGATATCCAGTTGTTCTCGGTATTTTGCGACGGTTCGGCGGGCAATGTTCACCCCCTGGCGTGACAGCAGGCCGGCAATGGCCTCGTCGGCCAGCGGACGGCCGGCGGGCTCGGCGTCGATCAGGCGGCGGACCATGGCTTTCACCGCCTGGCCGGAGACGCTGGCGCCTTCCAGGCGCACCGCGAAGAAGTGCTTCAGTTCGAAGGTGCCGCGCGGGGTCTGCAGGAACTTGCCGGTGGTGATGCGCGAGACGGTGGACTCGTGCATGCCGATTTCCTCGGCCACTTCCTTCAGGGTCAGCGGGGCCATCGCCTCTTCGCCACGCACCAGGAAGGCGGCCTGGCGCTCGACGATCACACGCGCGGTGCGCAGCAGGGTGTCGTAGCGCATCGACAGGCCGCGGCTGAACCAGCGCGCCTCCTGCAGCATCTCGCGCAGTGCCGGCGCGGCTTCGCTGGTTTCGGCCAGCGCCTGTTCGTACTGGCTGTTGATCGAGACGCGGCGGCTGGTGGCCGGGTTCAGTGCCACCTTCCACTGCCCATCGGCATGCCAGGCGACCACGTCCGGTACCACCACCGCATTGCGTTCGGGCAGCAGGCTGTCGCCGGGGCGCGGCTGCAGCGAGAGGATCAGGCGCACCGCCTCGCGCACGTCGTCGATCTCGGCGTCGTGCTGGCGGGCGAGGGCGGGGTAGTCGTGCGCGGCCAGTGCCTCGAGCGCGCCATCGAGGATGCGGGCGGCCAGGTGACGCGCGGGAACCACGCCGTGCAGGCTGCGCAGTTGTGCCTGCAGGCCTTCGCGCAGGTCCTGCGCAGCCATGCCAGCCGGTTCACCGTGCAGCAGCTGCTGGCGGATGGCCTCGACGCCTTCGGCGGCGATGTCGAACTGGGCGCTGGCCAGCAGCTGCAGCTGCGCCAGTGGCGCCTGCAGGTAGCCGGCCTCGTCGCAGTGGTCGAGCCAGAACGCGGCCACCGCCAGTTCGCTGTCGTCCATGTCCAGCGCCAGGCGCTGCAGCACGCGCAGCTGAGGGTCGGTCGACTCACCGGCGGCAATGCGCGCCATGCGGTCGTCGTCGCCGTCCTGCCAGCTGGCGCCGGCCACGTCCCACATCGAAGACTCCGGCAGCTCGTCGAACGCGGCGGTTTCCAGCGTGGTGGCGCTGGCCTCGGTGGCATCAGCGGCAGGCGCTTCGGCCTCTTCGATCTCCAGCAGCGGGTTGGAGTCCAGCAGGCGCTGGATTTCCTGTTCCAGGTGCAGGCCATCAAGCTGCAACAGCCGTATCGACTGCAGCAGCTGCGGGGTGAGGTGAAGTTGTTGGCCCAGCTGGGTCGAGAGTGCAGCCTTCATCGTAGTTCCCCGGCGCCGCTCCCCGGCGCCTTGTGGAACGCATCTTGCTTTTGATCCGGCGTGGGCGGAATCGGGGGGTTCCTGAGGGGATTCGTGGTTGTCCCGACAGGATGTAGGGGTGTTCCCTACATCGGCGCGGAATGTTGACGATGATCGCGCCTAAGTTGCTGATTTTCGGTGTGGTTGCCGGGTTGACCGGGCTGTGCCGTGTACGGGTTCCTGTCGGGGCGTGTCAGGGTGACGGGAATTCGTCGCCGGTGCAGTGCCGGGCAGGGGTCAGATCCCTTTCCTGCGGAAAGGGATCTGACCCCATTGGCAGGCAATCACTCCAGCTCGTGCTGGTGGCGCGCGGCCAGCAGCAACAGGTCATTGGCGCGGCGGCAGCCCAACGACTCCATCATGCGTGCGCGATGGGTTTCCACCGTCTTCACGCTGATGCCGAGGTCCGCAGCGATTTCCTTGTTGCTTTCGCCCTTGCCGATGCGGCGCAGGATCTCGCGCTGACGCGGCGACAGCGCGGCAATGCCGGTAGGCTTCTCGCGGCCCAGCATGGGGGCCAGCATCTTGGCCGAGATCTGGGGACTCAGGAACACCTGGCCGGCATGCGCGGCGCGCAGCGCCAGTTCCAGCTCCTGCGGTGCTGCATCCTTCACCACGAACCCGACCGCACCGCGATCCAGGGCGTCGCGCACATGGGCGGCATCGTCGTGCATGGTCATCATCACCACCCGGGTGCCCGGGGCGCGCAGGCGGATGTCGCTGAGCGCTTCCAGGCCGGTGCGGCCCGGCAACGAGAGATCCATCAGCACCACATCCGGCGCATGCTGCAGGGCCAGCTGCAGTGCCTGTTCGGCGTTGCTGGCCTCGGCGACGAGCTGCACGTCGGCAAACCCCTGCAGCAGCCGCGCCAGGCCGGCGCGGACGAGGGTGTGATCGTCGACGATGAGAACTCGCACAGGCACGCAACAGATCCGTGTAGGGGAGTCCACCTTAACTTAGCTGAACGGGCGCGCCAAGGCTTGCCCGCCAAGCGTGATGGTGGCAGCTTTCAGCGCGCCCGGCGCGCCTCGGCCACCTGGCGGCGGTGCAGTCGGAACAGGTGCCGTTCCATTGCCATTTCCAGGCCGTCGCCCAGGCGCTGGAAGCGCAGCCACAGGAAGTGGCCGCCGCTGCCGTCGGCTGCCTCGGCGATCACTTCCACCGGCAGGTCGATGTGGTCGGGCAGCCAGTCGCTGGGCTGCAGGCGCACCACGCCGGCCTGTCCGGGGCTGGCACCACTGCGCGGGCCCAGCTGCAGGCGGATGCCACGGCGCGACCAGCGCACCGGGCGCAGGGGCAGTTCCAGGCCCTGCTGGCGCACCAAGCGGCCGAGCAGCACCATCGCCAGGTCCAGCTTGGCTTCAAGGCGTTGCAGCTGCAGGGTGGCCTCGTTGCGCTCGTCGTGCTCGTCAACACGGCTGTCTTCGACCAGTGCCAAGCTGCGCAGCAGGCCTTCGGCGCCGCTGGTGCGTCCGGCCGCGCTGCCCGCCTGGAACTCGGCCGGCAGGGCCAGCTCGCAGCTGAGCGTTTCGTCGAACAGCTCGCTTTCGGCAGGATGGTGCAGCGACGTGGTCGGCAGCTGGGTCATGCCAGCGATTCTGCCTGCAGGTAGGCATGGGCGGCGCGAAGAGAGCGCTGGCCGTCATTCATCAGTGCGGCTGCTGCATCGCGGCGCTGGCGCAGCAGGCCCAGAAGGCTCTGCTGGCGCTCGAACAGGGCGCTCAGCGGCGCGTGGTCCGCAGCGGTCAGCGGCTGGCTGAGCAGGGCATGCAGGGTGCTGTCGTGCCCGTCGAGCAGGCTGTCGGCCTGGTCCAGGGCGTCATCGCCCAGTGCCTTCTCGAAGGCATCCAGCTGCGCGTGCAGTTCGGGCAGGCTCATGGCGCCACCGCGGCCGGGCGGCGCTGTTCGTGCGGGATCGCGTTCCAGGCGCTGTCGATCTCGCCCAGCAGCTGCAGCGATTCATCCAGCGCGGCGCGGTCGTTGTGCAGGTTGGCTTCGGTCAGGCGCTGCAGCACGTAATCGTACAGGGCCGACAGGTTGCCGGCGATCTCGCCGCCGGCCTCATGGTCCAGCGAGCCGTTGAGGTGGCCGACGATCGCGCAGACTTCGCCGATCGCCTTGCCCTTGCCGGCCTGGTCGCCGCGCTCGAGGCTGGCCAGGGCGCGACGCACGCGCTCCAGCGCGCCGGCCAGCAGCATCACCACCAGCTTGTGCGGATCGGCATCGGCGACCGCACTGGTCACTCCCACCTGGCGGTACTGCTCGGCATATTGACGGCTGGAACCGTACATTCGTGATTCTCCTTGCGCGGGGTGCCGTCGGGCGATCGTGGGATCGGTGCCGGCGGCGCGGCGATGATTGCTGTTGCGTCCGTTATCGGTGCATTGCGCGGCAAACTTGAGTGCCACGCACGCATCGTCAGCGGTTCAACTGTGCCAGCTGCTGCTGCAGCGCCGTGTTGCTCTGCTGCAACTTGCCCATCAGGCTGTCCAGCGCGATGAACTGCTTCTTGTAGCGCTCTTCCACGCTCTTCATCCGCGTGTCGAGATCCTTGCGGCGCTTGTCGATGTTGTCCAGCGTGGTGTTCAGTCCCTTGGTCCGCGCGACGAACGCGCCTTCCTTTCCGACCGTGGTGCTGACATAGCCGTCGACCAGCGTGTACAGCTTGCCGGCACCGCCGGTATCTCCGGTGATCGCCTGGCGCATCTTCTCCGGCTGGCTGGCCAGTGCGGCGGCGAACTTGGTGGTGTCCAGGATCAGCGTGCCGTCGGCATTGGGGTAGCCGCGGGTATCCAGACCGATCGCCTTGGCATCGAGCTTGTCACCGGCCAGGTCCTTGAGCACGCTCGACATCACCGAGCGCAGCTGGCTGGTGGCGCCGCGCATCTGCGCATCACCGGTCAGCGTGGAGGCTTCCTTGGTCTTGGCGTCGTACTTGGTTTCGGTGTTGATCGCCGCCAGTGCGGCGTTGTAGGCGGTGACGAACTCCTGCATCACCTTGGTGGCTGCCGCAGTGTCGGTGCTGATGGTCACCGTGCTGGTGCCCGGCATCTTCAGGTTCAGGGTCAGGCCCGGAACCGCATCGGCCACCGTATTGCTGGCGCTTACGACCTTCACGCCATCGATGGTCAGCTCGGCGTCGGCGGCGGCGGTGTTCTGCTTGAGGCTGTTGACCAGTCCCCCCAGCTTGGCGTCGCTGCCTGCGTATTCGAGCTTGATCGCGTTGGCGGCACCGGTCTTCTCCTGGGCGATCGACAGGTACTGGTTGTCGCCGGAGCTGATCAGGGTGGCCTGCACGCCTTCCTTGCGGCCAGCCGCATCGATCTTGTTGCGGATGGTGGTCAGCGTGTCGCCGTCCTCCACCTCCACGTTCATGGTCTTGGCCTTGTCGCCCACGCCAACGGTCAGCGTCAAGGTTCCGGCAGCAAACGTGTCGGTCTTGGGTACCGAGGTATCGGCGATCAGTTTGTGCGCGGTGGCCAGCGAGGTGACATTGACCACGTGCGTGCCATTGGAGGCGGCAGCCTTGGTTGTGCCGACGTCATACAGCGCGACCGACGCCGTCAGGATCTCGTCGGTGCCCTTGTCGCCGCCTTTGCTTGCGGTCACGGTGCGCGTGTCGAACGCCGTGGTGGCCTTCAGTGCGGTCAGCGCCGTCTTCAGCTTGTCGAAGGCCGAGGTGATGGTGCCGATCGAGGACAGCTGCATCTTGGCCTTGGACTGCTGCAGGTTCAGCGCATTGTCGGCGGGCTTGCGGTCGGCTGCGACCAGCTGGTTGACGATGTCCGAGATGTTGAGCCCCGAGCCAATGCCACCGTATCCAAAGTCTGCCACGTCGTTTCTCCTGGTATCCGGGCCCGGCCGTCGTGCGGTGGCCCGTCGTCAACGAAAATAGCGGCCTGCGCCGCTGGGTCTTGAGGACTTCGTTGATGCACGTGCCGTGCCAATCGCCTGGCGCAGGTTCTGGCACGCGGGTTGCAGGAGGGCTGGGGCAGGGTGCGGGTGGGTTCACCGCGGGCTGCCGGGAGTCTGCAAAAAGCCCTCCCCCAATGCAGGGGAGGGATCAGACTACTGACAATCGGGGGGAGACGAAGCCGCCCGGTACGTACAGTCAAAGGTACAGCGCTGAAAGAGAGGTCCGCAGGAGCGGGCGATGCCAAGCCGGTTCGGGACTCATCCCGGGCCGGGCATGGCCCGCGCCTTCGTGCATCGTGGCTTCCCGGTTGCCGCTACCGTCGGTTCGACCCGACGGTAGCGGCGCCTTCTTGCCGTGGATCAGCGCAGCAGGCTGAGCACGCCCTGCGGCACCTGGTTGGCCTGGGCCAGCATGGCCGTACCGGCCTGCTGCAGGATCTGGGTGCGGGTCAGCTCGGCGGATTCCTTGGCAAAGTCGGTGTCCTTGATGCGGCTGCGCGATGCCGACAGGTTTTCCGACGAGGTCTGCAGGTTGGCCACCACCGAGGTGAAGCGGTTCTGGATCGCACCGAGGTCGGCGCGGGTGCTGTTGATCGCACCCAGGGCCTTGTCGACCACTTCCAGGGCCTGCTGGGCACCGAGCACGGTGCTCACGTCCAGCTTCTGCACGTTGGCCGAGGTGTCGGTGCCAGCAGTGTAGGCGCCGGCAGCCGCTGCGGTGCCCCAGGTCTTGGCGGTGGCGTCGTAGTCGCTGCGCATCAGGGCGATATCGGCAGCGGCAACGGCCTTGCCTTCCTTCACCGAGCTCAGCTTCAGGGAGCCGTCGGCATTGGCTTCGGCGTAGATGCCGGCCTCGCCGATCTTGGCGTTGATGGCGGTGGCGACGGCCTTGGAGGCATCCGCCGTGGTGGCGCCGGCCTTCACTTCAACCGTGCCGATGTCCACGCCCATCACGGTGCCGGAGAAGCGTGCGCCGTCGGTGCTGGCGGCCAGGGCGGCGGTCGCGCCGGTGGCGAAGGTCGAGGTGCCCAGCGAGCCGGCCTTGGCATCGATGGTCTTGTCGATGGCGATGGCCTGGCCGGCATTGGCGCCGACCTGGAACAGCTGGCTGGAGAAGGTGCCGTCCAGCAGCTTGGTGCCGTTGAAGTCCGACTGCTTGGCGACGCGGTCGATTTCCGAGACCAGCTGGGTCACTTCGGCCTGCAGCGCCTTGCGGTCGCTGGCCGAGTTGGTGGCGTTGGAGGCCTGCACCGACAGCTCGCGGACGCGCTGCAGATTGTTGCCGATTTCGGTCAGCGAGCCTTCGGCGACCTGGGCCAGCGAGATGCCGTCGTTGGCATTGCGGATGGCGACGTCGGTACCGCGGATCTGCGTGCCGAAGCGCTCGGAGATCGCCAGGCCGGCGGCGTCGTCCTTGGCGCTGTTGATG
>NZ_JCAFTR010000019.1:0-12475 GCF_059370435.1 Stenotrophomonas sp. YJH_SMC_94-11 | reverse complement strand
ATGTAAGCTCGGTCGCCGCTTGCTCGTGTGCGCAATCCTGCGCACACGGCAAGACCGGGGTTGGGCGTCCTGCCCAACCCGCCCGAGGCATGCCTCGGGCCCATGCGGCTCACGCCCCCGCAACCGGACCCACCCCGCCTTCGACAATTTCCCGCGATCTGCAGTAGATCCACGCCATGCGTGGATGCTGTTTGATGAACTGTCGGAATGTTCGATTCCGATGGAGATCCATCCACGCATGGCGTGGATCTACCAGGATTGATGCCGACCGTTGGCACATGGGGTCAGATCCGTTTTCCACAGGAAAACGGATCTGACCCCGGAAACAAAAAAATCCCCGGTCGACCCGCATCGACCGGGGATCTGGATCGCCACATTGCCACGCCTTGGAGAGGCAGTTCACCCTAGCGCATCGCGTGGCCGGCGGTGATCGCCTGTGGCGATGACGACCAAGCGCGTGGCTATCAGGCGGCGGCCAGGGCCTGCTCCAGGTCGGCGCGCAGGTCGCCGATGTGTTCGATGCCGATCGACAGCCGCACGGTGTCCTCACTGACGCCGGCCTTGGCCAGCTCCGCGGCATCCAGCTGGCGATGGGTGGTCGAGGCCGGATGGGTGGCCAGTGACTTCGCATCACCCAGGTTGACCAGGCGGGTGAACAGCTTCAGGGCATCGAGGAAGCGCGCGCCGGCTTCACGGCCGCCGGGCAGGCCGAAGGTCAGTACGCCCGAGCCGTGCCCACCCAGATAGCGCTGCGCGGCGGCATGCTCGGGATCGTCGGCCAATCCCGCGTAACGCACCCAGGCGACCTTGTCGTGCGCCTTCAGGAACTGCGCGACGGCCAGTGCATTGGCGTTGATGCGCTCCATGCGCAGGGCCAGGGTCTCGATGCCCTGCAGGATCAGGAACGCATTGAACGGCGACAACGCGGCACCGGTATTGCGCAGCGGGACCACCCGCGCGCGGCCGATGTAGGCCGCCGGCCCCAGTGCTTCGGTATAGACCACGCCGTGGTAACTGGGGTCGGGTTGGTTGAGGCGGGCGAAACGCTTCGGCTGCGCCGCCCAGTCGAAGCGGCCGGAGTCGATGATGGCACCGCCGAGGCTGTTGCCGTGGCCACCCAGGTACTTGGTCAGCGAGTGCACGACGATGTCGGCACCGTGCTCGAACGGGCGCAGCAGGAACGGCGTGGCCACGGTGTTGTCGACGATCAGCGGCACACCCGCGGCATGCGCGACCTCGGCAATGGCGGCGATGTCGGTGACGTTGCCGCGCGGGTTGCCGATCGATTCGACGAACACCGCCTTGGTGCGCTCGTCGATCAGCGCGGCGAACGCAGAAGGATCGGCCGGGTCGGCGAAGCGCGCCTGGATGGCATACTGCGGCAGCGTGTGTGCCAGCAGGTTGAGGCTGCCGCCATACAGCGCGCTGGAGGCGACGATGTTGTCACCGGCCTCGGCGATGGTCTGGAGGGCATAGGTGATCGCGGCCTGCCCCGAGGCCAGCGCCAGCGCCCCGATGCCACCTTCCAGTGCGGCCAGGCGTTGCTCCAGCACGTCGGTGGTAGGGTTCATGATGCGGGTGTAGATATTGCCGGGCACCTTCAGGTCGAACAGATCGGCGCCGTGCTGGGTGTCATCGAAGGCATACGCCACGGTCTGGTAGATCGGCACCGCCACCGCGCGGGTGGTCGGGTCGGGACGGTAGCCGCCGTGCACGGCCAGGGTTTCCAGTTGCCACTGCGGTTCGCTCATTGCACCAGGCTCCATCCGGGGAAACCGCCACCATAGGCCAGCCCGCGCCCGCCACTGAAAGCCACTGGCAATGACGCCCGTACCGGCGGTTATCAGGTTGGCCGCGATTCAGGCAGTCGTCATGGGGCGCTGCTAGGCTGCGCCGCCGGGCGCTGCTGCCCGGGCACGGAGGCCCCACCCATGCAGCCATCGCCCTGGCATCCCACCACCAGCAGTTCGCCTACGTCGGTCATGCTGGTAGAGGACGACCGTCGCCTGGCCGAACTGGTGAGCGACTACCTCCACCAGCATGGCTTCGCCGTGCAGCACATCGCACGCGGCGACCTGGCCGGCGCCGCCTGCCGCCAGCACGCGCCGGAACTGGTGGTGCTGGACCTGATGCTGCCCGGCCTGGGCGGCATCGACGTGTGCCGCCAGATCCGCAGCTTCTCCGATGTGCCGATCCTGATGCTGACCGCCTGCGAGGACGACATCGAACAGGTGCTGGGCCTGGAATCGGGCGCCGACGACTATGTGCACAAGCCCATCGAACCACGCCTGCTTCTGGCCCGCCTGCGCGCCCTGCTGCGCCGCCGCCACGGCAGCAGCAACACCGGCACGCCCAGCCGGCTGATGCACGGTGAACTGCTGATCGACCGCATGCAGCGTGAGGTACACCTGCACGGTGCCACGGTGGACGTGGGCACCACCGAATTCGAGATCCTGTGGCTGCTGGCCAGCCAGCCGGGGCAGATCCTGTCCCGTGACCAGATCCTGCAGGCGGTGCGCGGTATCGGTTTCGACGGCCTGGACCGCAGCGTTGACGTCTGCATCGGCAAGCTGCGTCGCAAGCTCGGCGACGATGCGCGCGAGCCGCGGCGGATCAAGACCGTGTGGGGCCGCGGCTACCAGTTCAATCCGTCGGCCTGGACGGCATGAAGCGGCTGTTCCTGTGGCTGTGGTTCATCACCGGCGCCTGTTTCCTGGCCTCGGTGTTCTTTCTCAACCGGGTGCTCGACAGCATCTATACGCCCGTGCAGGATCGCGTTTTCGTCCAGCAGGTGCGCGGGCAGGTGTACGCCCTGCGCAGCGGCCTGGCCGGCCTGGACGGTAGCCAGCAGCGTGAGCGCCTGCAGCAGTGGCAACCGCACTATGGCATCGCATTGACCCTGCTCGACAAGCCTCCCGCGCTGACCCCGCAGGAACAGGCAGCCGTGCAGGCCGATGGCTTCATCGTGCGCGATCAGTACCAGCAGGTCCTGCTGCCCATCGAAGGCATCGATGGTCGCTGGTTGCACCTGCGCGTGCCTGGCGCGGTGCAGATGACCACGTACATGACCATCGCGGCCTACCTCAGCATTCTGCTGCTGGTCGGCGCCAGCCTGTACGCCTGGGTACGCCTGCTCTGGCGCGATCTGGATGCCCTGCGCGTGCATGCCGACCGCATCGGCGCCGGCGATCTGCAGGCACGCGCGCAGGTCTCGCCACGCTCGCAGATCCGGGTCATCGTCGACCATTCCAACCGCATGGCCGCGCGCGTGGCCGAACTGGTACAGCGCCAGCGCGACCTGACCCATGCGATCTCCCACGAACTGCGTACGCCGATCGCGCGCGTGGCCTTCGGCCTGGACCTGATGCAGGACAGCGATGACCGCGAGCGCCGCGAACGACTGGCGCAGGGCCTGCATGGCGACCTGGCCGAGCTCAACCGGCTGGTCAGCGAACTGCTGGCCTACGAACGGCTGGAGCATCCCAGCGAGGGCGAACCGATGCAGCGGATCGAAGCCAACGACTGGCTGCAGGCCTGCCTGGCCGATGCCCGCCGCGATGCCGAACGTGCCGGCCTGGTGCTGCGCGTGCAGCCCAGCGCCCTGCCTCGGCTGGAAGCGGAACCGCGCCTGCTGCAGCTGGCGCTGAGCAATCTGGTCGGCAATGCCCTGCGCCACGCGCGCTCGCAGGTGGACGTGTCGCTGGTGAGTGTGGGCGGGCGCGCCTGCCTGCGCGTGGACGACGACGGCCCCGGCATCGCCGAGGCTGACCGCGAAAAGGTGGTCCGCCCGTTCACCCGCCTGGATGACAGCCGCAGCCGCGACACTGGCGGCTTCGGCCTGGGCCTGGCGATCGTCGGCCGCATTGCCGCACGTCACCACGGCGAACTGCGCATCGGTCGCGCCGCCCTCGGCGGCGCACGCCTGGAAATGCACTGGCCGCTGGCTGCCAGCTGAACGCCCACGGGCGCAATTACAGTTGATTACAACTCCCGCACAACTGCGGACGGATCGGTCGACGGCGTATCGCCACGCTAGCGACCCTGCAGCACTCGCCGGATGCGCGCGCTGCTTTCCTCCCATTGTCGAGAGTTTCCATGTCCCAGCTTCGCCGTTCCCCCGCCCTGCTCCACCTCGCCCTGTTGCCGCTGTTCGCCGCCCCGATCGCCCACGCCAAGGATGACCACTGGACCTTCGAGCTCGCCGCCGGCGGTGGCGTGGCGCCGCGCTACAGCGGCAGCAAGGAGTACCGTGCGACGCCTTCGCTGTCCTTCGATGTCACCTCGCCGGGAGGTTGGTTTCTGGGCACCAGTGGCATCGGCTGGGGTACCTCCCTCGGCGAGCACACCCGCGTGCGCGCCTACGTCGGTGCCAGCGGCATCCGCAAGGACAAGGATTCGCTGCTCGGTGGTTCGGACTTCCTGCGCGGCATGGGCGATATCGATACCCGTCCCCTGGTCGGTGTCTCGGCTGGATATACGCTGGGCGAGGCCGTGCTGAGCGGCTCCTGGCAGTTCACCCGCAAGGACGAGGACAAGGCTGAGAACGGACTGGCTACCCAGCAGATCCACCTGAACCTGAGCATGCCGCTGTTCGACCTGGCCGGTGGCGTGGTCAGCGGCAGCGTCTCCACCGACTACGGCAACCGTGGCTACATGCAGACCTGGTACGGCGTCAGTCCGGAACAGGCCGCGCGCACCGGCTTTGCCGAGCACAAACCGAAGGCGGGCCTGGTCAGCGCCGGTGTCGGCCTGAAGTGGAGCCACCGCGTGGGCCGTAATGGCAACTGGTACATCTCGGCCGAAGGCACGCGCCTGCTCGGCGATGCCGCCGACAGCCCGATCGTGCAGAAGGCCAACCAGTTCGGCGTGATGAGCGGCTATACGCACCGCTTCTGATGCATGAAGGGCGCCGCGGGGCGCCCTCTTTCGCTGCGATCAGTGGCAGGCTTGTGCGGCGCCGCTGCCGCACAAGCCGACCTCGCGCAGCCAGCCGATCCACTGCACGACGTCGTCCTTCTCCGGCTCGGCGCGGAACGACTTCTGCACGGTGTGGAAGCCCTGCCTGCCCTGCATGCCCTTGATCCAGGTGAACTCCGGTTTGCCGGTGCCGGGGTTCAGCGGGCAACTGAGCATCAGCAGCGCGAATGGCCGTCCGCCCTCCTCGCCTTCGCGGATCCAGTGGCTCTGCGCTGCCGGACAGGCCATGCGCCACCCCGCCTCGATGATGCCGAGGAACTCGCGCGGACTCACATGGCCACTGTTCGGCGCATCATTGACAGTGACCATGTCGGTCCAGTCCTGCACGGTCTGGCCCTGCGGCACGTACTCGGTGATGCGGTTGCCTTGTGCGTCGGTGCTCTGGTGGGCCTGCTGGTAACCCTTCATCGGCGGCAGCTGGACCTGTTCGACGGCTGCAGCGTGTCCAGCAACAGCAGCGAGCGCCAGCGCCATGCAGAGTGAAACCCTTCGGGTAACGTCCATGCGGTTCTCCTCGTCCTTGCGAAAGTGAAACGGGATCATTGTGCCTTGCCAGGGCTTTGGTGGCGCGCCAGCCAGGGCAGGCGCGCCACCGGTTCAAGCCTTGGCGAAGACCAGGCGTCCCCCGTCGTTGCCGACTTCGATGGTGTCACCGTTGACGAAGGCACCGGACAGGATCTGCTGCGCCAGCGGATTCTCCAGCTGCGACTGGATCGCGCGCTTCAGCGGGCGCGCGCCATACACCGGGTCGAAGCCGACGTTGCCGAGCAGATCGAATGCCGCATCGGAGACCGCCAGCTTCAAACCGCGCTCGGCCAGGCGCTTCTCCAGCCCGCGCATCTGGATGCGTGCGATCTGCTTGATCTGCTGCTTGTCCAGCGGGTGGAACACGACGATGTCGTCCAGGCGGTTGATGAACTCCGGACGGAAGTGCGCCTGCACCACGCCCATCACTGCTGCCTTCATCTGCGTGTAGGCCTCCGGGCTGTCGTCGCTGCTCATGTCCTGGATCTGATGCGAGCCCAGGTTCGAGGTCATCACGATGACGGTGTTGCGGAAGTCCACCGTGCGGCCCTGGCCGTCGGTCAGGCGGCCATCGTCCAGCACCTGCAGCAGGATGTTGAACACATCCGGATGCGCCTTCTCCACCTCATCGAGCAGGATCAGCGAATACGGGCGACGACGCACGGCCTCGGTCAGGTAACCGCCTTCCTCGTAGCCGACGTAGCCCGGGGGCGCACCGATCAGGCGGGCGACGCTGTGCTTTTCCATGAACTCGCTCATGTCGATGCGGATCATCGCGTCGGCACTGTCGAACAGGAACTCGGCCAGCGACTTGCACAGCTCGGTCTTGCCGACGCCGGTCGGGCCGAGGAACAGGAACGAGCCGGCCGGACGATTCGGATCGGACAGGCCGGCACGCGAGCGGCGTACCGCATCGGAGACGACCTTGATCGCCTCTTCCTGGCCGACCACACGGTTGTGCAGCACTTCTTCCATGCGCAGCAGCTTGTCGCGCTCGCCTTCGAGCATCTTGTTGACCGGGATGCCGGTCCAGCGCGAAACGACCTCGGCGATCTCCTCATCGGTCACGCGGTCCTGTACCAGCTTGAAGTCCTTGTGCTCGGCTTCCTGCGCGGCGGCCAGCTGCTTTTCCAGTTGCGGCAACAGGCCGTACTGGATTTCGCTCATCTTGGCGAAATCCTGGCGGCGCTGCGCAGCTTCCAGCTCCAGCTTGGCCTGCTCGACCTGTTCCTTGATCTTGGTGGCGCCCTGCAGCGCCGCCTTCTCCGACTTCCAGATTTCATTGAGATCGGAGAACTCGCGCTCCAGCGCATCGATGTCCTTTTCGAGATCGGCCAGGCGCTGCCGCGAGGCTTCGTCCTTTTCCTTCTTCAGCATCTCGCGCTGGATCTTCAGCTGGATTACCCGGCGTTCCAGGCGATCCAGCTCCTCCGGCTTGGAATCGATCTCCATGCGCAGTCGCGAGGCGGCTTCGTCCATCAGGTCGATGGCCTTGTCCGGCAGCTGGCGGTCGGTGATGTAGCGGTTGGACAGCGTGGCGGCAGCCACGATGGCCGGGTCGGTGATTTCCACACCGTGGTGCACGGCGTACTTTTCCTTCAGCCCGCGCAGGATCGCGATGGTGTCCTCCACCGTGGGTTCGCCGACGAACACCTTCTGGAAGCGGCGCTCCAGCGCGGCGTCCTTCTCGATGTATTTGCGGTACTCATCCAGCGTGGTCGCGCCGATGCAGTGCAGCTCGCCACGCGCCAGGGCGGGCTTCAGCATGTTGCCGGCATCCATCGCGCCATCGGCCTTGCCGGCGCCGACCATGGTGTGCAGCTCGTCGATGAACAGGATGATCTGTCCTTCGTTCTTGGCCAGGTCGTTGAGCACGCCCTTCAGGCGCTCCTCGAATTCACCGCGAAACTTGGCGCCGGCGATCAGCGCGCCCATGTCCAGCGACAGCACGCGCTTGCCGCGCAGGCCTTCGGGCACTTCGTCATTGATGATGCGCTGGGCGAGCCCTTCCACGATCGCGGTCTTGCCCACGCCGGGTTCGCCGATCAGCACCGGGTTGTTCTTGGTCCGGCGCTGCAGCACCTGGATCGTGCGACGGATTTCCTCGTCACGGCCGATCACCGGATCGAGCTTGCCGCTCTCGGCACGCGCGGTCAGGTCGATGGTGTACTTCTCCAGCGCTTGCCGCTGTTCCTCGGCATTCTCCGACTGCACGTTCTCGCCGCCACGCAGCTTGTCGATGGCTGCCTGCAGGCGGGTCTTGTCGGCACCGGCGGCGCGCAGCGCCATGCCCAGCGTGCCGCTGTCTTCCAGCGCCGCCAGCACGAACCACTCGCTGGCAATGAAGGCATCGCCGTGCTGCTGGGCCAGCTTGTCGGTCTGGTTCAGCAGGCGCCCCAGGTCATTGCCCATCGAGACGTTGCCGGCCTGGCCGGACACCTTCGGCAGTGCATCCAGCGCCTCGGTCAGGCGCTCGCGCAGCACCGGCACGTTCACCCCGGCCTGGGCCAGCAGCGGGCGCGTGCTGCCGCCCTGCTGGTCCAGCAACGCGCTGAACAGGTGAACCGGTTCGATGATGCTGTTGTCGCGGCCCACGGCCAGCGACTGTGCGTCTGCCAGCGCCTGCTGGAAACGCGAGGTGAGCTTGTCCATCCGCATTGCGAATCCTCATCGGTCATCAGGGCCGGCCCGCGCCGGCGATGCTGGGAAGATGCGGTTGCCCCACCCCGTTTCAAGGGTGGCTGCGACTGCACCCCGAGGCCAGTCAGCCTGCGGCCAGCATGCCGGAACGGGTGTGGTCGGCGCGTTGATCCCGATCAGTTCCGCGCGGTGAGCGGACTCAGCCGGTGATCGCGCTGCGGATCGCCCGCAGCTGCTGCTTGACCGCCCGCGCCTGCGCGGCGTCCATGCGCAACAGCGCCTTCTGGCCTATCGAGCGCGACTGCAGGGTGGAATCGACGAAGCGGTAGCGACCGCGCTCATCACGCTGCACCAATGGCGCCTGCACCAGTTCCGGGGTCTCCAGCAGATGGTCGATCACCGCCACCAGCCGGTCGTTGAAGTAGCCCTCGGGCCGGCCCAGGTCGACGTAGGCCTGCTGGATCAACGGATAGAAGCGCTTGTACGCCGTAGCCGTTGCCGCTGGATCCAGCGCAGTGAAGGCCTGCACATAGGGCGCGTAACGCGCCGAGTTGCTTGCCGCGATGCGTTCCCCGCCCTCGCCAGGCTCGACCTGCAGGTTGCCCGGCAGCGGCCGTGCGGCCAGCGCCGTCGGCGGCACGCTTGGTTTGTCCAGGTTGTCGACCTGGGTGACCAGGCGCTGGATCAGGTGATCGCGCAGCAGCAGGGTCATCGGGCCCTCGCCCTGGAACAGCTGGCTCAATGCGCCCCAGGCAGCCGCATCACTGTCGGCCAACTTGGGCAGCGCCGGGTCAGCGGCGGCCTCGGTGTCCAGCGGATGCCTGATCGGCGGCGGTGCTGGCGCGGGGTCCGCGGCCGCCTGCGGTTGCGGCGGTGCGCTGGTGCTGGCGGGGGTTGAGTGCACCGGCACCGAAACACCGTCTGCCAGGTGCCTCAGCTGATCGCGGAACAACCAACCGCTCGCGCCGCCGATCACCACCACACCCAGCACCCAGGGCCATACCGCCTTTCCACTCTGCATGATGCAGCACCTCGTTTCACACGCATGGAGAAGGTGTGACCCCACCGGTTCCAGCCGGTTCCCTGCCTGTTCCGCTGCCGTTCGGCTTCGGCCCACGCCAAAGCCGCGCTCACGCCTGCTTTGCGTGCCGCGCGCGAGGCTGTGGGCCTTGTCCTGCGGAGACACTGCCATGCAGTATGCGCTGTACTACTGGACCGGTATCCAGGGCCGTGGCGAGTTCGTGCGCCTGGCGCTGGAAGATGCCGGCGCCGACTACATCGACATGGCGCGGGTGCACGGTGATGCGGTGATGCAACCGTTTCTCGATGGCAGCAGTGACGGGGCACAGCCCTTCGCGCCGCCGTTCCTGAAGGCCGGTCGCCAGGTCATTGCGCAGGTCGCCGCCATCCTGGACTTCCTCGGCCCGACGCTGGATCTGGTGCCGCAGGCCGCATCGCGGCGGATGCAGGCGTTGCAACTGCAGTTGACCATCGCTGACCTGGTGGCCGAGGTGCATGACACTCACCATCCGATCGCCGCATCAAAATACTACGAAGAGCAGAAGACCGAGGCCAAGGCACGTGCCGCGTCGCTGCGCAGCGAGCGCCTGCCGAAGTTCCTGTGCTACTTCGAACGGGTGCTGGCCGCCAACGGTGGCCGCCATGCACTGCGCGAGCATTCCTATGTGGACCTGTCGCTGTTCCAGCTGCTGAGTGGTCTGGACTACATGTTCCCGCGCCGCATGCAGGCACTGGCGCCCGCCGTGCCCCTGCTGCGTGCGCTGCAGGAACGAGTGGCGAAACGACCCAACATTGCCGCCTACCTGGGCTCGGAAAGGCGCCTGGCATTCAACACGAATGGCATCTTCCGCCACTACCCGGAGCTGGACGCCGAGCGGTAGTGCCGGCCGCTGGCCGGCAGAGCGCGCTGTAAGCATTCGCCGCCTGCAACACGCCCCTGTAGAGCCGAGCCATGCTCGGCTCAGAGCAGCCGAGCGCAGGCTCGCCTCTACAGAGCACCAGAAGTGGAAGAAGCGGTAGCGCCGGGCCATGCCCGGCATCACCGGTCAATGATCGGTGCGATCACCCAGCGGCTTCACCGGCTGCTTCTGCAGCGACAGCAGGCCCAGCAGCACCGCCAGGGCCACGTAGGCACCGGCAAACTGCACACTGATGATGCGCGCCAATCCTTCCAGCTCCCACGGCAGGTAGATGCCGCCGCGCGGATCCACCGAGTGGATCAGGCCGAACAGGGTCAGCACCGCCGCCACCAGCAGGAAGCCGCAGGCACGGCGCAGGCGGCCATCGACCATCGCCGCCACCGCCGAGATCCACAACATCGAGGTGATGATGAAGCCGTTGCCGAGGGTGAAGATCACCGCCAGCTCCGGCAAGCCGTGGCCGTCGAGCTTGGTCAGCAGCTGGGGCAGCTGATCCGGCGCGATCCAGCCCGGCGCCTTGATCGCCAGCAGGTAGGCCACCGACGGCAGGAAACCGAACACCATCGCGCCGGTATGGTGGCGCGGCGTGGCCTGGAAGGCCTGGGTGGTGATGTCGATGGCCACGTACACGATGATCGGTGCCAGCACCGCCAGCGGCAGCCACTGCACCAGCCCGGAGATGATGCCAAGCATGCCGCCGATGCCGACGAACAGGCCGGTCAGCAGCGTATAGCCGCTGCGCGCGCCCATGTGCTTGTACGCCGGCTGGCCGATGTACGGCGTGGTCTGCGCGACGCCGCCACAGACGCCTGCCACCAGCGTAGCCACCGCTTCCACCAGCAGGATGTCGCGGGTGCGGTAGTCATCGCCGGCCGCACGCGCGCTTTCAGAAACATTGATGCCGCCGACCACCATCAGCAGGCCGAACGGCAGCAGCAGCGGCAGGTAGGTCATCGCGGTGGGCAGGCCGTCGAGGAAGCCCAGCGTCGGCAGCGGCAGCACCACCTGCGGCGGCACCCACTCCGGTACATGGAAGCCGGGGGCGCCCAGCCCGGCCAGGCCCAGGCCGTAGTACAGCGCGGTGCCGAACACGAAGGCCAGCAGCACGCCCGGGCCTCGCACCGGCAGCTTGCCCTTGGCGATCAGCACATACAGCAGCAGGCCCAGCGTGGTGAAGCCGACCAGCGGCGAGCGCAGCGTCTCCAGCAGCGGCAACAGGCCCATCAGCACCAGCGCGATGCCGGCGATGGAACCCAGCAGCGCGGCACGCGGCAGCGCACGGGTGACTGCTTCACCGAAGAACGACAGAACGAACTTGAGCACGCCCATGATGACCAGCGCCGCCATGCCCAGCTGCCAGGTGGCGATGCCCGCCGCGTGCGGGTCCATGCCCTGCTGCTTGAACGCGATGAAGGCCGGGCCAAGCACCAGCAGGGCCATGCCGATGCTGGTGGGGGCATCCAGGCCGAGCGGCATGGCGGTGACGTCGTCACGGCCGCTGCGCGCGGCCAGCCGGCGTGCCATCAGGGTGTACAGCAGATTGCCTATCAGCACGCCGAAGGCCGTGCCTGGGAACATGCGGCCGAACACCACGTCGGCGGGGAACTGGAAGATCCCGACCAGGGCCATGGCGATGAAGCCGAGGATGGAAAGGTTGTCGACGACCAGGCCGAAGAAGCCGTTGAAGTCGCCGGCGACGAACCAGCGACGCGGTGCGGCGGAAGCGGGAGCGGACATGGAAGGGGCGGTGGGGGTGGGGACCGCCGATGGTAGGCCCAGCGGGGCCTGGGCGCCAATTCCGTCGTGGAATGATGGGTTCCAGCCAACGGCGGGGCCCCTCGTGGCTGGGCGCGGGTAGAGTCGACTGTTACTCGACTGGCATTGCGAGTTGGGCCGGTCGGGATGGGCTGCGCAGGACACGCCGTAAACCCGTCCGTGGGGGCTCGATGGCGCCATCCATGGCGCCAACGGTCCTGCGCAGCCCATCCCGACCGGCCTCCCACAGTTTCCTGCGCGTGCCAGCCACGGAAAAGAATCAGAAGATCAAAAGCAAAGGCAGGCTCTCTTTGTAGAGCCGAGCCCATGCTCGGCTGCTGTACGCGAAGCCTCTCAGCCGAGCATGGCTCGGCTCTACAGAAGATCATTCCGATCATTCTTTCGTTCATCCACGCATGGCGTGGATCCACCGTGTCGACCAAGGTCGACACCCACCAGTGCAATATCCCGTTCCGGCAGATTGCAGGAAGCTGTCTAAGGCGGGGTGGGTCCGGTTGCGGGGGCGTGAGCCGCATGGGCCCGAGGCATGCCTCGGGCGGGTTGGGCAGGACGCCCAACCCCGGTCTTGCCGTGTGCGCAGGATTGCGCACACGAGCAAGCGGCGACCGAGCTTACAT
>NZ_JCAFTR010000018.1:0-16593 GCF_059370435.1 Stenotrophomonas sp. YJH_SMC_94-11 | reverse complement strand
GCCACGCGCCTTTTCTTCCGGCGCGGCGTCGATCGAGGAGTAGTCCTTGAACTCGCCACCGAAGCGCTCGGCACCGATCTTGGTCAGTGCGGCGGTCAGCGTGGTCTTGCCGTGGTCGACGTGACCGATGGTGCCGACGTTAACGTGCGGCTTGGTGCGTTCGAACTTACCCTTTGCCATTGTTCTATACCTTGATTGTTCGTAAGTGGTTTCAAGAGCGGCTGAGCGAGGCTCAGCCCTTCTTCATGACGGCTTCGGCGATGTTGGTCGGAGCCGGCTCGTAGTGATCGAATTCCATGGTGAAGGTGGCGCGGCCCTGGGTCTGCGAACGCAGTGCAGTGGCGTAGCCGAACATTTCACCCAGCGGGATCATCGCGTTGATGATGCTGGCCGAACCGTCACCGGTGGTGTCGGAGCCCTGCAGCACGCCGCGACGACGGCTGACGTCGCCCATCACGTCACCCTGGTAATCCTCCGGGGTCACGATCTCGACCTTCATGATCGGCTCCAGCAGCACCGGCTTGGCCTTGGCGAAGCCCTGCTTGAAGGCCATCGACGAAGCCAGCTTGAACGCCATTTCCGAGGAGTCGACGTCGTGGTACGAACCGAACACCAGCTTCACCTTGACGTCCACGACCGGGAAGCCAGCCAGCGGGCCGCTGGTGATGGTTTCGCGCAGGCCCTTCTCGACCGACGGGATGAATTCCTTCGGGATCACGCCGCCGGTGATGTCGTTGATGAACAGGAAGTCGTCCTTGATCATCGGAGCGATCTTCGGATCGGCACGGTCGGCAGCAGTGATCGGCGACAGTTCGATCACGACGTGACCGTACTGACCCTTACCACCGGACTGCTTGGCGTGCTTGTAGTCCGACTTGACGTCAGCCAGGGTGATGGTTTCGCGGTAGGCCACCTGCGGCGCACCGACGTTGGCTTCAACGTTGAACTCGCGCTTCAGGCGGTCAACGATGATGTCCAGGTGCAGCTCGCCCATGCCCGAGATGATGGTCTGGCCGGATTCTTCGTCGGTCTTGACGCGGAACGACGGATCTTCCTGGGCCAGACGGCCCAGGGCCAGGCCCATCTTTTCCTGGTCCGACTTGGTCTTCGGCTCGACGGCCATCGAGATCACCGGCTCCGGGAACGTCATGCGCTCCAGGATGATCGGGGCGTCCACGGCGCACAGGGTGTCACCGGTGGTGGTGTCCTTCAGGCCCACGGCAGCGGCGATGTCACCGGCCAGAACTTCCTTGATTTCCTCGCGGTTGTTCGAGTGCATCTGCAGGATGCGGCCGATGCGCTCCTTCTTGCCCTTCACCGAGTTCAGCACGGTGTCGCCACCGTTCAGGGTGCCCGAGTAGACACGGAAGAAGGTCAGCGCGCCGACGAACGGGTCGGTGATGATCTTGAAGGCCAGCGACGAGAACGGAGCCTTGTCGTCCGACTTGCGGGTCATTTCGACGGTGTCGTCGTCAACGTCCACGCCCTTCACGTCCGGCACGTCGACCGGCGACGGCAGCAGCTGGATCACGCCGTCCAGCATGGCCTGCACACCCTTGTTCTTGAAGGCCGAGCCGCAGTACATCGGCACGATCTCGGTGGCCAGGGTGCGGGTACGCAGGGCGCTGATGATTTCAGCCTCGGCCAGCTCTTCGCCGCCCAGGTACTTTTCCATCAGCTCTTCGCTGGCTTCGGCAGCGGTCTCGACCATGAACTGGCGAGCCTCTTCAGCCGGGCCCTGCAGTTCGGCCGGAATGTCGCTGTATTCGAACTTCATGCCCTGCGAAGCTTCATCCCAGTGGATGGCCTTCATCTTCAGCAGGTCGACGACGCCCTTGAAGTTGTCTTCAGCGCCGATCGGCAGCTGCATCGGCACGGCAACCGCACCCAGCTTGGCCTTCAGCTGGCCGACGACCTTCTGGAAGTTGGCACCGGTGCGGTCCATCTTGTTGACGAACGCGATGCGCGGCACGTGGTACTTGTTGGCCTGGCGCCACACGGTTTCCGACTGCGGCTGCACGCCACCGACGGCACACAGGACGAAGACGGCACCGTCGAGCACGCGCAGCGAACGCTCCACTTCGATGGTGAAGTCGACGTGCCCGGGGGTGTCGATGATGTTGAAGCGGTGCTCCGGCAGGGACTTGTCCATGCCCTTCCAGAACGCGGTGGTGGCAGCGGACTGGATCGTGATGCCACGCTCCTGCTCCTGCTCCATCCAGTCCATGGTGGCGGCGCCGTCGTGCACTTCACCGATCTTGTGGCTCTTGCCGGTGTAGAACAGGATGCGCTCGGACGTGGTGGTCTTGCCGGCATCGATGTGAGCCATGATGCCGAAGTTACGGTAACGCTCGATGGGAGTGGAACGGGCCACGGGAGCCTCTCAGATTTCTTGGATTTCGGATGGCCGAACGCCGCCTTTCGGCGGCCTTCGGATTGGCGCAGTCCTTCTGGGACCGCGAGGCAGCACGCACCGAAGTGGTGCTGCCCTGCCTGTTTTACAAGGCCGTCAAACTCACCAGCGGTAGTGGGCGAATGCCTTGTTGGCTTCGGCCATGCGGTGGGTTTCTTCGCGCTTCTTGATGGCGCCGCCGCGGTTTTCCGAGGCGTCGATCAGTTCAGCAGCCAGCTTCTTCGGCATGGTGTTCTCACCACGCTTGCGCGCGGAGTCGATCAGCCAGCGCATGGCCAGGGCCATCTTGCGCGACGAACGCACTTCGACCGGCACCTGGTAGGTGGCACCACCGACGCGGCGCGACTTGACTTCGACCGCCGGAGCGACGTTGTCCAGAGCCTTCTGCACCAGTTCAATGGCGTTGGCGCTGCTGTTCTTCTCGGTGATCACGTCCATGGCGCCGTACACGATCTTTTCGGCGACGGACTTCTTGCCGCTCTGCATGACCATGTTGATGAAACGGGCGATGGTTTCGCTTCCGTGCTTCGGATCGGGCAGGACGGAACGCTGCGGAGTATTACCCTTACGCGACATAGTGCTCTCTCCTTATGCCTTCGGACGCTTGGCGCCGTACTTGGAACGGGCCTGGCGACGCTTGGCAACGCCGGCGGCGTCGAGCGAGCCACGAACGGTGTGGTAACGCACACCCGGCAGGTCCTTGACGCGACCGCCGCGGATCAGGACCACGGAGTGCTCCTGCAGGTTGTGGCCTTCACCACCGATGTAGGAAATCACTTCTTCCTGGTTGGTCAGGCGGACCTTGGCAACCTTGCGCAGAGCCGAGTTCGGCTTCTTCGGAGTGGTGGTGTAGACACGGGTGCAGACGCCACGGCGCTGCGGGCACTTGTCGAGCGCCGGCGAGGCACTCTTGTAGGTGGTCGCTTGCCGCGGCTTGCGGACCAGCTGGTTGATCGTCGCCATCAGTAGGTTCTTCTGATTGGTGGCCGGAAAATCCGGCCAGAGATGCGGAAATGTTAAAGCAGGCCGAAATTTTGGCCTGCTGAGACAGACGATTGTAGCAACCTGCAAGGAAAGCAGTCAAACGCCTCCTGTCAAGCCCGTCCCTGATCCCGGGACGTTACTGGGGGGCCTCCATGTACCCCGTTCAGGTTGGCTGGGTCGATCGCGGACGATCTCCCCTGCCCTTTCCCAATCCCATCGATGGACCGACGGGGTGGTCCGGCCTTGCGGCCGGACCGGATACCTCATTCTTCGCCCGAGGCCTGTTCAGCTTCGGCTTCAACCACCGGGGACTCGACCGCAGCCGGGGTGCCGGCCAGGGTCTGCATTTCCGAGTCGGTGAGACCGGAAGCGCCGCGACGGCGGCTGCTGTGGTAGGACAGGCCGGTACCGGCCGGAATCAGGCGGCCGACGATGACGTTTTCCTTCAGGCCACGCAGGTTGTCCTTGGTACCGCGGACGGCAGCCTCGGTCAGCACTCGGGTGGTCTCCTGGAAGGAGGCCGCCGAGATGAACGATTCGGTCGCCAGCGAGGCCTTGGTGATACCCAGCAGGACCGGATCGAAGCGCGCCGGCAGTTCGTTGCGGGTCGACAGGCGCGCATTCTCCTCGATAACGCGCTGGCGCTCCACCTGTTCGCCGTTCAGGAACTTGCTGCTGCCCTGGTCGGTGATCTCGACCTTGCGCAGCATCTGGCGGGTGATCACCTCGATGTGCTTGTCGTTGATCTTCACGCCCTGCAGGCGGTACACGTCCTGGATTTCCTTGACCAGGTAGGCAGCCAGCGGCTCGACACCCAGCAGGCGCAGGATGTCCTGCGGGCTCGGCTCGCCGTCCACGATGGTTTCACCCTTGGTGACATGCTCGCCTTCGAACACGATGACCTGGCGGTACTTCGGGATCAGCTCTTCGTGCTCCGAACCATCGGTGTCCTTGATGATCAGGCGCTGCTTGCCCTTGGTGTCCTTGCCGAAGCTGATGATGCCCGAACGCTCGGCCAGCACCGCCGGATCCTTCGGCTTGCGCGCTTCGAACAGGTCGGCCACGCGCGGCAGACCACCGGTGATGTCGCGGGTCTTCGACGCTTCCTGCGGGATCTTGGCGACAACGTCGCCCACGCCCACCGGGGCGCCGTCCTGCAGGTTGACGATCGAACGCGGCGGCAGCAGGTACTGCGCCGGCAGGTCGGTACCCGGGATCGACAGGTCGTTGCCCTTGGCGTCGACGATGCGCACGATCGGGCGCAGGTCCTTGGCCTGGGTACCACGACGCTTCGGATCGGTGATTTCGCGCGACGCCAGGCCGGTCAGCTCGTCGGTCTTCTCGATGACGGTGATGCCGTCGACGAAGTCGATGAAGCGGATGAAGCCGGCCACTTCCGACACGATCGGGTGGTTATGCGGATCCCAGTTGGCCACGGTCTGGCCCGCCTTGATCGCATCGCCGTCCTTGGACGTGATGGTTGCACCGTACGGCAGCTTGTAACGCTCACGCTCACGGCCGTGCGCATCGAGCACCGAGATTTCGCCCGAGCGCGACACCGCCACCAGCGAGCCGTTGGCGTGCTCGACCGACTTGAGGTTGCTGAACTTGACCGAGCCGGTGGTCTTGACGGTGATGTTGTCGACCGCAGCAGCTCGCGACGCCGCACCACCGATGTGGAACGTACGCATGGTCAGCTGGGTACCCGGCTCACCGATGGACTGGGCGGCGATGACGCCGACCGCTTCACCGATGTTGACCAGGTGGCCACGGGCCAGGTCGCGGCCGTAGCAGCGCGAGCAGACACCGAAGGCCGATTCACAGGAGATGGTCGAGCGGACCTTGATGGTCTGCACGCCGGCATCTTCCAGCTTGGCAACCCAGGCTTCGTCCAGCAGGGTGTTGCGGGTGACGATCGGATCTTCGTCGTTGCCCGGCAGGAACACGTCCTCGGCAACCACGCGGCCCAGCACGCGATCCTTCAGCGGCTCGACCACGTCGCCGCCTTCCACGATCGGGGTCATGGTCAGGCCTTCGGTGGTACCGCAATCCACTTCGGTGATCACCACGTCCTGCGCCACGTCGACCAGGCGACGGGTCAGGTAACCGGAGTTCGCGGTCTTCAGCGCGGTATCGGCCAGACCCTTACGGGCACCGTGGGTGGAGTTGAAGTACTCCTGCACGTTCAGGCCTTCACGGAAGTTCGCCTTGATGGGCGTCTCGATGATCGAGCCGTCCGGGCGGGCCATCAGGCCACGCATGCCGGCCAGCTGACGGATCTGCGCCTGCGAACCACGCGCACCGGAGTCGGCCATGATGTACAGCGAGTTCATCGACTTCTGGTCGATGGTCTCGCCCTTGGCATTGACGACCTTCTCGGTACCGATGGTGTCCATCATCGCCTTGGCGATGCGCTCGTTGGTGCGCGACCAGATGTCGACCACCTTGTTGTAGCGCTCGCCGGCGGTGACCAGGCCCGACTGGTACTGCTCCTGGATCTCCAGCACTTCGGCTTCGGCCTCGGTGAGGATGCCCTTCTTCTCGTCCGGGATCAGCATGTCGTCGATGCCGATCGAGACGCCGGCGCGGGTCGCATAGGCGAAACCGGTGTACATCAACTTGTCGGCGAACACGACCGTGTCCTTCAGGCCGAGCTGACGGTAGCTGGAGTTGATCAGGCGGCTGATGTTCTTCTTGGTCAGCTCGACATTGGCCAGCGCGAACGGCAGGCCTTCCGGCAGGATTTCAGCCAGCAGGGCGCGACCGATCGTGGTGTCCACGATCGAGGTCTTGTTCTGCTTGTTGCCGTCTCCGTCGGTCACCACCTCGGTGATGCGGACCTTGACCTTGGCGTGCAGTTCCACCACGCGGTTGTCGTAGGCGCGCTTGACTTCGGCGATGTTGGCGAAGGCCATGCCCTCGCCCTTCTTGTTCTCCAGCGAGCGGGTCATGTAGTACAGACCCAGCACGACGTCCTGCGACGGCACGATGATCGGCTCACCGTTGGCCGGCGACAGGATGTTGTTGGTCGACATCATCAGCGCACGCGCTTCCAGCTGGGCTTCCAGCGAGAGCGGCACGTGGACGGCCATCTGGTCACCGTCGAAGTCGGCGTTGAACGCGGTGCAGACCAGCGGGTGCAGCTGGATGGCCTTGCCCTCGATCAGTACCGGCTCGAACGCCTGGATGCCCAGACGGTGCAGGGTCGGCGCACGGTTCAGCATCACCGGATGCTCGCGGATGACCTCTTCCAGGATGTCCCAGACTTCGGCTTCTTCGCGCTCGACCAGCTTCTTGGCAGCCTTGATGGTGGTGGCCAGGCCACGACGCTGCAGCTTGGCGAAGACGAACGGCTTGAACAGCTCAAGCGCCATCTTCTTCGGCAGGCCGCACTGGTGCAGGCGCAGGTACGGGCCGACCACGATGACCGAACGGCCCGAGTAGTCGACGCGCTTGCCGAGCAGGTTCTGGCGGAAGCGGCCCTGCTTGCCCTTGATCATGTCGGCCAGCGACTTCAGCGGGCGCTTGTTGGTGCCGGTGATGGCACGACCGCGGCGGCCGTTGTCCAGCAGTGCATCGACCGATTCCTGCAGCATGCGCTTTTCATTGCGCACGATGATGTCCGGCGCGCTCAGTTCGAGCAGGCGGCGCAGGCGGTTGTTGCGGTTGATGACGCGGCGGTACAGGTCGTTCAGGTCGGAGGTCGCGAAGCGGCCGCCATCCAGCGGGACCAGCGGACGCAGGTCCGGCGGCAGCACCGGCAGCACGGTCATGACCATCCATTCCGGACGGTTGCCCGATTCCAGGAAGGCTTCGATCAGCTTGATGCGCTTGGTGAGGCGCTTGAGCTTGGTTTCCGAACCGGTAGCGGCGATTTCCTCGCGCAGGCGGGTCATCTCGGACTGCAGGTCGATCGTGCGCAGCAGTTCGTAGACGGCCTCGGCGCCCATGGCGGCGTCGAAGTCGTCACCGTGTTCCTGGCGCGCCTGCAGGTACTGTTCCTCGGTCAGCAGCTGGCGGCGCTCCAGGGCGGTCAGGCCCGGCTCGGTCACCACGTACGCTTCGAAGTACAGCACGCGCTCGATGTCGCGCAGGGTCATGTCCAGCATCAGGCCGATGCGCGACGGCAGCGACTTGAGGAACCAGATGTGCGCGACCGGCGAGGCCAGGTCGATGTGGCCCATGCGCTCGCGGCGCACCTTGGCCAGGGTCACTTCGGTGCCGCACTTTTCGCAGACCACGCCGCGGTGCTTCATGCGCTTGTACTTGCCGCACAGGCACTCGTAGTCCTTCACCGGGCCGAAGATGGCGGCGCAGAACAGGCCGTCGCGTTCCGGCTTGAAGGTACGGTAGTTGATGGTTTCCGGCTTCTTCACTTCGCCGAAGGACCACGAACGGATCAGGTCCGGCGAGGCCAGCGCGATCTTGATCGCGTCGAAGTCCAGCGTCTGGCGCTGCTGGTTGAAGAGGTTGAGCAGGTCTTTCATGGTGTTCTCCAGAAGGAGGAATGCTGTGTCGATGGGCTTTCAGTTCACTGCCAGCGGCGCGGCGGCGGACCGCCGCGCCGGCATGGATCAGTTGTCTTCCAGTTCCATGTTGATGGCCAGCGAGCGGATTTCCTTCACGAGCACGTTGAAGGATTCCGGCATGCCCGCGACCATCTCGTGCTCGCCGTCGACGATGTTCTTGTACATCTGGTTGCGGCCCTGCACGTCATCGGACTTCACCGTCAGCATTTCCTGCAGGGTGTAGGCCGCGCCGTAGGCTTCCAGCGCCCAGACTTCCATTTCACCGAAGCGCTGGCCGCCGAACTGCGCCTTGCCGCCCAGCGGCTGCTGGGTGACGAGCGAGTACGGACCGGTCGAACGGGCGTGCATCTTGTCGTCGACCAGGTGGTTCAGCTTCAGGTAGTGCATGTAACCGACGGTGGTATGGCGGTCGAATGCTTCACCGGTGCGGCCGTCGTACAGCTGGGTCTGGCCACTGCTCGGCAGGTCGGCCAGTTCCAGCATGCGCTTGATTTCCGCTTCGGTGGCGCCGTCGAACACCGGGGTGGCCATCGGCACGCCGTCGGTCAGGTTGCGGGCCAGGCGCAGCAGCTCCTCGTCGCTGAACTGCGACAGGTCGACACGGTTGGCCACGTTGGTGTCGTCGTGGTTGTAGATGTCGTCCAGGAACTTGCGCAGGTCGGCGACCGCCGCCTGGGCTTCCAGCATCGCCTGGATCTTGCGACCCAGACCCTTGGCGGCCCAGCCCAGGTGCACTTCCAGGATCTGGCCGATGTTCATGCGCGACGGCACGCCCAGCGGGTTCAGCACGATGTCCACGGTCTCGCCCGAGGCCATGTACGGCATGTCCTCGACCGGCACCACGTTGGACACCACACCCTTGTTGCCGTGGCGGCCTGCCATCTTGTCGCCCGGCTGGATGCGGCGCTTCACCGCCAGGAACACCTTGACCATCTTCAGCACGCCCGGGGCGAGATCGTCGCCCGCGGTGATCTTGCCGCGCTTGTCGGCGAAGCGACGCTCGAATTCCTTCTCGTGCGCCTGGATCTGCTTCTGGGCGCGCTCGATGGCTTCCGAGGCGTCCTCGTCCTTCATGCGCAGGGCGAACCAGTCAGACTTCTTCAGGCCGTCGAGGAAGGCGTCGGTGATCACGTCACCCTTCTTCAGGCCAGCACCACCATTGACCACCTTGCCCACGATCTGCGAACGCAGACGCATGTAGATGGCCGCTTCCAGGATGCGGAACTGGTCATCGAAGTCCTTCTTGACGCGCTTGATTTCGGACTCTTCGATCTGGCGGGCGCGCTTGTCCTTCTCGATGCCGTCGCGGGTGAAGACCTGCACGTCGATGACGGTGCCGTCCATGCCCGGCGGAACGCGCAGCGAGCTGTCCTTAACGTCCGAAGCCTTCTCGCCGAAGATCGCGCGCAGCAGCTTCTCTTCCGGGGTCAGCTGGCTTTCGCCCTTCGGGGTGACCTTGCCGACCAGGATGTCGCCAGCGCGCACTTCTGCACCGATGTACACCACGCCGCTCTCGTCCAGGCGGTTCAGCGCCTGCTCGGAGACGTTCGGGATGTCGGCGGAGATTTCCTCCGGCCCCAGCTTGGTGTCACGCGCGACGCAGGTCAGCTCTTCGATGTGGATCGTGGTGTAGCGATCCTCTTCCACCACACGCTCGGAGAGCAGGATGGAGTCTTCGAAGTTGTAGCCGTTCCACGGCATGAACGCGATCAGCATGTTCTGGCCCAGGGCCAGCTCGCCGATGTCGGTGGACGGACCGTCGGCCAGCACGTCGCCGCGGGCGATGACGTCACCCACCTGGACCAGCGGACGCTGGTTGATGCAGGTGTTCTGGTTCGACCGGGTGTACTTGACCAGGTTGTAGATGTCCACGCCGGCGTCGGTGGCGCCAACGATCTCTTCCTCGTTGACCTTGACCACGATGCGGGCGGCGTCGATCTGCACGATCTCACCACCACGACGGGCGTTCACGGTCACACCCGAGTCACGCGCCACGGCGCGCTCGATGCCGGTGCCGACCAGCGGCTTCTGCGAACGCAGGGTCGGCACGGCCTGACGCTGCATGTTGGCGCCCATCAGTGCGCGGTTCGCGTCATCGTGCTCCAGGAACGGAACCAGCGCGGCCGCGATCGAGACGGTCTGCATCGGCGAAACGTCCATGAAGTGGACTTCCGCCGGCGGCTTCAGCAGCGATTCGCCCTGGAAGCGGCACGGAACGAACTGCTCGGTCAGGGTGCCCTTGGCGTCGGTCAGCGCGTTGGCCTGCGCAATGACGTACTCGTTCTCTTCAATGGCCGACAGGAACTCGACTTCGTCATAGACCTTGCCGTCCACGACCTTGCGGTACGGGGTCTCGAGGAAACCGTACTTGTTGGTGCGGGCGTACACGGCCAGCGAGTTGATCAGGCCGATGTTCGGGCCTTCCGGGGTTTCGATGGTGCAGACGCGGCCGTAATGGGTCGGGTGCACGTCGCGCACTTCGAAGCCGGCGCGCTCACGGGTCAGGCCGCCCGGGCCCAGGGCCGAGACGCGACGCTTGTGGGTCACTTCCGACAGCGGGTTGTTCTGGTCCATGAACTGCGACAGCTGCGACGAGCCGAAGAACTCCTTGATGGCAGCGGCGACCGGCTTGGCGTTGATCAGTTCCTGCGGGGTCAGGCCTTCCGACTCGGCCATCGACAGGCGCTCCTTGACCGCACGCTCGACGCGGACCAGGCCGACGCGGAACACGTTCTCGGCCATTTCGCCGACCGAACGCACGCGGCGGTTGCCCAGGTGATCGATGTCGTCGACCACGCCGCGACCGTTGCGGATCTCGGTCAGGACCTTGATCACGTCCAGGATGTCGGAGCTTTCGCCGTGGGCAGCGACCAGGCGCTTGGACTCTTCGTCGTTGCGCTCGCCGAAGTACTTGCTGTCGTACAGCACGGCTTCGCCGGTGGTTTCCTTGCGGCCCACGCGACGGTTGAACTTCATGCGGCCGACCGCGGACAGGTCGTAGCGCTCGAAGGTGAAGAACAGGTTGTGGAACAGGTTCTGCGCGGCGTCCTTGGTCGGCGGCTCGCCCGGACGCATCATGCGGTAGATCTCGACCAGGGCTTCCAGCTGGGTCTTGGTCGGGTCGATACGCAGGGTGTTGGACAGGTACGGGCCACGATCCAGGTCGTTCACCCACAGGGTGCCCACGGCATCCACACCGGCCTTGCGGAAGGCCTGCAGCTGCTCGTCCGTGATCTCGTCGTTGGCCTGGGCCAGCAGTTCGCCGGTCGAGGCATCGACCACGTCGTGCGACAGGATGCGGCCGACGATGTAGTCGTCCGGCACGGCCAGGGCGGCAATGCCCGAGGCTTCCAGCTGCTTGATGTGACGCGCGGTGATGCGCTTGCCGGCTTCCACGATGACCTTGTCGCCGTCGGCGAGGTCGAAGCCCAGGGTCTCGCCACGCAGGCGCTCCGGCACCAGCTCCAGCTGGACGCCTTCATCCGGGTTGATGTGGAAGGTGTTGATCTCGAAGAACTCGGCCAGCATCTCTTCGTTGCTGTAGCCGAGCGCGCGCAGCAGGATCGACACCGGCAGCTTGCGGCGGCGGTCGATACGGGTGAACAGCGCGTCCTTCGGGTCGAACTCGAAGTCCAGCCAGGAGCCGCGGTAAGGAATGATGCGGGCGCTGTACAGCAGCTTGCCCGAGCTGTGGGTCTTGCCACGGTCGTGGTCGAAGAACACGCCCGGCGAGCGGTGCAGCTGGGAGACGATGACGCGCTCGGTGCCGTTGACGATGAAGGTGCCGTTCTCGGTCATCAGCGGGATTTCGCCCAGATAGACCTCCTGCTCCTTCACGTACTTGATGGCCTTGGTCGACGACTCACGGTCGTAGATCACCAGGCGCACGGTCACGCGCAGCGGGGCGCCGTAGCTCATGCCGCGCTGGCGGCACTCACGCTCGTCGAAGACCGGTTCGCCCAGCTTGTAGCCGACGTATTCCAGGGCAGCGTTGCCGCTGTAGCTGGCGATCGGGAAGACCGACTTCAGTGCAGCGTGCAGGCCGTGGTCCGTGCGCTTGGCCGGATCGACGTTTTCCTGCAGGAATTCACGATAGGAATCCACCTGGATGGCGAGCAGGAACGGCACTTCGAGAATCGAGCGCTGCTTGCCGAAATCCTTGCGGATACGCTTTTTTTCGGTGAACGAATAGGACGTCATGAGGTCTTCCACCTTGTTGTGCGGATCGTGCGCCCACGATCCGAAGGGAACTTGAAATTGTCAGTTGGAAGTCGCTGGTATTGCCGGCACCAGCACGCCTTCTCCCGCTACTTCCAACTGCCAACTCGTCTGCTACCACTCCCCCGCTACCGCGCTCGGCGCTGGCCTGCCGGGGTTTGACTGCAGCCCGTGTTGGGCTTTTTCCTGCTTTTTTCACATCCACGCATGGCGCGGATCTACAACACCGCTACAACGACCAAAGGCCGGGGGCTTACGCCCCCAGCCTTGGCTGCATCGCCGCGAATCGGTGACGATGCAAGGTAACTGCTTACTTGACTTCGACAGTCGCGCCAGCAGCTTCCAGGTCCTTCTTCATCTTCTCGGCTTCTTCCTTCGAAGCGTTGTCCTTCAGGACGCCGCCGGCTTCGGCCAGGTCCTTCGCTTCCTTCAGGCCCAGGCCGGTGATGGCGCGGACGGCCTTGATGACTTCGACCTTCTTCTCGCCGGCAGTCTTCAGGGTGACGACGAATTCGGTCTGCTCTTCAACAGCAGCAGCCGGGCCAGCGGCAGCAGCCACGGCAACCGGAGCAGCGGCGGAGACGCCGAACTTCTCTTCGATGGCCTTGACCAGCTCCATCACTTCCATCAGGGACTTCTCGGCGATGGCGTCGACGATCTGTTCGTTGGTAAGGGACATGATTAATACCTTTGGATGATTTTCTGGATTGAGGTCCCGTCAGGAACCACGGTAAGTCGAAACTCAGGCGGTCTCGGCGGCCGGCTCGGCAGCGTCAGCGGCGACATCGCCACCCCCCTGCTTCTCGCCAACGGCCTTGATGGCGCGGGCAAACATCGTGACCGGCTCGGTCAGGACGCGGGCCAGCATGGCCAGGGCCTGGTCGCGGGTCGGCAGCGATGCCAGCACGTCGACGTGGCTCGCCGGGAACACTTCACCACCGATGGCGACGACCTTAGCCTTCAGCTTGTCGTTGCCCTTGGCGGCTTCCTTGATCAGGCGACCGGCAGCGCCGGGCTCCTCGAGCGAGAACGCGTACAGCAGCGGACCAACCATCTGGTCCTGGGCGACTGCGAACTCGGTGCCTTCAACGGCGCGCGAAGCCAGGGTGTTCTTGACAACCTTCAAGAAAACACCGGTTTCACGAGCCTGCTTGCGCATCGCGGTCATCTGGGCGACCGTGGTGCCAGCGTATTCGGCTGCGATCAAGGAGTGGGCCTTGGCGGCGACGTCTGCCAGCTCGGCGACTACTTCTTGCTTCTGGGACAGATTGAGAGCCATTGCACTCCTCCTATTGAACTCCGCTTACGGCTCCTGCCGTGTGCGGTCCTGTGCGGCATCCGTCCTGGACGCCGGGAACATCGGGATGATGTTCCGGGGGTGGGCCGTTCTAGACCTGGAGTGGGCCAACCTGGGAAACCCAGACGTGCGTGAACCAGAAAAACTCCAGAAGGGCACCATCTACGCAGGGTGATTCCGGGGAATCGATTAAGCGCTCCTGACTGCTCCGGCGGCGACTCCTTGCCAGATCGAGCTTCCATGCCCGTCGCCGGTATTGCCACGACCGCGCCTGCGGTCTTTGACGGCTACCGCGGGCGATGCACTGCCAGCGATGCCTTCAAATGTCACGGTCACGGCACCCGGGGCACCGTGACCGCTTGAAACAATTACTTCAGGGTCAGCGACGACTGGTCGACGGTGACGCCCGGGCCCATCGTCGAGCTGACCGAAACCTTCTGCAGGTAGGTGCCCTTCGAGGTGGCCGGCTTGGCCTTGATCAGGTCCAGCAGCAGCGCGGTCAGGTTCGACTTCAGCGCGTCTTCGGCGAAGTCGGCCTTGCCGATGGTGCAGTGGATGATGCCGGCCTTGTCGGTGCGGTAACGGACCTGACCCGACTTGGCGTTCTTCACGGCTTCACCCGGGTTCGGGGAAACGGTGCCGACCTTCGGGTTCGGCATCAGGCCGCGCGGGCCCAGCACGGTGCCCAGCTTACCGACGACGCGCATGGCGTCCGGGGTCGCGATGACGACGTCGTAGTTCAGATCGCCGGCCTGCATCTTCTCGGCCAGGTCATCCATACCGACGGCGTCGGCGCCAGCAGCCAGGGCTTCGTCAGCCTTGGCACCGGCCGGAGCGAACACGGCGACGCGGACCGACTTGCCGGTACCGGCCGGCAGCACGGTGGAGCCACGGACCTGCTGGTCGGACTTCTTCGCATCGACGCCCAGGCGCACGGCAACGTCGATCGACTCGACGAACTTGGCCTTGGTGGCGGTCTTCAGGATGTTGATCGCGTCCTCGAAGGCGTATGCCTTGCCCGGAACGACGGCGGCCTTGATGGCCTTCTCACGCTTGGTCTGTGCCATCTTATTAACCCTCCACCACGAGGCCCATGGAACGGGCAGAGCCAGCGATGGTACGCACGGCGGCGTCCAGGTCGGCGGCAGTCAGATCCGGTTCCTTCGCCTTGGCGATCTCTTCCAGCTGCTTACGGGTGACCTTGCCGACCTTCTCGGTGTTCGGGCGCTTGGAGCCCGACGAGATGCCAGCGGCCTTCTTCAGCAGGGTGGTAGCCGGAGTGCTCTTGGTGATGAAGGTGAACGTACGGTCCGAATAGGCCGTGATGATCACCGGAACCGGCAGACCCGGCTCGAGCTTCTGCGTGGCAGCGTTGAACGCCTTGCAGAATTCCATGATGTTCAGGCCACGCTGACCCAGCGCAGGACCGACCGGCGGCGAGGGGTTGGCCTGACCGGCCTTCACCTGCAGCTTGATGTAACCGACAACTTTCTTTGCCATGTGAGTGCTCTCCGGGTGCTAGCGCCTTTCGACAACAGGCTCCCCATCGGACCGGGAATCACGCGTCCCGGCATCGCGTTTTGAAATCATGCTGAAGGCCACCTTGCGGCGGCCTCGTCCTGCTGGCTTTCCCAGCGGGGAGCCGCGCACTATAACAGGTTTTTTCTTCACATGCCTGAAGCGGCAGGTAAACGAACGGAACCGGGCCAGGCCCGGTTCCCTTTGGAGAGTCGAGCCTTGCCCGACTACCGCACCATCCAGACCCCGGAGTCGAGCATGGCTCGACTCGACGGCACAGGTCAGACGGCCTTTTCGACCTGGCCGAACTCGAGCTCGACCGGAGTGGCACGACCGAAGATCAGCACCGAGACGCGCAGACGGCTCTTCTCGTAGTTGACTTCTTCGACGACGCCATTGAAATCGTTGAACGGACCGTCGGTGACGCGGACCATCTGGCCCGGCTCGAACAGCACCTTCGGACGCGGCTTCTCGACACCCTCCTGAACGCGGTTCAGGATGGCCTCGGCCTCTGAATCGGCGATCGGCAGCGGGCGATCGGCGGTGCCGCCGATGAAGCCCATGACCCGTGGGGTTTCCTTGACCAGATGCCAGCTTTCGTTGTCGATGCGCGGAATGCCGGCTTCCTCGTGGGTCTCGATCTGGACCAGCACGTAACCCGGGAAGAACTTGCGCTCGGAACGGCGCTTCTGGCCGGCGCGCATCTCGACCACTTCCTCGGTCGGGACCAGGACGTCGCCGAAGCGCTCTTCCATGCCATCACGGACGATGCGATCGCGCAGAGCCTGCGCCACCGACTTCTCGAAGCCCGAATAGGCGTGAACGACGTACCAACGCTTCATGCAATTCTCCTTAGCGGCTCAGGAACCACTGAGTCAGTTTCTGGATCAGGAAGTCGAAGCCACCCAGCAGCAGGCTGAGGATGAGCACCACGACGATCACGACCCAGGTCATGCGGACGGCTTCCTGGCGTGTCGGCCAGACCACCTTGCGCAGTTCGAAGCGCGACTCGGAGAGGAATTCGCGGGTGTCGCGCCCCTTGCCGGTCAGCATGAACACGCCGATACCGCCAGCCAGACCGACCACGACCGCCAATGCACGCAACTGACCCGCCCACGCACCCAGCTGGGCGGCGCGACCGGAGTCGGCGGAGAACCAGAACCAGACGAACAGACCGGCCAGCACCAGCAGCGATGCGGCGACATACTTGACGATATCTCCACCGTTGGCGGAGTTGTCCTTGGAGTGTTCGATCTTGCTATTCATCCGGCTGTGTCTGCTTTAGCGGCCCAGGCCGCTGGATAAGGTGGGCAGATGGCACGCCAGGAGGGACTCGAACCCCCAACCTGCGGTTTTGGAGACCGCTGCTCTGCCAATTGAGCTACTGGCGTACGTTGAAAACTTGCCTTCCCTTAGACGGCGAAGGCGGACCGAGGTTCCCGGCCCGCCATTCGCGTAACCGGCGGCGCTATGCAACCACCGGTACTGCAGGCTTACTCGATGATCTTCGAGACCACGCCGGCGCCGACGGTACGGCCGCCTTCGCGGATGGCGAAGCGCAGACCTTCGTCCATGGCCACCGGGTTGATCAGGGTGACTTCCATCTTGACGTTGTCACCCGGCATCACCATTTC
>NZ_JCAFTR010000017.1:0-25762 GCF_059370435.1 Stenotrophomonas sp. YJH_SMC_94-11 | reverse complement strand
GGGCGAAGCGCTGGGCCTCTACGGCACCTGGCGCGGCGGCAACGGTGTCGACCCGTATGCAGGCTTCTATGTGGACGGCTCGCTGCAACGTGCGCAGTTCCGCAATCGCGTGGAAGGCATCGGTCTGGACGCGGAACGCTATGACAGCCGTGCCTGGCAGGGTGCGGTGGAAACCGGCTACGCGTTCCGTGTGGGCGGTGCCAGCAACGGCGGCATCTATCTGGAGCCGCAGCTGCAGGTGGGCTACAGCCGCTGGGACAGCAGCCGCCACACCGAGGCCAACGGCACGGTGGTGAGCACCGAGAATGCCAATGGCGTGTTCGGCCGCGCGGGCCTGCGCCTGTCCGGCGTAACCCGCTGGGGCAATGGCGCGGCTGAAGTGCAGCCGTACCTGGCCGCGAACTGGCTGCATACCCGCGCCGAATCGCAGATCCGCTTGGATGACGAGATCGCCGATGCACGCGTGCCGCGCAGCCGTGGCGAGTTCAGCGGCGGCGCATCGGTGAAGTTTGCCAATGGCATCGGTGCCTGGGGCGGGCTGTCGCTGCAGAAGGCCAGCGGCTATCACCAGACCAGTGCACAGGTGGGTGTCAGTTACAGCTGGTAACCGGTCGCCTTCAGCCCGCGGTCGATTCGATTGCGGGTTGATATCAAGGCGGGAGGTGTGGCTGCCGGACTGGGGTTCGCGGCCACGGCGTGAAGGGCGCGACAGGGATTGTCGCGTCCGAGACTTGTTTGCCGGGATCTACAACGGAGAGTGACGTGACCTTTCGATTCTGCCCGTTTGGCAGAAACCATCAATGAGCGTTCCACGATGTGATGTGTACAGGATGGCGCCGCAGCGGACATCCCGCTGCCGGGATTGGAACCCCCGGACGAAACTGAAGATCTGCCTGTCGTGACTACGGCGGGCGCTGCGTGTGGCCGTCTGGTCATCGGAGTTTTTCTTCAGTTTCTCCGGGTTCCAACCTCGCATCGCCCGCCACCCTTGCGGTGGCCCTCGCACCCAAGGAGTTTCCGCATGAAACACACGCGTCCGCTCAGCCCGGCCATGGAATCGCTGTTCCAGCGTATCGAACATGCCCTCAACAGTGCCGAAGGCATGGCCATCCTCATCGGCGAGCAGTACGGCCCCGAGCCGAAGCCACCCGCGCCCATGGGGTACAACGCCAAAGAGATCGCCAACGCGATGGTAATGCTGAGCCAGCATGGTCGGTCGTTGCTGCAGAAGTTGCGCGCGGAAGCGGAAAGGGTGACCTATCACTAGCCCGCGATGCAGCCGAACCTGCTCGGCGCCGTGCGCACCGCACGCAGCGATTGCTGCCCTCAGCCTGGCAATGCGCCCTGCAAGGTGGCGAGGTCGGCGCTGTCGATCGGCCTCACCACCCGCGCCACCTCCTGGCCGTCATGCAACAGCACCACGGTGGGCCACAGTTTTACCTTGAAAGCACGCCCCAGCGGCTTTCCCTTGCCATCCTCGATCTTCCAATGCACCAGATCGTGGGCGTCCACAAACGCCTGGAGTGCGGGCTGCACGGCCTGGCAATGGCCACACCAAGGTGCACCGAACTCGAGCAGTTGCCAGCCGGTCTGAGCTTCCACGTCGGCGCCCGCAGGCTCCGCCGCCGGGTAGTCACGCATGAACGGCATGCCGGTTACGCCGCCAACGCCTTCTGGATATCCGCCAACGGTGCGTTGGTCAGGTCCTTGGCGATATCGCCCAGCAGGCGCGCCTGGACTTCCTTGTGCAGCAGCGGGCGGATGCGGCCCAACGTGGTCGGATCGGCCACCAGTACCAGATGTGCGTAGCGATTGTGCAAGGCATCCTCGTTGAGCTGCTCGGCTACCTGCTTGGCGAACGTCGCTTCATTGAGCTGCGAGATGGACATATCCTTCGGCACCGCGCCGGCCGGCCCCTGCCCGGATACACCCTGCTCGCTGATGTCCTGCAGGCGCAGTTCGCCTTCCTGCTTCAACGCCAGTTGATGTTCGTTGCCGACGTTGGTGAACACGCGGGCCGAACCACCATCGGCGACGATGATCAGCGTGCCTTCGGGAATGCGACGGGTCATGCGGTGCTCCTTCTCGATTGCGTTCTGCGCTACCGTAGACAGCGTTGCGTGAGCGCTGCGGCCAGAGTTCGTTCAACGCATGTCATTGCACGCTGCGCGGATGAACAGGCGTGATGGAACACAGCGTGCAGATCAGCCCGCTTCTCTGCATGCTCACGCCGATGCCGTTATGATGAACGGATGATCGACACGACCCACTACGTGACGGGCGCACCTGTTACGTGGGAAGCACTGCCGACCGGCGCTTCGCTTGCCACGATGGCTCCCGCCCTGCCCTTCCACCGCCTCGCGCTGGATCCTGGCGGATGACGCCCGCAGGCGCTCTGGCCTGCCCTCCCTACGCTGCTGTGACCTCCGGCCGCTGACTGCGCGACCGCTGTGATCCTGTTGCTGCGTTTCCGCCGTTGCGGCGGTGCGCTGCCGTGCGCGTGGCGCCGTGCCTGCACACATTCCCCGGCCCCCACGCCACTCACCGATGCCCCTGCGCCACCTGCGCCTGCATCGCCGTTTCCGATTTCCGGGACCTACCTCACCGCTCATTTCCCCTCTTCTGCCTACAAGGGAGCCCCCATGCAGGACACCCCCGATGCACATGCCCATTTCGGCTGGTTCAAACGCCGCCGCCACCTGAAGGTCGATGAGATCACCGTCGTCGACAAGCCCATGCTCAAGCGCGCCGTCGGCGCCGCCGCACTCGGCAATGCCATGGAGTGGTTCGACTTCGGTGTCTACGGCTATCTGGCCGTCACCATCGGCCAGGTGTTCTTTCCGTCCAGCAATCCCACCGCACAGGTGATCGCCGCGTTCGCCACCTTCACCGTGGCGTTCCTGGTGCGCCCACTGGGCGGCCTGGTGTTCGGGCCGCTGGGTGATCGCTACGGCCGCCAGAAAGTGCTGGCGTTAACCATGATCCTGATGGCGCTGGGCACGTTTGCCATCGGCCTGATTCCCTCGTATGAGCGCATCGGTATCTGGGCACCGGTGCTGTTGTTGCTCGCACGCGTGGTGCAGGGCTTTTCCACCGGCGGTGAATATGGCGGCGCGGCGACCTTCATCGCCGAATACTCCACCGACCGCAACCGCGGCCTGATGGGCAGCTGGCTGGAGTTCGGCACGCTGGGCGGCTATATCGCCGGCGCAGGTACCGTAACCGCGCTGCACATGCTGCTGAGCAGCGAGCAGATGCTGGACTGGGGCTGGCGCATTCCGTTCCTGGTGGCCGGCCCGCTGGGCCTGCTCGGCCTGTACATGCGCATGAAACTGGAGGAAACCCCGGCATTCCGCGCCTTTGCCGAAGAAGCCGAGAAGCGCGAGCATGACCGCCCGGGGCTGGGCGCGCTGTTCCAGGTGCACGGTCGCCAGCTGCTGGTGTGCATGGGCCTGGTACTGGTGTTCAACGTCACCGACTACATGCTGCTGACCTACATGCCCAGCTACCTCAGCGTCACCATGGGCTATGCCGAGAGCAAGGGCCTGCTGCTGATCATCATCGTGATGCTGGTGATGATGCCGCTGAACATCGTCGGCGGATTGTTCAGCGACAGGCTGGGCCGCCGGCCGATGATCATTGGCGCCTGCATCGCGCTGCTGGTGTTGGCGGTGCCCTGCCTGCTGCTGGTGGGCAGCGGCAATGACGGACTGATCTTCCTGGGCCTGATGCTGCTGGGGCTGGCGCTGGTGTGCTTCACCAGCTCGATGCCGTCCACGCTGCCGGCGCTGTTCTACACCCCGGTGCGCTACAGCGCGCTGTCGATCGCCTTCAATGTGTCGGTGTCGCTGTTCGGTGGCACCACGCCGCTGGTGACCGCGTGGCTGGTGGAGCGTACCGGCGACCCGCTGGTGCCGGCCTATTATCTGATGGGCGCGGCGGTGATCGGCCTGGTGACCATGCTGTTCGTGAAGGAAACCGCCGGCCTGCCGCTGCGCGGTTCACCGCCGGCCGTCGGCAGCGACAAGGAAGCGGCCGCGCTGTTGAAGAGCGATGTGCCGGTGACGGTGGACCCGACCCTGCCACCGCTGCCGGATGTTGCCGAGCCCGAGCAGGTGAAGCCTGCCTGAGGCCGGGTGCAGAATGCGATCCACGCATGGCGTGGATCGATGGGCCAGGTGGCGCCGGGTGGATACGCCCGGCGCTGCATGGCGCTACGTCTTGATGCGGGTCAGCTTCCCCGGCGTCCAACGCAGCGTCCAGGTGTAGTTTCCGTCCGGCGGACAGACGTGGCGGAAATCGCGGGGAATTTCGCAGACCGTTGCGCCTGCGGTAACGGTGAAGGCAACGATGATCCGGTTGCCTTCGATTCGGATCGACTGCACCGCGCCCGGAATCTGGATGCCGGCATCATCGCCATAGCCATACCTGCGGATGGCGGCATAGTCCTCTGCCTCCACCGGAGACAGGCTCTTCGGGTTCTCCTGGCCACGCGGATCGTTCGCTGTCAGCGCCGTCATCACCGCCACCACATTGCTCTGCGCGAAGCTGCCGCCGGTGTAGGTGGACGTGTAGAAATACACGACCTCGGCACGGCCATCGCCATCGAGATCGGCAACAGCGGTCCACACCGGACGGAACTCGGATTCGATGTCATCGCCGGGAATCAGCCGCAGATTGGCTTCGGCGGCCCGATACGCCTGTACCAGGCTGGGCGGCGCCACCTCCCGCTTGGACGCGGCCGGCGCGGCCATCGCCGTCAGGCTGGACAGCGCCAGCGCAGCAAGCGCCAGCCAGGTCGAAGTGGAGCGGAACATCGCAGGTCCGTGCATGTCATCCTCCTTGGGTGTGCGGCCAGTCTAACCACAGCCAAGGCATCCCCGCATGGCGTGGATCTAGCGCGGGGTGTTCGATTCCATTGCACGCATCACGATGGGCTTGGCCCAGCCGGGCGTGTGCAGCAGGTCGGCTACGGCAATCGGGTACTGCAGTTCGCCTGCAGCCATGGCCAATACCGGCAGCGGCACCACGCAACCCTGCCCGTCGGCCGGTGCGCTGTTGTCGTAGACGTGCAACTCGGCCAGGTGCGGCAGCAGCTCCAGCAGGTTCGCGCGCGCGGAATCGAAACGCGCGCGGATCTTCTCGACTGGAATGTCATGGCCACCGGCGGCCACCCGCGCAGCAACACGGGCGATATGCAGCTCAACATCGGCCAGCCCACAGAACCAGATCGCCACCTGATGCCGTTCGCAGGCCTCACGCAGCAGGCGCGGAATGGTGTTGCCGCCGAGCGTCGTCTCGAAGGCGAAGTCGGTGCCATCGGCCATGGCCTGGCGCAGGCGGCGGGTGCCTTCCTGCCATGCCTCGGCGTTGGCCTCCGGCAGCGACCAGCCGGCGTCGACCAGGCGACGGGTGAACGAGTCCGGGTTGAACCAGCTCAGCCCTTCGGCGTCCAGCCAGGTGCCCAGCAGCGAACTCTTGCCGGCGCCATTGACACCGGCCAGCGCCAGGATGCGTCCCATCGATCAGAGCGGGCGGCCGAGGGTGACCTTGCGGCCGCGCCGGATCGGCTGGCCCAGCACCTTGCCCAGCCCTTCACCGCGCTGCAGCCCGGCCAGGGTCTGGTCGAACTCGCGGCGCAGGCGCTGCAGTTCCTCGTTGCGCTCACCGGCATCGCCGCCAGCGGCCTTGGCCAGCAGTTCCTGGTAGGTGCGGATGTCCACGATCACCGCTTCCGGGTGATTGTGGTTGGTGATGACCAGCGCCTGCTTTTCGCGCACGGTGCGCATCAGGCTCGGCCAGCCGCGGGTCTTCACCGACGAGGCCGGGGCCTTCTCGAGGCCAGGCAGATCCAGCGGCAGGGTCATGGCACGGCTCCAGGCGGGGCGGATGGGAACCACTATACCCAATTTGGCCAAATTGGAGATAAATGCCCTTTTACCCAGGCAGCCCGGTGTCCGGGGCGTCGGTCTGCAGCAGGCTGTCGCGTTCGCGCAGCGGGAAGCGGATCCAGGCATCCAGGCCTTGCGGGGTAAAGCGCAGCTCGCCGCTGCCGGCCAGTTCATAGGGCACCCGCTGCTCGATCAGGACCCGGCCCAGGCCACGCTGGCGTGGCATCTCCCACCCCTCCACCTCGGCATGGCGCTCGCACCAGTGCAGGCCCAGCCACGGCTGCCCGTCCTGCACCTGCAGGTGCCAGCAGACATCGACCCGCCCGTCCTCGTGGGCCAGCGCGCCGTGCCGGAGCGCATTGGCGGCCAGCTCATGGATGGCCAGCGACAGTACTTCGGCCGCCTTCGGTGGCAACAGCACATCCTCACCCTGCAGGTGACAGGCGGCGGCCGCCGGTGCCTGCGCCGCGATCTCCTCCTCGAGCATGCCGCGCAGGCAGACCCCTACATTGGCGCCGCGGGTCAACAGGCTCTGCGTGCGCGCCAGTGACATCAGCCGCGCGCACAGGCGCTCGGCATACTCGTCCACGCTGCCGACCGATACGCGGGTCCGCCAGGCAATGGCATGGATGGTCGACATGATGTTGCGCACCCGATGCTGCAGTTCGGCCAGCAGCACCGACTGGCGCTCGGTGGCACGCTTGAGATCGTCGATGTCCACGGCGATCGCGAACACGCCACTCACCCCGCCATCGGCATCACGCAACGGTGCGGCGGCGACGCGCGTCCAGCGCGCGCGCCCGTCGTCATGGATGAACTGGAACTCCAGGCCTGGGACCATCGTCTCCCCCCGCAGGGCGCGGGCGATGGCGAAATCGTGGGGTTCGATGCGCGAGCCATCGGGATGCGTACCCTGCCACCGGTAATGGTTGGGGCGATCCGTGGAGGGCACCTTGCCGGTGGGAAGATAGGTCCGCATCTGGTCGTTGGACAGCTGCAGGTTGCCGTCGGCGTCGACAATGCAGACACCCACCGGCAGCACCTTGAAGGCCAGCGCCAACCGGCGGTCGCTCTCACGGCGCTTCTGTTCCTCGCGTTCGCGGGCCGCCTGCGCGACGTGCGCAGCGGTCGTTTCGAACATGGTCACCAGCACGCCGTTGATGCACCCGTCCTCTCCGCGTATGGGGCTGTAGGTGATGGTGAACCAGACACCCTCCAAGCGCCCCCGCCGCGCCAGCGGATAGAGCTTGTCCTCATAGGTGATGGTCTCGCCCTGCCACACACGCTGGTAGATCGGGCCATTGATGTGCCAGACCTCGGGCCAGCACTCGCGCGTCGGCTGGCCCAGTCCGCCAGGATGCTTGTCAGCCAGTATCTCGGCATAGCCATCGTTGTAGAGCTGCACCAGCTGCTCGCCCCACAGCACAATCATCGGGAAGCCGTGCGCAAGCATCAGGTCGACGGTGGCGCGCAGGTGCGGCGGCCATTGCTCGATCGCACCCAATGGCGTGCCTGACCAGTCGTGCCGGGCAATGCGGGCGGCCATGCCGTCATGGCGCGCATGGGCCTGCAGCGACGGCGGCATGCCTGCCGCGCGCTCAACGGCCCGGAGGCCTTCGGTGCGGCGCGACATGCCGCGCAATCAGGCGATGCCCGCAGGGGCCTGCGGCGTCGCCACCAGTCCCGCCAGCTGCTGGACCAGGGCCTCGATGTGATAGGGCTTGGTGCAGCGGGGCGCATCCGCGAAGCGGCTGGGCAGGTTGTCATCGTAGCCAGAGGTCAGCATGAACGGCGTACCCGCTTCGGCCAGCCGGTCGGCCAGCGGATACACCTGTTCACCGCCCAGGTTGATGTCCAGCAGGGCCACATCGATGGGGTTGTCATCCAGCAGCCGGGCGAGTGCCTGCAGATCCCCGGCCGGCCCCACCACCTGCGCGCCCTTCAGCTCCAGGTAGTCCACCAGGAACATCGCGATGGCGAATTCATCTTCCGCCACCAGTACTCTCAACCCTTTCAGGCCTTCAGGTTTGTTGCCCGCTTCCAGCACGACCGGCGCTCCTCGATACACGCGGCCCACCTCCGCCGCAACGGCCGTAGGATGCGCGAACCGGGCTACAAGGGCGCGTGATGATCGATGAAGATCGCAGCCGTGGCGCATTCACTCCGGCATGGCAGCGGTGCGTTCAGAACGCACGCTCCCATTTCAGGCTGAGCAGGCTTCGGTCATGGCTGTACAGCCAACCGACGTTGCTGTCGATGCAGGCGTAGCGCAGGCTCAGGCTGGGCACCAGCCCGCCCACCGCCAGCCGCTCGCTGCGCACGATGGCGATCAGGTTCTGTTCGTCGTCCTGCCTGCGCGCCTCCAGCAAAGGACTCCAGGCACCATAGTCACGGTGACGCAACGACACGAACACCGTGGCCGTGGTGCCACTCCACTGCCGTGCCGCGCCCAGCCGCAGGCCGTGCTGGCGGTAGCCGTTGGCCGGGTCGGCTGCGCTGCTGTCGGTCAGGTCCACGCCCGCGAACAGGGTCCAGCGCGGGTTGAGCGCGCGGAACCAGGTGGCATACAGCGCGGCCAGTTCGCCATCGTAGTTGTCGGCCAGGCCCGGCTGCCGGTAGCGCTGGCGTTTCCAGTCGGCCTCCAGCTTGAGCAGGCTGCGCGCGTCCAGGGCGTACTGCCATTCGCCGTGCACACCACTGCCGCCCTGCAGGGCGTGGTTGCCCAGCGCCTGGTAGTCATGGCTCGGCGCCAGCTGCAGGGTGTGCCGTGCACTGCGCCAGCTGTAGCCGGCCTGTACGCTGGCGTTGAGCTCGTTGTATGCGCTGTAGCCACGCCAGGCCTGGCCGAACGCCAGCCCACGCACGTACAGGCCATGATGGCCTGCCAACGCCCAGCGCCGTTCCAGGCTGGCGTCGTAGTCCAGGCCGGTGGCGCGCTGCGCTTCGGGCAGCGTGCGTTCGATCAGGCAGGTGTCGCCGACACCGAACAGGCAGGTGCGGCTGGCCGAACTGCGGTTGATGTTGTCGCTCCATGCAGGCCCGGCGGCGACCGCACCCTTCCAGCGCCTGCGTGCCTGCAACGCGTCCAGATAGCTGTCCACGCGTGCGCGCACACCCGCGGTGGCCGGATCGTTGCTGTCGATACCGGCCTTGATTGCACCGAACAATGCCACCGCCTCGCGGTCGCGCTGGTCTTCGGCATAGACGCGCGCCAGTTCAAGGCGGGCGGGCAGGAAGTCCGGCTGCGCTGCCAGCAGTGCTTCGTACTCCTGTGCGGCGCGCGAATGGTCACCGGCCACGCGGGCCAACGCACCCTGCGCGTAGTGGCGCAGCAGCGGATCGTGCCCCGGAAGCTCGATGTATTCGGCCAGGAACGCCGCAGCGGCCGGCCACTGCTGATGCTGCAATGACAGGTAGAGGGCCTGGCCGAGATCATCGACGGTGCGCTCCACCCGCACGGTCTGGCCATCGATGGTGAGCGTCGGCCGTTGCGATTCGGCCTGCTGCAGGCGCTGCTGGTCCTGCTGCTGGTGGCGCAGTTCGTTGCCCTGTTCGAGCACGCGGCGCAGATCGTCCTGCTGGGCGCGCACGTCGGCGGCAGCCAGCAGCAGGAACACAAGGAAGATGGGGTGGCGCATGGTCGATCCGTGGTGGTGCATGCGGCGGGCCGAAGCAGGGACTGGCGGATCGCGGCTTGTCCCTGCCCTGCCCCGTCAGGGGCGTGGCAATCAGTTCTTGCTGCCGCCGAAGGCGGTGTCGTACTGGCTGTTGCCGGCGAACGTAGCGATACCGGCCAGGGTGGCGGCGTTGGCGCCGAAGAACTGGCCCTGGCTGTTGCCGGTGACCGAACCGTTGGCCACAGCGGTGCCGGCGAAGGACGCATCGGCGCTGTTGATGTTGGCGCTGATCGCCAGGGTCTGGCCACCACCGGTCAGGCCGCCGGTCAGCTTGCCGGTACCGAAGTTCGCGGCGAAGGTTCCGCTGAGCAGGTTGCTGCCGTTGAACTTGTTCAGGCCGGCCACCGCGTACGTGGCGGTGCCGCTGGGCAACGTGGTGCCCGCACGGTCGCCAGCGAAGTACACCTGGCGATTGTTGAAGCCGCCTGCGGCGCCATCCTTGGACCATTCACCGAACCACACATCGCCACTGCCCACCTTGACGAAGTTGAAGTGGCCCATGCCGGCATGGTTGCCCGGGGTGCCGGTGATCGGCATGGCCAGCGTACGCACGGTCACGTTGCCCACGGTGGTGGGGGCCGAGTACGCGGCCAGGCCCTGGAAATCGACCGGCTTGGCGTTGGAGACGGTGCCGACACCGATGCCGGCCTTGCCTGCGCTGTGCGGGCCGCCGTTGACTTCGGAAGCACCGACCTTGACGTACAGCTGCGAATCGGTGGCCGGGCTGGCCGCACCGACGATGTCGGCAGCCTGGGCGACACCGGCCAGGGCGAAGGTGGCGGCCACGGCCAGTACGGAACGGGAGATCATCTTCATGGAACTACTCCTTGGGTTGAGGGAACTACAGGTACAACAACAGAACAGGTCATCAGAAGCGCGCGGTGACACCGAGCTTCAGCGTGCGCCCTGGCGCCGGCAGCGTGGAGCGCGTGGCCGGGTCGACGTAGTAGCGGTTGCCGAGGTTGGTGCCGACCAGCTCGACGCTGGCATGGTCGTTGATGCGCCAGCGCGCGTAGGCATCGACGGTGGTGATGTGTCCCCAGGTGAACGGCACGTTCTGCCAGATCAGGCCACCACTGCCGGCGTACAGGCGGTCTCGGTAGGCCTGCAGGTCCGGGTTCTGGTGGCGCCGGTAATGCACGATGCGGCTGCCCAGCTCCAGGCGCTCATCGAACAGCCGGGTGCCCAGCGACCCGTTCACCGACAAGCGGGGAATGGCCTGGGTCAGCAGGTAGCCGCTGACGAAGCCGTCCTGCACGCAGTTGGGCACCTTGCCGGCCAGTGCATCAAGCTGCACCGCCATGCTTTCGTCACAGACCTTGTTTTCCAGCGTGCGGGTGATGCCCAGGTCGGTGAAGAAGCGGCGGTTGTCGAACCGCGCCTGCAGCTCCGCGCCACGGATGCGCTGCTTGTCCAGGTTGTCGAACAGGAAATTGCCGTCGCGCTCGATCACGTTGCGGGTCTTGTGCACGTAGTAGGCCAGCTTCACGTCGGCGTCGGCGGTGTTGCCGAACAGCGCCGACAGGTTGTGCACGTAACCCACTTCGTAGTTGTAGGCGTGCTCGGGCTTGAGCGGGTACAGCGGGTTCAGGCTGCTGGAGAACGCGATGGTGCTCTCGAACATGCTGGGGAAACGCACCGCCTCGCTGTAACGGACGTAGGCGCGCGCATTGGGCGAGAAATGCGCGGTAGCCGAGAAGGTCGGCAGCCAGGCATGGTCGCGCCTGCGCTCATTGCGCCCGGACACCGTCTGCGGCCGCCCGCTCTGGATACTGCACAGGATCTGCGACCCCTGCACCGGCAACAGCCCGGGAATGGCCGCCACCTCGCCATTCAGGCAGGGGTTGCTGGCACGGCTGTAATTGCCGTCCGCATCCGGCAGCCACGGAATGGCGTGGTCCACCGCAACCGGCGTCTCATACCTGCTCAGCAGGCCCTTCAGCAGATCATCAACAATGAAGCCCATGCCGATGCTGTCCCAGAACGCGCGCTGCGACTCGATGGCGTCGATCTCGCCCTGCAGGCTGGCCGGGCGTTCGGGCAGTTCGTTGACGCGGTAGCGGGCCTCCTTGGGGAACACCGAGGTGGTCAGCAGCTCCGGGTGTTCCTGCAGGAAATCATCGAAGGCCCAATAGCGCGCGTAGCGCACGCCGGCACTCAGGGAGAGGAAATCCATCGGCCGCCAGTCCAGCACCAGGTAGCCCTCGCCTTCCTCGCGGCGCCCGGCGCGCGGATACATGCGCCAGCCATCGCTGACGCCGAAGTACGGGTCTGCCGAGCGCAGTTTCTCGAACTGCCAGTTGCCGCCCACGGTCAGGTCCAGGGTGGAATGCAACGCGAAGCGGTTGCTCAGGGTCAGGCCGGTGCGGTCGTTGCGGGCATTGGCCAGCGCGGTATTGCGCAGGATCGGGCTGCTGCCGGGGTTCCAGTCGGGGTTGCTGGCAAAATTGGGGAAGCCGCCAGCGGTGTACGTATCGCTTGTGGTTTCGGTGCGCCACAGGTTGGCACGCAGGTCCAGCCAGCGGCTGCCGGCGGGCTGCCAGTGGTATTCCAGGTTCCAGGCATCGGCATCAACGCGGCTGAGCGGCCACTGGATGCGACCGTAGTCGGGCGCTGACAGGATGCGCGAGGGCATGATCTCGCCGTAGTGGGAGAGCGTACGCCGCCAGGTCGCGCGCAGCTGCTGGTCGTCGCTGATCTGCCAGGTCGCCTTCAGCAACCACGACTCCTGCTCGCTGGAGGTGTTGGGCACCTCGTCGCCGGGCTTGAAGTAGCGCGCCAGCGTGGTGATGTAGTCCAGGCCCTTGTACTCGAACTGCTCGCGCGGATCCTGGTCGTAGTACGCCGCGCCCCGGGTGCCGGAAAAGTAGTTGCCCCGCTTGCGCCAGGCATAGGCGGCCATCAGGTCCACGTGTTCGCCGCGCAGGCCCAACGCCAGCCGCCAGGCCTGGTCTTCCCCGGCGAACACATTGGTTTCAGAACCGCGCGACTTCACCGGCACCAGCAGCGTGCTGTCGGCATACGGTGCCGAGGGCGAGCCCTGCGGGAACCCCGGCACCGTGCGGTAATCCTCGCCGGTATGCAGCCGCGGCAGGCGTGGAGCCACCGCGTTGCTGCTGCCTTCGATCTTCAGCTCCCCGCCGAAGCGCTCGCCGGCAGCAACAATGTCGTCAACGTCGATGGTCTTGATCACCAGCGCGCCACCGATCCCGCTGTGCACATCGCGCACCAGCCCTGGCCCCTTGATGACCTGGATGCCACCAATCAGGTTGGGATCGATGTAGTTGCGGTTGCTGACGCCGTTGTAGCCGCGCCAGACCGTGAGCGCCTGCTCGCCACCGTCGATGCTGACCGGCACCCGCCCCGGCCCCTGGATGCCGCGGATGTTGATGTCCAGCGCGCCGCTGTTGCGCGCATCACCGCTGAACACACCGACCAGATCCTTGACCACGTCGGCCGGATTGGAGCCGCGGTAGCGCTCCACCCGGTCGCGCCCCGAATACGCCGTGGTCATGTCCAGCGCGAACACGTCGTCGTAGCCGCGCCGATCGCGGGCCTCGCCCCCTTCCGACTGCAGGCGACCGGCTACGTCCAGTGTTTCGGTCACCCGCACCCCTTCCCCATCCCCCGCCTCCGCTGCGGCGCGCAGGCTCCAGGTGCCATCCATGCCGCGCTGGGCGCGCACGCCACTGCCGCGCAGCAGCTGCTGCAGGGCCTGCATCTGGCTGTACTCGCCGTTCACCGCACTGGAGCGGCGGCCCTCCACCAGGTCACTGCGGAACACCACCTGCACATCGGCCTGGCGGCCAAAGCTGCGCACGGCATCGGCCAATGGTTGTTCCGGGATGGCGTAACTGCGCAGCGGTGCGGCCATCGCCGCCTGCGCCTGTACGACCGGCACCCAGGCCAGCGGCAGCAATGCGGAGGAGATGGCCAGGGCCAGGACGGTAGCGCGACGGTGACAGGCGGATGCCGTGGACGGCATGGACAGGAACTCCTCAAGCGGGGCGGGACCACGGGCACGTCCGGTGCCCGGTGGTGTGTCTGGCTTGAGAAGAAACGCGGTTTCGCTCTGGCTATACCTCTATAGACAGCGGGATGCGACGACTGCCCACGGTATTTTCATGTTTTTTTCATGCGGCCGGTGCATCCAGGCTCCACAGCTGCTTCACCACACCAGCAACGCACCACCGGGCAAGCGTTGCACCCGCAGTCCCGCCTGCGCGGCCACGGCGTCGATGGCGGTTTCCGGCTGCTGCAGATGGAACAGGCCGCTGACCCGTACGCGTGCGCCCTGCCCGCCCACCACCCAGACCGGGGCGCGCCGGTAGCGGCCGAGATCGGCGATGGCCCGTGCGGCGGGCAGATCGTCGATCGCCACCTCACCGCGACGCCACGGCGCCATCGCCTCCGGCGCGGCCTGCTGCAGCGGCTGCAGCCAGTGCCCGTCACGGAACGCGCGCACCTGCCCAGCCCGCAGGCGCTGCACGTTGCCATCCCCCGGGTGCACATCGACCACGCCCTCGCTGACTTCGGTGGTGATGGTGGCGCCCTGCATCGATACGCTGAACGCCGTACCGATATCGCGGATCTGACCACCGCCGGCTTCGACCTGGAACGGCCGCTGCTCGTGCGCGACCTGGAACCAGGCCTGCCCGCGCAGCAGGCGCACACGCCGCTGCTGGCCATCGAACGCGAGTGCCAGAGCGGTGCCGGCATCGAGTACCGCCGTGCTGCCGTCGTCCAACTGCACAACGCGCGGCGCATCGCTGCTGCGCACATCGCTGCGCGCCAGCAGCAATGCGTACGGTGTGGACGCGACCATCAGCACCACGGCTGCGGCCGAAGCCAGCAGCCACGGCAGGCGACGGCGCGGTGCGATCGGGCGCAGCCCCTGGCGATCAGCGGTCAGCTCGGGCAGCGCTGCCAGCACCTCCGGCCCGGCACCGTCCAACCGCTGCCAGAAGGCCTGCTGCTGGTGCCAGGCCCGCGCATGGCGGGTATCGGCCAGCAGCCAGCGCTGCAGGGCTCGTTGCTGCGGTTCCGGCAGCGGGCCTGCACTGCACCGGATCACCCAGCGCAACGCCTGCCTGGCCTGACGCGGCGAGGGTTCGGACGTGGTCATGGTTGTGGCCTGCCGCACCACGAACGGGTGCGCTTTCCTGTTCTGACAACGGCGGGCGCGATCTGCCCACGGTAATCGCCGCTCATCGCCGCGCCCCCTGCTGATGCTGTTGGATCAGCAACGCTGCACGCAGCACATGCTTGCCGACCAGACTCTTGGAAATGCCGAGGCGCGCAGCGATCTCACGCTCGCTCAGGCCCAGGTATCGATTGAGGACAAAGCACTCGCGCACCTGGACCGGCAGGGCGAGGATGGTCTGGGTGATCTCGCGTAGCTGCGCCTGGTCCAGCGCCTGTGCCTCGCCATCGCGACTGGCCTCGGCCATGTCGACGGCGTACTCGGCCATGGCACGTCGCTCGCGGGCGTCGGCCTGGCTGCGGTTGAGCGCATGATGGTAGGCCATCCGGTACAGATAGCCGCGCGGCTCGAGGATGGGCGGATCGCCGGGTACGCTGCTGGCCTTCAGGTACAGGTTCTGCAGGGTGTCCTCGGTGCTGGCCGGGTCGAGGTAGCGCGCGACGAAGCGCGACAACGCACGGCGCTCGCGGATCAGCAGCTCGACCAGCGCCAGGGCATTGGGAGACATAGGTGCCAAGGCCGGACCGGGGAATGATGGGCGTGATGGCGACGGTCCGGACGTGGATTGTGGGCTGCATGGCCGCAGGCGGCAAGCGGCGGCCCCGCACATCATCCATGCAGGGCAGATCCACGCCATGCGTGGATGGCGGCCTACGGCTCGTCCAACGCTTCGAAACACTCAGCGAGGTAATCGATCAACGCGCGCGCTGGCCTGCACGGCTGCGGCATCCCGTTCTCGTACGATCGTCGTGACGACGCCGGTTCTGGCTGGCGCCGCCTTCGGAATCAGTCGAGCATGGCTCGACGCTACGGTGGGATTGGCCGAACATGACTCGGCCCTACACACAACAGGAGATCCCGATGGCCTACGCACGCATTGTTTCGACAGCCGACGACTACCTGCACCACATCAGCAACGGCAGCTTCGATGTGGATGCGGACGAGCCTGCTTCGCTGGGTGGCCAGGGCAAGGGCTTTGCGCCGTTCGACCTGTACCTGGCCTCGCTGGCGGCGTGTACCGCCATCACCCTGCGCATGTATGCGCAGCGCAAGGGCTGGGACCTGGGCGAGTTCCATGCCGAGCTGCGCTCGGAACGTGACGAGGACGGACGCTTCCACGTGCACCGCGTGCTGCATGCCAGCGCCGAGCTGAGTGATGCGCAGTGGCAGCGGTTGCTGGAGGTGGTGGAGAAGACCCCGGTGACCCTGGTGATGCGCGAGGGTGCACGCATCACCAGTGAGCGCGGGGGGGCAGCGTAGCCCCATCCACGCATGGCGTGGATCTACAGACGACGCTCGCCGGGCATGGCCCGGCGCTACCGGAGCGGCGCGGGGCCATCGGGTAGCGCCGGGCCATGCCCGGCGGCCGCTCAACGCCTTGAATGCAGCACGGTGCGCTGGCGCATCGCGTTGAATTCCTGCTCTACCTGCTGGATATCCTCGGCCTGGAACCCGGCCGCGTCCAGCAGCTCGTCGGCGGCGGCGGCGGCCAGCGGATCATCGTCACGCTGGCGCCAGCAGCGCGCTGGCAGGAAATACCCCACTTCGCTGCGCCCGCGCATGATCACCACCGGCCGGCCTGCGTACAGCAGGAACTCCGCCAGGTGCTGGCGCAGCCCCTCCACCGAGACATAGGCCGGGCCGATGCCCAGCGATCGGCTGGACGGTTCGGAACTCTCGAACAGCTTGCGACGGCTCATCCACTCCTCCTTATGTGCAGCGCGTGGTCTCCTTTCCTTAGACGGGCGCATCGCTGCGCCCCCGCCACGCACTACGTGATCCACATCACGCCGTCACTCAGAACCCGGTATTGAACTCCAGCTGGAACACATCGATCGACAGTGGAGCACCGGACACTTCCTTGGCCGCCATCCACTTGCCGCTGATCCAGCTGCGCGCGTCCAGCGCGTAGGCGCCGCCCACGTAGTAGCCGCGGGCGTTGGTGCCCCCGAGGTGGAAGTTCGGGTCGTTGTAGGCGTCCGGCAGCGCATCGGCCTCGATGCGCTTGTAGCCCAGCAGCGCCTGCCACTGGCCCTTCTCCTTCAGGTCGGTGGCACCGAAAGTGGCCTGCACCATCCAGGCGGTGTCGCCGCTGCGGAAGGTGTCGATGCTGGCGGTACCACCGGCGCCGTAGTTGTTGACGATGCCGTTGTTGGCGCGGCTGAACATCGCCTGCTTGTCGTAGGCCAGGTTGCGGATGTAGTCGCCATCCAGGCGCAGGCCGATGCCCTGGGCCAGCTGCGTATCCCAGCGCAGGTTCAGCGTGGCCAGGCGGAATGCCGAGGCCAGGCCGACGTACTGCGGGGTGGGCGTGTTGGCTGGATCCAGCGGGTTGCGTGCGATGTCGCGGATCAGCATCAGGGTGTTGCCCTTCTGCATGAACGCCGGGCGCGACCAGTCGGTGTCGCAGCCCACCGCGCCCGCATACAGCGCGCACGGCGAGGACAGGCGGCCGCTGATGTTCTTGAAGTCGTAGTAACCCAGCGCGGCGCGCAGCGCGTTGTCATCGTTGAAACGCCAGTTCACGCCGACCTGTGCGCCGGACAGCCACTTGTTCTCGTTCGGGGTCTTGACCCGACTCTGGCTGGGCGCGCTGTCGGAGGTGTACTCCAGCGGTACCACCGCCAGATTGCCGAACAGGCCAAGGTCACCGCCGTCGAAGTCGTACTGCAGGTTGGCGGCCAGGCCATCGAAGTTCAGGTCGTTGGAGAACAGCGTATCGCTGGTCCAGAACGGATTGCCGAAGCGGCCGCCGCGCACCGTCACCCAGTCGGCCGGGCTGTAGGCCAGCCAGGCCTGGTCCAGCCACACGTCCTTCTTGCTCAGGCCACCACCCAGCTGCTCGGTGGTTGACACCGGGCCATTGCTGCTGCCGCTGGCCAGGCGCACGCCAGCCGTGGTGTGCTGGCCGATGGTCGCCTCGATGCCGAGGCGGGCGCGGATGCGCCACAGGTTGCGGCGGTCCTGGCGGGTGTTCAGCAGCGGTGGCAGCTGCAGGTTGGTGTTGGTATTGGTGTCGAAGCCGTTGCCGGAATTGATCGACGACCAGTTGCTGACGATGTCGCTGTTGCGTTCGGAGAAGAAGCGCGACTCGCTGCGCACGCGCATGTCACCGGTGACCTTGATGCGCTTGGTCCACTCAGCCACTTCGTTCGGCGCCGCCCAACCCTCGGACCTGGCCTGCGTCATCACTTCCTGGCGCACTTCGTCACGAATGCCGTCGCGCACACTCTGCGGTACGTACGGCACGCGCACGTCACCGGCCTCCAGGGCCACGCCACCACTGGCGGCCGGTGTCCCGGCGGCCGCGGTGCGCTGCAACGCCGCTGCTTCGGCCTGCGCCTGCACCAGCAATGCCTGGCCGTCTTCGGGTTTCAGTGCACCGCTGGCGATCAGCCCCTTGATCAGCTTGACCATGGTGGTTTCGGCGGCCATCGCGCCGGCCGGGGCGGCCAGGCTGAGCAGCACGGCGCAGCACAGCAGCGCCCGTCGGGCCGGCCGCGGGTGGCGGGAGTCGGTTCGTGCACGGACGTGGTCGTTCATCACGGTTCTCATCGGAAGAAGGGAAATCACGGAGGTCGGGAATCAGGCCCCGGGCCGGCGGCCCTGGATCAGGACGCGGGCGGGGAAATCAAGCGACGGCGGCGGTGCCTGGTCGACCTTGCCGATGCGACCCAGTGCATCGAGCACGGCCGCGTCGGCCTCCTCGTTGCCACTGCCACGCACCAGCTCGACCTTCTCCAGGCGACCATCGCTGGCCAGCCACACATTCACCTGCAACTGGAACGCCAGGCGCTTGACCTTTTCGTCGCGCGAGATCGCCTGCTGCATCAGGTAGCCGAGGTAGCGCCCATAGGTGGCGTTGCCGGCACCGCCACGACCGACACCGGACGAACCGCCACCACTGCCGGACTGGATGCCGAAGTTGTCGCCACCGGCCTGCGCGTCGGCATTCATCGTCACCGGATCGCTGTTGTCCGGGGTCGGCGTCGGCTCTTCGGCCGGCGTCGGCTGATCCAGCGGCTCCGGTTCGGGCATCGTCTCTTCCGGCGGCGTTTCCGGTTCCGGCGGTTTTTCCGGTGGCGGCGGGGGTGGCGGAGGCGGTGGCGGCAACGCCAGCATCGGCGGCTGCACCACCGGCCGGCGGGTGCTGGCGGTGTCCTTGAACAACAGCCACCACAGCGCGACGCCGAGCACCAGCAACGCGACCAGCACCAGCGCGACGGTCACCCGCAACGGGCGACCACGCATGCCGGGCTCCGGCCGGGGGGGTTGATGGGCGGTCATGCCTCAGCCCTGCGCCTTGCCGGTGACCAGGCCCACCTGGGCCAGCTCCAAGCGCCGCAAGAGGTCCAGCACCTCGACCACCCGGGCATACTGCACCTGTGCGTCTCCGCGCACGATCACCGGGAAATCCGGCGTGGTCGCGCGCTCGGTACGCAACCGGTCTTCCAGCTCGGCCATCGTCACCGGGTAGGCATCCAGGAACACCTGGCCGCTGGGGTCGATGGTGATCGCCTTGGTCTTCGGCTTCTCCAGCGCCACGCTGTTGCTGGCCTTCGGCAGGTTGACCTCGATACCGGGGATGGAGGCGTTGCTGGTCAGGATGAAGATCACCAGCACCACCAGCAGCACGTCGACGAAGGGCGTCACGTTGATGCCCTTCTCGCGCTTCTTGATGCCGAACTTCGCCTTCTGGCCCATGGCGCGCTCCTCAGCCCTGGACCGCGGCCGGGCCGCGCCCGTCCTGCTCTTCGGCCAGGCGCGCGGCAAACTCGTCGATGAACACCGCCATGTCCGCACCGATCGCTTCGGCACGCGCGCCAAGGTAGTTGTAGCCGAACAGTGCAGGAATCGCGACGCCGAGGCCAGCCGCCGTACACAGCAACGCTGCGGCCATGCCGGGTGCCACCGAGTTGATGTCGACCGCGCCAGCCATCGCCGCCACCACGAACACCAGCATGATGCCGATCACGGTGCCGAACAGGCCCACATACGGGGCCCCCTCGATGGTGGTCGACAGCCAGTTCATGCGTCGTGCCATCGCCTCCTGCTCACGCACCATCACCGCATCCATCGACGCGCGGATCGCCGCGATGGTGGCGCCACTGAGGTAGCCACTGTTGCCGTCGCGCTGATGGCGCTGCTGCATTTCATCAATGGCCACCTGGTAGATGCGCCACAACGAACCGTCGTGCATCGCGGCAGGTGCCTTGCCCTGGCGGTCCATGTCGGACAGGGTGCGCAGCGGCACGCCGGACAGCTTGCCGAAGCTCTCGGTGAACACTGCATTAGCCTTGCTGGTACGGCCGAAGTGCCGCCCCTTGGCGATCATGATCGCCCACGACAGCAGCATCATCAGGCCGAGGATCGCGACCACCACCCAGGCATCGAACGGCATCGCCTTGAGGATGAAGGCGAAGTGGCTCTGCCCGGCTGACTGCTCGTCCGCGCCGTAGCTGATCAGCCGCGAATCGGCACCCTGTGCGGTGGCATCGGCCAGCAGCAGCGCGGCCGGCCGTGCCACGCGCGAGACGCGCAGTTCATCCAGCGCACCTTCGAAGTTGGCCAGTGGCTGCATCGCCCCCGGCGCATCGGCACCCACCACCGGAGCCGTGCCCAGCGCTGGCAGCGCACCGCTCAGCTGGGCAACGACGCGCCCATTGAGGTACAGCTGCAACGCGCCCTTCTCTGCCGTCAGTGCAACGTGTGCCCACTGTCCTTCCGGAACCGGCTGCGCGGGCGTGCTGCGCTGGCCATTGAGCTGCACGAACGGCACGCGGTTCTCGATGCCCAGCACCAGCTCGGATGCGCCGTCGCGACGCGCATAGATCGCCTGCGCCGCAGTGTTGCCGCCCGGCTTGATCCAGGCTGAAACGGTGAGCGGCGCGCCCGCTTCCTGAGCCAGCGATGCGCTGGCCGGCAGCGGCAGCGGACCGGCGCCCAGCTGCACGCCACGGCCGATCACCGAGCCTTCCGACGGCGGCACCACCGCACCGGCATTGTTGCCATAGGCGGTGGTGTCGCGTGCCGGCGCATTGGCCTCGGCAAAGTGGTAGACCAGCGTGTAGTCCGGATCGAACACCTGCTGGCCATTGCCACTGGCCGGGGCCTTTTCATTGCCGTAGTACATCCAGATCGTCTGCGGCGCCGCGGCACTGACCGCCGGCACGTCGACCCAGACCAGGGCCAGGCCCATCCTGGGATCGAACTGTTCGATCTGGTGGGCCAGCACGGTACGGCCATCACCCGAGACGAAGCGCAGGTCGTTGCCCGCATCCTGGGTTCCGTCAAAGCCGAAGTTGCCGGTATGCAGGCGCAGCAGCAGCGGCGTGCGGCCCGGGTCACCGGCCAGGCCCGCGCCCTGCGGGCCGGCGTCGATGGTGATCGGCTTGCGGTACTTCCATTCGGCCTGCCACCAATTGGCATCGGCCGCAGCCACCGGCAGCGCAACCAGCGCGGCCAGCAGCAACAACACTCGGGAAAGCAAACGGTCCATGCGAAGGGTCTCCGGAGAACGCATGTTCAAGGGAAGGGTCAGTAGCTGGTGCTGATGTTGAAATGCAGGCGCGGGTCGTCCTTGCGCGTGACCGGGCCATCGGCATACGGCCAGGCGTAGTCCAGGCGCAGTTGCAGGTGTTCGCCCAGGCGCAGCTGCGCGCCCAGGCCGACCGAGGCCAGGTTGTACTTGTCGCGCTGTTCGGGCAGCGGCTGGCGCAGGCGCAGGTAGGCCGCGTCGGCAAAGCTGTAGACACGCAGGTCGGTGCCGCGCCACAGCGACCACGCAGGAGTGCGCCATTCCAGGCTGGCCAGGCCGCCGTAGTCGCCGATCGCCTCGGCCGACAGGTAGCCACGCACGGTGTACATGCCGCCAGCGGCGAACTGCTCGGCCGACACCAGGGGCGCATCGGTTACCTGCAGCGAGCCACGCGCATACCACTGCCAGTCGTTGCCGAAAGTGTGGGTGTTGGCAACATCGGCCTTGAAGGCCACGAAGCTCGGGTCCGCCCAGTAGCGCTTCTGCCCGAACGCGGTGGCGTCGCTGCCGTAACCAAACAGGCGGCGGGTACCGGCCACCAGCTGGGTGTTGATGCTCAGCTGATCCTGCTCGCCCTGGCGCACGCCGACGAAGGCCAAGGTGATCGGCGCGTACTTCAACGGTGTTTTCAGGCTTTCCTTGCCCATTTGCGTGTCTTCCTCGGTGTCCTTGAAATCCACACCGAGGCTGAGCTGGCGCCACCACTGGCTGCTGCCGGCCAGGCGGTAGTTGAGCTTGAGGCCGATCGAATGGCCGTTGCCGATCACATTGGTGCCGGTGCCGGTACCGACCTGCCCACCTGCATTCAACACGCGGCTGTCGGATCTGTAGCCGGAGGCTTCCAGGCTCCACGGCGTACCTTCGAACGGCATCGTGTACGAGGCCGAGAACACCTTGGCCTGCTTCGTGTCTTCCGGCGCCAGATACACGCCGAGGTTGGCGCTGTGCCCACGCTTCCACAGGTTGTCGTAGGCCAGCGATGCACTCAGGCGCAGCTTCTCGGTGTCGGCGCCATGGTCGTTGTTGAGTGACGCACTGGCACGCCACGGCGATTTCTCCTCGACCTGCAGGTCCACATCCATCGTGCCCGGCACCTGGCCTTCGCGCACCAGTGGCATCACCTGGCGACGCCCGCCTTCGTTCAGTGCGGTCAGTTCCTTCTGGGCCTGGTCGAAGTCAGGCACCTTGCCCTCGGCCAGCGCCGGTACACGTTCGCGGATGCGTTCGGGCGACTCGTGGCGGGTGCCGACCACGCGCAGCTGGCCGATCGGCGTCTGCTGCACCTTCAGCAGCACCACGCCCCCACTGACCTGCTGCTCGGGTAGCTCGACGTAGACCGACTGGTAACCGGCCTGCTGATAGAGCGCGTGGACCGCATCGCGCGCCTTCTCGACATCGGCCAGGGTCTTGCCCGGGCCGAGGAACGGTTCCACCGCGCGTTCAATGTCGCGTGGATCGAGCACCGTGTTGCCGCGCACGATGTATTCGTTGATGTTCACGCTGGGCGCGGGTGCTGCCTCCTGCGCGAACAGCGGCAGCGGCATCGCGGCCAGGGCCAGCACCAGCGGATGCAGGCGCAGCGGAAGGCGAACGGCTCGGCACGGAACAGGATTCATCGAAGGCATCGCGTCGTATCGAAGGGAGGGGCCAGGGAGCGGCGCGTGGATCTACCAACAGGACGTGTACATCGCGTCAAAGCCGCCAACAGTTTTGTGACAGCACTGTCATCTTTTGAAAGCGCCGCAACGCACGCAGGCGGACCCTGCCTTGGCCACCCGTCTTCATTGCAGGACATCGATTGCTGCGGGAGATTCGAGATGTGTGAATCGTTGATGCCGGACCTGCGCGCGGCCCTCGCCCTCGCCCTGCTGCTGGCGCTGCCATCGGGTCGCGCCGACGAGGCGAAGGAGCAGGAAGAAGCTGCGCCCTGCATCGAAGTACTGGTCAACGGCGAGCGGATTCCGGCCTGGGACTGTCTGCAACGCAAGCTGGCGCCTGCGACAAGGCCGGCGAAGTCGGCGGCGCTCCCCGAAGCCGAACGCCTGATGCAGCAGCCCGGCAACCAGCTGATGCAGTACAACCTGGAAGGCACGCGGCAGCGCATGGGCGATGCGTTCGGTCGCTCGGTGGTGCCGCAGCGACCTGCGCAATGAGTCTGCGCCTGTGTAGCGCCGAGCCCATGCTCGGCTGTCTTTGTATCCGTCGGCGAGGCCAAGCTGAAGCAGCCGAGCGCAGGCTCGGCCCTACAGGGCGGCCGGCACGATGCCATCGCTCGGCACCGGTGGCAGCGTGGGCACCGCCAGGCTGCGCGACTGCCCCGCCTGGTTGAGCTCCACCGTATTGGCACTGATGCTGGCCAGCACCGTGCAGGGCCCCAACCGCTGGCCCGGCGCGTAGGCTTCGGCAGGACGCCCATCCACCGAGAGCAGCGCAAGCGGTGCGTGGTCGCCGGCCAACACGCCCAGCACCACCACCTCGGTCTGCACGGCGCCGGGGGACAACAGGCGCACCAGCGGCAGGCTTGCCACCGCATCGAACATCGGCCGCACCGCCGCCTCGGTCTTCACCTCGCTGGCCACGGCCGCCGGCGCCACCGCAGACAGAGTGATGCTCCAATAGCCCACTACGGCCAGCAGCAGCGCCGCCGCCAGCAGGGTCAACATGCGATTGCGATCCCAGCGCCTGCCGTCCATGTTCCGCACCATCGCCACGTTCGTGTCTGCCCACGCTAGCAGGTGCGGCTGACGCTTTTGTTTCATCATGCGGGCCTACGCTGGCAGGCATCGACCCGGACAGGAGGCAACGTCGATGCAGCGCGTGCCGCGTGGTTTCACCCTGCTGGAACTGATGGTGGTGCTGGTGATCATCGGTATCTGCACGGCGGGTATCGGGCTGGGCCTGGGCAGCCTGCTCGACCCGGGCCGGCAGCTGCGACAGGAAGCCGAACAGTTGGCGCAGCGCCTGCAGGTGGCGCGCGACGAGGCCCGGATCGATGGCCGCCCCCTGCGCTGGCAGGCCGACGCCGCCGGCTACCGCTTCAGCCGCCGCGAAGGCACCCGTTGGGTGGATGTGCAGCGCGACGACCTGCTGCGCCCACAACCATGGCAGCTGGCGGGCATCGCGGTGCAGCCGACCACGCCGATTGAACTGAGCCCCGAATGGATTGGCGTGGCGTGGGAAGTGACGCTGTCGTTGCAGGGCCGCCAGCTGCGTCTTCGTGATGATGGCAGCGGACAGTTGCAGGTCGTGCAGTGAAGCGGAACAGGCACGGGTTCACCCTGATCGAAGTGCTGATCGCATTGGCGATCGTTTCAATCGCACTGGCGGCGGTGATGCGTTCGGTGGCGGTGGCTACCGACGATCAATCGCGCCTGCGCGACCGTCGGCTGGCACTGATGTGCGCGCAGGACCGCTGGCAGGAGCTGCGCCTGGCCAGGCAGCCGCCGCAGGATGCACGGCAACGCTGCGAGCAGGGGCGCAGCACGTTCCTGGTGCTGCAACATCTCGGCACCGGCAGCGACAGCCAGCCGCAACTGGAACTGAGCGTGGTGGCCGAAGATGCACCGCAACAGTCCCTGGCGCGGATGCAGCTGCCATGGACCACCATGCAATGAAGCGGGTCGCGCGTGGCTTCACCCTGATCGAAGTGATGATCGCGATCACCATCATGGGTGTGCTGGCGCTGATCTGCTGGCGTGCGCTGGACAGCGTGGCCAGCAGCGACCAGCGCCTGCGCCGGGCCGATGCCGAAACCACGACGGCGCTGCGCATCCTGCAGCAGTTCCAGCGCGATATCGAGATGCGTGCCGACGACGCGCTGATGAATGGTGCAGTGCGTCCGGCCGATCAACCGCAGCGGCTGCTGCCTCCGTCCCTGGTAAGCGAACGGCACCCGGATGGCAGCTTCGCGCTGGAGATCACCCGCAGTGTCGGCAGTGATGGACTACGCTGGCAGCGGGTGCGCTGGTGGCGGCAGGGCAATACGCTGTGGCGGGCCAGTGGCGCGGCGACGGATCGATACCCCCTGCCCGCGCCTGAGCCGTCGAAGGGCATTGCGGTGGCCAGGGATGTGCAGCGGTTCGAGGTACGCGCCTGGCAGCCGGGCGCTGGGTGGGCGCTGTTGCCGAGCGAAGGCGAGGTGCTGCCGGCCACCGGGCTGGAACTGCGGTTGGGCCTGCGCGATGGGCGCGGGTCGCTGAGCTACCGGCGGGTGCTGGCGTTGTAGGGTTCCTCCCAGGCAAAGCATCCACGCATGGCGTGGATCTGCTGCCGAGCGGCTTCTACTGCCCGGCCTGCTTTGGTGGGTGCCGACCTTGGTCGGCACTGATGCTGGCCCAGCCATCCACGCATGGCGTGGATCTACTGCCGAGTGGCTTCTACTGCCCGGCCTGCTTTGGTGGGTGCCGACCTTGGTCGGCACTGATGCTGGCCCAGCCATCCACGCATGGCGTGG
>NZ_JCAFTR010000016.1:0-32958 GCF_059370435.1 Stenotrophomonas sp. YJH_SMC_94-11 | reverse complement strand
TTTCCTCCAGGTTGGCGGCCTGCTGCTCGGTACGGCGCGACAGGTCGCTGTTGCCCGAGGCGATCTCGCCGGCGGCCAGGGTGATGCTGGAGGCGCTGGCCTGGATCTGGCCGACGATCTGGGTCAGCTGCGCGACCGTGGTGTTGGCATCATCACGCATGCGGGCGAACACGCCATTGTACTGGCCTTCCATGCGCGCGGTCAGGTCGCCGGTGGCGATCGACTGCAGCAGCTGCGAGAGCTGGCCCAGGTTGCCGTCAGCCACCTGCATCATGGTGTTGAGGTGCTCGATCATCAGCTTGAAGTCGTGCTGGAACCGCTGTGCGTCGCCGCGCTGGCTGAAGTCACCGGCGGCGGCCGCCGCAGCCAGGTGCTGGATCTGCGAATTGATGGCCAGCAGGCTGGCCTTGGCCGCGTCCATGGATTCGTGCAGGATCGCGCGGCTGCCGGGCAGGCGGCGTGCGTCCGGGCTCAGGTTGCCGATGGCGTACTGGTTGAGTACTTCAATGGCATCGACGATCGCATCGAGGTGTTCGAAGATCACCGTGTTGATGCCGTTGGCCAGCTGGCCGTAGACACCCGGGAAATCTTCCGGGATGCGATGGCTGATGTCCGGGCCAGCGTGCATCTGTGCCATCAGCTGTGTCTGCTCGCTGAAGCGTCGCAGCATCGCCGTCATCTCGGCGGTGGCAGCGAGCATCCTGCCGGCTTCATCCTTGCTGGTGGCCTGGGTGCTGACGCTGAGATCACCGCGGGCAACGGCCTGGATGGCATGCACGGCCTTGCCGAGTGGGCCGGTCACTGCCCGCGAGATGACGATGGCCAGCGCGGCAGCGACCAGCGACAGCAGCACGATGCAGCCGATGATGGCAATCATGCTGGTGCGGTGGGTGGCGTTGGCGTCGGCAATCTTGCCGTCCATCTGGCCGGCGATGTGGGTTCCCAGTGCCTTCATTGCAGCGAAGAGGTCGCGACGCGCCGGGCGCGACTGCTCGTCGGAGATCTGCTGGGCCTGTGCGCCATCACCGGCGGCCACGGCGTCGCGCATGGCCTTGTTTGCGGAGAAGTAGCGGTCCAGCTGCGCGCTGGCCGCGCGATACAGTTCACGCTCCTTGTCCAGCGCCGGCAGCGCCGCGTACGCCGCCAACTCGTCATGCACGGCCTTGGCGGTGTCGTCCATGCGCTTGTTGTAGTCGGCGACCTTGTCCGGCTGGTCGAGCATGCTCAGCTGGGCCAGTTCGTAGGTGCGGAACTCGCCCAGCTGCGAGCGTGCCTCGCCCAGATGCTGGACCGAGGGGATATCGTTGCCAGCCATCTCGCGCAACTGCGCGTTGGCCTCGCTCAGGCGCAGCAGTGCGAAGGCGCCGAGGATCAGGGTCATCAGGGTGGTGAGGGTGAACCCCACGGCCAGCTTGCGGGCGATGGGCAGATCTTGGAACCACTTCATGCAGGGTGCTCCAGGTGGGCAGAGTGCCGGCGTCTGTGCGCCGGTTTGGGGGTGGTTGCAGAGCGAACGGGGGTGCCCGGTGGGGTTCGGTGACGACCGTCAAAGCGAAATAACGGCGCCGTCCGCGCGGACTTTATGGACGCAGATCACATTCGGTTGCGTAGGGATGACGGCGCGAAAGTGCTGGCCTGGCGGGGCTTGCGCTCGGATGACGTGGTTGCGCGCGAAACCATCGCCTCGACGGAGTTCACAGAAGGGATGGGGTCAGATCCCTTTTCCCTGAAAAGGGATCTGACCCCGGCTGGAATGGAGCACACAAACAAAAACCGCCGCCCCGAAGGGCGGCGGTCCATGACCCGCATGCAGCGTGGGTCAGGCGGCCTGCGGCATCCGCAGCGAGCGCACCAGTCCGCCGATGTCGACGATCAACGCGACGCGGCCGTCGCCAAGGATGGTGGCACCGGACACCCCGCCGATACGGCGGTAGTTGTTCTCGATGTTCTTCACCACCACCTGCTGCTGGCCGACCAGTTCGTCCACTTCCAGCGCGATTTTCTGGCCATCGCCTTCCACCACCACCACCAGCGATTCGCTGCCCGGTGCGCGGTTGCCGTAGCCGTAGTACTCGCTCAACGACAGGATCGGCAGGTACTCGCCGCGCACGCGCAGCACGCGGCCTTCGCCGGCCATGCTGCGGATATCCTCGGGCTGCGGCTGCAACGCCTCAAGCACGTAGGCAAGCGGCAGGATCAGGGTTTCGCCGGCCACGGCCACCGTCATGCCATCGAGGATGGCCAGGGTCAGCGGCAGGCGGATCAGCGTGCGGGTGCCGGTACCAAGGCTGCTTTCGATCTGCACCTCGCCGCCCAGTGCCTGGATGTTGCGGCGGACAACGTCCATGCCGACGCCACGCCCGGACAGGTCGGTGACCGCATCGGCGGTGGAGAAGCCGGGTTGGAAGATCAGGTCCCAGACCTGCGAATCGGTCGGGTTGTCCGGCACGGCCAGGCCGCGTTCGTGAGCCTTGGCCAGGATCTTGGCGCGGTCCAGGCCGCGACCGTCGTCGCTGACTTCGATGACGATATGGCCGCCCTGATGCGAAGCTGCCAGCGTGATCGTGCCGGTCTCGTCCTTGCCCGCACCGCGGCGGACGTCGGGCATTTCCAGGCCGTGGTCGATCGAGTTGCGCACCAGGTGCACCAGCGGATCGGCGATCTTTTCGATCAGGCCCTTGTCCAGTTCGGTGCCTTCGCCGACGGTGCGCAGGCGCACCTGCTTGCCCAGGCGGCTGGACAGGTCTCGAACCAGGCGCGGGAAGCGGCGGAACACCGCATCGACGGGCAGCATGCGCACGCCGATCACCGCTTCCTGCAGGTCGCGGGTGTTGCGTTCAAGCTGGTCCAGGCCAGCGAACAGGCTCTCGGCGTGGACCGGGTCCAGTGCGTGCGAGACCTGCTTGAGCATGGCCTGGGTGATGACCAGTTCGCCAACCAGGTTGATCAGCGCATCGACCTTGTCCACGCTGACGCGGATCGAGGTTTCCGCTTCCTGGCTGGCACCACCGTTGGCAGCAGGCGTGGCAGGTGCAGACGGGGCCGCTGCGACCGGAGCGGGAGCCGCTGCGGCCGGCGCCTCGGTGGCCAGGCTCGGCGGCGCGGCGGGACGGATGTCCAGCTCGCAATCGTCCAGCACCCAGGCGAAGGTGTCTTCGATCTTGCTGCGCGGCACCTTGCCAACCAGGCCCAGGTCCCATGCAAGATGCGCTTCGAGCGGATCAAGCTGGGCGAAGCCCGGCAGGCGCTCCATGCGCGCGGCGACCTGCAGCGAACCGAGGTGTTCCAGTTCGCGGATGATGCGCAGCGGGTCGTTGCCGCTCATGAACAGCGACGGCGCTGGAGTGAAACCGATCTGCCAGGCTTCCGGCGTATCGTCCACCTTGGCTGCGGCGGCCGACGGGGCGCTCGCTGCGGCCTGGCCGGAAAGAACCGCTTCCAGGCGCGCCTTCACCGCAGCGACTGCAGCCGGATCGGCAGCCTGGCCGTGTTCGGCTTCGCGCAGCAGGGCGCGCAGCACGTCCACCGAGGACAGCATGGCGTCGACGGCGTGGCCTTCCAGGGCCCGCTTGCCGGCGCGCAGCTCATCGAGCAGCGTTTCCAGCACGTGGGTCAGGCCGGCGATCGCGTCGAAGCCGAAGGTGCCGGCGCCGCCCTTGATCGAGTGGGCGGCGCGGAATACCGAATTGATGATCTCCGCGTCCTGCTGCCCCGATTCCAGGGCCAGCAGGCCAGCCTCCATCGCATCGAGGCCTTCGCGGCTCTCCTCGAAGAAGGTGGCGTGGAAGCGTTGCAGGTCCATGCTCATGGCAGTGGTGATCCGGAAGCGAAGAGGGGGAGCGGCGCCGGGCGATCAGCCCAGCACTTTCTGCACGGTGGCGACCAGCTGTTCGGGATTGAACGGCTTGACCAGCCAGCCGGTGGCACCGGCGGCCTTGCCTTCGGACTTCTTGTCGGCGGCCGATTCGGTGGTCAGCATCAGCAGCGGGGTGAACTTGTAGTCCGGCAGCTGGCGCAGTTCGCGGATCAGCGCGATGCCGTCCATGTTCGGCATGTTGACGTCGGTCACCACCGCATTGAAGCGCTGGCCCTTGGCACGACCGAGCGCGACCGCGCCGTCTTCAGCTTCTTCGACGGCAAAACCGGCCGAGGTGAGGGCGAAGGACACCATCTGGCGCATCGACGCCGAATCGTCCACCACCAAGATACGTGCGCTCATGCAGCGTTCTCCACAGATTTCAGGTTGTCATGGGTTGCGTCCAGGCCCAGGGCCTGGGTGACGCCCAGCAGGCGCGCGGCGTCACTGAAGGTTGCAGTGCAACCGTGGAAGCCGGTGCCCAGGCCTGCCTCGCGGCGGGCCTGCACGAACGCACACAGCACCTGCACGGCGGCCGTGTGGATGCGGGCGACCTGGCTGGCATCCAGGGTCAGCTCGCCAGCCTGGTCCACGAGTGGGGCGAGGCGGTTCTTGAGCTCGGTAGTGCTCTCGATGCCGAGATCCCCACCCAGTTCGACAGTGCTCATCGTTGCTCCGGACAAACGGTTCCGTGATCCATAACGGCACCCCGGTGGGGTTCTTTAGAAGAATCGACGCGGTACGTCGATGCGGTCGCTGCTTAAAAGGGGACGGAGGGAATTAAGTCGCAATCGACCTGGCTCTACTGCAGCTCCCTCGGCAACGGCGACCGCGCAGTGGGGATGTAAGGTGTTGATCCATCGGCGCAAAGCGCCGAGCCACTTGCGACTTAATCCCCTCCGTCCCCTTTTTCTTGGCGGCTCAGCTCAACAGCCGGGTGGCGTCGAGCAGGATCATCGGCCGCTGGCTGACCCGGGCCACGCCGCGGAACAGGTCGTTTGAGATCTGGCAGATGCGCGCTGTATCGGGCGGTTCGATCTGCGAATCGGTGAGGTTGGCGACATCTTCGACCGCTGACACGCGCAGGCCGATGGTCTCGCCGTCCTCCTCCAGGACCACGATGCGGGTCTGTGCGTCGTCTTCGGCGGCCGCGGCGCCAAGGTGCAGGCCCAGATCCATCACCGGTACCACCTGGCCGCGCAGGTTCATGATGCCGAGCATGGCCGCTGCAGTGCCACGCAGTGGCAGCAGCGGCACCGGCAGCACCACTTCCTGCACCTTCAGCAGTTCCAGCGCATAGGCCTGGGTGCCGCAGCGAAGGCGCAGCCAGCGCGAAGTGCGTTCGCCGGCGCGTCGGTTCTGCGGATGCGGGCTGCGAGCCGGTTGGTGGGCCTGCGCTTGCAGCTCCTGCCAGGTGCCGGGACGGTTGCCTGCCGGGGCATCGACGGCGGCGCGCGGCGGCGCAGTGGCGGTGCGCGCGGCCGGGGCTGCAGGTGCAACCGTCGGGGCCACCGGAGCTGCGACCACGGCGGGCGGTGGCGTGGCTACGTCTTCGCCACCGGCGGCCGCTTCGAAGGCGGCCTGCAGGCCGGGGCTGTCGGTGTGGGCGAGGCGATGGCTGTCGGCCGGATCGGTCTCGTAGATCACCTCGTCCGGCAGGTCGTCCCAGGTAGGTTCCGGACCGGCGTTTGCAACGATGGCGGGTGCCGGCGCGGTTTCGTGGATGACCTCCTCAGGCAGGTCATCCCAGGTCGGCTCGCGTTCGGAAACCGCTTCTCCCGCCGGACCCTGCCCAGCGCTACCGGAAGCGGCAGCGCTCTCGAAGGCCGCTTCCAGTGCTGCGTCGTCCCGGCTTTGCGCGGCGGCGACGGATTCTGTTTCGTAGATCACCTCGGCGGGCAGGTCATCCCAGGTGGGTTCGCGCGTGGGTGGTGCGGCGCTCTCGAAGGCGGCTTCCAGCGCAGCGCTGTCCCCGCTCGGCGTGGCGGCGATGGTTTCGGTTTCGTAGATCACTTCGGCCGGCAGATCGTCCCAGGTCGGTTCGCGTTCGGCGACTGCTTCGATCGCCGGGCCCTGCCCGGTGCCTGCGGGCGGCAGCACGGCAGGTGGCGGCGCGACCATCGCTTCGCCCAGCAGTTCGTCCAGGTAATCGTCGAGGATGCCGGTGCTGTTCATGCGGCCTGCTCCAGGGCGCGGGCATCCTCGCCGAGGATCCAGTTCAAGGCGCGCCGGTAGGCGGCCAGGCCACGGCCCGGGTAGTCCTCGCCGGCGCTCGGCAGGGTCAGCCCGGCGGCGTTGCTGATGCGGGTATCGATCGGAATGGCGTCTTCCCACACGCGGCTGCCATGGCGGTCCTGCATGGTGCGCAGCGACTCGTTGCCGGCGCGGGTGCGTCGGTCGAACAGGGTCGGCAGGATCGAGATCGGCAGCGGGCGGCGGCGCGAACGCTCGACCATCTCGCCGGTGCGGACCATGCCATCCAGGCCGTGCAGGGCCAGGGGCTCGGCCTGGGTCGGGATGATCAGGCGATCGGCGGCAGCCAGTGCGTTGATCATCAGCAGGCCGAGGGTGGGTGCGCAGTCCAGCAGGATGTAGTCGTGCTGGCCCTGGTGGCGCGCCAGCGCGTTCTGCAGGGCCAGGCCGAGGCCGGGCTGGTTGGCGCTGCGGCGTTCCAGCGTGGCCAGCGCCGACTGTGCGCAGACGTAGTCCAGGCCATGGATGTTGCTGGCATGGCACAGGCTGGACAGGTCCGCTGGCGGTGTGCCGAACAATTCCAGTACGCCGGCCGGCGGCGGGTCCACCGGCACGCCGAAGGCGCGGCTGAGCGAGGCATGCGGATCGAGGTCGATCAGCAGCACGCGATGGCCGAGCGCGGCCAGGCCGCGGCCGAGGGCGAGGGTGGTGGTGGTCTTGCCGACTCCGCCCTTCTGGTTGGCGACTGCCCAGATGCGCATCGGATTACTCCTTCATTGCCGGGGGAACGGCGGCGCCGACGCGGCTGCCAGCCGGCACCGGCGGCAACTTCACCGGTGCGATGGGGGAGGTGGGGGCGCTGGCCGGAGTTGCGTCGGCCTGTTCGGTGACGGTGCTGTCGGTGGCGCCGGTGGCTGCGTTCAGGCGTTGGCCGAGCGGATCCACCGAGTGCGACGTGTCGGCCAGGATGATGACCATCACCCGGCGGTTGCGGTTGCGGCCCTGCGCGCTGTCGTTCTCTTCGCGCGGGCGGAACTGGCCATAGCCGACCATCGCCAGCCGCGACGGCTGCACGCCCTGGTCGGCGAACAGGTGCACTACGCTGGCTGCGCGCCCGGCCGACAGTTCCCAGTTCGACGGGAAAGTGGCGGTGGCGATCGGCACGTTGTCGGTGTGGCCTTCCACGCGCACGCTGTTGGGCACGTCGCGCAGCACCTCGGCCAGGCTGGCCAGGGTCTGCCGCGCATGCACGTCCAGCGCGGCCGAGCCGGTGGGGAACAGGATGTCGCTGTTGATCTCGACTTCGATCCACAGTTCGGTGCGGCGCACGCTGATCATGCCGCGGTCGATCAGCGGCGCCAGTGCGGCGGTGAGGCGATCGGCAATCGTGTTGAGCTGGCGCTCGGCACGGGCGATCTGTTCCTGGTTGTGCACCGACACCGGCATGCGCATCTGCGAGGCCATCGACGGCAGCAGGGTCGGGTCGTGCGAGGGCGCCGGCGCGGAGGGACCGATCTTGGTGCCGGACTTGATCACCGAGGGGCTGTCCCAGCCGCCGCCCTGCACCTGCTTGTTGCCCACCTGCACCGGGTTGATGGTGCGCGGTGCGCCACCGAAGGCATCGGTCAGCGCGTCGGCCATGATCCGGTACTTGCCCTCGTTCACCGAGGAGATCGCGTACATGACCACGAAGAAGGCGAGCAGCAGCGTCATCAGGTCGGCATAGGGGATCGCCCATGCTTCGTGGTTGGCGTGCTCTTCGTGGTGCTTGCGGCGGGCCATGTCAGTGCAGGAAGCCGGAGAGGTTGGTTTCGATGTTGCGCGGGTTCTCGCCCTGGGCGATCGAGATCAGGCCTTCGATGACCATCTCGCGGTCGCGCGTGTTGTGCGAGATCACACTCTTGAGCTTGGCGGCGATCGGCAGGAACAGCAGGTTGGCCGAAGCGATGCCGTAGATGGTGGCGGTGAACGCGGCGGCGATGCCGTGGCCGAGCTTGCTCGGGTCGGCCAGGTTCTTCATCACCGCGATCAGGCCCAGCACGGCACCGATGATGCCGAGCGTCGGTGCATAGATGCCCATCGCCTCGAACACCTTGGCGCCGGCCTGGTCCTGGTGCTCCTGGCTGCCCAGTTCGATTTCCAGCATGTGCCGCATGGATTCGGGCTCGACGCCGTCCACCAGCAGCTGCAGGCCCTTGCGCAGGAACGGGTCCTGCTGTGCTTCCACCTGCGATTCCAGGCCCAGCAGGCCCTGGCGGCGGGCGATGTTGCTCCACTCGACGATCTGCTGGATCAGCTCGCGGCGGTCGCTGTGCGGTGGACGTACGACCCAGCGCACGATGCTGAACGCGTGCTTGAACACCGCCGGCGAGGTGTGCAGCAGGATCGCGGCGACGGTGCCGACGATGACGATCACGAACGCCGCAGGCGACCACAGCGACGCCAGGCCGGCGCCCTTGAGGATGCTGCCGCCGACCAGCGAGGCCAGGGCGAGAAAGAGTCCAATGAGGCTGAGTCTATCCATGGATCCGGTATCGGCTTGTATGAATGGGACTTGAGACACCGGTACGGGCTACTGGTGTGACTTCACAGTTTTACGGGTTCAGCAGGCGGGTCAGTCGTGCGGGCTGCGCAGGCCGTCCACATCCAGGATCAGCGCCATGCGACCATCGCCGATCAGGGTTGCACCTGCGTAACCGCGCAGGCCGCGCAGGGCTTTCGGCAGTGGCTTGATGACCACTTCTTCGCGCCCACGGACCTGGTCCACGACCAGGCCGAAGCGCGCTTCGCCGGCCTGCAGCACCACGATGGTCAGCAGGGTCGAGGCGGCGGGCGTCACATCCAGCCACTGGCGCAGATCCACCAGTGGCAGCGTGTGCGAACGGCGGTCGAGCACGGCGCGGCCATCGAACCAGCCCAGCGAGGTGCGCGGTGCGTGCAGCACTTCCATCACGCGCGCCAGCGGCAGCGCATAGACGTCTTCGCCGGCCTGCACCAGCAGGGTCGGCAGGATCGCCAGGGTGAGCGGCACGCGGATCAGGAAGCGGCTGCCGCGGCCCAGCTCCGACTGGATCTGGATCTGGCCACTCAGTTCGCGGATGCGCGACTGCACCACGTCCATGCCAACGCCACGGCCGGAGATATCGGTGACCTGCTGCTTGGTCGAGAAGCCGGGCAGGAACACCAGGTGCAGGCACTCCTCGCTGCTCAGGCGGGCAGCGGCTTCTGGATCGATCAGGCCTTTCTCGCGTGCCTTCGCGCGCAGCTTCTCCGGATCGATGCCGGCGCCATCGTCCTGCACTTCGATGCTGACGTAGTCGCCTTCCTGCTGGGCCGACAGGCGTACATGGCCCATCCGCGGCTTGCCCTGTGCTTCGCGCAGGTCGGGCATTTCCACGCCATGGTCGATGGCGTTGCGGACCAGGTGCACCAGCGGGTCGGCCAGCGCTTCGACCAGGTTGCGGTCGAGCTCGGTCTCGGCGCCGATCAGCTCCAGGTCCACTTCCTTCTTCAGCGAGCGGGCAACGTCTCGGGCGACCTTGGGGAAGCGCGAGAAGACCTTGCCTACCGGCTGCATGCGGGTACGCATCACCGCCGACTGCAGGCGCGCGGTGGCGATGTCCAGGGTGGACACGGCGCGGTCCAGTTCCTCGTCGCGCAGGCGCGCACGCAGGGTCTTGAGCCGGTTGCGTGACAGCACCAGTTCGCCGATCAGATTGACGATCGCGTCCAGGCGCTTGGTGTCCACGCGCACGGTGTGTTCGGCTTCGGCCAGCGGCTTGGCGGCCGGCTTGGTCGCCGCTGCAGGTGCCGGTGCGGCCGGTGCGGCCAGTGGGCGTGGTCCCGCGATCGGTGCGGGCGCTGCCGCAGCGATGGGCTTGGCGCCGGGTGCGGCGCCACCGTGCAGCTGGTCGAGCAGGGCTTCGAACTCGTCTTCGCTGATCAGGCCGTCGTCGGCCTTCTTTGCTGGCGCCACCGCAGTCGGTGCGTTGCCGCCGTGCAGCTGGTCGAGCAGGGCCTCGAACTCGTCGTCGGTGATCAGGTCGCTGCCACCCGCAGCGGGAGCTGCTGCGGCGGCGGGTGCAGCCACGGCACCGCCATGCATGTCGAACTGGGCGATCAGCTCCGGCGGCGCATAGCCCGGCTCGGTGCCGGAGGAAACTGCATCCAGCATCGCTTGCAGGTAGTCCAGCGATTGCTGGGCGGCATCGAAGTGATGGGCCTGCAGCACGGCCTGGCCCGCGCGCGCGATGCCCAGCGCTTCTTCGGCGGCGTGGCACAACTCGACCATGGCGGTGACGCCGAGGAAGCCGGCGCCGCCCTTGAGCGTGTGGTAGCCCCGGAACACCGCGTTGAGTTGCTCGGTGTCCTGTGGTGCCTGCTCCAGCGACACCAGCTGTTCGCCCAGGCGATCCAGGATTTCCTGCGCCTCGATGATGAAATCGGCAGTGATGTCGTCGGATACCGCGCTCATGCTTACAGCCCCAGGTCCGACAGCAGGTCGTCGGCGTCGTTCTGCGAGACCGCGTGGCGGTCCAGTCCCTTCAGTGCCGGCCCGGCCAGTTCCGGATCGGTGCGATGCTGTTCCGGCGGCAGGCCGAGCGCGCCGAAGCCCTCATGCACACGGCGGACGATGCCGACCACGCGACGGATGATCTGCCCCGTCAGGTCCTGGTAGCTCTGGGTCAGGGCGATCTCGGTGAGGTTGTGGCGGATGCGCTCGAGCTGTGCATCCTGGCCCGGCTGCAGGCCTTCGGCGCGCAACTGTTCGGTCAGGCTGCGGCATTCCTCGGCCAGGTCCAGGGTGCGGTGCGTCGCCTGTTCGGTCATCGCCACCACGTGGTCCAGGCGTGCGCAGGCATCGTCCAGTTCGCCGGCCTCGCTGGGTACGGTCGGCAGTTCACCCAGGGCCTGCCCGAGCTCGCGGGCCAGCCGCGAGAGGCCGCTCATCATCGGCTGCGTGCGCAGCGCGACCAGTCCGTCGATGCGTTGCCGCCAGGCGGTTTCGTCACCGGACTCCAGTGCGTCCAGTGCTTCCTGCAGGCGCAGGGCGAGGGCATTCTTGTCGACCGTGGTATCCATCAGGCACTGGCCGCCAGGCGTTCGAAGATCTTGCCGAGCTTCTCTTCCAGCGTCTGCGCGGTGAACGGCTTGATGATGTAGCCGTTCACGCCGTTCTGGGCCGCTTCGATGATCTGCTCGCGCTTGGCTTCGGCGGTGACCATCAGCACCGGCAGGGTCTTCAGCTTGGCGTCGGCACGGATCGCCTTGAGCAGCTCGATGCCGGTCATTACCGGCATGTTCCAGTCGGTGACCACGAAATCGAACGGCTGGCTCTGCAGCAGCGACAGCGCGGCATGCCCGTCCTCGGCTTCGGCGGTGTTGGTGAAGCCCAGATCGCCCAGCAGGTTCTTGACGATGCGACGCATGGTCGAGAAGTCGTCGACGATCAGGATGCGCATGTTCTTGTTCAAAGCAGAGTTCCTTTGTTGTTCATTCCGGGCGGCCGGGGGCAGCTGCCTCGGGGATGTTCATTCTTCGAGGCCGGCGTCGACGGCCTCGAATACCTTCAGCCGGCCGCGCAGGCGCAGCACGGCCTGGCCGTGGATCTGGCAGACCCGCGACTCGCTCACGCCGAGCACCGCGCCGATCTCCTTCAGGTTGAGTTCCTGCTCGTAGTAGAGCGAGAGCACCAGCTGTTCGCGCTCGGGCAGATGGCCGATGGCCTTGCCCAGCTCGCGGCCGAACTCGCTGCGCTCCAGCACCTGCTGCGGGGTCGGGCCACCCTGTGCGACCGTGTCCAGCTCGCCCTGGTCCTCAATGCGCGACTCCAGGCTCAGCACCTGGCCACGCGCGGCGTCTTCCATCAGGCGCAGATATTCGGGCAGTGGCATCTCCATCGCGGCGGCCACTTCGGTGGCGCTGGCGGCGCGTCCGCTGCTCTGTTCCAGGCGGCGGATGGTGGCGGCAGCATCGCGTGCACGGCGGTGCACCGAGCGCGGCACCCAGTCGCCACGGCGGATCTCGTCGATCATCGAGCCACGGATACGGATCGAGGCATAGGTCTCGAACGAGGCGCCCTGGTCGGCGTCGTAGCTGCGCGAAGCCTCGATCAGGCCCATCATGCCAGCCTGGATCAGGTCGTCGACTTCGACGCTGGCCGGCAGGCGCGCGGCCAGATGGTGGGCGATGCGCCGCACCAGGTCCGAGTGCTGGGCGATGACGTCGTTGGCCGCCGAGCGCTGGACTTCCCTGTACTGGGCCGCGCCTTTCATGCCGCCACCCCGCGCTGCTTGAGGATGCGTTCGAGGAAGAACTCGACGCCGCCGCGTGGTTCGGTCGGCGCCTGCCAGCGGGCCGTGCGGCGCGCGATCTCGGTGATCGCCAGTGCGGACGGGCTGGACGGGTAGGCCTTCACCACCGGCTGCTGGCGCTGCACCGACAGGCGCAGCCAGTCATCCTGCGGCACGCAGCCCAGGTAGTTCAGCGAGACATCGGCGAGGAACTTCTCGCAGACGCGGGTCAGCTTCTCGTACAGCACGCGGCCCTCATTGGGGTCGCGCACCATGTTGGCCACCACCTGGATGCGGTCCACGCCCCGTTCACGCGACAGCACCTTGATCAGCGCGTAGGCGTCGGTGATTGAAGCCGGCTCGTCACAGACCACGACCACGGTGTCCTGCGCGGCCTGGCAGAAGGTCAGCACGCCGTCGGTGATGCCCGCGGCGGTGTCCACCACCATGATGTCCAGCTCGCGCTCCAGCTCGGAGAACACGTTGACCAGGCCGACGTGCTCGGCCGGGGCCAGCTCGGCCATGTGCCGGCGGCCGGACGCGGCCGGGACCACCAGCACGCCGTTCGGGCCTTCGACGATGACATCGTCCAGCGAGCAGCGGCCGGCAACCAGGTCGGCCAGCGTAAAGGTGGGATTCAAGCCCAGGATCACGTCGATGTTGGCCAGGCCGAGGTCGGCGTCCAGCAGCAGCGTGCGCTTGCCCATGCCGGCCAGCGCCACGGCCAGGTTGGCCGATACGTTGGTCTTGCCCACGCCGCCCTTGCCGCCGGTCACGGCGATGGTGCGCACAGGGCCGAGCGGCTCGCTGCGGGTGGCCGACAGCGGGAAGGTCTTGGTCAGCTTGGCGTACTCACGCGACGGCATGGTTCAACTCCGGGTTGCAGGGCATATCGGCCGCTCGGCGCAAATCTTCAAGGCGAAGTACGAGATTGGCCGCACTGGCCCGGTGCAGGTCGTCCGGAACGTCCTGGCCATCGGTCACCCAGGTGATCGGCAGGGCATGGTCCACGGCCACCGACAGGGCGTTGCCGAAGCGGCCGGTTTCGTCCAGCTTGCTCAGCACCAGGCCCTGCAGGTTGGCGGCACCGAAGCGGCGGACCACCTCGTCCATGTCGCCGAAGCTGGTGTTGGCCGGCAGCACCAGCAGGGTGCGCACCTGGCGGGCGGCGCGCAGCCACTGCAGCTGGGCGGCCAGCGCGCGGTCGCGCGGGCCCAGCCCGGCGGTGTCGATCAGTACCAGCTTGTAGTCCTTCAGGCGTTCCAGCAGCTGGTCCAGGTCGGTGCCGCTGTTGGCCTCGTGGACGGCGATGCCGAGCTGCCTGCCATAGCCATACAGCTGCTCGCGGGCGCCGATGCGGGTGGTGTCGGTGGTGACCAGGGCGACGTCACGCGGCGCGTGCTTCTCGGCGAAGCGCGAGGCCAGCTTGGCGATGGTGGTGGTCTTGCCGGCGCCGGTCGGGCCTACCAGCGCGATCACGCCGCCTTCCTCCAGCGGGTCGACCGGGGCGATCGGCAGCTTGCGCGAGATCAGCCCCAGCATCAGGCCGCGGCCTCGGTGCGCCTCGGTCTCCAGCGGAATCTGCATGGCGACGTCGCGGGCCAGGCCAGCATCGAAGCCGTACTCGTCCATCAGGTCCAGCGCGGTGGCGCGCACCGGGCAGCCGCGCAGGCGCTCGTCGGTGAAGCGGTTCATTTCGCGCTCGATCACCTGGCGCATGCCGGCCACTTCCTGGCGCAGCTGGCGGATCTCGGCGTCGTCCTGGGCGACCACGGTCAGGACCGGGGCTGGGGCGAGCGTCGGCGTCGGCGCGGTTTCGACGGTGGCATCGGCCAGCGCCGGTTCGCTTGCGGCGACCTCCGGCTGCGTTTCGGCCAGGGCTGCGGTCGGCAGCGGCGGCGGCTGCACGGCCGGGGCCGCGCTTTCGTGATGCGCCTCGTGCGGCGGGTCGATCTGGAAGCGGGCGCGGTTGGCCGGCGTGGCGCTGGCGGGTGCCGGTGCGACGATGGCTTCGGCGAACGGAGCGAAGATCTGGTCCGGCAGCGCCGGCTCATTGACGGCGGCGCGTGCCAGCGTGGCGGCGAAGCCGGTGCTGCCGCGGGTCGGCACGATCTCGTCGGCGCTGTCCAGGGTGCGGCCGGTAGCGCCCACTGCTGCACGGGCGAGGGCGGCCACCGCCGAGGTGGTCGCGACAATCGGTTCCGGTGCCGGGGTGCTGCTGCGGCGGCGGGTGACGGCGGCGATCACCGCGTCGGCGGCGGTGCGCGGCTTGGGTGCCGGCGGCGGTGCGACGTCACGGCGCGAGGCTTCCAGCGCACGCTGCACCGCGCTCTCGTCGTAGTTGGCGGCGGCGACGATCTCGATGCCTTCCTCGATCCGGCGGTTGGACAGGATCACGGCGTCAGGACCATGTTCCTTGCGCACCAGGTTCATGGCCGAGCGCATGTCGGCGGCGACGAATCGTTTGATTTTCATGCTGTGGTCACGGGGCGAAGACGGCGGGGTGGCGGTCGGGGAACTCGGGTGGTCGGTGGTCTGCACGGTGCGGGTTCCCCTTGGTGTCTGTCAGTTGCGTTGGTTCGAAAGTGGTGTCTGTTTTCTGGCGCATCGGCGGGCGGGCGTCAGCTGATCGTTCCGACCAGCTTCAGGCGCTTGTCCTCCGGCACCTCGCTGTAGGCCAGGACCGACAGCGACGGAACGCTGTGGCGGACCAGGCGGGCCAGCGCGGCGCGCACCGGGCCAGGTACCAGCACGACCGCGGGCTCGTTGCGGGCTTCCTGCTTGCTGACACATTCGGCCAGGCTCTGGTGCAGTCGCTCAGCGAGTCCGGGTTCCAGCGCGGCGCCGTTGCCCTGCGTGGACTCCTGCAAGACACGTTCCAATTGCGGGTTGAGGGTGAACACCGGCAGCTCCGCCGACATTCCGGCGATCTCCTGCACGATGAAGCGGCCCAGTGCGGTGCGCACCGCGGCGGTCAGCACGGCCGGGTCCTGGCTGGCGGGCGCATGTTCGACCAGCGCTTCGGCGATCTTGCGCAGCTGGCGGATCGGAATGCGCTCCACCAACAGGTTCTGCAGCACGCGCACCACCGCCGACAGCGGCAGCGCCTTGGGCGTCAGATCTTCGACGAGCTTGGGCGCGCTCTTGGCCAGGTTGGCCAGCAGGTGCTGCACTTCTTCGTGGCCGAGCAGTTCCGGCGCGTGTTCGCGGATCAAGTGCGACAGATGGGTGGCGACCACGGTGGCCGGGTCGACCACCGTGTAGCCCAGCGTTTCGGCCTGGGCGCGCTGGTGCGGCTGGATCCAGGTGGCATCCAGGCCGAACGCGGGATCCTTGCCGGCAATGCCCTCCAGTGCGCCGAGCGCGCTGCCTGGATCCAGGGCCAGCTCGCGGTCGGGGTGGATCTCGGCGGTGGCCACCGGTACGCCGTGCACCAGCACGCGGTAGCCGTTGGCGGGCAATTCCAGGTTGTCGCGGATGTGCACCGACGGGATCAGGAAGCCGACATCCTGGGTCAGCTTGCGACGCACGCCCTTGATGCGCGCCATCAGTTCGCCGCCCTGGTTGCTGTCCACCAGCGGAATCAGCCGATAGCCGACCTCCAGGCCCAGCGGATCGACCGGGCGCAGTTCGTCCCAGCTCAGTTCGGCGGTGGGGGCCGCGGCGGCCGGGCGGCCGAGCGCAGTGAGCGCGGCGGCATCGGTGCCACTGCCTGTCGCATCGGCAGCCGGTGCCTTGGTCTTGCGATACAGCTTCCAGGCGATGAAGCCGAGGATCGAGGCCAGCGTCAGGAAAGCGACGTTGGGCATGCCCGGCACCAGGCCCACCAGGCCGATGATGCCGGCGGTGATCGCCAGCGCCCGGTACTGGCCGAACACCTGCCCGGTCATGGCCTGGGCCATGTCCTGCGAGCGCGAGGCGCGGGTGACCAGCATCGCCACCGCGCTGGAGACCAGCAGCGCCGGCAGCTGTGCCACCAGGCCGTCACCGATCGACAGCAGGGTATAGGTGGCGGCGGCTTCGCCGAACGGCATGCCATGCTGCAGCACGCCCACGGCCAGGCCGCCGAGCATGTTGATGAACAGGATCAGGATGCCGGCGATGGCGTCGCCGCGGATGAACTTGCTGGCACCGTCCATCGCACCGTAGAAGTCGGCTTCCTCGCGGACTTCCTCGCGGCGCAGCTTGGCTTCTTCACGCGTCAGCAAACCGGCGTTGAGGTCGGCGTCGATCGCCATCTGCTTGCCGGGCATCGCGTCCAGGATGAAGCGCGCGGTCACTTCCGAGACGCGGCCGGCGCCCTTGGTGATGACCACGAAGTTGATGATGGTCAGGATCGCGAACACCACGATGCCGACCGCGTAGTTGCCGCCGATCACGAATTCACCGAAGGCGGCGATGACCTTGCCCGCGGCATCGTGCCCGTTCTGGCCATTGAGCAGGATCACGCGGGTGGAGGCCACGTTCAGCGCCAGCCGCAGCATGGTCGTGATCAACAGCACGATCGGGAAGATGGTGAAATCCAGCGGGCGCTTCACGTAGACCACCGCCAGCAGCACCATCAGCGAGATGGCGATATTGAAGGTGAACAGCGCATCGAGGACAGGCGCGGCCAGTGGCACCACGACCATGGCCAGCAGGGCCAGCACGATCAGCGGCGCGCCAAGGCCCTGGCGGATCATTTCCAGGGCGCGGCGGGTGTTGAATCCGGTGGCGGGCTGGGCGCTCACGGGCGGCCTCCCTTGCCGAATTCATCCACCTGGATGTGCGGGGCGTCCGGCATCGGGCCAGTGCGCCAGGCGCGCAGCTGGTAGACGTAGGACAGGACCTGGGCGACGGCCGAATACAGTCTCACGGGAATTTCCTTTCCGAGTTGGCCTTCCCGATACAAGGCGCGTGCCAAAGGCGGGGCGGAGACGATCGCGACCTTGTTGCCGTCGGCCACTTCACGGATGCGCAGGGCGGTCTCGTCCACGCCCAGCGCGACCACGGTGGGGGCGTTCATGGCGCCGCCTTCGTACTTCAGGGCCACCGCGTAATGGGTGGGGTTGACCACCACCACGTCGGCGGTGGGCACCGCTTCCATCATCCGGCGGTTGGCCATCTGCTGCTGCAGCTGGCGGATGCGGCCCTTCACCTCGGGGCTGCCTTCGCTTTCCTTCATTTCCCGGCGCAGCTCTTCACGCGTCATCTTCAGCTTGCGCATCCAGTTCCAGCGCTGGTACGGGGCATCGATGGCGGCCAGCACCAGCATGGCGCCGGCGGTGGCCAGCAGCAGGCGCAGGGTGAAGCCGAGGCCGTCGGTGATGGCGGTCTCCAGCGGGTGGTGGATCAGCCCGCGCAGGGTGTCAAAGCCGGTCCAGACCACCAGGCCGGCGGCCACACCGACGAAGGCCACGCGCAGCAGCGACTTGGTGAACTCGGCAATCGCCTCGGGGCCATACAGGCGCTTGAGCCCGCTCATCGGGTTCATGCGGTTGATGTCAGGCAGCAACGCCTTCTGCGACCAGCGCAGGCCGCCCATCACCAGCGGGGCGACGAAGCTGGCCAGCAGGCAGACCAGCACCAGCGGTGCGATCACCAGCATGAACTGCAACAGCAGGTCGCCGAAGTGGCCGAACAGTTCCTTCGGGTTCTGCCGCAGGCTCTGTTCCGGGCTGAGCGCCTGCTTCATCCAGGCCGTGGCGCCACGGCCGATCGAGCCGCTCATGGCCATCACTGCCAGCACACCGGCGCCGAACACGGCGGCGGTGCCGAGTTCGCGCGAGCGCGGCAGGTTGCCCTGTTCACGGGCGTCGCGCAGGCGTTTTTCGGTGGGTTGTTCGGTCTTTTCGCCGGCGGATTCGTTCTCGGACATCACGGGCACTGCGGCAGGGGTTGCCCAGGTGCGTGCAAGAACTGTTCCACGCATGGCGTGGTGCTGCCGACCGCCGGTGTTGTAGGGCCGAGCCCACGCTCGGCTGCGGTTGGGTCCAGGCGAGAAGCGCAGCCGAGCGTCGGCTCGGCTCTACAGGAACGTGTCGCAGGAACTGTTGCGTGATGGGGCGCGCGCGGCCCGGTGTCAGCCGGGCGGGTGTTGCGGCGGTGGGCTCTGCGCCAGTTCCACCCGCGGCCGGGGCAGGTCGTGCAGCTGCATGAAGCGCGCCGCGTCGACCGGGCGGCCGAGCAGGTAACCCTGCAGGAAGTCGCAGCCCAGGCGCTCCAGGTAGGCGCGCTGCGCAGCGGTTTCCACGCCTTCGGCGACGATGTCCATGTCCAGGGCATGGCCCAGCGCCACGATCGCCGAGACGATCACCACGTCCTCCGCACTGTGTTCCAGGTCACGCACGAACGCGTGGTCGATCTTGATCTCCGTGGCGGGCAGCCGCTTCAGATACAGCAGGCTGGAATAGCCGGTTCCGAAATCATCGATGGAGATGCCCACGCCCAGCGCCGACAGCGCCTGCAGCAGGCGAAGGCTGGTATCGGTATCGCGCATGACCGTGCTTTCGGTGATCTCCAGCACCAGGTGGCGCGGGGCAATGCCATAGCGTTCGATCACTTCACGCACATCCTGCAGCAGGTGTGGCGAACTGAACTGCACCGGCGACAGGTTCACCGACATCGACCAGCCTTCATGCCCGGCGTCGCGCCAGCGCCGCAGCTGCTGGCAGGCCTGGTCCAGTGCCCAGCGACCGATCTCGTTGATCGCGCCGCTGCGTTCGGCCAGGCGGATGAAGCGGTCCGGTGGGATCAGTCCGTGCTCCGGGTGTTTCCAGCGGATCAGCGCTTCGGCACCGGCCACCTTCTGGGTGGCCACGCGGATCTTCGGCTGATAGTGCAGGAACAGCTGCTCGCTGCCGATCGCACGGCGCAGGTCGGCCAGCAGCCGGAACTGCTGCTCGGCACTGTCGTTCATCCAGTCGGCGAACAGCACGAAGGCGTTGCGTCCGGATTCCTTGGCCTGGTACATCGCCGCGTCGGCGAAGGCCATCAGTTGGCGCTCGCTGGCAGCGTGGTCGGGGCAGATCGCCACGCCGATGCTGGCGGTCACTTGAAGTTCGTTGTCCGGCAGCAACGGGCCGCTGCCCACCGCCTGCAGGATGCGCCGGGCGAGGGTGGGCAGGTCCTCGTCGTGCTCGATGCGCACCACCAGCACGAATTCGTCGCCGCCCAGACGGGCCAGCATATCGTTGGGCCGGAGCAGCTGGCGGGTACGCTCGGCCACCGCCACCAGCAGTGCGTCGCCGGCCTGATGGCCGTAGGCATCATTGACCTGCTTGAATCCGTCCAGGTCCATGAACATCACCGCGAAACGGCTGCCGCCCTGTTCGGCTTCGGCCAGCGCCTGCACGATGCGCCGCTGCAGCAGCAGGCGGTTCGGCAGGCGGGTCAGCGGGTCGTGCAGCGCGGCTTGGGTCAATTCCTGCTGGGCATCGGTCAACGAGGTGCTCAGCATCGAGTTGCGAAGCCGCAGCAGCTGCGCCTCCACCCGCTGGTCCAGCCACGAGACCACCAGCACCACCGCCAGGATCGCAACCGTCAACACCACCACCAGCATCGCCAGCCACTCGCTCTGCAGGCCGTCACCGACCGCCGCGCCGCAGATGCTGCCTTCCGGGAAGCGCGCGGCCGCCATGCCGGTGTAGTGCATGCCGACGATGGCCAGGCCGAGCAGGCCGGCGGCCGCCAACCGGTCACCGACGCGGGTGCGCTGCGCGCGCAGGCGGAACGCAACGTACAGCGCGGTCCATGACGCGGCCACCGCCACCACCAGGGAGAGCAGCAGCCAGCCCGGGTCGTAGTCGATCCCGGGCTGCATGCGCATCGCTGCCATGCCGACGTAGTGCATGCCGGCAATGCCGGTGCCCATCAGCAGGGCACCGCCGGCCAATCGCGGATGGGGCAGGGTGCGCAGCGAGACCAGCCACAGTGCGAACACCGACGAGGCGATCGCCAGGGCCAGCGAGAGCAGGGTGATGGGCAGGTCGTAGCCCAGTGCAATGGGCAGATCGAAGGCCAGCATGCCGATGAAGTGCATCGACCAGATACCCAGGCCCATGGCGAATCCGCCCCCCAGGCGCCACCACCAGGCGGCTGCCCGGCCCGGGGCGGTGACCGTGCGCCCGGCCATGGCCAGCGCTGTGTACGAAGCCATCACGGCAACCAGCAGCGAGATCGCCACCAGCCACGGGTTGTACGTGCCTACCAGCATTCGTCAGTCTCCCGGACCTGCCTGTCGACGGAAACCACGGTGGGGCATGCATGAGGCAGGCCAACGCGAACGGGCGCCGGCCAGGTGCGGCATCCCCCCGGTTGCCGCGCATTCACTCTAACGCGCGGACCCGGGGGAAGGGCAAGCAGTAAAACGTGAAGTTGCGCCCGTGTAGAGCCGAGCCCATGCTCGGCTGCCGCTCCTGCCGATGACAGCCGAGCATGGGCTCGGCTCTACAGAAACAAGGGCATGGCAAGCAGCAAAACGTGATGACCGGGTCAGCGTGTGACCGCGTCCGCGGCCTGGAAGGCGGCGTCGAACAGGCGCTGTACCGGCGGCCCCATTTCCCCGGCCAGCAGCGCCAGGAGGAACAGGCCCAGCAGCAGCGAAACCGGCAGGCCCAGCTGGATCGGGTTCAGCGCAGGGGCGGCTCGCGCCAGGACACCGAAGGCCAGGTTCACCGCCAGCATCGCCACGGTCAGCGGGATGGCCAGGGTCAGCGCACCGCGCAGCACGGTCAGCAGGAAGGTCGGAGCGATGCTGAAGAAGGCATGGGGATCAGGCAGCGGGGCGCCAATCGGCAGCGCGCGATAGCTGTCCACCAGCAGCGAGATCAGCGCCAGGTGGCCGTTGGCGGTGAAGAACAGCAGCCCGAACAGCAGATAGAACCACTGTCCGATCACGCCGGAGGTACCACCGCGCAGCGGGTCGCTCATCTGCGCGAAGGCCAGGCCGGTGCCCTGCGCGATCAGTTCGCCCGCCATCGCACCGGCTTCGAACACCAGCCGCAGCAGGAAGCCGATGGATACGCCAATGGCCAGCTCGCGCGCGATGGTCAGCACCGTGGCGGCGTCGAAGCCGGTCCAGTCCGGCACCGGGGGCAGCAGCGGGGCCAGTGCGATGGCCAGGGTGCCAGCCAGCACCACGCGCACCCGTGACGGGACGGCGCGGGTCCCGACCATGGGCATGGCCATGGCCACAGCGCCGATGCGCAGCATGGTCCACAGTACGGTGCCGATCATGCCGAAGGCCTGAAGGCCGTCGGCAGCCATCTGGGTGGCGGCGTCCATCGAAGCGCGTGTCCTAGCCGATCAGGTGCGGAATTCGCTGGAACAGCAGCGTGGTGAATTCAACCAGGTGGCCGATCAGCAGGCTGCCCAGTGCGAACAGCACTGCGGTCAGCGCTGCAGCTTTGGCGACGAAGGCGATGGTCGGTTCATTGAGCTGGGTCGCGGCCTGCACGACACCAACCACCACGCCCACCACCAGTACGGTGAGCAGCAGCGGGCCGGCCACCCACAACACGGTGATCAGGCCGCCACGCAGTTCAGTCAAGGCAAGTTCGGGAGACATTCGGATTCCATCTGCTCATGTAGAGTCGAGCCCTGCTCGACTGCGCGTTACGGGGGATATCAGGCCGGATTGAAGCTCGCCGCCAACGTACCCACGGTCAGCACCCAGCCATCGACCAGCACGAACAGCAGGATCTTGAAGGGCGCCGATACCAGCATCGGCGACAGCATCATCATGCCCATCGACATCAGCACGCTGGCAACGACCAGGTCGATGATCACGAACGGGATGAAGATCAGGAATCCGATCTCGAAGGCGGTCTTCAGTTCACTGGTGACGAACGAAGCGACCAGCACCGGGAACGGGATCGCGTCGGGGCTGGCGTAGGTGCCATGCCCGGCGATGCCGGCAAAGGTCATCAGGTCGGTCTCGCGGATCTGCGCCAGCATGAAGCCGCGCAGTGGCTGCGTGGTCAGCGTCCATGCGGTCTGGAAGTCGATGTCGCCGTTGAGGTAGGGCGCCATGCCCGCGCTCCACGCCTTGTCCCAGGTCGGCATCATCACCATCGCGGTGAGGAACAGGGCCAGGCCCAGCAGCACCTGGTTGGACGGCGTCTGGCCGGTGCCCAGCGCCTGGCGCAGCAGGCCCAGCACGATGATGATGCGGGTGAACGAGGTCAGCACCAGCAGCATCGACGGGATCAGGGTGATCGCGGTCATCAGCAGCAGGGTCTGCAGCGGCAGGCTGACCGGCTGGCCGCCGATCTTGCCGACGTTGACGTCCGGCAGAGGGGTGGCCGGAGCGCCGGGTGCGGCGAACGCCAGCGCCGGCAACAGGCACAGGGCAAGCAACAGCAGCCACGGCGTCAGGGTGGCGAGACGGTTACGGGGGACACGCATGTCAGGGATCCTTGCGCAGCCGCTGCTGCAGCAGCTGGGCGAAATTCGGCAGGTTCTTGAAGTCCGGCACGCGCACCGGTGCAGGGGGCGGCAGCGGCTCGGGCAGGGCGTGCAGGGTGTTGATGCCGCCGGCGGTGACGCCCAGCAGCAGTTGCTGGCCATTGACCTCCACCACCACCACGCGCTCCTTGGCGCCGACACTGAGGCTGGCTACCAGCTTCATGCCTTCGGCCGGGCGGAAGCCACTGCCAGGCATGCGCTTGAGCAGCCAGCCCAGGCCGATGACCAGCGCCAGTACCGCCAGCAGCGCCAGCACCGCACCGAACAGGCTGGGTGCGGCGGCCGCATGCTGGCCGACCTGCGGGCCGATCGGCGCGGCGGCCTTGCCGACCGCGAGCAGGGTGGAGGCCAGCAGGCTCAACGCAGTCTCCGGATACGCTCGCTGGGGCTGACCACGTCGGTCAGGCGCACGCCGAAGCGGTCGTTGATCACCACCACTTCGCCGTGGGCGATCAGGGTGCCGTTGACGAACACGTCCAGCGATTCGCCTGCACCGCGTTCCAGTTCCACCACCGACCCCTGGTTGAGCTGCAGCAGGTTGCGGATCGGCAGGCGGGCACGACCGACTTCCAGCGACAGGGTCACCGGCACATCGAGGATCACGTCCAGGTTCAGGTCCGGACCATTTGCCTCATCGGCCTGCAGGCTGCTGAACTGGGCCGGGGTCGGTTCGAGGGCGTCGATATCGTTCATTGCGGGTCTTCCTGGATGACGGGTACGCGCGGGCGGGTGCCCGGCGGATGGGTAGCGGTGATCTTCACGGCGTTCATGCCGTTGGCGATGCCGAACTCGCCGGTGAACACGGGGATGTTCTCCACGCACAGCGGCACCTGCGGGCTGAGCTCGATCGGCAGGATGTCGCCGACCTTCAGCTGGGTCAGGTCGCGCAGGGTCATGCGCTTGCTGGCCAGCACGCTGGACAGGGTGACTTCGGCGACGTTGAGCTGCTCACGCAGGGTCTTGCCCCAGCTCTCGTCGCGGTCGTTGCGGTCGCTCTGGATGCCGGCGTCGAGCAGTTCGCGGATCGGTTCCAGCATCGAGTAGGGCAGGGTGACGTGGATGTCGCCGCCGCCACCGTCGAGCTCGACGTGCAGGCGGCACACCACCACATATTCGCGCGGGGTCACGATGTTGGCGAAATGCGGGTTGATCTCCGAGTTGATGTACTCGAAGTCGACATCCATCACCGGTGCCCACGCTTCGCGCAGATCGGCGAAGGTCTGCTTCAACAGCAGGTGGATCACCCGCATTTCAGTAGCCGTGAACTCTCGGCCCTCGATGCGGGTGGGGTAGCGCCCGTCGCCGCCGAAGAAATTGTCGACGATGGCGAACACCAGGGTCGGCTCGAACACGATCAGGCCGGTGCCGCGCAGCGGCTTGAAGCGGATCAGGTTCAGGTTGGTCGGTACATACAGTGAGTGCATGTAGTCGTTGAACTTGATCAGTTCGATGCCGCGCACCGACAGTTCGGCCGAGCGGCGGATCAGGTTGAACAGGCCGATCCGCCACAGGCGCGCGAAGCGCTCATGGACCATTTCCAGGGTCGGCATGCGACCACGGATGATGCGGTCCTGGCTGGCGAAGTCGTACGAGCGCGCTTCGCCAGACGGGGGTTCCGCATCGGTCTCGACCGCGCCACTGTCCACGCCGTGGAGCAGGGCATCGATCTCGTCCTGGGACAGCAGATCATTCATCGGTGGGCCCTTACTGGGTCACGAAGCTGGTGAACAGCAGATCGTCGGCGCCGTTGCTGCCGGTCTCGGCCTTGAGTACCTTCTGCACCTCGGCCAATGAGGCGGCCTGCAGCTTCTGCTTGCCGGCGACATCGGCGATCTGGTCCGGGCTGACCTGCGAGAACAGCATCAGCAGGCGCGCACGGATGGCCGGGGCGTGGGTCTTGATCGCTTCCAGCGCGGCCGGGTCGCGGGTCATCAGCTGGACCTCCAGCTGCAGGTAACGCGGGCCGTCGACCGGGCCATTGAGGTTGACCACGAAGGCCGGGTCCAGCGCGAAGTACTGTGCCGGGGCTGGGGTCGCGCTCTTCTTCGGCGCCTGCGCGGTCTTCTCTTCGTGCTTGGACTGGGTGAAGAACCACACGCCGCCACCGGCGGCAGCGGCGGCCAGTACGGCCACCAGCGCGGTGATCAGGATCGGACTACGCGGCTTGGCGGCCTTGTCCTTCTCTGCGGTCTTCTTGGTTTTGTCAGCGGCTGCGGCCACGGGTGAAGCTCCTGAGGGTTGCTTCACCGGGATATGCAAGGGGCGTGCCGAAGGCCGGGCAGCGGGACGCGACGGAATTCCGTCAGGGTGTGGGTGGGGCCGAGCGGAGCAAGCTCCGCACCCACCAACTCGATACCGGTGGGTGCGGCTCTATTGCCCGGCTGCCCTGGTGGGCGCCGACCGCTCTGCGCTGGTGGGTGCCGACCCTGGTCGGCACGGCTGTCAGGCGTAGGCGTCCAGCAGTCCGCGCTGGCGGATCAACTGCGCCGACGACACGCTGGCATCGCCCGGCGTCGGTTCTCCGTCGCCGATGATGCCGCTGCCACCGGGCTGGCCCGGCGCATTGCCGTCACCACCCGGTGACTGGTGGCCGACATCGGCGTGGGCCAGCTGGAAGCCCTGTTCGCCCAGCAGCTCGCGCAGGCGCGGCAGGCTGCTTTCCAGCGCTTGCCGCACGTCCACGTGCGGGCTGCTGAAGCTGGCATGCACCTTGTCGCCGTTCAACTGCAGGCGCACGTCGACCGGGCCCATGTCGTCCGGGCTCAGGCGGATGTGGGCGTGGCCGATCTTCTGGTCGGCCAGCCAACCCAGGCGTGCGCCGATGGCCTGGTCGAAGCCATCGTCACCCAGCACGGGTTTCGGCGTCGGCTCGCCATTGAAGATCGCATTGCCGGCGGCGAGCGCCGCCTTGAGGTCCTGTACGGCGGCTGCTGCCGGGGCGTGCAGCAGGGGTGTGCTGGCGCGGTCGCCAACGGCGGCCACGTCACTGCCTTCGCCGCGCTCGCTGCGCTTGCCGGGCAGGATCATCTCCGGCAGTGGCAGCGCCGTGGCATCGTCCGCACTGGTCGCCGCCGGTTTGGCGTCAGCCGCCACTGGGGTTGTGGTGGCCGTCGCCGGCGCGTCTGCAGGCAGTGTCGGGTTCGTGGCGGGGGCAGCAGCAGGCAGCGCGCTACCGTCGCTGGCCAGCGCCGGTGCAGCGGTGGTCGGCAGAGCAGCGGCCGGATCGGCAGGCATCGGCATCGCCAGCACCAGGCCGGCCAGGCCGGGCGGTGGCCACGGGGCGTCCTCGGTCGCGGCGGGCTTGTCCTTCTCGGTGCTGGGTCCCGCTGGGGTCACGGCAACGGGTGGCAGCGACGGCGTTTCAGCAGTTGCCGCTTCGGCGCCCGCATTGCGTTCATCCGGTGCCTGGCCATTGCTGTCGGCAGTCGATGGCGGGCTTGGCGTGGAAGGCGTCGGCGTCGTGGCGTTTCCCGCAGACGCGGGCGCGCAGGGCGCACCGCCCTGCAGCAGCTGGCTGAAGTCCTTTCCGCCTTCGCTGCGCGAGGCACGTGCGGCACTGTTGCTGGTGGCGGGCGTGGCCGTGTTGGCGCTGCTGGCGAGCGGGGCGGGCATCACGAGCGGCCTCCCTGCTCGGCGCCGTCCTGGTCTTCGGCCTGAACCAGGCGTGCACGCCGTGCACCAATGTCGTCCATCTCGCGCTGGTCGCGGCGGTCGGTCACCACCTTTTCCTGCGCCCGGTAGCTGGCGGCCAGCTGCTCCAGCACCGCCTTGTCACGGCTGGCCAGGATCAGGCGCGCGCGCTCGGCCTCCACTTTCTCGCGGTTGCCATTGACCGTGGCCTGCTGCTGCTCGACCGCGCTGTCCAGTCGATCGAGGAAGGCGCGGCGGTTGAGCAACTGTGCCGGGCTGGTCGCCGCCATCTGTGCGTTGGCGTACTCCTCGGCATAGCGGCGCAGTTCGTCCAGTCGCGAGAGATGGGTGTCGAGCACGCGCTGGCGTTCGGCCAGGTCGCGGGCGACCGCGTCCTCATGTTCCTGGGCCCGCTTGAGCAGGGGATCGATGCGCTTGGACTGGTTCATGGCTTAACTCTCTTGTTCCACCAGGCGCTGCAGCGCCGCCTGGCTGTGCGGGAGATCTGCGGCCTTGGCAACGTCCTGGCCGAGGAACTCCATGATTTCCGGCCAGCGTTCCAAGGCTTCGTCGGTGGCCGCGTCGTTGCCGCGCTGGTAAGCACCGATCGCGATCAGGTCCCGGTTGGCCGAGTAGGCCGAGACCAGTCGCTTCAACTTGCGGATGCGCAGGCGCCACGGTTCGTCGGCGATTTCCGTGACCACGCGGCTGACCGACGACTCGACGTCGATGGCCGGGTACAAGCCGCTGTCGGCCACGCGGCGCGAGAGCAGGATGTGGCCGTCGAGGATCGCGCGCGCGGCATCGGCGATCGGATCCTGCGGATCATCGCCTTCGGTCAGCACCGTGTAGAACGCGGTGATCGAGCCACGGCCCTTGGCGCCATTGCCGGCGCGTTCGACCAGTGCCGGCAGCTTGGCGAACACCGACGGCGGATAGCCGCGGGTGGTCGGCGGTTCGCCGACCGACAGGCCGATCTCGCGCTGCGCCTGGGCGAAGCGGGTCAGCGAGTCCATCAGCAGCAGCACGTTCAGGCCCTGGTCGCGGAACCACTCGGCAATGGCGGTGGCGCGGTAGGCACCATGCAGGCGCGCCAGCGGCGGCCGGTCGGCAGGGCTGGCGACCACCACGGCGCGGCGAAGGCCTTCCTCGCCCAGCGTGGTCTCGACGAAATCGCGCACTTCGCGGCCGCGTTCACCGATCAGGCCGACCACGATCACGTCGGCGGCGGTGTAGCGGGTCATCATGCCCAGCAGCGTCGACTTGCCGACGCCGGATCCGGCGAACAGGCCGACGCGCTGGCCGCGGCCGATCGGCAGCAGCGCGTTGATCGCGCGCACGCCCACGTCCAGCGGCTGGGTGATCGGTTCACGCGCCAGCGGATTGATCGACACGCCGGCCATGCCAACATGGCCTTCGGCGCGGATCGGGCCCTTGCCATCCAGCGGCACGCCGTCGCTGTCGATGACGCGGCCGAGCAGGCCTTCGCCCACTTCCACGCCGCCCCGGCGCGCCGATGGCACCACCCGGGCATTGGGCAGCAGGCCATGCAGTTCGGCGCTGGGCATCAGGTAGGTGCGCTCGCCGGCAAAGCCGACCACTTCTGCATCGACCCAGCCACCGTCGACCACTTCCACCTTGCAGCTGGCACCCAGCGGCGCTTCGCAGCCGACCGCTTCCAGGGTGAGCCCGACCGCACGGCGCAACACGCCCTCGCGGATCAGGCCGCGACCATGCGCGGTGTCCACGCGCAGGCCATCCAGGCGCCGCGCCAGGCGCAGGTTGCGGGCTACGGCCCAGTCGGCCGGCGGCGGAGTGGTTTGCGGTCCGACGCTCATGCGGTGGCTCCGGTCTGGCGGATCACCGCATCCAGGGCCCCGCGCAGGCGGGCTTCCAGGGTGCCGTCGATGCGCACGGCTTCGGCGTGCACGCGCAGGTCGCCACGGCTGAGGCTGGTATCCGGTACCAGGCGCTGCGCCGGTGAAAGGTTCAGCAGCGGGGCGAGGGCAGCGATGTCATCCGGGTGCAGCCGCACTTCCACCTCGCGGGTGCTGCCCCCCACGGCGTCGATCGCTTCGCCGACCAGCTGCGCCAGCAGTGCCGGCTCGGCTTCGTAGGCGCGGCCGACCAGTGCGCCGGCGATGCGCACCGCCAGTTCGCCGAGGGCGCCGACCACTTCGTTCTCCAGCCGCACCAGCGGCCGGCTGAAGTTGTCCAGGATCCCTTCGATCTGTGCGGCGAGGCGACGTACTTCGGCCTGGCCCTGGCCGTAGCCGTCGGCATGGCCCTGTTCGAACCCTTCCTTCTCGGCGCTGTCCTGGATCGCCTGGATCTCTTCAAGGGTCGGCAGCTGCAGCGGCGGCTCCGGTTCGTGTTCCGGATCCGGCTCGGTGAGTTCGAACGCATCCTCCTGCTCCAGCACTGGTTCGGGCTGGGCCAGCAGGTCCGGGGCAAGCCAGCGCACGACGTTGCTCACAGCATGGCCTCCGCGCTGCCACCGATGGTGACGGTGCCTTCATCGGCCATGCGCTTGACGATCGCCAGGATCTCGCGCTGCGCGCCTTCCACGTCGGACAGGCGCACCGGGCCGCGGGCTTCCATGTCCTCCAGCAGGATCTCGGCCGCGCGCTGCGACATGTTGCGGGTGATCTTGTCGCGCACCTTGATGTCGGCGCCGCGCAGGGCCAGGCCCAGGCGCTCGCCGCTCACCTCGCGCAGCACCAGCTGCATCTCGCGATCGTCCAGGTCGACCAGGTCGTCGAACACGAACATCAGGTCCTGGATGCGGTTGCTCAACGGCGCATCGATGCGCGCGATTTCGCCCAGGATTGCCTGGTCCTGGCCGCTGTCCATGAAGTTCAGGATGTTGGCCGCGCACTGCACGCCGCCGATGTTCGACGACTTCAGGTTCTGGTTGCCGGCGAACTGGCGCTCCATGATCTCGTTGAGTTCATTGAGCGCGTTCGGCGGAATACCGTCGAGGGTGGCGATGCGCAGCAGCACATCCACGCGGGTACGGTCCGGCAGCAGCTTCAGCGCGTCGGCGGCCTGGTCGGTTTCCAGGTGCGCCATCACGATGGCGATGATCTGCGGGTGCTCGTTGCGCACCAGGTCGGCCACTGCACGCGGGTCCATCCACTTCAGCGCGTCCAGGCCGGTGGTGTTGCGGCCGAGCAGGATGCGGTCGATCAGGTTGCCGGCCTTCTCGCTGCCCAGCGCCTGCACCAGCATGTTGCGGATGTAGTCATCCGAGCCCACGCCCAGCGAGGTCTTCGAGCCCAGTTCCTGGCCGAACTGGTCCATCACCCGCTCCACCTGCTCGCGGGTGATGTCGGTCATGGTGGCCATGGCGATGCCGATCTTCTGTACTTCCTTGGGTTCCATGTGGCGCAGCACTTCGGCCGCATCCAGCTCACCCAGGGAAAGCAGCAGCACGGCCGCGCGCTGTACACCGGTCAGTTGTGCCTCAGTCATTGGCCACCCAGCCCTTGACCACCTGGGCCACGCGCTTGGAGTCGGTCTTCACGGCTTCACGCGCCATCCGCAGTCGTTCCTCATATGAATCCACCGGCAGAGCGAGCGCATCCGGTCCGCCCAGGCTTGCCCGGTCGGTGCCCAGCGCTGGCAGCGCAATGCCATCGTCATCGACCAGCTGCACATCCGCCGTATGCGGCTCCAGCGCCTGCTCGTCTGCCTTCCTGCTCTGGCCGGTGATCGCGCGCAGCGCCGGGCGCAGCACGCCGAACAGCAGCGCCAGCACCACCACCGCGCCCAGCAGCATGCGGCCGGCATCGTGCACCCACGGCAGCTCCCACCAGGCCGGGCCTTGTTCGGGCGTGGTCTCGCGCACGAACGGGGCATTCATCACCGACACGGTGTCGCCACGCTCGGCGTTGAAGCCAACGGCCTGCTTGACCAGCGCCTCGACGCGGGTCAGTTCGGCGGCCGACAGCGGCTGCGGGCTCATCTTGCCGTTGGCGCCGGCGCGCGGCACGTTGTCCACCAGCACCGCCACCGACACGCGCTTGATGCGGCCGGCCGGCTGGCGGGTGTGCTGCAGGGTGCGGTCCAGCTCGTAGTTGCGGGTGGCGTTCTTGCTGCTTTCGGTCGGGGCCTGCGCGGTGGCCGGCGCGGCCTGCTGGCCCGGCGGACTGTTGCTGGTTGCACCCGGCACGCCCTGCGGACCCGGCGTGCTGGTGGTGTTCTCGCTCATCTGCTCGCTGCGCAGCTTCTGCGGTTCACCGTTGTAGAGCTCACGGGCTTCCTCGGTCACCGAGAAGTCCATGTCGACGCTCACTTCCGGGTTGACGCGGCCGGGGCCGGTCATCGGCTCCAGCAGTTCGCGGATGCGCTGGTTGAACGAGGTTTCCTGGCGCCGCACCTGCTCGAACTGCGCGGCGTTGACCGCCGCCTCGCTGTTCGGGTCGGTGATGCTGAGCATGCGCCCGCTCTGGTCGACCACGGTCACCCGTTCCGGCGCCAGGTCCGGAATGCTGGCCGCGACCATGTGCACGATGGCGTCCACCTGGCTGCGTTCCAGCTGCTGGCCGCCCCGCAGTTCCAGGGTGACCGAGGCGCTGGCCACGTCACGCTGGCGGGTGAAGGCGCTGGGCTTGGGAATGGCCAGATGCACGCGTGAATCACGTACCGGGCGCAGCGTGTTGATGGTGCGCGACAGCTCGGTTTCCAGCGCGTGCTGGTAGCGCGCGCTTTCCACGAACTGGCTGACGCCGAAGCCCGGGTCGCGTTCCATCAGCTCGAAGCCGAGCTTGCCACTGTCGGTCAGGCCGGAGCCGGCCAGCTTCAGGCGGGCGTCGTGCAGGTTCTTTTCCGGCACAGTGATGCCACCGGTGGCCGGATCGAGCGCGAACGGAATCTGCGCGGCGCGTAGCAGGTCGGTCGCCTCAGCGGTCGCCTTCTGGTCCAGGCCGGTGTACAGCGGGACCATGCCCGGCTTCTGTGACCAGAAGAACACGGACAGGCCTGCCGCCACCGCCACCGCGATCATCGCCATCAGGCCCAGCCGACGGGTGATCTGCAGACTCTGCAGGCGGTCGAACCATTGCCCGGCCTTCTCGGCGTTCAGGCTGTCCTTGGAGAGCGTCAGTGCCATGCGTCAATGTTCCTTACAGCGGCATGTTCATCACGTCCTGGTAGGCCTGGACGAGACGGTTGCGGACTTCCACGGTGGCGCGGAAGGCGATCTGGGACTGCTGCGAGGCGACCATCACCTTGGCCAGGTCGGCGCTGGGGTCGCCCATTTCAAAGGCCTTGGCGAGGGCGCCGGACTTCTGCTGCGCATCGTTGACGCCGGCAATCGCACCACGCAGGGTTTCGGTGAAGCTGGCCGGCTGGGCCTGCGGCGCGTCCAGCACCGTGCCCGGCAGGGCGTTGCTGCGCGGCGTTTCGCCCAGCGGGTTGAGCGCCGGCTGCCCCATCTGGGTCTGATAGGAGCGGATCTGCGAAAGGATCGAAGTGACGGAGTGGGACATCTGCAACGGTTCCAGAAACAGGGATGGGGTTGTCTGCTGGAGCAGGTGCAAGTGCCGTGCCGAAACCGGTTTTCGATTCAGTGAAGTGAGGAGGTTGGGTGTGCGTGCGGGGTTGCACCCCGCTCCCCGCAGTAGTGCCGGTCGCTGGCCGGCAACCTCAACAGCAACAGCTGGGTTTTCCGTGGGATGGCGGTGTGGGTCCGGTTGCGGGGGACGCCGTAAACCCGTCCTTGGGGGCTTGGCCGCGGCATCCATGCCGCGGACACCCCCGCAACCGGACCCACCCCGCTTTCGACAGTGGGCCGCGATCTGTTGGAACCTGCTGCTGTTGGTGGGTGCCGACCGTTGGTCGGCACTGATCGGATGGGGCCAGAGCCCGTTGCGACGCAACGGGCTCTGGCCCCATTGAAGGCGCCATTTATCCGGCGTCGGTTTTCTGGCCTACGGCTGCAGGGTCCAGTGGCCGGAATTCTGGCGCTGGCGCGGCGCGATGGGGCCGTCGTGCTGGGTGTAGATGAAGCGGCCCTGGCGGTCGCTCTGGCAGGTCAGCAGCAGGGTGTAGTGGGCGGGACCGGCCGGGTGGGCCTCGGTCATCAGGATTTCCGCGACATGCGGGGCCAGGCGCTGGTAGCGGTAGCTGCCGCCGATGCGCAGGTCGGTGCCGAGGATATCCAGCACGTACTGGTTGCCGGTGAAGCTGACCTGCACCATGCGTCCGGCGTTCGGATTGTCCGGCGCATACAACGGGTCGCTGAGGTTGGTGAAGTGGCGCTGGTCCAGTGTGACAGGCAGCGTGCAGTTGGCCGCGGTGGCCAGGGCCGGGCAGAGCAGGGTGGCGAGCAGGGCGAGGCGACGCATGGTGGAACCTCCTTGGGGGTGTCCTCGCCATGCTCCGCACTGCGGCGGTGTGATCTGGCCCCCTGAAAACGGACGCCATGAAGCCGTTTCAGGCGGCAGCCCGGAGCTGCCGGGCGTAGTTGTTAGGCGAGTGGTAGCCCAGCGCCGAGTGTAGCCGGGCTGGATTGTAGAAGCCGTGGATGTAAGCAGC
>NZ_JCAFTR010000015.1:0-55845 GCF_059370435.1 Stenotrophomonas sp. YJH_SMC_94-11 | reverse complement strand
TGATGCTGGCCCAGCCATCCACGCATGGCGTGGATCTACTGCCGAGTGGCTTCTACTGCCCGGCCTGCTTTGGTGGGTGCCGACCTTGGTCGGCACTGATGCTGGCCCAGCCATCCACGCATGGCGTGGATCTACTGCCGGCCGCGATCGTGCCGACCAAGGTCGGCACCTACCGGGATCGTTCGATGCCTACCGACGCTGCGTGCCGTCGTCGCGGCTGGCCTGCGGGAACTGGAATGCGCTGTCGGCGTCGTAGCCGCTGTTGGCGGTAGTGCCGCGCGCCGGCGGCGCTACGCTGCTGGTACCGCTGCCGAAGCCCAGGATCTGCACGCTGATCACCGACGGCTGGTTACGCCGTGCATCATCCTGGCTCTTGCGCATCACGTCCTGTGCCGCCTGGCTGGCGCTGTTGGCTGCCGCACTGGCCGCGGCCAGTGCATTGACGTTGACCGATGCCAGCACCGGCAGGCCCTTGCTCTCGCCCTGTACCTGGATGTTGGCCGCGTTGAGCACCTGCAGCGCGGCCAGATTGATGTTGCCGGAGACGCGTATACCGGCCTCGCCCGCATCGATGGTGCCCAGCGGTGCGATCAGATCGACGTCGCCCGGCGGCACTTCGGCGATGGGGTTCAAGGTCGCGATGCCAGCACCGCTGGCCGGGGCCTGCGGCGACAGGATCACATTGCCCCAACCGTCATAGACGCGGCGCGGTGGCGTGTACAGCAGGGTCGTGCGCGAACCACGACCGGCATTGATGTCACCCTGCTCCGACCACGCCAGGATGTCGCCGCCGAACGTGGTCATCACCCGCGACAGGCCCAGCAGCACGCTGTCCTGGCTGAACAGCCGGATATCGCCCTGCCCTTGGGTCACCAGTCCGGCACTGGCCGGGGGCACCACGCCCTGCACACCGATCACGATCTGCCCACCCGGTGCCATCAGCTCGATGTTGCCGCCCGCCTCGGTGCGCACGCCGGAGCCGCCGTACATCACGATATCGCCGGTACGGTCGATCGTCGCGCCGGTCGCAGCCTTGTCTGGCATCAGCGTAGCGATGGCCTCTCGCCCACGCAGGTAGGAGCCGAAGCGGGGTCCTTCTGCATCGGTATATTCCCGTCCACCTTCGCGCAGCTCGGCGTAATAGATCTGGCGCAGGAAGATGTGCTGCTGTTCCTGCGGCAGCGCATCGAAGGCAGCCAGCGCCCCGTCGCCGTCGGCAGCCACGCCGAAGCGCTGCTGCAGCCACTGCTTCAGTTCCTGGTCGTAGACCTTGACTGCCTTGCCCGGCTGCGACGCAAGCGATTGCGCGGGATCGGCAAGGTTGACGGGGTCCAGATAGCGGGCACGCAGGGCCGCGAAATCGATCTGCTGGTTGCCGGCCGTCAGCGCGATGCTGGCGCCGGGACGGGTGTCGCCCTGCACGATGCCACCGAGGCTGACGATGCTGCCCGCATCCTCCTGGCGCAGCTGGCGGCCGGCACTGATCTCGGTGTTGCCGGGGCCGGCGATGGTCGCGTTCAGATGCACGACGTCGCGGCCCGCCGCTGCCACCGTGATGTCGGTGGGCGCGGTGTTCAACGCGGTCATCGACACCCCGAGGATGTCCCGGCCTGCCCGCAGTTGCACGGCGCCGGCGGCCTCGAACCAGTTCAGCTGGGTGCGCTGCCCCACGTTGGGATTCAGCGTGCGCCGGGCGCCGGTGGCCAGACCGATGATGTCGCCCTGCACCGCGTAGAAGCGGCTCGGCGCCAGGGCCGCAGATACGGTGGACAGCGGAGAATTCGGACCGAACGCAAACAGCGGAAGCGACGCGTCCGGCGATGCAATGTTGCCGTCAACCGACAGGTTGTGCCGCGAGCGGGTCACATTGCCGCCGGAATCCCCCTGCTGGGCCAGGAATGCGGGGTCGAAGGGTCCCGGCAGCCGCGCGTCCGCACCCGAGCGTGCGATCTGGGTCGCGCCACGTTGGGCGAAGATGCTGCCACCGGCCAGCACGTCCAACCGTCCCGTTGCTGAGGGTGCCAGCAGGATCACATCCTGCGTCCCCGGCGTGGCGCTGATCCGGTCCAGCTTGATGTCGCCCTGCGCAGCAATGGCGCTGAAGCGCGAAGGATAGAGCCAGTAATTCAGCAGATCATCACCGCCACGCACATCAAGCTGGACCTGCTCGCGCCACAGATTGCTGCCGGTCACGTTATCCGGCCCGGCGAGGCCTGGCGCGAGGTCTCCACCGGCACTGAACAGATCCACGGCCGTGCTGGCGGTCCACAGGGAGAACCACGTGCTGCCTGCAGCGCGCGCGCCATCATCCTGCAGCACCGCGCTGTAGTTGGCCAGCGGAACCCGGCCTGCATCGGCAACCCCGCCAAGCACCACATCGCCCCGTGCCTGCAGCTGCGCGACCGCATCGCCCAGCACCAGCACCGGTCCGCCCATTGCGCGGGCGGCGTCGGCGGCGAACAGATCGGCCGCACGCAGCTGGCCCAGCGTCGCGTAGTTTTCCAGGGTGACGCCCATTGCACCGATGCGCCCGGCATCCAGCTGCAGGCTGCCACGCAGATTGCTGAAGGTACCGTTGAGGTCGAGATTCTGTCCCGCCCTGGAGGCATTGAGGCTGGAGAACGTCGCCCGCAGATTCGGATTCAGTGCGCCACCGATGCGCAACCGCAGGTCGCCGCCACCGGTCAGGTGCAGCTGGCCATTGCTGACGCGGCCGGTCGATCCCACCGCCGCGATGATCGCGCCCGAGCGTGGTGCGCTCAGCGAGCCCAGCGCGTCGCCCATCGGATCGCGGACGCCGGCATTGCGCCCGGCCTCAAGCGTCAGGTCGCCGCCACCCAAGGTGCCGAAGCCGGTGAAGCCGACCATCCGCGGAGAGGCGCCAGCGGCAGCGGACACGTTGGTGTAGGTACCAAAGTTCACCCACCAGCTGGTCGGCACCGGCTCCACGCCGGTGGTGCTCCCGGTTCCCTGCCGCCACAGCCAATTGCCGACCGCGGCACTGGAGTACAGCGCCCAGTCGCGCTCGCTGGTGCCCGACTCCGCGCGCGCGGTCCAGGCGTCGCCGACGATATCGCGCCCGGCTTCGACCCGCAGGTTGCCACCATGATCGGGATACCAGGCCTGGTAGCCTGCGATCGCTGCGTCATAGCTGCCCGGCACCAGGTTCGGCCCCAGCAGTGCAGTGTTCCAGGGAGCCGCTGCACGGGGCGAATTGAAGGCAGCGTCGTGGCCCCCACCCAGCGCGGTGGGAGTGCCGGCGGTGTAGACACCGAAGCCTGACTTCATCACGACGTCACCGGCAGCGAGCAGTTCCATGTCCCCCTTGCCGGTGCGCAGCACGCTCCACGCCGGCGTGCCCGCGCGCTTGCCGTAGGTAGTCACTTCGGTCTGCGTGCCGCCGCCGGCGCAGTAGGTGGGCGCGGTACTGCAGAACTCGTCTTCGGTCATGCCGAACATCGCGGCGAAGTCCTTCGCAGGGGTGCCCACGTAGGACTCGTCACCCCAGTAATCCAGCGAGCCCTGCGCGGCCACCTGGCGGGGTGCCGGGCCGCAGTAGTCGGCCGACATCGCGCAGAACTCATCTTCGGTGAAGCCGAACATGTCGGCCAGCTCTGCGATCGGGCGGCCCGCATAGGACGTGTCGCCGATCCAGTCCAGCGATGCCCGCTCGGTCAACGCACGATCACCCACCCAGATGATCTCGGTCTTGACCGTACCGATCGAGCCCTGGTGGGTATCGGCCAGCACCACGCTGCCTTCGCTGCCCCAGCGCCGGCTGCGTGGATCGGCCGCCCCGGCATCGGCACCGGCAACCACGGTCAGGTCCCAGGAGGTGGTGCCCTCGGCCAGCATCGGCGCCAGCGCCCAGTTGCGCCCCTGGTTGCCATTGGCATCGGCCGGCCTCAGATTCACCGGCGCGTCGCCGGGCAGCTCCACCTTGGTCAACGAGGGAATGTACGCGCCCACCTTGAGCGCGACTTCCCGTGCCAGGCGCAGCGCAACCGGCAACACCGCGCCGGCGGGCCACTCCTGTGCCGCCACCTGTACCGCACTGCGCAGGCGGAAGCCGGCTCCCAGCCGCGCACCTGCCGCCAGCACCAGCGGCTCCTGCAGCACGGTGCCCGCGGCCAGCGTCTGCCCGGTGTCGGTGGTCACTGCCGCACCCAGTACGGTACCCGCGGGCAGGCGCAGATTCTGCGAGATCACCATCGGCGCGGGCAGCACGGTACCAACCGGAAGCGTTACCGATTCGACCGGCACGTCGTAGTTCAGGCGGGTGCCGGCCTGGAACTCGGTGCCGGGCTGCAGCTTCACTCCGTCCACCGGCACCACCAGGCCGCTGCCGAAGGGGGTGTGCCCCGCGCTGCCATTGCGGCCCTCATACAGCTGCCAGCCCCCCTCATCCGGCGTGGGCGGTGGCGGTGCGAAGCCATCGTTGATGCTGCCGTAGACGTTGATGTTGCCTTCGGCCCGCAGCACCAGCGAGGCCGATTCGCCGAAGCCACGCCGCGATGGATCGGCGCGGTTGGCTTCGGGTCCGTAGCGGTAGCCGGACAGATCGATGTCGCCGGCAATGGTCAGGTCGCCGTCCGGGTTGGCGTCGCTGCGCCGCGCCACCACCTGCACGCCGGCACGAAGGCGGACGTCACCCAGCGCGCGCGTGCGCTGCTGCAGGTCCGGGTTGCCCAGCACACCATCGATCCACGCCACGCTGTGCGGATCGACCACCTGGTCCAGCCACTGCTGGGTAACCAGCTGCGCGCGATTGCCGCGCACATCAGCGGTGCTGGCCAGGGGCGCATCGTCGTAACGGCGGACACCATTGAGCTGGATGTCAGCCGCGCCATCGATGCGCAGGCCATTGGCCGCGGCAATCGCCGCGTCGTTGCTGCCCACCCGCGGCACATCGATCTTCAGCGAGCCCCGCGCCATGCCGTCGTTCTGTCCAGCGCCGTCGCCGACGGCCACGCCGCTGCCGGCACGCAGGTCCAGGTGCGCCGCGCTGCCCAGACCCACGGCGCCTTCGGCGCTGCCCAGCGTGATGGTGGCCCGGTTCGGACTGTCGATGATCTTGCCATGGCTGTCCACGCGCAGGCCGGTACCGTGCGCGTCCAGCGTGCCGTCCACCTGCAACTGGTCGCGGGCGTACAGGCGGATGCTGCCGACCTGCTCGCCGCTGGCATCGATGCGGCCGGCCACGGTCAGGCTGCCCGCGTCGACACTGATGTCGACCCGGCGCGCCTTCACTTCGTCGCCGATCCGAAGATCGCCTTCACCGATCTGGAAGCTGCGGCCGCCGACGATGCCACCGGCGGTCAATCGCTGGTTGAGGCCGGTAAAGTCCTGCAGCTGGCGTGCCCGCACCACAAGTTCACCACCGTCGTAGGGCACCAGCGTGCCACCGGCATCGTAGCGGCCACCTGCGGCGCCCTGCAGATCACCGGCCAGATCGGCTCGGCCAGCCATTGCGGTGACCGTCATGCGCCCGGCGCGGTTGTTGCGGGCGGAAACATCGATGCGGGAGGCCGCATCGGTGCGGATGTCACCCGTGTCGCTGGACAGCAGGACATCACCGCCCCAGCTGAACCTGTCCACGTCGTACAGCGGGACCTTGCGCCCGGCCAGGTCCAGCACCGCCCGGCCGCCAAGCGTGATGCCCTGGCGTGCGCTCGCCGACAGCCGTCCTGACGCCAGCGCGATCGTGCTGTCCAGCGTGATCCGGTTGGCGTCGATGCTCAGCTCACTGCCCAGTGCATCGCCACCCGCCTTGCCGGTGCCCCCGTGCAGGCGGAACTCGCCGCCGGAGCGCACGCGCAGCTGCGCGGCGGGATCGGCGGTCAACAGCGGGGTATCGATGCCGAGGCTGCCTCCGCTGTACTGCCAGCCCTTGTCGGCCAGATAGTCGCCGCGCTGCTGGAACACGTCCAGCGTGCCCTGCGCGGAGAACGACAGCTGCTCCGAAGCACTCAGGTTCAGCGCACTGAATCCGAGCACCTGCCGGTTCGCAGGTACTTCAGAGCTGGGACGGCTGAATGGCGCCCGCCCCAGCTGCAGCTGGCGGGTGACGATGTCCAGCTGCCCGGCGCCGAGCCGGTCCACCATCGGATCGGCCGGCGGCACCGACGCGTCGCTGCCCGGCGCCTGGCTCGCCGCCAATGCGCCGTCCCAGACCAGCGTGTCCACCAGGATGCGCGCGCGGTCGGTCGCCGCACCGTAGCCGCGGATGGCCTGCGCACCCAGCACGAGCGTCTGCAGGCCACTGCGGCCGGTGGCACTGTCGCGTGCGTCCAGGTCGACGCTGCCGAACACGTTGACAGAATCCCGCGCGACCAGGCTCAGCGTGTCCAGCGCCGGCGCGCCGGTCGCATCATTGCCGCGCAGCAATTGCTGCAGCACGGACTGGTTCATGGTCATGCCACTGGGCAGCGCCCCTGCCGCAGCGGCCTGCGCGATCGCTTCGGCACTGCCGAGGTTCAGCGCCGCCATGCTCAGGCCCAGCTGGCGGGTGCCATAGCTGGCCGAGTCGCGCATCTGCAGCGTGCCATCGGTCGCTACCGTGATGCTGCCATCGGAAACCAACCGGGCCTGGCCGTCGCACGCCGCCTGGCACCCCCCGATGTCGATCGCCACCGGGCCAGCCCCCACGTCGGTGGTGCCGGTGATCAGGTTCAACCGCTGGTTGGACGCTGCAAGCAGGCCGCCGGAGACCTGGTAAGGCAGGGTCGCGTTGGCATCCGCATTGGCGGATGCAAACGGCAGTGTATCGAGGGTCGCGCCGGCCTCGACCAGGATGCCGCTGCCACCGGAGGCCGCTGCCACCAGCACTTCCGGTGCGTTCAGGGTGACACCGGAACGCACCGCCACGCTGCGCGCCTGGCCGGTCACCGCCACCTGCGAGGCGACCTGGTTGAACTGCCCGCCGATGATCATCCGCGCCGGCAGGAAGGCATTGAGCGCGTCGTCGCTGAAGGTGGCGCCGCGATCACGCGCCTGCGATCGCGCGCTGCCGCCAACGATCTCCAGTGAACCGACCGCCGGGCTCGCCAACGTGGCTGCCAGCGTGCCGCCGCGCCCCTTGTCGGTAGCGGCGCCGAACCGCGCGGTGCCGGCGAAGCGGATGGCAGGCGTGTCTGCGCGACCGGCGCCTTCGCCCAGCGCAAGCGTCAACCCGAGCGCATCGATGGTCTGCCAGCCACGCGACTCGCCTCGACGGTCGGCCACCGATTGCGCGAAGCTGTTGTAGGAGGTTTCGTTGTAGCCCGAGTGCCGGCGCACCACTTCGGCGGGCGTCAGCAGGATGTCGGTGAGCAACGGCGAAATTGCCGCACCCAGTGCCGTGCGCTGCTGCCCGGACACGCGCCAGGTGCCGGTGCCGGTCGCCATCGGTTGCACGATCCCCGAGGTGCCGGTAGCGCCCAGCTCCACCCGGAATGCGCCGGGCTGCAGCGCATAGCTTGCCGGCATCAGCGTGTAGGTGCCGGCCGCCAGCCCGGGCACGCCAGCCGGCACGGTGATCTGCTGGCCCACCGCCGGAGCTGCGAATCCTTCTTCCCCGCTGGGGGCGAACGCCCCGGCGCGCCCCGGTACGATCGCGTACACCGGGTTGCCCGACGCACTGAACGCGTAGCGCGGATTGGCGTCGGCCAACGCCGTGCGCAGCACGTCGACAGAGCCGCCGCGCCCGGACACGAAGGCCGCACCGGTCAACTCACCACCGCCGGACATGTCCAGCAGTGCCCCCGACGCCACCTCGATCTCATTGGCCTTCAGGGTCACCCCCATCGAGGAGATGCCGGCCGGCGTCAGCGAGCTCAGGCTGCGCGTGCCTACCCGCCAGTCGACACCATCGACGGTGCCACCATAGGGCAGCGACAAGCCGGCACCGCTGGTGGAGGTAGCGCTGCCTGGCAGCAGTTCCACCCTGCTGCCGATGGTTCCGTTCTGGATCAGACCGCCCAGCTGCAGCGTGCCCATCGGCGCCTGTACGTTGCCGCCCTGCTGCACCGTGGCGGCCACCAGGCGAAGCGTGCCCAGCGCCGATTCCGGCGCCGGCTGCGTGGCCGCACCTGTGCCGTGGATTCGCAGCACGGCAGCTGGATCGGCCCAGTAATCAGCGGTCTGCACGGTCTGCGCCGAAGCGCCGGCCACCAGCGTGCCGACCGCGCCTGCGGTGGGGTACAGGCGCGCAGCGGTGACGTCCATCGAACCGGCCGTCATCAACGCGCTGGTTTTGCCACTGCTGGCAATGCCGTTGGTCAGGCGCACGTCGCTGCGGCTTTCCAGCGCCACGTGCCCGAAACCCGGCAACCAGGTGACGTCGCGGATATCGATCAGCGCGGCCTGCACCGCCAGCGCGTGATCGTCCGGCCCGGCCGAAGCGACCGACGCAGTGCCCTGCAGGTTCTCGCCCGCCAGCTGGCCCCAGCGCGCCTGCGCCAGGCGGACGTAGGGCGCACTCAGCCGCAACGCCGACGACGGCCCGGCATCCACGGCCATGCCCAGGCTCGAAGTGCCCTGGCCATGAATGCGCAGGCTCTGGGCCAGGCGCAGGTCGACATCGCCAACGGCGCGGATGTCACCGAACACGGACAGGTTGTCGAAGCCGCCCGCCTGCAGCTGCTCGACCGACAACGCGGCGTGGCCATACTCCAATGCGGCCGGCAGTGGCTGCACCGGTGCGCTGTGCTGGCTGAGGGTGATCGCACGTGCCCGCAGTACCTCCTCGCTGGCGCCACGTGCATGGATGCTGCCGCCGAAGGCCAGCCCAAGCGTGCCACCACGTGCGCCGGCACCACCGGCGGCCGCGTCCATTCCGCCCTCCAGATACAGCGCATTGGCCGAGCGCAGCACGATCTGCCCGCCGTCGCTGTCCACGCGTACGCGGCCTTGGCCGTCGATATCCAGCTCGGCCGACGCACCCCGCGCCTGCAGGCGCGCGCCGCGTTCGACCACTACGAACGCTTCCGGTGGTCGGTTGTCGACGAATGCTGCGGTCTCCCAGTCCAGCGCCCCGCCAATCTCAATGCGTCCGCCCGCGCGCACCTGCCCACGCAGACGGCCGCTGGGATCGGGCAGCGAGATCGCGTCCGCATCGGCATCCAGCAGCGCGCCTTCGGCGAAACGCCAGGTGCGTTCGGTGCGCTGCCCGGCGTACAGCGCATTTTGCGGACGCACATCGTCGATCACGATGCGCCCGCCCCTCGCACGCAGCATGCCTTCAACATCGATGTTGCCTGCACCCAGCAGCGAGATCGTCTGCCCTGGATCGACCGCCACCAGCGCATCCTTGCCGACGCGCAGGTCACCGCCCACGCTGTTGCGGTCCGAACGCAGGCTGATACTCGCACCGGCGCGCTGGCTGACGCGCCCGTTCGACGGATCGGCGCTGTACAGCGGCACATCCCACGCCGCCAGTGCGGACGCCCGATCGGTTGCCATCTGCGCGTCCTGGGTCAGGCGAAGGCCTGGCAGGGCAGCGACCAGCCGCGCGCCATCGGCCACCTCCACGCCTTGGTGGCCATTGATGTCGTACTGCGCGAAGCCACTGCCGAACAAGCCGGTGTCCAGTCGTAGCGACGCGCCCGCCGGGTCCGCATCGCCCACCCGAACGTGGCCACCTGTTCCCAGCGAGAAGGAACCACTGCCCTGTCCTCGACCACTGAACCGGCTCCCCTCACCCAGCTGCACCCGACCACTGCCGTCCGTCGTAACCGTGCTGCTGTTGGCCTGCAGGCTGACGCTGCCCCCTTTTCCGATGCGGGCCTTGCCGCGCAGGTCCAGCGCGGCGCCGGCCTCGACGTCCACCGTTGCCTCGGCGGCCACGACCACGTCATGACTGTTGCTCAGGCTCAGGCGGCCGCCATCCGTCCAGGCACCGCTGGCGTCGAGCGGCATCGGCAGTGACGCGTTGCTCCATTCGCCGGAGAGATCGATCCGCGTGCCACCGGCAATGGCGGTGCGGGCGCGGCCATCGTGCAGCAGCGCCGTCGGCCGCCCCTGGACATCCAGCAGGTTGCCCGCCGACAGCTGGCCGCCGGCAATGCCGATGTCGCCTGCCAGTTCGACCTCGCTGCCGGTCAGGTTGAGCTGCCCACCTGCCTGAAGCCGAAGGCTGCCGTCGATGCGGATGCGATCGGCGGTCGCCAGGTCGATCCGTCCCCACTGCTGGGCACTCAGCGCTGCGATATCCAACCACACCGTGTCACGCCGCTCCTCGTTGATCGGAGCCAGCAGCGACCACGCCGCCTTCGCCGGAGCCTTGTCATCCAGGCGCACATCCGAGCCGAACACACCACTGCGGCCCTGGCCGTCGTAGCGCCCCAGGTACAGCTGCGCATTGCGCGCCACTGCCGTCTGCGCCTGCGCATAGCCATCCAGCGCGGCCTCCGGCCTGCGGTTCTGCTGCGCGCCCTGGAAGGTGGTCGTCTCAACCTTCCCATCCAGCACTGCGGTCGGTGCGGAGACGATCAGCCGACCTGCATCGCGGCCGACGGTGTATCCGTTATCGACACGCTGCGCCGCGAATACGATCGGATCACGGAAGGTCTCAGTGATGCCCCAGCGCTCCTGCTTTACTTCATGGCCGCTGTACAGGCCATCGAACAGCATCTCCGCCGGCGCCTCATCAAGGCGGTAGACCTGGCCGTCGACGCCGCGCACCCAGCTCTGCCGGATCACGCCGCTCTGCACATCCAGGCTGCCGCCGGCAAGGTTGATGCGTGAGCCACCGTTCGTGATCACTTCCCTGCCACCCAGCAGGACGGTGCCTCCCTGCGCAGCCCATTCGCCGATCGAGTGTCCCTGGTTGTCGAGATAGCCACCCACCTCCAGCAGGCCGCCTGCAGCGTACCAGCGCTCCCCCTCGTAGCCCCCGGTACCGGCCGGAACGTGGACCAGCCTGCGGCGATCGACCCAGACTTCACTGCTGGTCAGCTTGCCGCTGTCGCGGTTGTCCAGGGCATCGCGCAGTTCGTTGCCCTGCACCTTGACCTGGACATTGTTGCTTTCCATCGACACCTGCACGCCCACTGCGCCGGACACGTCCACGCGCGCGGCATCGTCTACGTAGCTGCGGGCCGCCGCATCGGCGATGATCTGGCCGCCCGTGGCAACCGTCAGCGAATCCCTGCTGAAATGGATGTTGCCACCCGAGACGATCTCCACCCGCGACTGGTCCCGGCGATCATTGTGCTGGGACAGATTGTCGAAGGTTGCCGAGCGCGCGCCAGCGCGGATCGCGTCCTGCTCTGCCGACTCCTTGATGAGGCTGTCGCGCTGCGTATCCAGCACCGTGGCCTTGCCATCGTCCTCGATCAGCACCGCCGTAGTGGCGCCATCGGCGAGCGTGACGCTGCTGCCGGCATCACTGGCCGAGGCCAGAAGATGCACGGTGCCGCGCTGTGCGAGCGTGGTGCTGGCCACGGCCACACCGGCCTGCTCGACGCTGCGCCCGGCCAGAGTCACGTCACCCTCAAGCGCGCGCAGCAGGCCGGTGTTGCGCACGCTGCCAGCCGTGCTGCCGGCGATGAAGCGCGGCGCGATCTCATTGCCCCGGGTGGTGGAGCTGGTGTTGGTGGCCGTACCCACGCCGCGCCGGATCACGAAACTGTCTCCCGCAGCGAGCTGCACCTGGCCCTTGCGCGCCTCGATATGGCCAGCATTCTCCACGCTGTGCCCGGCCAGCAGCACGTAGCCACCGCCGCGCGTCGCACTGGTCGGCTCATGGGTCGCGATGCGGGCACCCTGCTCCACCATCACCTTGCCGAACGCATCGCTGAGCGTGCTGCTGCTGGCGTCGGCGCTGTACAGGCCATTGTCGCGGAACTGCGCATCGCTGATCCGTGCTGCAGCCGCCAGCAGATTGCGTACATTGACCTGGCTGTTGTTGCCGAACACCACGCCGTTGCGGTTGGCCACGAACACCGTGCCATTGGCCTTCAGCTGGCCCAGGATCTGGCTGGGCCGCGCCTGAGGATCGTTGACGCGGTTCAGTACTGCCCAGTCAGGGTGCTGCAGGAAGTTCAGCGTAGTGTTGCCGCCGATGTTGAAGGTCTCCCAGTTCAGGATCGCCTTGTCCGCGGTCTGCTCGACCGTGACCTGCACCCGCCCGTCGCTGCCCTGCGACTGGATCGCCTCGCGCGCGTTGAGCCAGCCACGGGTCAGCGGATTCTGGTCGACGCTCAGGCCGTCCTTGCCGAGGCCATCGGCAACGATGAAGCCAGCTTCGCGGCGCGCCTGCCGCGCCTGTTCCTGCAGGCGCTGCTGCAGGGCAATCGCCTGCGCCGCCGTGCCAAGATTGTCGATCGACTGCTGCAGCTTCTGCCGTGCTGCGTCCTGCTGCTGGGCCGGCAACTGGAACTGGATCGGCACGCCGTTGGGCATCCGGCCACTCTGTGCCGCGCTGCCCTGGGCCGCGCCCCGTTCGGCGAACCAGCCCGGACTGAACGCCTGCTGCGCCTGGCTGGCCGGGGCCACCATGCTCCCCAGTGCGACTGCGATGGCCCACGCCATCGGATGATTGCGGCGCATCGACGCGGCCGGACGAACAACGGACGGGAGCGGGTGCGACATCGGAACCTCATCAACCTGGTGGGCCGCGGCTGCGGCGACGATCGGGGAGGCACGCGCAACGCATGCCCTGCCACTGATAGACGGTTCACGTGGCACGAAGCCGACAGCGAAACACTGCGGCGGCGGCACCGTCGCGGAAATGGCGACGCCGGCCCAGAGGCCGGCGTCGCGTCAAGCAGGATTCAACCGGTGCTGCGGATTACAGCGGACGACCGATGCCGGCGCAGGTGCTGGGGTTGTTCAGGCCGGCAGTGCTGCTGGCCAGCACGAAGCGGTTGCGGATCGCATCGCGCCAGGCCTTGGTCAGCGGAATGAAGCCGTGGTCGGTGATCGACTTCTCATACGTGACGGTGTAGGTGGCCGGATAGTGGCGGGCCAGGAAGCCGCGCAGGCTGGTGGCAACGCTCGAATCCTTGTAGCACTGGCCGATCACCAGGTTGGTGTAGCCGGCGATCGGATAGCCAGCCGACGGGTTGCCGAACACCGGCACCCAGTTGGCGGGGTTCTCAGCATCGGTGCCGGTCGGCGGAGCGACGGTGTCCAGGGTGGCCTGCACGCTCACCTGGTCCGGCGAGAAGCCCTTGACCTTGGCGACCTTGGTCGCATCGGTCAGGCTCGGGATCACGTCCGGGCCGACGTAGCCGATACGGCCTTCAGCAGCGTAGACCGTGTTGTACAGCGAGGTGCCACCGGTGGCCGGGGCGGCCACCAGGAACGCCGGCAGGTTGCCGTTGGCATCGCGCTTGTACAGGTCGGCGAAGGTCGACTTGATGGCGAACTTGCCGCCCACCAGCTTCGAGGTTTCAGCGTTCTCAGCGGCACAGGCCGCGGTCAGGAAGCGGCTGAACATTTCGCTGGTACCGCTGCTTTCGGCGCGGTACACCACCTGGATCGGGCCACTGCGGTTGGCATCGATGGTCGACCAGTCGCTGATCGCACCCGAGAACACGCCGCAGATCTGCGCCACGCTCAGGTCCACCGCCGAACCGGCCTTGTTGAACGGGATGGTGACCGAGGTGGCCACCGACGGCACCTGGATCAGCGCGCCGTAGCGGTTGGCGTTGGTCGGCTGGTTGAAGTTGGTGGTGTAGTTACTCAGCTCGGTGCTGCTCAGCACCGAATCGCTGCCGGCGAAATGCACGGTGCCGGTGGTCGAGAACAGCGCCGAGTTGTTTTCCAGGAAGGCCTTCTTGCCGGTACCCGAACCGGTCACGGCGTAGGTGAAGTTCGCCGGCAGGATGCTGTCGGCCGAACCCTTGTAGAGGTCGGCCGGCAGCGAGGCACCGCCGCCGGTAACGGTCTGCGCCGAGGCGGCGCCCACGGTAGCGAGCAGCGCGGTGGCAACCAGCGCCGCCAGGGTCTTGTACTTGGTCATGATCTTCTCCTGAAGGGTTTACTGCGAAGGGAAACGCCAAGGGAGGAACGGTCACTACACGCCTGCTGCCGCCGAGGGCCTCCCAGCCCACTCTGCGGCGACGGGTCCATGCTGGTCCGCGCCGATGACAGGCCGCTTAAGAAACCTGTGGAAGATCGGAAAAAGGTGTGGAGGATTGTGTGGAGAAATCCAGGCACCAGTAGATCCACGCCATGCGTGGATGTGCCGCCCATGCGCGCGTCGGTTGATCCATCCACGCATGGCGTGGATCTACTGCACCAGCTGATTCATTTCCATGATCGGCATCAGCACGGCCAGCACGATCGTCAGCACCACGCCGCCCATCACCAGGATCATGGTCGGTTCCAGCAGCGCGGTCAGCGCCATCGCGCGACGCTCGATGTCGCGCGAGATCGTCTGTGCGGCGCGGTCCAGCAGTGGCGCCAGCGAACCCGTCTTCTCGCCGCTGGCCACCAGGTGCACCAGGATCGGCGGATAGACCTTCTGCACCTTCAACGCAGCACCCAGTGCCGCACCTTCGCGTACGCGTGCAGCCACATCATCGGCACAGCGCGCCAGCAACGCGTTGCCCAGGGTCTGCCGCGCCGCTTCCAATGCGCGCAGCAATGGCACGCCGGCATCCAGCAGGATCGCCAGCGTCGAGGCGAAACGCGCACTGTTCACGCCCAGCACGAAGCGCCCGACCATCGGCAGCCGCAGCAGCATCGCGTCCCAGCGCAGGCGCAGTTCCGGCCGGCGCAACGCCAACCGCCATGCCACCACCAGCGCAGCGATGCCGAGCCCCACCCACATGCCCCAGCTGCGCACGAACGCGCTGGCGGCCAGCATCACCTGGGTCAGCATCGGCAGCGTCTGCCGCGCCTGCACGAATGCGGTCACCACCTGCGGCACCACGTAGCTGAGCAGGAAGATCACGATCGCCACCGATACCAGGCTGATCGCCGCCGGGTAGATGAAGGCGGTCAGTACCTTGGCCTGCAGCGCATTGCGTTCCTCGATGTAGTCGGCCAGACGCTCCATCACCCGCGCCAGATCGCCGGAATCCTCACCTGCACCCACCAGCGCCCGATAGATCGGCGGGAAATCGCGTGGCCGCGCGGCCAGTGCCACGGTCAGGCGCTGGCCGGCGCGCACGTCAGCGCGCACAGCGGTGAGTGCCTGGGCCACGTGCGGGCGCTCGGCCTGTTCGATCACCGCACTCAATGCAGCTTCCAACGGCAGGCTGGCCGCCAGCAGGCTGGCCAGCTGGCGCGTGGCCCAGGCCAGCTCGCTGGCCGACAGGCGGCGAGCGCCCCAGCCAGTGCCTGCACTTCGCGCCGCGCTGACCTGCACGGGCGTCAGCCCGCGCCCACGCAGCAGCTGGCGAGCACCGCGCGGGCTGTCGGCATCCAATTGACCTTTCTCGATGCGGCCCTGCGCGTTGGCAGCCTGGTAGTCGAACAGTGCCATGCAGGCCTCAGTCGTCGCCGGTGACGCGCAGGATCTCTTCCAGCGTGGTCACCCCGCTGTCGACCCAGCGCTGGCCGTCCTGCCGAAGGGTCCGCATGCCGGCCCGCCGCGCCGCCTCGCGTAGCGCAGGCTCACCCCGCCCTTCATGGATCAGTGCGCGTACCCGGTCGTCCACCACGAACAGCTCATGGATGCCCGTGCGTCCGCGATAGCCACTGTTGGCACAGGCCGTGCAGCCCACTGCGCGCCATACGGTTCGGCCTTCGCCATCCAGCTCGGCACGCCGGCACTGCGTGCACAGCCGCCGCACCAGCCGCTGCGCCAGCACACCGCGCAGCGACGAGGCCAGCAGGAACGGTTCCACGCCCATGTCGGCCAGGCGGGTCACCGCCGAGACCGCATCGTTGGTGTGCAGCGAAGCCAGCACACCGTGCCCGGTCAGCGACGACTGCACCGCGATCTGTGCGGTCTCCAGGTCACGGATCTCGCCGATCATGATGGTGTCCGGATCCTGGCGCAGGATCGCGCGCAGTGCGGTGCCGAAGCTCATGCCGATGCGCGCATTGACCTGGATCTGGCCGATGCCGGCAAAGTCGTACTCCACCGGATCTTCCACGGTGAGGATATTGCTGGTGCTGCTGTCGAGCTGGCCCAGCGCGGCGTACAGCGACGTGGTCTTGCCGCTGCCGGTCGGGCCGGTCACCAGCACGATGCCGTGCGGCTGCCGGATCAATCCGGTGAACGTGGCCAAGGTGTCATCGGCCATGCCCAGGCGCTGCAGCTGCAGGCGGCCGGCATCCTTTTCCAGCAATCGCAGCACGGCACGCTCGCCATGCCCGGTCGGTACAGTGGAAACGCGGATGTCCAGCGGCCGGCCGCCCACGCGGATCGCGATGCGCCCGTCCTGCGGCAACCGCTTCTCGGCGATGTCCAGGTGGGCCATGATCTTGATGCGCGACACCAGCGCCGCGTGCAATGCGCGCCGTGGCTGTACCATGTCGCGCAGGGTGCCGTCCACCCGGTAGCGCACTACTGAATGGGTCTCGAATGGCTCGATATGCAGATCGCTGGCGCCATCGCGCGCGGCCTGTGCCAGCAGCGCATTGATCATGCGGATCACCGGTGCATCGTCCTGCGCATCCAGCAGGTCGGTGACCTCCGGCATGTCCTGCATCAGCCGGTCCAGATCGACTTCGCTTTCGGCGGCACCGACCACGGCAGCGGCATCACCGCCGTCACGGTACTGCTCACCCAACCGCTGCTGCCAGGTCGCGGCATCCAATGCCTGGAACGGAAGCGGGCCATGCCGCCGGCGCAGCTCGGCCACGGCCCACGCTGCGGTATCGTCCGTTCCCAGCAGCACCGGCTCGCCACCGGCTTCGGTCAGCATCACGCCGTGGCTGCGCACCCACGCGTACGGCAGCGGCACAACGGCGCTCACGGCCCGATCACCAGTTCCGGCGTGTAGCCCAGCCCGCGCAGCTGCTGCAATGCCGGGTCCAACTTCACCGGATCACGCGGCAGCCGCACGCGCAGGCGTTGCCCACTCTCGCCCGGCGTCGCCTCCGCGTAGGCCTGCAGGCCCAGCGCCCGCACCTGCGCCACGACCTGGCTGGCACGGCTCGGCTCCAGCCCCTGTGCGAACTGCACCAGCTGCGCATCGCCGTCACCGGCCGGATACAACGCTGCCAGGCTGGTGTTCTGCAACGGCTGGCCGTGGCCATCGCGCGCATTGCCCTGGCCGAGTACCGTCAGGTCCTGCGGTGGCAGCTGCGGCGCCGACAGCGCGGGCAAGGCCCAGCTCTGTACGGGCTGCGCGCCGGCCTGCGCATTGCGCATGTAGTCGTAGCGGTCGCGGGTCAGGCGCTGTCCTGCGGCCGGGTCGCGTACCACGTGCGGACGCAGGAACACCATCAGGTTGGTCTTGGCGCGCTTGCGCGTGTCGCTGCGGAACAAGGCACCCAGCACCGGGATCTTCCCCAGCCCCGGCACCGCATCACGGCCGTGGCTGACGCTGTCTTCCAGCAGGCCACCGAGCACCATGATCTGGCCATCGTCCAGCAGCACGCTGGTATCGAGTGCGCGCTTGTTGGTGATGATGCCGGCCGTGCTGTTCGCGCTCTGCGCGTCGATGCTGCTGACTTCCTGGTAGATGTCCAGCTTCACCGTACCGCCCTCGGAAATCTGTGGGCGCACCCGCAGCTTCAGGCCCACGTCTTCGCGCACGATGGTCTGGAAGGGGTTGTTGCTGCCGCCGCCACCGTCGGTCACGTAGCGGCCACTGACGAACGGCACGGTCTGGCCGACCATGATGCTGGCTGCCTCGTTGTCCAGCGTCATCAGGTTCGGCGTCGACAGGATGTTGGCGCCCCCCTTGCTCTGCAGCGCAGTGGCCAGCGCCTTCATGTTGAGAATCTGGCCGACACCGGGCAGGTTGATGGTGCCGTCGATCACGCCGATCTTCAGGCCATCCTTGGGCAGCACGTCCAGCGTGGTACGCGCACCGGTATTGAGCCCGCTACCGCCGGTAGCGCCCCCGAAATGGGTGCCGCCAAACGTACGGCCATTGCCCAGCATCCACTGCACGCCCAGCTCGGCCGCGTCGGTCTGGTTGACCTCCACGATCAGGCTTTCCACCAGCACCTGCGCACGGCGCTGGTCGAGCTGGTCGATCACCCGCCGAAGGTTGCGGTACACCGGCTCCGGCGCCGAAATCAGCAAGGTGTTGGTGGCCACGTCCGCCTGTACCGAAATGCCGTTCTGGCTGAAGCCGGTGCTTCCTGCATCGATCGGGTCGCCCCGGCTCGGGTCCAGCCGCTGCGATTCCATCGCATTGCCCCCGGGCTTGGCCTGCTGCGGCTGCGACGTCTGGGTGGGCGTGGGACGGTTGGCGTCACCCGGCAGCGGGGTGATTCCTTGGTTGCTGCCCATCGCCGGTGCATCGCTCTGTCCGGCTACCACGCCACGCAGCACACCGGCCAGCTGGTTGGCCTGGGCGTTGCGCAGGTAGACCACATGCAGGTTGCCGGACTCGTCCTGGGCACGGTCCAGCTTTTCCACCAGCTGCCGCGCCAGGCGGGTGCGGCCCGGGCTGCTGGAACGCAGCAGCACGCTGTTGCTGCGCGGGTCGGCCATCACCACCACCTTCTGGCCCGGCTCGGCACCCTGCGCATCCAGCAGCGGTGAGACCATTGCCGCCACGTCCACCGCAATGCCCTGCTGCAGCTTCACCACATCGGTGTCCATGCCGGCGGGCGTGTCGACGCTGGCGATCACCCGCGCGATGCGATCCAGGTTGTCGGCGTAGTCGGTGATCACCAGGGTGTTGTTGCCTGGATTGGCGCTGATCGGGTTGTCCGGGCTGATCATCGGCCGCAGCACAGCCACCAGCGCCGCCGCATTCTCATAGCGCAGCGCAAAGGTGCGCGTGGCGATCTCGCCCCCTGCACCACCGCTGCCCACCCGTCCACCGAGCAACTTGGCATCGGCCTGCGGCACCACCCGGCTGACGCCGCCGTTCTCGACCACGGCGAAGCCACGCATGCGCAATGCGCCCAGCAGCAACTGGTAGGCCTGGGTACGGCTGACCGGGCCATCGGAAACCACCGTCATCTTGCCGGTCACGCGTGGGTCGACCAGGAACTGGCGCCCGGTGAAGCGCGCCGCCATGCGCAGCACGCCGCCGATGTCGGTGTCGACCAGGTTCAACTGCACCGGCTCATCGCGGGTGTCCTGCGCCAGCACGGGTGCCGGCGCGTGGCCCATGCACACGATCAGTGCCAATGCAGCACTGCAGGCAAGGCTGCGCATCGCCCTCATGGATGGGCACCCGCAGTTGCCACCATCACGATGTGTCCTGAAATCCGTGCCGCCGGCATGTTCGCATCCCCTGTGCGTGTCAATTGCAGCTGCTGCAACTCGATGGCCGGGTCGGCCAGCAGCGGCAGCAGCCAGTTCCATAGCGCATCGGCGGGTACGGCCCGTACCTGCAGGTGCCAGCGCCCGTCGCGCGCTTGGATATGCAGGCCGTCGGCCAGACCGGCAGCCTTGATCTGGTCACGCAGCCCGGCCAGGGTCGGATGCTGGCCCTGCGCCAACTGCTGGCGCTCACGCGCGCGCAGCAGCGGCGCCAGTGCGCGGGACTGCGCCTGCAGCCGTGGCAGTTCGGCCTGCCAGTGCGTGCGCTGCTTCAGCAGGGGCTCCAGCCATAACGACCACAGGCCCGCCACCAGCAGCGCCACCCCCATCACCCACAGCATCAGCCGGTCGCGCGGTGGCAGGCGTTGCCAGCGCTGCTGCAGGCCCACCAGCCCCTGGCCCAGCCGCAGGGTTCGGGTCGTCACTGTCCCGCTCCGCTCACCCGCAGGCGTCCACCGGTATCGCGCGCCAGCTGCAGCCCCTGCGCCTGCATCGCTTGCTGCCAGCGCTCAAGCCGCTGTGGATCGTCGGCCAATGCCTGGGCATCGGCGTCCAGCTCCAGGTGCACCTGCCCGGGTTGGTAGTGCAGGCTGTGCACCTGACCCGCCAGCTCCGGAACCGCGTGCAGCGTGCGGGCGATCTGACGTTGCAGCGCCGGCAACGGCGGCGTCGGCGGTGGAACCGCAAGCGCTCGCCTTGCCTGCAACACCGGGTCCACCACATCGGTGACCTCCGGAAAGCGTGCGCTGAACTGCCGTGCCATGCCCTGCTGCAGCGCCTCACCCTCGATCCGCCAACGCGTGACCTGCCACTGCAGGCCAAGTGCAGCCAGCAGCACCGCCGCCAGTGCCAGGCCGATCGCCAGTCGCGGCGCTTGACGGCCTGCGCCGGGCAGCGGCAATGACCAACCCGGCAACGGACCACAGGCCTGCTGTTCATGCGCAACGGCGCTGGCCGGCAGGCTGTCCGGCCACGCCGGCGGTACGCTGTCGATCCATTGCACGGCCCGCACCCCAGCCTGTTGCAGGCGGGTGGCCAACGCCTGCATCACCGCGGACGCGTCACGTCCGCCATACCATTGGACAAGTCCCCGATCGCGCCCGCTGCGCACCAGCAGATGCTCGCCGCTGACCTGCAGCGTGGCGTGGCCGCGCTGCCAAGGCAGCAGCAGTGGCGTCGGATACAACGCCTGCAGCTGCAGCGCACACGAGGCCAGCAGCTGCTGCACCTGCGCGATGGCCTGCTGGCCGAGCCAGGCCACCGGAACCGTACCGTCTGCCGCCTGCGGACCGTGGGCCAGCGCCACGTCCTGCAGGTCATCCAGCAGCATGGCCTCAACCTCACCCTGCAACGCCGCCTGCAGGCGGCGCCCGGACAGCGGCGGCAGCTGCAGTTCCAGCAGGATCAGGTCGTTCGGGTCAAGGCAGGCATGCACTGTGGCCCGCGGATGCCGCAGACCCAGCGCGGCCAGCGTGTCGCGGCCGTGTGCCACTACCTCGTCCTTGTGCAGCTGCGCCCAGTCCACCGCGCTGTCGGCGCGCAGGTGCGCCAACGGCGGCAGGCGCACCCGAAGCTGCACCGTCATGCGCCGATCCTCGTCCACACCCGTTGTACACGTACCCCGTCGTCGCGGTACTCGCGCCAGAGCAGCGCGCGAAAATCAACCGCGCTGCCGTCAGCCTGCACCCGGCCCACGGCCAGGAACCACTCGCTATGGATACCCAGCGGAAGCACGGCCATCTGTTCGTTGCTCAGTTGGAGTCGGTTGGCGATGTCACCGCGGTTGAGCAGCCAGTGGCCGGCGTCGCGCTCAGCGAGCAGCGCCTGCAGCCTTGCCGGTTCCACCGCAGGCGCCACCGCCTGCAGGACGCTCAGGTCGCAGGTGTTGGCGTTGACCAGGGCCTGCGCCGGCAACACCACTGTGCGCCGCACCAACGCCTGCAACGCCACCGGGTCAGCGCCGACCAGCGCCTGTTCGATCAGTGATTCGCGCGGCAGCGGTGCCTGCGCCTGCACATCGCCGTCGCGCAGGCGCGCCTGGATGTGGTCCACCGCGGATGCGCAGGTGCCCTGGCCCAGCCCCTGCCCGGCGCACAACGCGACGAACGCGCCCCGCGCCTCGGGGTCCGGCCTGCCCTGTGCCAGCAGGTTGCGCAGGTTGAACATCGACTGCGCATCGACCAGTTGCAGCTGCACCGGCAATGGCGCCTGCAGTTCCAACGGGCGCGCCCAGCGCCCGCTGCGCACCGTGGTCAGCTGTTCCTTGACATCCTCACGCAGCTGCTGCGCCGCACGCTCCAGCGTCGCATCCACCGCCATGCGTACCTGTGCGCGCAACTGGTCGCCGCGCAGCGCGCGCAGCTGCGCCGACTGCCGGGTCAGCAGCGCAGTGGCAATCACGGCCACCAATGCCACCACCAGCAAGGCGACGATCACCGCCACGCCACGCTGGTGGATGCATGAAATCGAACGCGTCCGGGCTGCCATCAGCACGCCTCACAGCTGCCAGGAGCCGATGTCTGCGTTCCCGGCGTCGCCACCGGGCTTGCTGTCCGCACCCAGCGAGTACACATCGATGTCGCCATGAGTGCCTGGAACCTGGTACTGGTACGGATGGCCCCACGGATCATTCGGCAGGCGATCCAGATACGGCGTCACCGGCAACGCACCGCTGCCCTGCGGCGGCTTCACCAGCGCCTGCAGGCCCTGTTCGGCACTGGGATAGCGCCCATTGTCCAGCTTGAACAACTTCAGCGCCTGCATCAGCGCCGCGATGTCCTGGCGCGCCGCCACCACACGCGCCTGGTCCGGACGGTCCATCAACCGCGGCACGATCAGCGCGGCAAGGATGCCGATGATCACCACCACCACCATGATCTCGATCAGGCTGAAGCCCTGCTGCCGAGCCCTGCGACCACCTGCCTGCCTTGCCATTGTTCCGCCCTCGTCATCCTGGAAGAGACCGCTGCACCATGGTCAGCGGTGCATGTGTCAGTACGATAAACATCCGCCTGCGATTCGCGGCGCGGTTGCCTGTGCGGCCGCTCGTGCAGCCGGCGCGCGTGCCGCCTCGAACAGGTGAGGCGGCACGCTGGCCAGTGTTTCGTCGATGCACTCGCGCAGCAACGGATGCACGCACGCCTGCAACAGGCGCACGCACTGCGTCGGCGACCACGCGGTGCCGTGGTCGAGGCCAATGAACATCCGGTAGGCCTGGTGGTAGCGCAGGTCGTCGTACACACGCTGTGCACTGTTGAGATCACGCACGACCACCAGCAGCGCCGCACGTTGCAGCAGCCGCGCATCGGCTGCGCCAAGCGGCAGCGCGCTCATGGCCGCGTCGGGCCAGGGCCACAGCCGCAGGTCGAGGGCCTTTCGAAGTGCCGCCAGTGGATGCGCACTGCTGTCCAGTGCCGCCCAGCGTGCCGCATCCGCCCAGGCGTCACTGGACAGCACCCAGACCCACGAGCGCCCGTAGCGCTGCACGTTCAGTGGCGTGTGCCGTGCCTGTTCCAGTGACTGGCTCAGGTGGCGATCCAGCTCCAGCATGCTGATCCTGCGACTGTCTTCCATCTGCGCCGCCCGTGCTCCGCGACGCGTGGTGCGTCGTACTCTGGAGAAGACGTCAGCAAGGCAGGTGAAGCGACACCGCGAATGCAACTCTGTGCACGGGGTGGCGCTTCATCGGCAACGTCATCGCAGCGTCATCCGCCTGCAGGCTTCGCGCTGCAGCCGCGGTGCGTCACCCCCACAACGGCGGGCCAGTACCGCCACGTCGCTGCGGGCAGCGAATGCGACCAGTGCCTCGGTCATGTCCACGTCATCGCACCATGACGCCAGCGCGACGCGCAGTGCGGGCAGCTGCCACCCGTCCATCACCCCATGGGCGCCCGCCACGAACCAGTGCCAGAGCCGATGATGCAGCACCTGCTCATGCAGCTGCGTGAGATCGTCGATGCCATGGATGTCCGCCAACAGCAGTGCGCGTGCGAGCGCCGCAGGCGGCAGCGCCCCGGATTCGACCAAGGGCATCTCCTGCTGCTGCAGCCGCAGCAGCATCGCCAATGGGTGTGACTGCGGATTGAAGTCCAGCAGCACCGCCTGCTGCTGCCACTGCGCGTCGGACACCACGCACACCCAGGGCGAACCATAGCGATGCACCATCAAGGGCCTTCGCTGGGTGGTTTCCAGCAATGCAGACAGATTGCGACGCAGATCGAGCACACCGATGGTCTCGTTGCGCATCCTTGGCTTCTCCTCGCTTGCAACAGACCTGCGCGGCGCGCACGGCCAGCGCCTTCATCTATCCAAGGACGGCGATGCCACCCGGAAAGCGACGCAGATCCAGCGACATCGTCAGGCGCAGCTGCTCCAGTGCCGCGTCCGGATCATCGATGCGGAAGCGGCCACTGACCGGCGCGCGCGCCAATGCCGATTCACCCAGCAGTACCTTGCCCCGCCGGTAACGGTTGATCTCGTCCACCACCTCGCCCAGCGGTGCGCGGCGGAACACAAGCATGCCTTCGGTCCAGGCACTCACTTCCGAAGCTACGGCCTCGGCCACGACGCCACTGAGGCGCTCGTCGAACCGGGTCTGCTGGCCGGCCTGCAGCTGCAGGCGGCCCTGCGGGTGCTCGATACGGGCGCTACCCTGCAGGCAGGTCACCCGTACCTGGCCGTGGGTGTTGCGCACGTCCAGGCGCACCGCACCTTCATCGGTAATCACGCAACCCGGGCCCGCGAACAGCGCCAGGCGCAGGCCAGCGCCGGTTTCGATCGCGGCCTGGCCCTGCACCAGCTCGAAGCCTTCGCCCTGCGCGTGCGCGCGGCGGCGCAGGCTGCTCTGCGTATCCAGTTCGATCTTGAGCTGCGGCAAGGGCGCGATCTGTAGTCGTTCACCTGTGCCGGTGTGGAAATCGGCCGCCATCGCCGTCACCGAGGGCCACAATCCCAGCGGCGGGCGGAGCGCCGCCGCCACCACCAGACTGGCTGGCGCTGCCACCGCAGCGCCCAGGAAGGCGCGCCGGCTCCAGCGCTGGGCCGGTGTCGGCGCGACCGGTTGGCGCGCGGCGGCGGGCAGTCGCTCGCCGGCCAGCCGCACCTGCTCCCACTGCCGGCGCGCACGGCCAAACGCTTCACGATGACGCGGGTCGGACTCGCACCATGCACGGAACCGGCGCCCATCGGCAGCGGTCGCCTCGCCCGAGGTCAGCCGCACCACCCACGCATGGGCCTGATGCTCAACGGCATCCAGCGGGCGTTGCGGGCGGTCGTCAGGATCCATGGGTCTCATGCCGGACCCGCACGCTGCGGGGTTCTGCTCGGCGTCAAAGTGTAGACGGATGCCGTCGCTCAGAACCGCACCTGGCGCCCCTGCCCGCTGCGTTCGGCCAGGTAGTCCTGGGCTGCCTTCAGCTCCCGCTGCACCAACCGCAGCGACACACCGAGGTGGTCGGCCACGTCGCGCTGCTGCAGGCCATCGACGCGGATTGCCAGCAGGATGCGACGACGGCGCTCGGGCATGCGCTGCAGCAGGCCGACCATGTCTTCCAGCGCGAAGTCCAGCTCGGCCGCCTGCGCCGGCCCCGGCCCCGGGTCGGCCATGTCCATCAGCGTATCCACCTCCTCCAGGCTCAGCAGGCGGTGGTCTGCCCGTTGGCGGTCGATCACGGTGTTCATCGCCATCCGCAGCAGGTAGGCCGCAGGGTTCTGCACCGCGTCCAGGCGGTCACGGCGCGCACTCAGGCGCATCCACGTGTCCTGCAGCGCGTCGCCGGCCAGCTCTTCCGATCCGAGCTTGCGCACCAACCGGCGTTTCAGCTCGTCGTAGGCACCCAGGAGGTGGTCCATCAGATCAACCGCCCCAGCCGTACCGTTGCTCATGTTCGAATCCTTGAAGTCATGGAAGGGGCGCGCGCCGGCCGCAGTCGTGGTCGGTGCCGGAAGGACGGATCTGCAGCGTCACCGGCTGTGGCAGCGCGGCGGCCTCGGTCGCCAGCACCAGGCCTTGCAGCGCCTGCAGCAGGCGTGCGTCGCGGCGATCACTGCCACTGCCGGACAGCAGCTCCGGCTCGCTTACCTGGCCCGCGCCGTCGATGCGGAAGCGCAGCGTTGCGGCATAGCGGCCGGGCGCAATCTCCGGGTCGTCACAGAACGCCGCACGCAGCCGCTGCTGCAACCCGCCGTAGCGACGCCGACGTTCGGCCTCGGGAAGCCCCGCGCCAACACCGGGTTCCGCGGCCGAGGGTTTGCCCCGGCGCAGCACCACACGCTGCTCGCCGATCACCTCTGCCTCGATCCCGGTGTGCTGCAGCAGCGACTCCAGCGCCGCAAGCGGCGCCAGGCTCCCGCGCAGCGCATGGCTGCTGCGGCCCGCGGCAAGGTCGCCCGGGTACATCACCGACCACCCACTGATGACACTGAAGCGCTCGACCGCCTGTTCCAGCGGCTGCGCAGGGATGTCGTAGGCATGAACCGCGTCCTGTGCGGCAGCGGCAAAGGACAGCAGCAGCCATGCGGCGATGGCCACCTTCCAAGTTCTGACCGCATGGTGTCCATTCAGCCCCCTGACGTAGAACACATGACCCTCGGCAGCGACAGCAGCTGCAACGGTCGCGCACCACAACCGGAACCCCGGCCCGCGCGCGACCCGCAAGCGGGCTCAAACCGTACCGAGGGCACATGTCATTGCGATGACCGCCGCCACGGCTGACGCCGAGGCAGGCTCCGTGGGGCCAGTCACGCATCAGGAATCAATGAATCGAACAGACATGATCATCTGCCCCTGGGGTCAGAGCCCGTTGCGCAGCAACGGGATCCGCCCCCCGTGCCGACCCAAACGTGTCGACCAAGGTCGACACCCACCAAGAGCAGTTCATGCCGTTCCGGCAGATCGTGGAAATCTGTCGAAGGCGGGGTGGGTCCGGTTGCGGGGGCGTGAGCCGCATGGATGCGGCGACCGAGCTTACATGGACGTACTTGCAGCGTCCCCCGCAACCGGACCCACCCCGCCATCCCTCAGCAGGCCCGCTGTTGCCGTTGCTGTTGAGGTTGCCGGCCAGCGGCCGGCACTACCGGCGGGTGCCGGGTGCAACCCGGCCGCAAACCCCATCCCTCAAAGCGGCAGCTGGGTCGTCTGCTTGATCCGCTGCATCGGAATCTCGGTCTTGGTGTTCTGCACGCCGGCGATCCGGTTCAGGTGCTGCATCTGGAACTGCCGGTAGGCATCAAGGTCGGCCACCGCCACCCGCAGCAGAAAATCGCAGTCACCGGCCATCAGATGGCATTCCAGCACTTCCGGGAAAGACTTGATGCTGTTGATGAAGTGATTGGTGGTGTCCTCGTCCTGCCCGCGTAGCCACACCCGCACGAACACGGTGAAGCCGCGGCCCACCTTGGCCTCGTTCAACAGCGCCACGTAGCGGTCGATGTAACCGCCCTCCTCCAGCAGCCGCACCCGGCGCAGGCAGGCCGACGGCGACAGCCCGACCAGACGGGCCAGCTCCAGGTTCTGCAGGCGGCCGTCGCGCTGCAGGGCGTCGAGGATGCGGCGATCAAGGTTGTCGAGCTGGTACTGCATGAAATTTCGTCCTGGTCGACTCTGGTCGCATGGAATATCAATCATCCAGAATCCAGTGGCATCAACGCAACCCGATTTCGTGATCGGACCGCTAGCATGGGCCACCCCCACCTCGTCGTGCCGTTCCATGGACGCCCGTACCACCCTCCCCCTGCCAGACACCTGCGATACCGCGCCGCGTGCCGAATTCCTGCGCGGCCTGCGCGCCGCCGTACCGGTGATGATCGGCTTCATTCCGTTCGCCCTGGTACTCGGCGCGCAGGCGGCCCAGAAGGGCCTGAGCGCACTGGAAGTACCGCTGATGACCGGCCTCAACTTCGCTGGCGGTTCGGAGTTCGCCGCCGTCGAACTGTGGACCTCGCCACCGCACATCGCACTGATCGTGGCGATCACCGCGCTGGTCAACAGCCGCCACCTGCTGATGGGCGCCAGCCTGGCCCCGCTGCTGCAACACCTGCCACGCCGCCGGGTGCTGCCAGCGCTGTTCTTCATGTGCGACGAAAGCTGGGCGATGGGCGTGGCTGATGCGCGCCGACGCGCACTTGGCTTCAGCCTGGCCTACTACCTGGGCGTATCGGCAGGCCTGTACACCGTCTGGGTGGCCTGCACCGCACTCGGTGCGATCGTCGGGCCGATGTTGGGCGACATCCACGCCTATGGCTTCGACATGGCTTTCCCCGCCGTGTTCCTGGTACTGCTGCGCGGCATGTGGCAGGGCATGAAGGCGGCTAGACCGTGGCTGGTCAGCCTGGTCGTCGCCGCCGCCACCTACCTGCTGGTGCCAGGTGCGTGGTACGTGGCCAGCGGCGCATTGGCCGGCCTGGCCGCCGCCTGGCTGCTGGCGGAGGACGCCGCATGACCTTCAACGGCCTGATCCACTGGACCTCGGTGCTGACCATCGTGTTGATGGCTGCCGCCACCTACCTGACCCGCATCGTCGGCTTCCTCGCGCTGCGCAACCGCACGTTGAGCAAACGCGCCGTGACGGTGATGGAAGCCGCGCCGGGCTGCGTGCTGATCTCGGTGATCGCCCCGGACTTCGTCGCTGACAAGCCCGCCGACCTCGCCGCGCTGGCGATCACCCTGCTGGCCGCCACGCGGCTGTCGATGCTGCCGACGGTGCTGATCGGCGTGGTCTCGGCGGGTGTGCTGCGCTATCTGATGGGCTGACGCGCCCGCCGTTTCTGTAGAGCCGAGCCCACGCCCGGCAGCTGGCATTCCCGCTTGCCGCGCGAGCCAAGCACGGGCTCAGCTCCCTGCGACACCCGGTCGCAGCCCTTCGCGCCACCCGCTTGACCAATGTCAAACCGCCCGCTGCCGTGCGGGCGTATCTCTATGCAGGACCCGAACACGCCGGCGCTACCGGCATCCACAAGGACCCTGCGATGAGCTACACCCCCGACAACGCCCAGCTGCTGAACGCCATGCAGAACGTCATGGTGATCTCCACCACCGACCTGCAGGGCAACATCACCTACGCCAACGACCTGTTCTGCACCCTCACCGGCTTCGCCCGCGAGGAACTGATCGGCCAGCCGCACAGCATCGTGCGCCACCCGGATGTGCCCAAGGCGGTCTACAAGGACATGTGGGACACCATCAAAGCCGGCAAGACCTGGACCGGCATCGTGCCCAACCTCGGCAAGGGCGGCGTGCTCTACGTGGTCGACACCACCGTGCAACCGCTGTTCGACGCCGACGGCAACATCACCTCCTACATCAGCATCCGCCGCGTGGTGAACGACCTGATGCAGAACTACGACCTGGTCGAGTTCAGCAAGGAAAAGTTCGACGACTTCTACGAGGCCGCGTGAACGCCCTCCCGACCAGTACGCCCTTCAGCCGCCTGCTGGTGGGTTTCGCGTCCGAGTCGGGCAATGCCCGCGCCCTGGCCCAGCGCCTGGGCGCGGACCTGCAGCCGCACGCGCCGCAGGTGCTCCCGTTCAACGACATCGAGGTGGCCAGTCTCGGTCACGGCGACGTGCTGCTGGCGATCTCCAGCTCGTTCGGCGATGGCGAACCGCCGGCCAATGGCGAACAGTTCTTCGAAACACTGCGCCAGACCCCGACGCTGGCTGGGCTGCGCTATGCAGTGTTCGGCCTCGGTGACACCGGCTACCCGAGCTTCTGCGGCTTCACCAAGGCGCTGGATGCTGCACTGAGCGAGCGCCAGGCGCAGCCGCTGCTGCATCGGGTGGACGCCGACCTGGGCTACGAGCAGTTCTTCCAGCAATGGCGGCCGGTGCTCGGCCAGGTGCTGGAGGGCGACCTCAACGCTGGCCAGGACCTGCGCCTGCAGGTCACCGCCTATGGCGAAGACAATGCGTTTGCCGCCCCCATCATCGAACGTCGCCGCTTGAACAGCAGCGACCCCGCTGCCTGGCACCTGCAGCTGGACATTGCCGGCAGTGGCATGGCCTACCGCGCGGGTGACACCCTGCACTTGGTACCCGAGAACGATCCCGCCCTGCTGCAGGCATTGGCTGCCTGGTATGGCGACACCGCCGCCGTGGCCGCCCTGCATGACCGCGAGCTGCGCCTGCTGAGCAAGGGCGTACTGCGCGAACTGGCCAGGCTCGGCGGTAGCGAGGTACTGAAGGGCCTGTTGAAGGTCAGCCAGAAGCGCGAGCTGGACGCCTACCTGCACGGCCTGGACCTGCTGGACGTGCTGCAGGACCACGCCACCCCGGACAGCGTTCCTCTGGCCCGGCTGCGCGGGCTGCTGTCACCGCGGCTGCCTCGCGCTTATTCCATCGCCTCTCACCCTTGCGACGACCAGCTGAGCCTGTGCGTGCGCGAAGTGCGCTACACCCTGCGCGACCGCGAGCGCTTCGGCACCGCCACCGGCAGCCTGCTGCACGGCGGCGACCACGCCCGGGTGTACTGCCGTTCGAACCCCGGCTTCCACCTGCCCGATACCGGCCAGGCACCGCTGCTGCTGGTCGGCACCGGCACCGGCATCGCACCGTTGATGGGCCTGATGCAGGAATTGCAGGCCAACGCCTGCGAGCGTGAAGTGCACCTGGTGTTCGGCGAGAAGCACCGCCAGCACGACTACCTGTACCGCGACCAGCTGCAGGACTGGCACACGCGAGGCGTGCTGGCCGGCCTGCATACCGCGTTCTCGCGCGATGGCGCCGAAAAGGTCTATGTGCAGCATGTGCTGCAGCAGCGTGCCGCCGAAGTGCGCGATGTCCTGGCCCGCGGTGGGCACCTGTACCTGTGCGGCAACAAGAGCCACCTGGAAGGCGCGGTGCGCGAAGCCATCGATGCCATCGGTGGCGAAGGGCACTGGGACGCGTTGCGGGGCGAAGGCCGCACGCACTGTGAGTTGTATTGATCCATGACCACCGGACCGCACGGACCTTGAACCGGTAGAGCCGGCCGCTGGCCGGCTGCTCAGGATTCCGTGGTTGCCGGCCAGCGGCCGGCACTACCATCAGATGTGACCAACCATCGCCGGTGCGTCCATCACGGGTCAATCGCCGACGATACGGCCATCCACCACGCGCGCCACTTGCTGACCAAACATGGCTACGTCCTGCGGGTCGTGGCTGATCAACAACAACGGGATCCCGGTCTTGTCCAGCACCGCCTCCAACTCCTGGCGCAGATGCTGCCGAAGGTCATGATCCAGTGCGGAGAACGGTTCATCCAGCAGCAGCGCCTGCGGTTGCGTCACCAGCGCCCGCGCCAGTGCGGTGCGCTGGCGCTGCCCGCCGGAAATCTGCGAGGGCAGCAGATCACCCACGGTGTCGATGCGGAAGGCGTGCAACCACTGCTCCACCGCACCGAAGCGCTGGCGGTTCCGTGGATTCAACCACCCCTTCTCCAGCCCGAACGCCACGTTCTGGCGCACGCTCAGATGCGGGAACAACGCGTAATCCTGGAACACATAGCCCAGCCGGCGGCGCTGCGGCGGCAGATCCACGCCGGTGGCCGCATCGAACAGGGTCTGCCCCTGCACGCGCACATGACCCTGGCCCGGCCGCAGCAGCCCGGCCACCGCCTTCAAGGTCAGGCTCTTGCCCGCGCCCGAAGGCCCGAACAACACCACCTGCCGCTGCGTGCACTGCATCGATACGTCCAACACGAACTCCTGGCCGGCCGCCTGCAGGCGACGCTGCACCTGCAGGTCAAGCCACATCGCGCAGCTCCCGGCGACGCCCGCCCACCAGCCGCGCGGCCAGCAACAGGATCACGATGCAGACCACCGAGGTCAGGATCACCAGCGCATTGGCCTTGCCGTCCTGGCCGGCCTGTACCGCCTCGTAGATGGCGATCGACAACGTCTGCGTCCGGCCCGGAATGCTGCCGGCCACCATCAGCGTCGCGCCGAACTCGCCCATTGCGCGCGCAAACGCCAGCAGCAGGCCGGCGAGGATGCCGCGCCACGCCAGTGGCAGCGTGATGCGGAAAAACACCGCCACTTCGGACACACCCAGCGTGCGTGCGGCCTGCTCCAGCTGCCCGTCCACTTCCTCGAACGCCGCGCGTGCCGGCTTGAACACCAGCGGCAGCGAGGCCACCGCCGCAGCAATCACGGCCGCCTGCCAGGTGAACACCAGGTTGACGCCGAACCACGACTGCAGCCACGCACCGATCGGACCATTGCGACCGATCAACACCAGCAGGTAGTACCCCAGCACCGTCGGTGGCAGCACCATCGGCAGGGTCAGCAGCGAATCCAGCAGCTCGCGCCCGGGGAAGCGACGGCGGGCCAGCAACGCGCCCAGCGCCACGCCCAGCACCAGATTGATCGCGGTGGCCCAGCCGGCCACCTTCAGCGACAACCCCAGCGCGGTCCAGTCCAGATCCATGCCTCAGGGCTTGCCGAACCCGTGCTTGGCCAGAATCGCCTGGCCCTGTGCCGAACGCACGAAGGCAGCGAAGCGCCATGCCTCTGCCGGCTGCGTACTGGCCCTGGTCACCGCCAGCGGATACGCAATGCGCCCGGACACCGGCACCGCGAACGCACGGCGCACCCGGTCGGGCATCGCCTGCGCATCGGTGGCATAGACGAAGCCGGCATCCACTTCACCGCGCGCCACGTAATCCAGCGACTGACGCACGTTCTGCGTGGTGATGATCCTGCCCTGCACCGACGACCACAGGCCCGCCACTTCCAGCGCGCCCTTGGCATAGCGGCCGACCGGCACGCTGTCCGGGTTGCCCAGTGCGATGCGCTGCACACCGGCACCGGCCAGGTCCTTCAAGGTACGCGGCGCCGCCTTGGCCTGCGGCGGCACCACCACCCACAGCGCGTTCACTGCGAACACCTCGCGGGTGCCGGCCGCCAGCAGATCCTGCTGCTGGGCCTGGTCCATCGTGGTTTCGTCGGCCGAGGCGAACACATCCACCGGCGCACCGCGGCTGATCTGTTGCAGCAACACGCCGGACGCGGCGAAGTTGAAATCGACCGTGGTGCCCGGGTGTGCCTTCTCATAGGCATTGCCCAGTTCGCGGAAGCTCTCGGTCAGGCTCGATGCCGCCGAAACGGTCAGCGTGGCCGCCCAGGTCGGCACCGTGGCCAGCAGGCCCAGCAACAACAGTCCAGCTCGCTTCATCGTCGGCTCCCGGCCAGGTTCAGTTCGGATCGGATTCGTCGGCCACCGCCAGCGCGGCCAAACGCTCGGGCTGCAGCAGCAGGATCTCACGCTGCTTCACCGCGATGATCCCATCATCGCTCAGGCGGCGCAGCACGCGGCTGGCGGTTTCCGGCGCCATCCGCAGGTAGTTGGCGATCTCGGTACGCGCCATCGTCAGGTTGAAGCGCGTGGCAGAAAAACCGCGCCGCGCGTAGCGCTCGGACATGTCCAGCAGGAATGCGGCCATGCGCTCTTCGGTACGGTGGTTGGCGGCCAGCGTGGCGACCTTGCCGATCTCCGCACTGAGCAGGCTGAACAGCTTGGCCTGCAGCCCGGGCATGCGCGTGGCCAGCGAGCTCAGCTTCGGGAACGAGATGCGGCACAGATGCACCGTATCCAGCGCCACCGCATTGCAGGGGAAGCGCGAACCATGGATCGCATTCAGGCCGATCACTTCGCCCGGCAGGCTGAAGCCCAGCACCTGCTCGTTGCCCTGGCTGTCGTCGACGAAGGTCTTGACCATGCCGGCGCGCACCGCAGCAATCGAATCAAACGACTCGCCAGCGCGGAAGATGTAGTCACCCGCATGGAACGGACCGACGTGGTCGACCAGCACGTGCAGATCGCCCAGTGCGGTCTTGTCGTAGCCCTGCGACATGCAGGCGTCGGAAAACGCGCAGGTGCTGCAGAAGTGCAGCGCGTCGCCGTCATCGGCGGCGGCGGGGTTCGGGGTGGCCTGTCCAAGGCGGCCGTGCGAAGGCGGATTCGAAGACATCTGGGCAAGACTCACGCGATGGCGGCCGCCGGCCGGAAGCATGCGGCCATCATACGCCACAGCAGGCGCCCTTCTTCGGCCAGCCGCAGCACGCGCGCATCCCAGTGCGCCCAGCCGCGCGCCAGCAACGGTGCCAATGCTGGCAGCTGCCCGGCGAAGCATTCTTCAAACGGTTCATCGTTGCGCCATTCGAAGGCAGCCGCATCGAGCGCGTGATCGCAGGCGATACTCTGCGCCACCTCGGCCGCCAGTCGCTCGTCTTCGGACAGGATCAATCCGGCAGACACGCCCATATGCCCGGCCTGCAGCCGCGCACGCCATTCGCCCAGTTCATCCTCCAGGCGGTAGAACACCTCGCCGATCTGGCTGCAGGCGGACAGGCCAAGCCCGATGAAATCGCTGCGGTCGCGGCGTGGCACGCCGGCCAGGTCACAATGACGCTGGCCATCGCCCGGGCCATGCGGGATCGGCAGGTCGCCGCGCTGGTAGTGGTCACCACCGATCGGTTCGTAGCCGGCTGCGCGCAGCAGGCGCCAACTCTGCAGCCATCGTTCCGCCGAGGGATGCTCTGGCAGCGCGCAAGGCGCCGGCAGCAGGATGCGCTCGGGCGCTTCGGCCAGCACCTCATGCAGTCGTTCGATGAAGCCGGTATCCGCGCTGCCGGGCACCCGCAACTGGTAGTATCGCGCGGTAAAGCCCACCTGTCGCGCATGCGCCAGCAGCGTCGGCCCGGGTGCATCGGCGCGATCAATCACGTTCAGGCGGGTGCAGCCCACCGCACGCAGTTGTGCCGGCGCCAGCGCGCTGCCCGCGTCCAGCCGCACCTCCACCTGTGGCCGCGCCACGGTGCGCAAGTACTGCGGCACGGCATCCAGCAGCTGGCCCAGCTGTGGTGGCAGCAGCGTCTCGGCCAGCCCCAACTGCAGCACCATTGCCACCACCTCGCGATCTTCAGCCAGCGCGCCGGCCTGCAGGCGCAGCGCCAGCAGCAGGGTGTCCAGATACGCCTGCGGTGGCACGTCGCGCCCGCCACGACCCGCCTGGAAGCCGAGCGTCAAACCACGCGGGATCAGGTGCTCGTTGCTGGCGCGCACGGCGGCGCGCCACCCGCTTTCGCCAAAGCCGGTACTGAACTGGTCAGCCGGCGGAAACAGCACGTGCCGTGGCTGCCGCAGCAATGCCGCCTGCAGCGCAGTGTCCTCGCTCTCGTCAACGTGGAAGCTCATGGCAGACATCTTCGGGCGTTCCTCTTCGCGTGGCCCTGATTGAAATCAAGCGTGGCGCATCTGATGGTTCCTGCCGGCCAGCGGCCGGTACTACCCTTTCACCCACCACTCGGTCGTGCCGGCCGCTGGCCGGCATCACCCCTTCACCCGCCGCGCACCCGCTCGGCGGCGGCCGCGTCGATGGCTTCGGGCAGGTCGGTTTCGCGGTCGATCTGCGGGAAGTGGCGACGTTCCATGCGGCGGATCGCGAAATGCATCCACGCCAGTGCAGCCGCCACCAGCACGAACAGCAGCATGAAGCAGCTGCTCCAGATGCCCACCGCATCGTTCAACGCGCCAAACACGATCGGCAGGACGAAGCCACCGAGGCCGCCGATCATGCCGACCACGCCGCCCACCGCGCCCACATGCCTGGGGTAATACACCGGAATGTGCTTGTAGACCGCGGCCTTGCCCAGCGACATGAAGAAGCCCAGCACGAACACCAGCACGGTGAACATCACCACGCCGATGGCAAGATGGAAATGGAGCGGGCCGTGGATACCCTTCACCACATACTCGGTATCCGGGTAGGCCAGCAGGAAGGTGCAGATGGCCGACACGCCAAAGGTCCAGTACATCACCCGGCGCGCGCCCATCCGGTCCGACATCCAGCCACCGACCACACGGAACAGGCTGGCCGGGATCGAATAGCACGCCGCCAGCATGCCGGCGTGGCCCACGTCCATGCCATAGGCGCCAACCAGGTAGTGCGGCAGCCACAACGCCAGCGCCACGAAGCCGCCGAAGACGAAGAAGTAGTACAGCGAGAACCGCCATACCTGCAGGTTCTTCAGTGGTGCCATCTGCTCGGCGAACGGCACCGGCTTCACGCCTTCGCGGCGGCGCTGTTCCAGAGACGGGTCTTCCTTGCTGAAGAGGAAGAACAGCACCGCAGTGACCGCCAGCGCGACGGCCCAGACCTTGGCAACCATGGTCCAGCCGGCCGCCACCATCACCAGCGGCGCCAGCAGCTTGGTCACCGCCGAACCGATGTTGCCGGCACCGAAGATGCCCAGCGCAGTGCCCTGCCTGCTGGCCGGGAACCACTTCGAGACGTAGGCCACGCCCACCGAGAAGTTGCCGCCGGCGATACCCACGCACAGCGCGGCAACCAGGAACTGGCTGTAGGTCTGTGCGTAGGTCAGCATCCAGGTAGCGACTGCACCACACAGCATCACCAGCACCATCACCTTGCGGCCACCGAACTGGTCGGACCAGATGCCGAGGAAGACGCGGCTGACCGAGCCGGTCAGCACCGGCGTGGCGATCAACAGGCCGAACTGGGTGTCATTCAAGCCGAGCTGTTGACTGATCTGGATACCAATGATCGAGAAGATCATCCACACCGCAAAGCACACGGTGAAGGCGAACGTGCTCAGCCACAGCGCACGTTGCTGCTGCCCGGCACTGGCGGGGGCAAGGGCCTGGTTCATGAATTTTCCTCGTTCAAAGGGGTTCAGCCGATATCCGCTTCGGCTTCGATCTCATCCAGCCCGCGCACCGGGTAGCGTTCCTGCAACTGCAGCAGGTAGGCCTGCACCTCGCGCTGCCGCACCTGCAGCTCCAGGTAGTCACGCAGCTGCGGCAGCACGGCCTCGAACGGCTGCGGCTGGCCTTCCTCGCGGGCATCGACGCAGACCACGTGGTAGCCCCAGCGCGATTCCACCGGGAAACCGGCCAGGCCTTCGCGCAGGCGGAACACCTGTCGGTCGAACTCCGGCGTGGTCTGCCCACGCTGCAGCCAGCCCAGGTCACCGCCTTCGCTGCTGGACGGGCAGCGTGAATGACGCAGGGCGAAATCGGCGAACAGGTGCGGCGACTCCTTCAGCAGTCCGACCAGCCGCTCGCCCTCGGTGCGTGCAGCGAAGCGCCCGGCCACGTCGTCGGCCGGTGCGGCCAGCAGGATATGGCGCAGGCGCACACGGTCGGGGGAGCGGAAGCGCTCCGGGTTCTGCTCGAAGTAGCGCCGGCAGTCTTCATCGGTCGGCACGCGGTCTTCGATCGCGTCTTCCAGCAGCTGCTGGATCAGCACTTCCTCGTCACTTACCCGGTTACCCTCCGGCGCCTGCAGGCCCAGCCGCTGCGCTTCCAGGCGCAGCAGTTCGCGCACCACCAGTGCACGTGCCGCTTCGGCACGTGACTGTTGCGGGCGCATCGCCCGGTGGTGCTGCATCTCGCGGGCGATGTCGGCCTCGCTGATCGCGGTCTCGTCCACGAACAGCCGGCACGGTGCCGGCTGCCCGAGCGAACGCGGCCCCTGCGCCGCCGCGTCATGGTGGTGCGAATGCGCCTCGGCGGGAACCGGTGCGGCGGAGTCGATCACGGTAATCGGCAGGAATTTCGGCAGGCTGCCCATGGATTACTCCCGCGGCCCATAGCGCAGCGTGGCCTGACGGCGGCGCACCACCTGGTAGGGCCGCCACAGGTAACTGATCGGAATGCTCCATACGTGCACCAGGCGGGTGAACGGCGCGATCAGGAACAGGGTCAGGCCCAGGAAGATATGCATCTTGTAGACCCAGCTGACGCCCTCGATGTAATCAGCGGCACCGGCACGGAAGGTCACGATGTGCTGCGCCCACTCGGCCAGCTGCACCATCACCCCGCCGTCCAGGTGACCGGACGAGACGCGGATGCTGTAAAGGCCCAGGCACAGCTGCGCGAACAGCAGCACCAGCACCAGGGTGTCACCGAAGCTGCCGGTAGCCCGAACACGCGCATTGAACAGGCGGCGTACCAGCAGGATGCTGATACCGATGAAGCACAGTGCGCCGAACACACCACCGACCACCATCGCCAGCATCTGCTTCTGCGAGGAGGTGATGAAGTGCTCGTACACCGCGTGCGGCGTCAGCAGCCCGACCAGGTGGCCGCCGAGAATGGCCAGGATGCCGATGTGGAAGCAGTTGCTGCCGAGCCGCATGCCCTTGTCCGACAGCATCTGACTGGAGCCGGTGCGCCAGGTGTACATGGCCTTGTCATAGCGGGCCCAGCTGCCGATCAGCAGCACTGCCACGGCGATGTACGGGTAGTACTGGAAGGCGAATTGATGCAGGGAGTAACTCATGGCTGGACCTCACGATGCGAAGGACGGGCCGGCGAACGCACGGGCGGCTTGCAGTCTTCGGCAGGGGCTTCGGCGCCGAAGCGCACCGCCTCCTCCTCCCACAAGCGGTCCATGGCCTCGGCGGTATCGTCGCGGACTTCCTCGCTGGCACGCTGGCGCAGCGCCTGCAGATCGGCCTTGCCGTCACCGGCTTCGACCAGGATCTCGAACAGCACCCGGTGCGGCAGCTCACGCTCGGCGGCACGCGCGGCCAGCATCCCGGCGATATGGCCGATGTGGTGCAGCCACTCGCGGGCCTCGCTACCGGGGCGGTGGGCCAGGAACTCCAGCAGCAACGGCAGGTAATCCGGCAGCTCGCGGGCATCCAGTTCGAAGCCGTTGCGGCGGTAGGTTTCGACCAGATCGACCATGGCCTGGCCGCGGTCGCGCGACTCGCCATGGATGTGTTCGAAAAGCAACAGGCTCATCCAACGGCCGCGGTCGAAACTGGCCAGCCACGCCGCCTGTGCATCCAGCGCGTCGGTGGCCAGCAGCTGCTGCACGAAGCTGCGCAGCTGCTGGCGGCGGGCGGGGTTCAGCGCCGGGTCGTCACAGGCGGCGAGCAGCTCCTCGCCGTGCTCCCACAGTTCCTCGCGGGGGTAGTCCAGCAACACCCCGACCAGCTTGAGCACGCTCATCACACCACCTCCTTGCGGCGCTGGTTCGGGCCCTTGTCCACCACGAAGGTGGTGGTCTTGCGCTGCCCGAACAGGTCCGCCGGGCTGTCACCATTGCAACCGTTTCCGAAGGTGAAGCCGCAGCCGCCGCGCTCACCGAAGGCGTCGTTGGCGTACTCGCGGTGGCCGGTCGGAATCACGAAACGGTCCTCGTAGTTGGCAATGGCCAGATAGCGGTACATCTCTTCCACCTGGGCGATGCTCAGCCCGGTCTGTTCCAGCACCGCGGTGTCTTCCACGCCGTCCACGTTCTTGGCCCGGCGCCAGGCACGCATCGCCATCAGCCGCTCCAGCGCGCGTACCACCGGCGCCTCGTCACCGGCCGTCAGCAGGTTGGCCAAATAGCGCATCGGGATGCGCAGCGACGCCACGTCCGGCAGCTCGCCGCTCATGCCCACGCGGCCACGCTCGGCGGCGGACTGGATCGGCGACAGCGGCGGCACATACCAGACCATCGGCAGCGTGCGGTATTCCGGGTGCAGCGGCAGCGCCAGCTTCCAGTCGATCGCCAGCTTGTACACCGGCGACTGCTTGGCCGCATCCAGCCAGCTGTCCGGGATGCCTTCCTTGCGCGCGGCGGCGATCACTGCCGGATCGTTCGGGTCCAGGAAGATGTCCAGGTGGGCCTGGTACAGGTCCTTCTCGGCGGCTACCGAAGCGGCCTCGGCGATGCGGTCGGCGTCGTACAGCATCACGCCCAGGTAGCGGATGCGGCCCACGCAGGTTTCCGAGCACACGGTTGGCTCACCCATCTCGATGCGCGGGTAGCAGAAGATGCACTTCTCCGACTTGCCGCTCTTCCAGTTGTAGTAGATCTTCTTGTACGGGCACGCCGACACGCACATGCGCCAGCCGCGGCACTTGTCCTGGTCGATCAGCACGATGCCGTCTTCCTCGCGCTTGTAGATCGCGCCCGAGGGGCACGCCGAGACGCACGCCGGGTTCAGGCAGTGCTCGCACAGGCGCGGCAGGTACATCATGAAGGTCTTTTCGAAGGCGCCGTAGATCTCCTTCTGCACTTGGTCGAAGTTGTAGTCGCGTGAGCGCTTGCTGAACTCCGAACCGAGGATCTCCTCCCAGTTCGGGCCCCACTCGATCTTCTGCATGCGCTCGCCACTGATCAGCGAACGCGGGCGTGCGGTCGGCTGGTGCTGGCTGTCCTTGGCGGTGTGCAGGTTCTGGTAGTCGAAATCGAACGGCTCGTAGTAGTCGTCGATCTGCGGCAGGTCCGGGTTGGCGAAGATCTTGGCCAGCATGCGCCAGCGGCCACCCGCGCGTGGCACCAGCTTGCCGGCGCGGGTGCGCACCCAGCCGCCGTTCCACTTGTCCTGGTTCTCCCATTCCTTCGGGTAGCCGATGCCCGGCTTGGTTTCCACGTTGTTGAACCAGGCGTACTCGACGCCCTCGCGCGAGGTCCAGACGTTCTTGCAGGTGATCGAGCAGGTATGGCAGCCGATGCACTTGTCCAGGTTCAGCACCATCGCGATCTGTGCACGGACCTTCATCACACCACCTCCTTTACAGCTGCAGGTACTGCCTCATCGTCCAGCCAATCGATCTTGTCCATCTTTCGCACGATCACGAACTCGTCGCGGTTGGTTCCGCAGGTGCCGTAGTAGTTGAAGCCATAGGCCAGCTGCGCGTAGCCGCCGATCATGTGGGTCGGCTTGAGCACGATGCGGGTCACCGAGTTGTGGATGCCGCCGCGGGTGCCGGAAATCTCCGAGCCCGGCACGTTGATGATGCGTTCCTGCGCGTGGTACATCATCGCCATGCCCGGCATCACGCGCTGGCTGACCACCGCACGCGCGGCGATCGCACCGTTGACGTTGAACAGCTCGATCCAGTCGTTGTCGACGATGCCGGCACTGCGCGCGTCGTCCTCGCTGATCCACACGATCGGACCACCGCGCGACAGCGTCTGCATGATCAGGTTGTCGCTGTAGGTGCTGTGGATGCCCCACTTCTGGTGCGGGGTGATCCAGTTCAGCACGATCTCCTTGTTGCCGTTCGGGCGCTGGTTCAGCAGCGGCTCCACCGTGCGCGTGTTGACGGGCGGGCGATAGCTCATGAAGGCCTCGCCGAAGTCGATCATCCATTCGTGGTCCTGGTAGAACTGCTGGCGACCGGTCACCGTGCGCCACGGAATCAGCTCGTGCACGTTGGTATAGCCGGCGTTGTAGCTGACGTTGTCGTCTTCCAGTCCCGACCAGATCGGCGAAGAGATGATCTTGCGCGGCTGCGCCTGGATGTCACGGAAGCGGATCGCCTCGTGCTCCTTGCCCACCGCCAGATGCGTATGCTCGCGACCGGTGAAGGCGCCCAGCGATTCCCAAGCCTTCACCGCCACGTGGCCGTTGGTTTCCGGCGCCAGGTGCAGGATTACTTCGGCCGCGTCGATCGCGGTCGAGATGGCCGGGCGCCCCCGGCTTATGCCTTCTTCGTGCACGGTGTGGTTCAACTTGCCGAGGAACTCGACCTCGTGCTTCGTGTCCCAGCTCATGCCCTTGCCGCCGTTGCCCTGCGTGTCCAGCAGTGGGCCGAGCGAGGTGAACTTGCGGTACAGGTTCGGGTAGTCACGCTCCACCACCGTCATCGACGGCATGGTCTGGCCCGGAATGGCCTCGCACTCGCCCTTCTTCCAGTCGGCCACGCCGAACGGCATGCCCAGCTCGTTGGGGGTGTCGTGCAGGGTCGGCACCAGCACCAGGTCCTTCTCCACGCCCAGCACGCCCGGCGCCATCTCGCTCACGGTGCGGGCCACCTCCTTGAAGATGTCCCAGTCGCTGCGCGATTCCCACGCAGGGTCCACCGCCTTGGACAGCGGGTGGATGAACGGGTGCATGTCCGAGGTGTTGAGGTCGTCCTTCTCGTACCAGGTTGCCGTCGGCAGCACGATGTCCGAGTACAGCGCGGTGGTGCACATGCGGAAGTCGAGCGTGACCAGCAGGTCCAGCTTGCCTTCCGGCGCGTCGTCGCGCCACTTCACCTCCTGCGGCTTCACTGCGCCCATTTCGCCCAGGTCCTTGCCCTGCAGCCCGTGGCGCGTACCCAGCAGGTGCCGCAGCATGTACTCGTGGCCCTTGCCCGAGGAACCGAGCAGGTTCGAGCGCCAGATGAACATCATGCGCGGGTGGTTCTGGCTGGCGTCCGGGTCGGCGAAGGCGAAGTCCAGCGAGCCATCCTTGAACTTGCCCAGCGCGTAGTCCGCCGGGGCCACGCCGGCCGCTTCGGCCTCGCGTACCAACTGCAGCGGGTTGCGGTCCAGCTGCGGGGTGCTCGGCAGCCAGCCCATGCGCACCGCGCGCAGGTTCAGGTCGGCCAGGCTGCCGCTGTACTTGCGGGCATCGGCCAGCGGCGACAGCAGCTCGTCCACCTGCAGCTTCTCGTAACGCCACTGCCCGGTGTTGAAATAGAAGAACGAGGTGCCGTTCATGTGGCGCGGCGGCTTGCTCCAGTCCAGGCCGAACGCGAGCGGCTGCCAGCCGGTCTGCGGGCGCAGCTTCTCCTGGCCCACGTAATGCGCCCAGCCGCCGCCGGTCTGGCCCACGCAACCACACATGATCAGCATGTTGATCAGGCCGCGGTAGTTCATGTCGTTGTGGAACCAGTGGTTCATGCCCGCGCCGACGATGATCATCGAGCGGCCGTGGGTCTTGTCGGCGGTACGCGCGAACTCGCGGGCGATCTCGATCACCTCGGCGCGCGACACGCCGGTGATGCGCTCCTGCCACGCCGGCGTGCCCGGCACCCTGTCATCGAAGCTCGATGCCACGTTGCCGCCGCCAAAGCCACGGTCCACGCCGTACTGGGCCAGCAGCAGATCGTAGACCGTGGCCACCAGCGTCTCGCCGCCGTCGACCGTGGCCAGGCGGCGCACCGGAATGTTGCGGTCCAGTACGTCTTCGGCCGGTGCGGCGGTCCAGCCGTCGCTTTCAATGCCACCGAAGTACGGGAAGCTCACCGCCTCGATGCCGTCGTTGGCGTCGGACAAGCTCAGGCGCAGGCGCGTGTCGGCGCCATTGCTGGCCTTCTCTTCGATGTTCCAGCGGCCCTTTTCACCCCAGCGGAAACCGATCGAGCCATTGGGCACCACGATCTGGCCGCTGTTCTCGTCGTAGGCCAGGGTCTTCCAGTCCGGGTTGTTGGCTTCACCCAGCCCGCCCAGCTCACTGGCGCGCAGGAAGCGGCCCGCCACCAGGCGGCCATCGTCGCGGCGCTCCAGGCGCACCAGCATCGGCATGTCCGAGTACTGGCGGCAGTAGTCCTGGAAATACTGCGAGGGCGAATCGACATGGAACTCACGCAGGATCACATGGCCGAACGCAAACGCCAGCGCCGCGTCGGTGCCCTGCTTGGGGTGCAGCCAGTGGTCGGTCAGCTTGGCCAGCTCGGAATAGTCCGGGCAGATCGCCACCGTCTTGGTGCCGTTGTAGCGCGCCTCGGTGAAGAAGTGCGCATCGGGCGTACGCGTCTGCGGCACGTTCGAGCCCCAGGCGATGATGTAGCGGCTGTTGTACCAGTCGGCCGATTCGGGCACGTCGGTCTGCTCGCCCCAGATCTGCGGCGAGGCCGGCGGCAGATCGCAGTACCAGTCGTAGAACGACAGGCAGGCGCCGCCCAGCAGCGACAGGTAACGCGCGCCGGCGGCGTAGGACACCATCGACATCGCCGGAATCGGCGAGAAGCCGACCACGCGGTCCGGGCCGTACTGCTTCACCGTGTACAGATTGGAAGCGGCGATGATCTCGTTGGCCTCTTCCCACTGCAGGCGCACGAAGCCGCCCATGCCGCGGCGGGTCTTGTACGAACGCGCCTTCTCCTTGTCTTCAACAATGCTGGCCCAGGCATCGACCGGGGCCTTGCTCCTGCGCGCTTCGCGCCACAGGCGCAGCAGCGTGCCGCGGATCAGCGGGTACTTCAGCCGGTTGGCGCTGTACAGGTACCAGGAGTAGCTGGCGCCACGCGGGCAGCCACGCGGTTCATGGTTGGGCAGGTCCGGACGCGTGCGCGGGTAATCGGTCTGCTGGGTTTCCCAGGTGACCAGGCCGTTCTTGACGTAGATCTTCCAGCTGCAGGAGCCGGTGCAGTTCACCCCATGGGTGGACCGCACGATCTTGTCGTACTGCCAGCGGGCGCGGTAACTGTTTTCCCAGTCGCGGCCCTCGCTCTTGGCAAATCCATGGCCATCGGCAAAGGTCTGGGGGTCACGCTTGAAGAACTGCAAGCGATCGAGGAAATAACTCATCGGGGATCTCCCTTTGCGGACATCGGCATCGTGGCTGTGTGTGTCATCTGGCTGCGGTGCGTTTTCATGTCGTCAGCAGGGTGTCTCGGCACCGCGCCGGTAGTACCACCACCAGGTCACGGCCAGGCAGGTGACATAGAAAACAACGAATCCGTACAGCGCCATGTCGGGGCTGCCGGTCAACGTAATGGACGAGCCGTAGCTCTTGGGAATGAAGAAACCGCCGTAGGCGCCAATCGCACCGGAAAAGCCGACCACCGCAGCCGACTCGATGCTGGCCTGGTGCGCGGCGGTAGCCTTGCCCTCGGCGTTGTCGTTGGCCGACCAGCGCTCATGCAGCGTGCGGAAGATCACCGGGATCATGCGGAAGGTCGTGCCGTTGCCGATGCCACTGAGCACGAACAGCGCCATGAAGCTGAGCAGGAAGCCATGGAAGTTGCCGCCCTGGCCATCGCTGGGCAGGAAGTGCAACACACCGAACACCGCGGCGATCATCAGCGCGAACACCCAGAAGGTCAGGCGTGCGCCACCCCAGCGGTCGGCCATGCTGCCACCCACCGAGCGCATCAGTGCGCCCAGCAGCGGGCCGATGAAGGCGTAGGCCAGCGGGTTCACGTCCGGGAACTGGCTCTTCACCAGCATCGGGAAGCCGGCCGAGAAACCGATGTAGGAACCGAAGGTACCGATGTACAACCAGCACATCAGCCAGTTGTGCTTGCGGCGGAAGATCACCGCCTGCTCGGAGAACGACGAGCGGGCGCTGGTCAGGTCGTTCATGCCGAACCAGGCCGCGATGGCGCACAGCGCGATGGCCGGCACCCAGATGAAGCCGGCGTTCTGCAGGAACAGCGGTGCCCCACCCTCCACCGTGGGCTGCGGTGCACCACCCAGCGCACCGAACACGCCTACAGTGATGACCAGCGGGATCACCGCCTGCGCCACCGACACGCCCACATTGCCCAGGCCAGCGTTCAGGCCCAGCGCCAGGCCCTGCTTCTGCTTGGGATAGAAGAAGGAGATGTTGGACATCGACGATGAGAAGTTCGCGCCACCGAAGCCGCACAGGATCGCGATGGCCACGAACACCCAGTACGGCGTGGCCGGGTCCTGCACCGCAAAGCCGAGCCAGAGCGTCGGCGCCAGCAGCGAGGCGGTCGACAGCGCGGTCCAGCGGCGGCCGCCGAAGATCGGGATCACGAACGAATAGAAGATGCGCAGGGTCGCGCCGGACAGGCTGGGCAGCGCCACCAGCCAGAACAGCTGGTCGGTGCTGAAGTTGAAGCCGATCTTCGGCAGGCTGATCGACACCGCCGAGAACAGCACCCAGACCGAGAAGGCCAGCAGCAGCGAGGGGATCGAGATGACCAGGTTGCGGGTGGCAACCCGCTTGCCGGTGCGCTCCCAATAGCCGGGGTCCTCCGGCGTCCAGTCGCTGATGACGCGACCCGGACGGGCAGTGCTGCGGACAACAGGATCGCTACCGACGGTCATACATGGCTCCAAGGCTGTGGAATGACGTGGGTATTGCTTTCAAGTTGTGACCCGTCGTCGTGCAGCCATTAGGCCGTGCGGCAACTACGACGGGGTTGATCTGGATCAATCAGGGGCCGGTTTTCACCCTGCCCCTGACAAATGTCAAACCGATGAAGCGGTATTGCGGCGCGTGACTCCGCGCTGGCGCACGCTGTCGCGCACGTCCACATCGAACTGCAGCTGAAGCCGGCTGCCATCTTCCAGGGCAATGTCGAATGGCAGGCCATCCCGGCACGGCAGCCGCGCCGCCAAGGCCTCAACCGCCGGGCGCGGCAGCACCAGGCGGCAGAAGGTGCCACCATCGAGCAGCACCGGCCGCTCGCCGCCATGCAGCGACACCGCCATGCCCCAACCCTCGATACCGCCGAAGCGGGTCATGTTCTCGACCGATTCACCGGCCAGCAGGCGCGCCAGTTCGGCCTCGTCCAGGCGAAGCCGTACCGATTGGTCCTGCAACTGCACTTTCATGACGCAACATCCTCCCATTGTTCGGGGGTATTGCAGTTGACCAGCCCGGCCTCGTCAATCGGCGCCAGGGCCACGGAATTCACGCCAAGACGGCGCTGCAGGGCCTGCAGCGAGCGCGGGCCGTCCGGGTCATCCAGCATCGATCCAAGTACGTTGCGGCAAGCATCGTCTATATCCACCAGCATGGGCAGGGGGTGGCCCGCAAAGATCGTGCATGGACCGCGATGGCCGTCACGCAATTGCTGTAGCAATCGCGGCGGCAGCAGCGGTGTATCCACCGGCACCACCCAGGCCGGGCCATCGGGCATGCGCATCGCCACGCTGTAGAGCCCGCCCAGCGGCCCGCAACGTGCCACGCGGTCCGGTATGCCGCCGAACGCCGGGTAATTTCCGCTGACCCAGACCTCGCGTGCGCCAGCCTGCATCAACAGGCCCCGCATGTGTTCCAGCAGCGTGCGCCCCTGCCACGGCAGCAGCGCCTTGTCGCGGCCCATCCGGGTGGACAGGCCACCGGCCAGCACGATGCCGGTGATGCTCATCGCAGTAGAGCCACGCCATGCGTGGCTGCGCCGGCATCAATGTTGATGATCGTGCGCATGGTCATGGGCATCGGCGGGTTCACTGTCCGCGTGGCAGAGGCTGCAGCCCTCGCTCCACGCGCTGTCGCCGTCTTCGTAATGTTCCTGCTTCCAGATCGGGCACTGGTGCTTGACCACCTCGATCAATTGCCGGCAGGCCCGGAATGCCTCGTCACGGTGCGGGCTGCCGGCGGCCACCACCACCGCCACATCGCCGATGCCGAGTCGGCCCTTGGCATGGGCCACATACAGTTTCAGCTTCGGGCCAAACGTCGCCTCGACCTCGGCGGCCAACCGCTTGAACTCGTTCAACACCAGCGGCTCGAACAGGTCGTAGGTGATCCCGGTCACCGGCCGGCCGATGTTGACGTCGCGCACCTTGCCGATGAACACATCGATGCCACCGAAGCCCGGATCGGAGACCGCCGCGATGCCCTCGGCCGGATCGATCGCCGCCTGCGCGCGGTCCACCACCTTGGCAATGATCGTCTCGCTCATCGCTCAGCCCCCGCTCACCGGCGGCAGGATCGCCACCCGGCCATCGTCGGGCAGCGCCTCGTGGTCGCGCAGCACGCGTTGCTGATCGGCGAATGCCGAGTAATCCAGCAGGCCGGCACGGAAACCCGGCCAACGCAGTGGCAGCAGCTCGCGCAGCGCCTGGCGCAGATCGGCCACGGTGCCACCGGCCACCTCCACCGCGATTTCACGGCTGGCATCCAGATCGGAAAACGCACCGAACAACTGCAGATTCACCTGTTTCATCATGACTCCTGGCTCACCAGCTGCACCGGTTCGTGGTGACCCCAGCCCTGCACCCGCACGTAGGTGCCCGCGCTGGCCAGGTCTCCCTCGGACTCCAACACCACCCAGGCGTTGGCCTGCAGCATGGACATCAAACGGAATGATTCCTGCCCGGACAGCACGCGCGCACTCAGGCGCCCCTGCGCGTCCACTTCCACCCGCGCCCGCGCATGGAAACGCAGGCCCGGCGGCGTGCGCACGTCGGCCTGCAGCGGCAGCGTCAGCACCGGCTCCGGCGCCAGCCCCAGCAGGCGGCGCAGCACCGGCTCGACGAAGAAACGCTGGCCCACGGCCGCCGAGACCGGGTTGCCCGGCAGACCGAAATACAGCGCGCCATTGGGCAGCACCGCAAACAGCAACGGCTTGCCCGGGCGGATCGCCACCTTGTGGAAGACGATGCGCGCACCCCGGCCACGCAACGCATCGGGAACGAAATCGTAGCGACCGGCCGACACCGCGCCGGTGCTGATCAACAGCTGCGCACCCGCAGCCAGCGCTTCATCCAGCACCGCATTGAACGCGGCCACGTCGTCGCCCACCGTGCCCTGCCACACCACCTCGGCACCGGCGGCCTGCAGGCGGCCGACCAGATACGGCCGGTTGCTGTCACGGATCTGGCCGGATGCCAGCGTCTGCGCCGCCTCAGTCACCAACTCCTTGCCGGTAGCGATCACTGCCGCCTTCGGCCGCGCCACCACCGCCACCTCGCCCACGCCGATCGCATGCAGCAGGGTGCGCGCATTGATATCCAGCACCTGCCCGGCCTGCAGCACGCGCTCGCCGTCGCTCACGTCCTGGCCACGCAGGCGCACGTTCTGGCCCGGCTTCACGGTGCCCTTCAGGGCAATGCGGGTCGGGCGGCCGTCCTCGCTGGCGAGGATCTCCACATTCTCGACCGGCACCACCGTGTCCAGCCCAACCGGCATGCGCGCGCCGGTCATGATTTCCCAGGCACCCTCGCCGCCTTCGGCACCGGCATCGCCGGCCGCCTGCCAGCCCTGCACCCCGAATTCGGTACCGGCCTCGAACGTCGCGCCGTCGGCGCGCAGCGCGAAGCCGTCCATCGCCGAATTGTCGAACGGCGGCAGCGACTGTGCGCTGTGGATGTCACGGGCCAGCGTGCGGCCCGCGGCCTCGTGCAGCGGCAGGCGTTCGGCCGGCAGCGGCGTGGCCGCCTCCAGCAGGTGCTGCAAGGCCTCGCTGTAGGCAATCATCAGTGGCCACCGCCATCGGCCATGGCCAAGGCGTGGCCCAGTACCGGCGCCAGGATGTCCAGGCACTGCGCCGCCGCCTTCGGGCTGCCCGGCAATGCAAACACCAGCATGTTGCCCAGCTGCACCACCTCGGCGCGGCTCAGCCAGGCCATCGGCGTGTGCTGTGCGCTGAGTGCCCGCACCATCTGCGCCAGGCCATGCACCGGCCGCGCATTCAACGAACGCAGCGCCTCCGGGGTCAGGTCACGCGGGCCCAGCCCGGTACCACCGGTACACAGGCACAGGCGCACGCCCTCGGCGGCCAAGGCCTGCAGGCGGCCCGCCAACGGCTCGATGCCATCGGGCAGCACTTCGGTGGCTACCACCTCGCCCCCCAGCTTCTTTAGCCCGGTCACCAGGGTCGGGCCAGAGATATCCTCATAGGTGCCTTCGCTGGCGCGATCGCTCAGCGTGATCACCGCGCAGGCCGCGCCCTGCAGCCCCTTCGGCGCACGCGGCTTGAACCGCTCGCGCTCGGCCTCGTCCATGCCATCCGGGTGCAGCCAGACACCGCGCTTGCCGCCTTCCTTGAACAGCAGGCGGATACCTTCGATGCGCAGCGCCGGTTCCACCGGCTTGCTCAGGTCGTACAGGGTCAGCAGCGCCGCGTTGACGCCGGCCAGTGCCTCCATCTCCACGCCGGTGCGCGCCTCGCTGGCGCACTCGCACCACACGCGGATCGCCTGCCGCTCCGGCACCGGCGCGCAGAACACCTGCACCAGTTCCAGCGGCAGCGGATGGCACAGCGGCATCAGCATCGAGGCCATCTTGGCGCCCTGCAGGCCGGCAATCTCGGCCATCACCAGCGCATCGCCCTTGGGCAGGCGGCGCTCGACGATCAGCGGATAGGCCACTGGACCGGCATGCAACTCGCCCACCGCCACCGCACGGCGGCGGCTGATGCGCTTGTCACGGACATCGGCCATATGGAAGGCCGCATTCAATTCCCCACTCATCGTGTTGCTCATCCTCCGATGGAGGCCAGGTGCGGGGTCAGCCCGGTCTGGCCCTGGTGCAGTCCATGCCCGGCCGCTTTCAGGCCAAGCTGGGTGGTGATGCGTGCCAGCAGCGCGTCGTGGTCATCGTCGCGCTGCAGCAGCGGGCGCAGCGGCACGCCGAACTCGCCGAACAGGCACAGCCGCAGGTCGCCCTTGGCGGTCACCCGCAGGCGGTTGCAGCCCTTGCAGAAGTCACGCGAATACGGCGCGATGATGCCGATGCTGCCGCGATGGTCGGGGTGGCCGAACTCGCGCGCCGGGCCGGCATCGGCCGCGCGCGGGCGCTCGTGCCAGCCCGCGGCCAGCAGCTGCTCGATCACCCGATCGGCGCGCAGGTGGTGGCGCTGGAAATAGGCTTCATTGTCGCCGGTGCGCATCAGCTCGATGAAGCGCACGCTGAAGGGGCGGTCACGCAGGTAGTCCATCCACTGCGGCAGCTCGTCGTCGTTCAGGCCGCGCAGCAGCACCGCGTTGAGCTTGATCGCCGGCAGGCCTAACGCCTGCGCCAGGGCCAGGCCCTGCTGGATCTCCGGCAGCCGGTCATGCCCGGTGATGGTCCTGAAGCGTTCGCGTTGCAGGCTGTCCATGCTCACGTTCAGCGCGGTCAGGCCGGCGCGGTGCCAGCCCGGCAGGCGCCTCGGCAGCAGCGTGCCATTGGTGGTGATGGCCACCTTGCGGATGCCCGGCACCGCCGCCACGGTGGCGATGATCTCGTCCAGGTCCTTGCGCAGGCTGGGCTCGCCACCGGTCAGGCGGATCTTGCTCATGCCCAGCGCGGCAAACGCACGCACCAGGCGCGCGATTTCATCCACCTGCAGGAAGCGCGGGCGGCCATCGGCCTGGTAGCCCTCGGGCAGGCAGTAGCTGCAACGGAAGTTGCAGGCTTCGGTCAACGACAGGCGCAGGTACGGAAAGCTGCGTCCGAAACCGTCGGTGAGTTGGCTCATGGCTGGTCCACCTTGTTGCTCCACCGTCTTGCCTGTGCCCGGAACGGCCCGGATACCCTCGCCTGCTGGAACGATTGCCAGAGTACGCGGCCTTCAGTTCCATCGGCATGACTTAAATCAATCGCGTTCGGCCCCGCGCGGCAGGCGTTGTGGCAGCATGCGGCTTTCCGTGCAGCGGGCGTGTGACAACCCTCATGATGATGAACGATTTCCAGCAACTGCTGCACGCCGCCGGCGAGCAGGCTGAACCGCAACGCCTGCTGTTCGTATTCGTGCGCGCCGAGCTGCCCGAATCGCCCACCAGCGACCAGCGCGACCGGCATGACCGCCGCGAGGGCGGCACCCTGTCGCCGGTGCTGTGCGTGGACAAGCTGCCGGCCGAGGTGCCCAGCTTCCAGGCGCTGGCGGCCGAATCGACCACCACCGGCATCGACTGGGACCTGGTGTTCGTAGCGGCGCTGGATGGCCGTGGCGGTTTCGCGCCGAACAGCGACGAAGCCGCGCGCCCGTTGCGGCTGATGGTCAACGCCATCCATGACGGTCAGATCGGCCGCTTCGCCGCCTTCGACCGTGGCGGCGAGCCCGTTCAGTTCTATTGAGCCACCAGCTGCAGGGTCAGGAAGAAGATCACCAGCACGGTGTTCAGCCCCCAGGCCACGGTCAGCCCGCGCGCCGCCACGCCCAGGTTGGGGTTGTGCGCGGCGGGCGCCGCCCGCCAGACCGCCGGGATGATCCAGCCGGTATAGAGCAGCAGCACGGCAAATACGCCCAGCAGCAGCGTGGTGCGCTGGTTGGCCAGCGCCCAGAGGGCCACCGCCCACAGAATGTTGCTGGGAATGACGCCCTGCAGCCAGAACACACTCCACAGGCGGGAACGGCCTTGGGTGTCGGGGGTGGGGTGCAGCGAAGCGGTGGCGGTCATAAGTCTCCTTCTGTTTAGGAAACGTGCTGAGCAAGCCTGCGCTTGGTGGCTGGGAACGTCAACCCGAGTCGCACGTCACGCTTTGGCGCCTGTAGACGCGGGCCGTGCTCGACACAGGTCGCTCCCCGCAGAGCCTGTCGTCATCGCCCCTCCCCCCCTTGTTCCCTAACGCCCCCCAACCTCGACATCTGTCGCAGATTGCACGGTGCGGGCGGACCGCCGCGCCAGCCAGCGCTGGCAGTGCTTAACAGCATGGGAGAATGCCGAAAGCGTCTCCAATCGAGTGATGTTTGCAACTCTTCTGATTGGCATTGCACAGCGCCAGGGGCTCAGATGGCGTGCCACCGGAAAAGGGTGGCCGGGTTTCGAATCCCGAGTTGGTCCTGAGTGATTGCGCTTGCCAGTCGGCGTCCACATTCCGTGGCGCCGGCTGGCAATCCGTCTGCCGGCTATGGCGGGCGGTGCGTGGGGGCGTTCGCGCCCACCGGCTTGGGACCAACCCGGATTCGAACCACGTACCGCCCGCCACCTTTCGGGTGGCGGCTACCGATCGCCCTGCACGGAGCCTTGCCATGAACGAGTCGGACTTCCCGCATCTGCACGCCTACTGCAGCACCGCCGGCGACGACGGTTCGCCACAAGCCGCGCCGCCAGTGGACAGGAACACCTTCATTGCCAACCTCCACCGCATCGGCTCCGGTGCGGCGGCCGACGGGCAACCCTGGCCGGAGCGTCACCAGCTGCCCGGACGCTGCCTCGCCCTGGCCGACGCCGATTGCGCGTTGACCGGGCTGCGGGTGGTGCTGGAAATGCTGCTGGCGGCCGAACGCACCCGTCAGAACGGCGACCCCGGGCAGTACGTGGGCGACCGGGTGATGGAGGGGTTGGTCATGGCCTGTCAGTCGTTGTGCGCGCAGGCGGTGGGGCGCTTGCAGCCCGAAGGGTGAATGTCATGTGCAACGCCCTTCAGCGAGAACCGCCTTCCACCCGACATGCCAGCGGCGTAGCGCCCTTCGCCGAGGGAATCGCGAGTACATTCCAGCGCTCGGCCAAGGTGCGTTCGACGCGGAAAGAAAATGACCGTGCATCGGCGGGCATCTTCCCTTCAGAGAAGCCGATGGCTATCTCGAAGCGATCCAATCCGAAGTTCCCCGCCTCCAGTCCAGAGCCATCTTCCCGCTTCACTCCGACGTAGACGACAGGGCGCTTCACGTCCACCTTTGCTCTGGCAAGCTGGCGATCCAATTCAGCGCTGCCATCGAAGTACTGCATTCCTTCGTCCTTGGCGATAGAGCTGAGGGTCTGCTTGAACCGATTCACGCCCTCTTGGTCATGCACGCAGAACTGGATCATCTTGAAGGGCCGCTTTCCTACAGCCCATGCGCCGCCAGAGAATCCAAGTCCGACTCCAATCAGAAGGAGTGCTGTCAGGATCCTCACCATCATCAAGGCCCCAGTTTGCAGAGTGTGGCGGACAACGTCGCCGCAGGGCCAAAAATCATGACCCCAAGCACATCTCCGCTCGGTCTTCTCAGGCCGCTTCCCTTGGATGAGGGAGACCTTGTCGGGGGTGAGGAATCTGGGCACGGAATGTCCTTCAGGGCACTGCACCCGCCATCGGCAGATGCTCGATCCGCCATGTCCTGGCGTAGATGAGAATTACGCTTCCGGTCGAGGTGGTCTCGATACGGAAACACTTCAGGCCGGACAACGGATAGCCGACCGCCTTCCAACGATCAAGAAGATGAGCAAGCCCCGGCTCGTCGTCCTCGACCCTGGCGAACTCTATTCCCTCCTCCCCCAGTACGCCGAAGTTCATGAGCGCCGAGCACCCGTAGGCTTCCGAGAAGCAGACGGTTGCCTGCCGGCCGTCCGGCCAGCGCACGTGGACCTTTACCTCGTCGCATACGCCAGGTTTGCTCCTGTCAATGTTGATGGCCAGCAACGTGGCGTCACACCATTCGAGCAAGTTGAAATCTTCATTCATCCACTGGAATCCGTCAGATGCATACGACGGAGGTGCGACCCCGGTCGCCCCTTCCTCTCTCTCACCGCTCCTGGAGCTCCCCAAGATCGAGATCCCGGGCATAGGAGCGCCGACTACTGATCAGCACCGGCTTGGATGCGAACCTCCGGCCGTCCCTGCATTCAACGGCGAATTGGTAGCTCTGGGGTTCCGGCCCTGCAACGACCATCATGGGGACCGAGAATGTGCTTCCAACCGGTTTCGGCGAAACTACACCTTCGCCCTCCCCGAGCATGCTCAGCTCACAATCGAGAGCGCGAACGTCACCCTGACCTGGCGGCACGCTACCCGAGAGGCGCACGATCATATCGCCACCCAATGTTGCACAGCCGGCCAGAACCAGACTGGCAATGACAGCTGCGGCACACCTCACCTTTGGCATCCTCGGGTCCTCACTACGCACTGCGACGTATCACGCATACAACCATTCAGGTATGCATCAACCTCATCAATAGATACCCGCCATGATACGAATGTAGTCGTCGAGCGAATCCACCCGCCGATTGACTGCAATACCCCGTTCTTTCGCGAGCGATTGAAGCTCGAATATTAAAACTCCATACCCCGAGTCCCAGCCATCAGCTTCACCAGGCGACAGTTCCTTCGAAAATCGATCTCCAGGACGGAGCTTCCCGGAGGGCAAACGAAGCTCGTCTGCAACATGCTCCAGCAGCTCCACTACGGTTTCCTGATCCAGGCCACTGTCCGCATAGTATTGGTCATAGAAGCCAGTTGGCGACAGCGCCTCTCTTTCTCTCATTTTTTCTTTCATTTCCATTCGCCTCCATCCACCGCCTGCGCTGCAGCCACAATAGAGCATGGAGCCGACATCCCAGAACCCCTCCCATACAGTCGTCAACACGGCCACGCGCCCCAGGACCTGCCGGAACCTGCGATGCTCTGACAGCGCCTTCCCATTCGCGAACATGGCCAGTGGCGAGGTCGATGTGACCCATGCCCGACCTCGACGCTCGGCCGGAAAGTAGCGAATCAGGCACCGGGAAAGGACATCGCAAAGTGCCAGCCACGCATTTCGCTTCCCAGGCGAGACCGCCCAGCCACTTATAGCGCTATTCCGCTGTAAACAAGGCCCAGCTCTTCATCGCGCATGACCCAGCGGCCAACATTTCCCTCCGGACACAGATAGAACTTGCCGCCATGGCTTGACGCTCGCGACCACGCGTTGCGGGCAAACTGAGGAAATCTCCGCATGACTCGCGCGTCGGACATCTCCGGCCTGCTCACCAGCCTACATTCTTCGGGCAAAGCAAGAACCCCGCTGGTCAGGCGGAAAACCAGCCACGATTCATTTGTGTCCATGTCGTGCGACTCGCGTATGTTGACTGCATCCTCTGGCAACCATGAAGGCAACCATTTCGATTCACCGATTGCTTGCCTTGAGACGGCTTGATTGCGGTCTGCATACTCTGTGCTGGCAACTTCCATGCAACCAGAAAGTGCGATTGACAGCGTCACGATTGGGAGCAGCTTGGGAGCGTACATCTGAGGCATCCGAGTCATCAGTAAGGGGAGTTTCCACCGGGTCGATAGCTCCCGCACATCTGCGAGCAACTCCCCGTACGGCTCATTTGCCCAGATGATCGTCCGAGGCGGTTTGCCAGCTGATCCGCAGCGGAGTCAGCGGTGGAGTCGCCCTTGATGTTTTGATCGAACCACTATAGTTGTAAAACAACCCGCTCGCATCCGTGGCTGCTGGCCCGGGAAGCGCAACGCCAGTTCGAACGCCACACCATCGCCATCCGGATCGGCACTCGGAATCTGGCTGCCGAACACCTCGCTCTTGTTGCTCCACTCCCAGATCGCGACATCACGCACTGGATCGATCACGACACGCGGCGTGCCCAGATGATCCGGCTGCACGTAGGCCAGCTCCGGCACGCCGGTAGCCGGCACATTGATCAACGCCACCGGGTAGTTGTCCAGCCAGATGGCCTGCTGTTGCGCCTGGCCCGTGGCCGAGTAGTTGCCCAGCCAAGCCCTACCTCGTCATACAGGGTGATCTGCGCTGCGCCACCGGCCGGGGTACGCAGCACGCGCTCACCGCGATGATTGCATGCGTAGCTTTCCAGTACGGAATTGCCCTGCTTCACCGCGTTCATGCGGTTGGTATCGCTGCAGGTAAACGATCTGCTGCCAGAGCGTGGTATTCCCTGCTGCATTAGGGCTGCGTGCAGCGCGACGATTCGCTACCGTCCGCTGCCCCAGGAGCTGCCGCCGACTAATCGATCCGTCTGAACAGACCACGCCTCCAAAAGATGCTGCGCGCCCGATTCACCACCACTCTTCAGTACAGAGAGAATCGCATCCAATCTACTTTTAATAGCATTGGACATTGGCAACTTCAAAAGCGTCTTCAGCGTCGCATCCGCTGCCACGAAATCGCCAAGCCGGATGGCGGATATGTATTTTACCCATTCTGAATAGTCGCTTGTGAAGTCAAGACTGTCGACATAGAGCAACAAGTCTGCCGCCGTTCTCACTGCCTCAAGCTTTTTGACATGCGCCTCATGCATTCCACGGAAAAAAACTTTATCCACTTCCGCGCTTGCAATCCTCTGACCTAGAGACATGTGCAGGTAGGGCAAATCATCATATGTCGGAATTACGAAGGTCCATATATAGGTAGAGGATGGCGCAGGATCCAATGTGAAGCCTGAGATAACATCGCGCGTATGTAACGCGATCAAAAAATTGCCAACGACTCGCAGACCGCTCCTCTTG
>NZ_JCAFTR010000014.1:0-59113 GCF_059370435.1 Stenotrophomonas sp. YJH_SMC_94-11 | reverse complement strand
GGCGGGGTGGGTCCGGTTGCGGGGGCGTGAGCCGCATGGGCCCGAGGCATGCCTCGGGCGGGTTGGGCAGGACGCCCAACCCCGGTCTTGCCGTGTGCGCAGGATTGCGCACACGAGCAAGCGGCGACCGAGCTTACATGGGTGAGGGCGCTTTGCTTGCGAAGCACTGCTTCGCAAGCGCCCGAACGCACAGCCGCCAGCGGCTGGGCCGGGCCCCGGAGGGGTACTTGCAGCGGCCCCTGCAAGCGGACCCACCCCGCCATCCCACGGATAGTCAGCTTTTGCCTTTGCCTTTGCCTTGGCAGGTGCAGGGCTGCAAGCCCTGCCGCAGGTACACCCCTCATACCACCGGAATGCTGTGCTGTCCCAGATTCCGGTACGGCGGCGTGGACATGACCATCTCCGCCAGCGAATAGGCCAGCTCGCGCTCGGCCATCACCGTGCCATCGGCACCATGCTCCAGCAGATGCTTCACTTCGGCATCGCTGTGCGCACGTGCCAGCAGGGTCAGGTCCGGGTTGATCGCACGCAGCTTGGCCAGTGCCTCGCCGGCTTCCAGCGGCTGTGGGATCGCCAGCACTGCGATCTTGGCCCGCTCCGGATGGGCCTCGGCCAGCACCCGGTCGGCGGCGGCGCTGCCACGGATCGCTGCCAGGCCCCTGGCGTGCGCCTGCTCGACGTGCTCTTTGTTGTCATCGATCACCAGCACCGGCACGCCGCGATCGCGCAGTACCTGGGCCAGCTCGCTGCCCACCCGGCCATAGCCGATCACGATGGCATGGTCATGCAGGTCGCGCGACGGGCCGGTCGCCTCCTCCGGCTCCGGCGTTTGCGGCTGCTTTTCCTGCTTGGCCTGCCATCGGTCGAGCAGGCCGAACACCAGCGGGTTGAGCATGATCGATACCAGCGCGCCGGCCAGCACCAGCGACTGGCCTTCCTTCGGCAGGATCTGCAGCGCCACGCCGAGGCCGGCGATGATGAAGGCGAACTCGCCGATCTGGGCGAGGCTGGCCGAGATGGTCAGCGCAGTGCTGGTCGGGTGGCCGAACGCACGCACGATGAAGAACGCGGCTGCCGACTTGCCGAACATGATGATCAGCACCGTGGCCAGCACCTGCCACGGATGCTGGACGAGGATGTTGGGGTCGAACAGCATGCCGACCGAGACGAAGAACAACACCGCGAACGCATCGCGCAGCGGCAGCGAATCGTGCGCGGCCTTGTGGCTCAGTTCCGATTCGTTGAGCAGCATGCCGGCGAAGAACGCGCCCAGCGCGAACGAGACGCCGAACAGCATCGCCGAGCCGAACGCCACCCCCAGCGCGATTGCCAGCACCGACAGGGTGAACAGTTCGCGCGAACCGGTACCGGCGATACGTTCGAGGATCCAAGGGATGACCCGGCGCCCGACCACCAGCATCACCGCCACGAACAGGCCCAGCTGCACGAAGGTCCAGCCGATGTCGGCCAGCACGCTGCCCAGCGAGTGCGACTCCTTGGCCGCGTCGGGGCCGAACACACCGGCCATCACCGGCATCATCACCAGTGCCAGCACGCAGGCCAGGTCTTCCACGATCAGCCAGCCGACCGCGATCTTGCCGCGCATGGTTTCCAGCAGACGGCGTTCCTCCATCGCCCGCAGCAGTACTACGGTACTGGCCGTGGCCAGCGAGAAACCAAAGATGACGCCGTGAATGGCCGGCCAGCCCATCAGCGAGGCCACGCCCCAGCCGAGCAGGGTGGCCACCGCGATCTGGCCGATGGCGCCGGGGATGGCGATGGCCTTGACCGCCATCAGGTCCTTCAGCGAGAAGTGCAGGCCGACGCCGAACATCAGCAGCATCACGCCCAGTTCGGCCAGCTGGTTGGCCAGCGCCTGGTCGGCGACGAAGCCGGGGGTGAACGGGCCTACGCAGATGCCAGCAACCAGGTAACCGACCAGGGGAGACAAGCGGAGCTTGTTGGCCAGCGCGCCGAAGATGAAGGCGAGCCCCAGGCCAACGGCCACGATGTTGATCAGGTCGGTGTCATGGTGCATCGGCACTCGCAGGAAATCGGGGGTGCCCCGATTTTCACCGATGAGGCCAGATACGGCAAACCCGTCCAGCGTATCGGATCGTTGCGTGGGCGGCTTGTACGGGCGAGATATCAAGCCTTGTTGAGAGATGGCAGGCCCTGACGGGCCGAATGGAGCCTACCTATGGGGGCTCCAGGCGTAGCCGTCGATGATCACACCATCTGCCGGCGCTGGGTCTCTTCAAGGGCAGGCTCGGCCTGCTGCGGCGAGGCGGCCAACTGCTTGTCCAACTGATGAATCTGCCGCAGCGACTCCGCAACGGATGGCTGAAGGGCCGTTTCAATGTTGATGGGGGCACGCAGATGGCCCGGGTCATCCAAGGCTCCTTGAATGACGAAGATGTTCTCCGGCCTTGGGGGCTGACCAGTCGGCAAGCCCAATACCACATGGTCGATCCGTTCCAGACCTAGTGCCCGGGCAAGTTGGGTGAGGCTGGCCGCGATGCGTTGGCTGGATTCATCAGATGTGCGACCCAGCGATGCGTCCAGCGCATGGACGCCGGCGAGTGCCTGCTGGTGAAGCGATGCCGAGGCATCGCTCAGCGATGGGATGCTGGTTTCCGGCCGTTCGGTTGCCGGTTGCGGCTGCGAAGGACTGGTGGGCCGCACGCGCTCTGCCTTGCGAATGGACTCGATCAGCTCCCGCGGCGTATCGGTGAACAGCAGTTCGCCTGCATCCAGGGACTGCCCAGTAACCTTGTTCACGGTACTGGTCGCCCACGATGCGCAGGTATTGCCATATGACCAGGTGACATTTTCGCCCAAGGCCTGGTCAAGTCGCTTGACCTGCTCGGGAGTCAATTCGTAATAGCGTGAGGCCGAAGATGTGGCCCGGGCTTCCATGCCTTCGCGGATGTCCGAACCTGGGCCATTGTCCTCAACGAGTGGATGGTTGTCTGGCCACAGGCCATGGAACGTCGTATGGCCGTTTCGCGTCACCGAGATCCAGGCGTGGCCGTCCACGAACTGATTGAACGACCCCTGTGTATTGGGGTCTACGTGACTATGGATGCCGAGGACGACCTTGTCGCTCATGGGATGCCCTTACGGAAAAATCTGTGTTTCGCCATCGGCGTACAGCATCACCACGCGCGGCGCCATCAAGGGAATTTCCTGACGGGCCGGGCCAGCAGGTCCGGGCTTCACGTCGCGCCGCAGCATGGTTGTGCATTGGCCGGATATGGGACAGCGATCGACAACGACTTTCATGGTGTCCCCTTCCACGACATAGCTCATCCCTGCCGCGTAATACATGCTTTCCATCGGTTCATTGAACTGGACCTGGAGCTTCGACGCGGAGAGCTGGGTGACGACGACCGGCTCAAGGCTCGATTTGGAATAGCTGGGTTTCACGTGATCTCCTGAACACCCTGACAGGGGGGCCGCCAGCGCAACCCACGCGAGCGCAGCGTACACATGGCGGCGAGTGATGCAGGCTCTCGTCACGGAGCGGCTCCTTCGTTGGTCCGCTGATTATGCACGGGACGGCCTATGAGGCGCGTGCAACAGAGCACAGCCTGGAGACCAGGTGCAGGAGCTGGCAACGGTATACGGTCAGGACCGCGCCTGCCCCGAGATCGCCGGCGGGTGTGTGGAGCAGCGCCGGGCAGGGCACGGCGCCGCCATTACCGCTTACCAGGTGTACTTGATCCGCCCGTACACATACGCGCCGTTGAAGCCGAACGGCGAGTAGTTGCTGTACGGCAGCATGCCGAAGGTGGAGTTCTGCAGGTCTTCGGTGCGGTCCGGGTACTTGTCCAGCAGGTTGTCGGCGCCCACGGTCAGGGTCCAGTTGCTGCTCGGCTTGTAGCTGGCCGAGGCATCCACCACCCAGGCATCGCCGTAGGTCTGGTCGCGCAGCGCGGTCGCCGAGTTGCGCACGGTGAACTTGCCGTAGCGGGTTGCGGCCAGGCCCAGTTCCCAGTGGTCCGAACGCCAGGTGCCGCTCAGGATCGCCTTGTCGCGCGGGTAGCTGTCCTCGATGCGACCGATCTCATCACGGCCGATCAGCGACTGGGTCAGGCCCAGGGTGCCGAACGCCGCCGGAGTGCCGCCGACACGGCGCACTTCGGTGTCGTTGTAGCTGTAGGCGGCGGTCAGCTCCAGGCTGCTGGCGCTGAACGGCACCGTGTAGCTGGACACGAAGTCGACGCCACGGGTGCGCGTATCCAGGCCGTTGGTGAAGTACGAGAACGCAGTCACCTGCGGCAGGCCCAACCCGGCCAGCAGCGCACTGGAGGCCGCGTTGGTAGTGATGCTGGACGACAGCGCGATGCGGTCATCGATGTCGATCTGGTACGCATCGACGGTGATGTACAGGCGGTCGACCGGCTGCAGTACCAGGCCCAGGCTGTAGGAGGTGGAGGTCTCGGCCTTCAGCGGCGAGGCGCCCAGTGCCTGCGCGGCCGGGCTGGTGGTCGGGAAGGTGCCGCGCTCGACGAACACGCCGTTGAGGAACTGGCTGGTGACCGCCTGGTAGCCCTGCTGCGCCAGCGACGGTGCACGGAAGCCGCTGGAGGCGGTGGCACGCAGCGCGACCTTGTCGGTGAACGCATAGCGCGCCGACAGCTTGCCGGAGAAGCGGTCGCCGAAGTCCGAGTAGTCCTCGTAGCGGCCGGTGATGCCGGCCGAGAACTTCTCGGTCAGGTCCGCTTCCAGGCCCGCATAGACAGCGTAGTTGTGGCGGTCGGCATGCACTTCATTGGTCGGGGTGAAGCCGGCGAAGCCCTGCGCGCCGCTGCCGGTGTACGAGTTCAGTTCGCCCGGGTTCTGGTCCCACTTCTCCTTGCGGTACTCACCGCCGAAGGACAGCGTGACCGGGTAGGCAAGGCCCCAGTCCAGCGACTTGGTCAGGTCGGCGTTGAAGATGTCCTGCTGGTACTTCAGCGTGCCGTCGTAGAACGAGCGCGGGCTGGTCGCACCGAGGCTGTAGTTGATGCTGTTGCGGGTGTGGAAATCGAGGGTGTTCTCGCCGTGGTTCAGGCTCAGGTCCCAGGTCCAGCCGCTGTCGGTGTTGCCCTTGACCCCGGCCACCAGCGAGCGGTCCTTGGAATACTGGTTGATCTCCGGCACGTAGCCGTCCGGATAGGTCTGCGCCAGCAGCGCGCTCTGCCCGCTGTGGTTGCGCGAACGGTAGAACGCAAACGAGGTGATGTCGCGATTGCTGAGCAGCGCGCTGGCGTAGCCGGTCACGTGGTCGCTGAAGTCGAAGCTGGCGTTGGCCGACGCAGCAGTGGCATCCACGCGCGGGTCGCCGACGATGAAGGTCTTCTGGCCGATGCTGGGGAAGTTGCCGGTGTTCGGCGTGGTGCCGCGGTACGGCCCGGCGCGGTTGCTTTCATCCTGCTGGCTGATCTGGCCGGCCACGTGCACGCGGCCACGGCCGTTGCCGAACTCGACGCCGGTATCGCCGGAAAGCTGGTACTTGTTGCCGTCGCCGGCGGAGTACTGGCCGTAGTCCACGGCCAGGCTGCCGCCACTGCCGCTGCCCTTGAGCACGATGTTGATGACGCCGGCAATAGCGTCCGAGCCGTACTGCGCCGACGCGCCGTCGCGCAGCACTTCCACGCGCTCGATCGCGGCGATCGGGATCGCGTTGATGTCCACCGCTGACGAGCCACGACCGATGCTGCCGTTGACGTTGATCATCGCTGAGGTGTGGCGGCGCTTGCCGTTGACCAGCACCAGCACCTGGTCCGGCGACAGGCCGCGCAGTTGCGCCGGGCGCACGCCGCTGGTGCCGTCGGTCAGTGCCGGGCGCGGGAAGTTCAGTGAGGGCAGGGCGCGTGAAAGGGCGGTGGCCAGTTCGCTGGTGCCGGTGGACTGCAGCGCTTCGGGGGTGATGATGTCGATCGGCGACTGCGATTCGGCGACGGTGCGGTCGGCCACGCGGGTGCCGGTGACGATCACGGTGTCCAGGGTGTTGGCGGCGGTGCCGGCCTGCTGGGCGGCGGCGACGAACGGAGAGCCACCGAGTGCGACAGCGACGGCGGCGGCGATCAGGCTGGTCTTGCGGGTCATCGGGATGGGCTCCGGTTGGCGGGGGCGGCACCGGAATCGACATCACGGGGGTGAGGCGGACGGCGGTTGTTGCGGTGCGCAATACAGCAATTAACGGGATATTCAGTGCCTGTCAAATGCCGGTCATCGGAAAAAACGTTGCAGCAGCAACCATTTAGCCCGGACAGGCATCGGCGGGGAGGAGACCCGGGACGCGCGCGGCGAGGACGTGGGAGAGAGGAACGTCGGCCACTGCGCATCCCGGGACGCGTCAAGTATTCGTTAACGCTAGAATTGCGTCGCAGGAACAGTGCTCACCAGCACATTCCATCCGGTTATATGGACCCCTTCCCCGATGATCTCCCTTCGTAATTTCGCCTTGCGCCGCGGCGAGCGGCTGCTGTTGTCCAATGTCGACCTGACCCTGCACGCCGGTTACCGGGTAGGTGTGGTCGGCCGCAACGGTGCTGGCAAATCCAGCCTGTTCGCGGCGGTGAAGGGCGAACTGGAGGCCGACAAGGGTGACGTCGACCTGCCCGGCAAGGTCCGTATCGCCAGCGTCGCCCAGGAAACCCCGTCGCTGCCGGACCCGGCGCTGAGCTTCGTGCTGGGCGGCGATACCGAGGTGGCCGCGGTGCTGGCCGAAGAGGCCGAGGCAACCGCCCGCGAAGACTGGGAGGCGGTGGCCAACGCACACACGAAGATGGCCGAGATGGGCGCCTACGACGCCGAAGCGCGCGCCGGCAAGCTGCTGCACGGCCTCGGCTTCCCGGCCGAGACCCACCACCGCGCGGTGTCCTCGTTCTCCGGTGGCTGGCGCGTGCGCCTGAACCTGGCCCGCGCGCTGATGATGCCCAGCGACCTGCTGCTGCTCGACGAACCGACCAACCACCTCGATCTGGACGCGGTGTACTGGCTGGAACAGTGGCTGCTGAAGTACCCGGGCACCCTGCTGCTGATCTCGCATGACCGCGAGTTCCTCGACAACGTGGCCACCCACACCCTGCACCTGCACGGCGGCGGCGCCAAGCTCTACCCGGGCGGCTACACCGATTTCGAGCGCCAGCGCGCCGAACAGCTGCGCCAGCAGCAGATCGCGCACGAGAAGGAGCAGGCCGAGCGTGCCCACCTGCAGAGTTTCATCGACCGCTTCAAGGCGCAGGCCAGCAAGGCCGCGCAGGCGCAGAGCCGCATGAAGCGCCTGGCCAAGCTGGCCGGCACCGAAGCGGTGCGCGCCGAACGCGAGTTCCGCATCGAGTTCGCGCCGCCGGCCAAGCTGCCGTTCTCGCTGATCCGCCTGAATCACGTCGAGGCTGGCTATGGCCAGGACGCGGTGATCCTGCACAACGTCGGATTCGGCCTGGAAGCGGGCCAGCGCATTGGCCTGCTCGGCCCGAACGGCGCCGGCAAGACCACCCTGGTGAAGACCCTGGTGGGTGAACTGGCGCCGATCGTCGGTGAGCGCATGGCGCACCCGGACCTGAAGATCGGCTACTTCGCCCAGCACACGGTGGAGTCGCTGCACGAAGGCCAGTCGCCGATGGAGCACTTCCGCGAGATTGCCCCGGATGCGCCGAACCAGTCGTTCCGCGATTTCCTTGGCAAGTGGAATTTCCCGGGCGACCGTGCGTTCGAGCCGGTCGATGGTTTCTCCGGTGGCGAGCGCGCGCGCCTGGCGCTGGCGCTGATCGCCTGGCAGCAGCCGAACGTGCTGCTGCTGGACGAACCGACCAACCACCTTGACCTGGAAATGCGCGAAGCGCTGGCCGAAGCGCTGGCCACCTTCGAAGGCGCGATCGTGATGGTCTCGCATGACCGCCACCTGATCGGCCTGGTCTGCGATACCTACTGGCGCGTGGCCGATGGCGTGGTCGAGCCGTTCGACGGTGACCTGGATGCATACGCCGCGTGGCTGCGCACCCGTCCGCAGGCGCAGGGCACGAAGGCCCGCATGGAGCAGGTGGAAGAGCCGGTGGTGGTCAAGACCGCCCCGGTGGCACAGGTGGTGCAGAAAAAGCCCGTGAACCCGCACAAGCTGGCCGCCGCCGAGGCCAAGGTGGCCGAGCTGGAAGGTGTGCTGGCCGAGCTGGACCGCCAACTCGCCGACCCGGCCAACTATGCCGATGCCAGCCGCATGGCGGTGATCGGCCGCGATCGGGAAACCGCTGCCGCGCAGCTGGAAAAGGCCGAAGCGGCCTGGATGGAACTGCTCGAGTCCTGACCGGTAGTGCCGGCCGCTGGCCGGCAGCGCGATGCGCCCACAACGATCAAGGGATTGCCGGCCAGCGGCCGGCACTGCCTACGCGCCCTGCGCCTGCAGCCACTCGCGGAAGCGCTTGGCCGGCTCGCGCTCGGCGCGCGAACGTAGCCGCGTCAGCCAGTATCGGCCCAGCTCCAGCGTGGTGCCGAACGGCTGCAGCAGGCGGCCTTCGGCCAGTTCCTGCTCGAACATGCGCAGCGGCAGCAAGGCCACGCCGGCACCGCCGGCGGCGGCCATCGCCACCGTCAGCGAGGAATCGAACACCGGCCCACGTGCTTCCACGCCGCTGACGCCGGCCGCCTGCAGCCAGCGCGGCCATTCGTCGCTGCGATAGGAACGCAGCAACGGCAGCGTGGCCAGGTCGCGCGGCTGCTTCAGCCGCCGCGCCAATGCCGGGGCGCACAGCGGCGCGAAGGGCGCATTGAGGATCGCCGTGCAGGCCTGGCCCTGCCAGTCGCCATCACCGAAGCGGATGGCCAGATCCAGCCCCTCGCCGGCCAGGTCGATGCGGTTGTTGTGGGTCTGCAGGCGCAGCTCGATGTCCGGATGCGCGGCCTCGAATGCGGCCAGCCGTGGCAGCAGCCAACCGGTGGCGAAGGTGCCGACCACCCCCAGCGTCAGCACTTCGCGGGCGGGCCCGCCGGTGTAGCGCGCGATGCTGGCCGAGATGCGTTCGAACGATTCGTTGAGCACCGGATACAGTGCTGCGCCTTCATCGGTCAGCGCCACGCCGCGCGGCAGGCGATGGAACAGGCGGATGCCGAGCCGGTCTTCCAGGCCCCGGATCTGGTGGCTCAGCGCGGCCTGGCTGACGCACAACTCGAGCGCGGCACGGGTGAAGTTCTGATGGCGGGCGGCGGCTTCAAAAGCACGCAGCGCGTTGAGCGGCAGGGTCGGGTGCAGCATCGGAAAGCCGTGAGCCAGGGTGATGGCTGATCCTACCGTTCAATAAGGAATTTCGTAAATCTCAACAAGTTGATTACGACAGGCATGAGTTCAACTTATGGCTTGCCATTATTCTTCGCGCTGGTCGGCTGCAGGGGAAGCGCCAATAATCGAGCGGTCACCAGGAGAACCCCTATGCTCGCCCGTCGCCGATTCCTGCAGTTCAGTGGTGCTGCCGTTGCGTCCTCGCTGCTTGCCCCGGCGCTGGCGCAACCGGTTTCCGCCTCGTCTGGCATAACCGCCGCGAACGCCGCCATTGCCGGCGCCGCCGATTTCGCCGCGCTGGAGAAGGCCAGCGGTGGCCGTCTGGGCGTCACCGTGCTGAACACCGGTAACGGCCGTCGCATCGGCGGACATCGTCAGGACGAGCGCTTCCCGATGTGCAGCACGTTCAAGTCGATGCTGGTTGCCCATGTGCTGAGCCTTGCCGATGCAGGCCGCGTTTCGCTCGACACACGTGTGCCCATCGCCGAAAAGGATCTGCTGTCCTACGCCCCGGTGGCGCGCCGCCATGTGGGCAAGGACCTGACGGTGCGCGACCTGTGCCGGGGCACGCTGACCACCAGCGACAACACGGCGGCCAACCTGCTGCTGGAGGTGGTGGGCGGGCCGTCGGCGCTGACTGCATTCCTGCGCGGGCAGGGCGACAGCGTTACCCGCAATGACCGCAACGAGCCGGACGTGAATCTGTTCGCGAAGGGAGATCCGCGCGATACCACCAGCCCGGCCGCGATGGCCACCAGCTTGGCCCGCTTCGCGGTGGGCAATGGCCTGCAGCCGGCATCGCGCCAGCAGTTCACTGATTGGCTCATCGACAACCAGACCGGCGATGCCTGCCTGCGCGCCGGGCTGGGCAAGCGCTGGCGGGTGGGGGACAAGACCGGCAGCAACGGTGATGACACGCGCAACGACATTGCCGTGCTGTGGCCGCATGCGGGCGGCGCAGCGTGGGTGGTCACTGCCTATCTGCAGGGCGCGTCGGTCGATGACGATCAGCGCGCAGCGGTGCTTGCACGGGTGGGGGCGCTGGCCGACGCGATGATCGGATGAGGTAACCGGGGTCATTCGAAAATGGCTTGCCGGATCGGTTCAGCGCGCGCATCCTGCGCGCGTTCCAACCCCACGGAAGACCCCATGAGCCATGAACTGATCTACCTGTTGCTGATCTTCGCGCTGCTGGTGATCCCACGCGCGTTGCAGCGTTTCAGCCTGCCTGCCCCGTTGACCTGCCTGCTGTTCGGCATCATCGGCATGCTCTGGCTGGGGGATCAGGCACATGATGCGGTGATCGGACTGCTGGCCACCCTGGGCATTTCCTCGCTGTTCCTGTTCGCCGGCCTGGAAGTGGATCTGCAGGCGCTGCGCCGGGGTATGTGGCCGCTGCTGGCACATCTGGTCATCCGTACCGGCACGCTGTTCGGCGTCGGCTGGTTGGCCTGGCGTTACGCAGGATTGCCGTGGCAGGCCGCCGGGCTGCTGGCGTTGGCGCTGCTGACGCCCTCCACCGGTTTCATCATGGACTCGCTGTCGCGGCTGGGCCTGAGTGAGGACGAACGGTTCTGGGTGACCAGCAAGGCCATCGCCGGTGAGCTGCTGGCGCTGGCTGCCTTGTTCATCGTGCTGCAGGCCGGCGATCCGGGCCACATGGCGCTGTCCAGCCTGGCGCTGCTGGCGATGATGGTCGGCCTGCCGCTGCTGTTCATCGCGCTGGGCCGCTGGGTGGCGCCGCACGCGCCGGGCTCGGAGTTCTCGCTGCTGGTGATGGTCGGCATGGTGGCGGCTTACATCACCTACCTGCTGGGTGTGTACTACCTGGTGGGGGCATTCATCGCCGGCCTGGTCGCGCGCCTGCTGCACCAGCGCATGCCGCTGCTGGCCTCGCACGAGAACCTGCACGCGCTGCGTCTGTTCGCCTCGTTCTTCGTGCCGTTCTACTTCTTCAACGCGGGCACCAAGGTGCCCAGCGAAGCGTTGAGCTTCGAGGCGCTGGGGCTGGGCATCGTGATCACCCTGGTGGTGCTGCCGCTGCGCATCGGCGTGGTCTGGCTGCAGCGCCGGGTGATGTTCGGCGAGAGCTTCCGCAGCAGCCTGCGGGTCTCGCTGGCGCTGGCCCCGACCCTGATCTTCACCCTGGTGCTGGCGGCGATCATGCGCGAGCGCTTCCAGATACCCGCAGTGCTGTTCGGCGCGCTGCTGCTGTACGCCGCGCTGACCACGCTGCTGCCGTCGCTGGTGTTCCGCACGCCGTTCGACGTCGATCCGGTGGAGCAGGAACCGGCGGGCGAGGGCGAGGCCGCACCGGTCGCGGCCACCGAAGTCAGCCAGGCCGAGCCGCCGAAGGCGCCGCTGCCACCGCTGGGCTGAGCCGCAGCCGCGTACAGCGGCTTGCACTCCCGCGCGTCAACACAGACACTGCGCGCCCGTGAAGCGCGCCCTGCCGTGGGCGGCCACAGCCAGGAGCAACAGGCGTGACCCAGGAAAGCAACCCAGACCGCAGCCTGTTGCCGGGCAAGATCCTGTTGTGGTTTTCGGCAATCGCGCTGCTGGTCCTGCTGGGCTGCAGCTGGTCGATGCCCCCGGTCGATGCCTCCGGTTTCCGGCAGACGCAGACTGCCCTGTCGATCGACTGGTTGCTACGTGGCGGGCCCTGGCTGGACTACGTGACCCCGGTGCTGGGCGCGCCCTGGTCGATTCCCTTCGAGTTCCCGTTCTACCAGTGGTTGGCGGCGTTGCTGTCCAGCCTCACCGGCATGAGTGCGGACAACAGCGGGCGGCTGGTCTCCACTGCTTTCCATGTCGGCTGCGTCTGGCTGGTCTACCGCACGCTGCTGGCATGGCGCCCTGACCGCACGCTGGCGCTGTGCGTGGCCGGCGCCTTTGCCGTCTCGCCGTACGCGCAGTTCTGGGGGCGCTCGGTGATGATGGAGTCCAGCGCGGTGTTCTTCGGCCTGCTCTTTGTCTGGGCGATGGCACGCCTGCGCAGCCAGCCGCGCGTGTGGGTGGGCCTGGTCGCCATCGTCGCGGCGGTGCTGTCGGCGGCCATCAAGGTCACCTCGTTCTTCGGCTTTGCCGCGTTCGTTGCGCTGGCCTTCCTGTGGCTGGCCCTGCACGAGCACGGCTGGCGCCCGCAGTGGCTGCAGCAGCATTGGCAGCTGCTGTTCTGGGGTGGTCTGTCCGCGCTTGCCGCGCTGGCCACGCTCAGCCTGTGGCTGCAGCATGCCGATGCGCTGAAGGCGCAGTCGGCGCTGGGCCGGCAGATCACCTCCGATGCACTGTCCACCTGGAATTTCGGCACCCTGCAGCAGCGCCTGGATCCGGCTACCTGGTGGGGCACGGTGTTCAAGAAGCGCTTCTCCGGTGCGATCGGCTCCAACTGGATCTTCCTGGTCTTCGTCATCGCCGGGCTGTGGCAGAAGCGCACGCGCACGGCGGTGGGGATCCTGCTGCTGGCCTACCTGGCGCCGTTCCTGGTCTTCACCAACCTGCACATCGCCCATCCCTACTACCAGGCGGCCAATATCGTGTTCGCCACGTCGATCATCGGCCTGGTGCTGTGGTCGACGGTGCTGGCGGCCGAAGCGGCGGGCAAGCCGCGCCGTGGCGTTGCGCTGGCGATCTTCCTGTGCGTGCTGTCGGTGGGCTTTGGCCTGGTGAAGTCTCTGAAGGACATCAAGGAAGCGCGCGAGCCGACACCGGTTTCGCAGATCGCCGAGGCCATCCGGACCGGCACCCCGGCGCAGGGCGTGGTGGTCGCGTTCGGTCAGGACTGGTCCTCCGAGCTGCCGTATTTCTCCGGCCGCCGTGCCGTGATGATTCCGGACTGGGCATCGGACGACGTGCTCGCATCGCTGGCTGCAGATGACGCAGCACTGGGGGGACTGCCGCTGGCCGCGCTGGTCAACTGCCCCAACCAGGTGGGCAGCAGCCCCGGGCGCGTGCAATGGCTGGCCGAGATCACCCGCCGCTATGCCGCCGGTGGCCAGAAGCAGGACGTGGGCGGTTGCGAGGTCTGGCTGCACCCCTGACGTGACGTGGCCGGTCAGCGCGGTTTGCGCGCACCGGCCCGGGTCGTTAGGGTTGGGGCATGAGACTGCCTGCCGTTGTTGCCGCTTCCGCCCTCCTGCTCAGCCTCGCTGCCTGCTCGCAGCGTTCCGATACGGTCGCCCATGATCTGGCGACCGCACCGGCCGATGCCTTCATGGCCGCCATCGCCGCGCATTGCGGCCAGGCCTTTGAAGGCCGGGTGGTGGAGGACACGCCGGCGCCGACCGGCAAGGACCCGTTCGCCGGGCAGCGCCTGGTCATGCATGTGCGCGGCTGTGCCGATCCTGCCCATGAATTGCGGATTCCCTTCCATGTGGGGGATGACCACTCGCGCACCTGGGTGCTGACCCGCACCGAAAACGGCCTGCGCCTGAAGCACGATCATCGCCATCAGGATGGCAGCGCGGATGCGATCACCCTCTATGGCGGCGACAGCACGCCACCGGGCACCGCCGAGCGCCAGCAGTTCCCGGCCGACTCCGATTCGGTGGCGATGTTCCGTCGTGCCGACATGCTGGCCTCCACGCACAACACCTGGGCGATGGAGATCGACCCCGACCAGACCTTCGTCTACGAGCTGGGCCGCCCGGACGGCCGCCGCTTCCGCGTGAAGTTCGACCTGAGCAAGCCGGTCGATCTGCCGCCGCCGCCGTGGGGTGACGACAAAGCGCCCGCACCGTGATCGCGGGGTCGGATGCCTCCTGTAAAGCGCTCCGCCCCCGGAAAGACCCCCAGTAGATCCGCGCCATGCGTGGAAGCGGGATACCTGGTCGGGTCAGAGCCCCGGCCGCTGGCCAGGGATCCGACGCCGCAACTCAACGCGTACCGAAGCGCGCCCGGCAACCGTTGCTCACCCACACCTGGCCCCGTGCGTAGCCCCAGCTGCGGCCCTCCTGGCAGGCGCTGCCGGACAGCTGCTGCTGCAGCACCGGCCGGCCCTGGCGCTCATCCCAGTCACAGTTCTGCGTGCGGTTGTTGTTGCTGCTGCAGGTGATGGAGTAGTTGCTGTTGCCGCCGCCCCAGCCACCGCCCCCGCCGCCACCCCATCCGCGAGCTTCGGCGAATTCGGCGCGGCAGCCGTTGCTGACCCACACCGCGCCGTTGCGCACTCCCCAGGTACGGCCTTCGTCGCAGGGGCTGCCGGACAGCTGGCGGACCAGGCGGGCATTGCGCCAGCCGACCGGGCAGCTGCGTTCGCGATTGTTCTGGCTCTCACAGCGGATGGTTTCGCCGGGCCGGCCATTGCTGCCGCCCCAGCCACCGCCGTTGCCGCCGCCCCAGCCACCACGGGCCTCGACGAATTCGGCGCGGCAGCCATTGGTGACCCAGATGCTGCCATTGCGGCTGCCCCAGGTGCGGCCCTCGTCGCAGGCGCTGCCGGAGAGCTGGCGGACCAGCTGCGCATTGCGCCAGCCTGTGTTGCACACGCGTTCTCGGTTGTTCTGGCTCTCGCAACGGATCACCCCGCTTTGCGCGGCGGCCGGGGCGGAGGGCAGGGCGAGCGTGGCGATGGTGCCCAGGCTCAGGGTCACGGCCAGGCGGGCCAGGGACAGCGGATTCATGGCGGCATCCCATACGGTGGCAGGTGCCTGACTATAGGGAGGGGGATGATCAAGCCGGTGTGACTGGCCGGATTTGCCCCGGCCGGGGCCTCGGCCGCAGAATACGAGGCTTTCCGGCCCCCATCCGGTGCCGGCGTTCTCCAGCGGAGCTTCCCCCAATGCGTACCCACTTCTGCGGCCTGGTCGACGAGACCCTGATTGGCCAGACTGTCACCCTCGCCGGTTGGACCGACGTGGCCCGTAACCAGGGCGGCGTCTGCTTCATTGATCTCCGCGATCATGAAGGCATCGTGCAGGTGACCGTGGAGGTCGACAACGCCGAAGTGTTCGCCGTGGCGGCTTCGCTGGGCTACGAAGACGTGCTGCAGGTGGAGGGCGTCGTGCGCGCCCGCCACGCGGTGAACGACAAGATGCGCACCGGCAAGGTGGAAGTGATCGCCACTGCCATCACTGTGCTGAACAAGGCCGCGCCGCTGCCGTTCCACGCCCACGAGAACCCGGGCGAGGAAACCCGCCTGAAGTACCGCTACCTGGACCTGCGCCGTCCGGAAATGCAGCGCATGCAGCGCACCCGCATCAAGCTGGTGCAGGCCCTGCGCCGCCACCTGGACGAGAAGGGCTTCCAGGACATCGAAACCCCGATCCTGACCAAGGCCACCCCGGAAGGCGCGCGCGACTTCCTGGTGCCGGCGCGCATGCACCCGGGCGAGTTCTACGCCCTGCCGCAGAGCCCGCAGCTGTTCAAGCAGATCCTGATGGTGGCCGGCTTCGACCGCTACTACCAGATCGCGCGCTGCTTCCGCGACGAAGCGCTGCGTGCCGATCGCCAGCTGGAGTTCACCCAGCTGGACATGGAATTCGCCTTCGTGCGCGAGCGCGACGTGCAGGACTTCGTCGAAGACATGATCCGCGCCATCTTCAAGGAAGTGGTCGACGTCCAGCTGGATGCCAGCTTCCCGCGCATGACCTGGGCCGAGGCGATGCGTCGCTACGGTTCGGACAAGCCGGACCTGCGCATCGCGCTGGAGCTGGTCGACGTGGCTGAGCTGGTCAAGGACAGCGAGTTCCCGGTGTTCACCGGCCCGGCCAACGATGCCGAAGGCCGCGTCGCCGCGCTGCGCATCCCGGGCGGTGCAGCGCTGAGCCGCAAGCAGATCGACGAGTACGCCGCGCATGCCGCCAAGTACGGCGCCAAGGGCCTGGCCTACATCAAGATCGCCGACAACGGCGAAATCAGCTCGCCGATCCAGAAGTTCTTCAGCGAGGCCTCCTTCGCTGCGCTGGTGGCCCATGTTGGCGCCGGCAACGGCGACATCGTGTTCTTCGGCGCTGGCGGCTACAACAAGGTCTCCGACTTCATGGGCGCGCTGCGCCTGAAGGCTGGCAAGGACTTCGGCCTGATCGCCGATGGCTGGGCGCCGCTGTGGGTCACCGACTTCCCGATGTTCGAATGGGACGAGGAAGAACAGCGCTACGTCGCGCTGCATCACCCCTTCACCGCACCGGCCGTGGATGACATCGCCGATCTGCGCGCCAACGCCCGTACCGCCGTCTCGCGCGGTTACGACATGGTGCTCAACGGCAATGAAATCGGCGGCGGTTCGATCCGTATCCACCGTCCGGACATGCAGAGCGCAGTGTTCGAGCTGCTCGGCATCGGTGCCGAAGAAGCCCGCGCCAAGTTCGGCTTCCTGCTCGACGCGCTGAACTACGGCGCGCCACCGCACGGTGGCATCGCCTTTGGCATCGATCGCATCGCCGCGCTGATGGCCGGCACCGAATCGATCCGCGACGTCATCCCGTTCCCCAAGACCACCGGTGCACAGGATCTGATGACCGACGCGCCGTCGCCGATCGTCGACGCGCAGCTGGCCGAAGTGCACATCCAGGTTCGCCCCAAGACCAACTGATCAGGAGATCCAGGCAATGACCGAGTTTGCGTTTTCGCTGGAGTGGGAAAAGCTGGGCAATGAAGGCTCCGAGGCCAACCTGGTCACCGAGCGTGCACGTGTGTTCGGTGGTTGGCTGGTCCGCGTCGGTACCAACCCGGCGGCAATGGCCCTGACCTTCGTCGCCGACGGCGAAGGCCGTTGGGACGGTGAAGACTTCGGCGTCGAGGATTACGAGGACGACGAAGAGGAAGAGTACGACGAGGACGAGGAAGGCGAGGAAGAAGACGACGAGGACGAAGAAGAGTACGAGGAAGAGGACGAGGAAGAAGAAGCGGAGTCGCCTGAAAAGGCTTGACCCCCGCTTCGCCCTGGCGTCAACTTCCTGCATGTATTCGATCCGCCGCGCCACTGTGGACGATGCGCCGACCCTGTCGGCGCTGGCCGCCCGCACGTTCACCGAAACCTTCGGCCATCTGTACCCGCCGCAGGACCTGCAGGCCTTCCTGGAGGAGGCCTACACGCTCGAGCGCCAGCGCGTGATCCTGGCCCATCCCGATTACGCGGTGTGGCTGCTGGAACTGGATGGGGAGGCGGTCGGCCATGCCGCCGCCGGCCCCTGTGGCCTGCCGCATCCGGATGTGAAACCCGGTGACGGCGAACTCAAGCGCCTGTACCTGATCAAGACGCAGCAGAGCTGCGGCTGGGGTAGCCGCCTGCTGGAAACCGCGCTGGCCTGGCTGGAGCGCGAAGGCCCGCGCACGCTGTGGCTGGGCGTGTGGTCGGAGAACTTCGGCGCGCAACGCTTCTACGCCCGCTATGGTTTCGAGAAGGCCGGCGAGTACCTGTTCCCGGTTGGCGATACCAACGATCTGGAATTCATCCTGCGCCGCGCACCGCGCGCGGCCTGACGTTCACCGCCGCTTGCTGCGCGCGCGTGTTCAATCACCTCACGTTCCTGCCCCGCTGACCGCCAGGCTGTTTGCATGACTCCCCCCGTATTGCTGCTGCATGGCATCTGGAATGCCCGCGCCTGGGTCGGGCCGCTGGCCTGGCGCCTGCGCGCGCGTGGTTTCCAGGTGCATGCGTTCGGTTACTCCTCGGTGTTCGGTGGTCCCGACGTGGCGGTGCCCCAGCTGCTGGAACGGTTAGCCGACGCCGGGCCGTTGTCGCTGGTCGGCCACAGCCTGGGCGGGTTGCTGGCGCTGGAAGCGCTGCGGCGCAATCCGCAGCTGCCGGTGCAGCGGGTGGTCTGCCTGGGTTCACCGCTGCGCGGCAGTGGCACCGCACGCTCGTTGTCCGAGCACGGCTGGGGCCTGGCGCTGGGACGCAGCAGCGAGCTGCTGCTCGATGGCCTGCCGGACTGGCAGGGCAGGGCCGAGGTTGGCCTGATTGCTGGCTCGGTGCCGCACGGGCTGGGCAGCCTGCTGGGTGCCATCGACGATGCCTCCGATGGCACCGTGGCACTGGCCGAGACCCGGCTGCCGGGCCTGGCCGACCATTGCGTGGTCCGCACCAGCCACAGCGGCCTGGTGGTGTCGCCCGACGCCGCGCGGCAGACCGCGCATTTCCTGCGCCATGGCAAGTTCGACCACAGCCGCGACGCGGCGGCAGCATAGGGGCGGGGGAGGCAGGCCGCCCTGTAGAGCCGAGCCCATGCTCGGCTGCATTCCGTCGGGCCCATTGGGCCGAGCATGGGCTCGGCTCTACAACAATACGGGCCTAGACACGGTTGCAGCGCCCGATCAGGTAGAATCCGCGCCTTGATCCTGAAGCAGCCAGACGGTAGCACCCATGGGTAGAGGCCCCTCCATCGAAGCCCGCAAGAACGCGTCCGACGCGAAGCGCGGCAAGATTTTCACCAAGATCATCCGCGAGATCGGCGTTGCCGCGCGCGGCGGTGGAGGCGACCCCAACAACAATCCGCGCCTGCGCGTGGCCGTGGACAAGGGCCTGGCCGTGAACATGTCCAAGGACGTGATCGAGCGTGCCATCAAGAAGGCGACCGGTGAGCTGGAAGGCGTCGACTACGAGGAAGTCCGCTACGAGGGCTACGCCCCGGGTGGCGTGGCCGTGATCGTCGACTGCCTGACCGACAATCGCGTGCGCACTGTGGCCGACGTCCGCCATGCGTTCAGCAAGTGCGGTGGCAACATGGGCACCGAGGGCTCGGTGGCCTTCATGTTCAAGCGCCTGGGCGTGCTCAGCTTCGCCGCAGGGGCCGACGAGGAAGCCATCACCGAAGCGGCCATTGAGGCCGGTGCCGATGACATCGTGGTCTACCCCGATGACGGCTCGATCGATGTGGTCACCAGCCCTGACGCGTTCAACGCGGTGAAGGATGCGATGGCCGCCGCCGGCCATGTCGCCGACCACGCCGAGATCACCTTCCGCGCGGACAACGACATCAAGGTTGAAGGCGACGTCGCCCTGCAGGTCAAGAAGCTGTTGGACATGCTCGAAGACCTGGACGACGTGCAGGACGTGTATTCCAACGCCGAACTCGGCGCCGACGCCTACGCCTGAGCCGTCTTCGACGGCCTGGGCGCGGGCCGTTGAACGGTCACCGCGGACAGTCATGAGCCCCTACGCCTGCCAGCGCATCCCGTTCCGCCCCGCCAGGAGTGCAGCATGACCCGCATCCTCGGCATCGACCCCGGTTCGCAGCGGACCGGGGTCGGCATCATCGATGTCGATGCCGCCGGCCGCGTCACCTACGTGCACCACCAGCCATTGGTGCTGCTGGGCGCCGACGACTTCCCGCAGCGCATGAAGCTGCTGGTGCTGGGCCTGGCCGACCTGTGCCGCGAGTACCAGCCGCAGGAAGTGGCCATTGAAAAGGTGTTCATGGCCCGTAATCCCGATTCGGCGCTGAAGCTGGGCCAGGCCCGGGGCGCGGCGATCTCGGCCGTGGTGCTGCGCGACCTGCCGGTGCACGAATACGCCGCCAGCGAGATCAAGCTCGCCGTGGTTGGCCGTGGTGGCGCCGAAAAGCAACAGGTTCAACACATGGTCGGGCTCATGCTCAACCTGAAAACCAAGCTGCAGGCCGACGCGGCCGACGCGTTGGCGGTGGCGATCACCCATGCCCACGTACGGGCAACGGCCAACCGCCTGGGGCTCAGTGCCCGCCAGGCGTGGGGCCGCAAATGAGGAGCTGCACGCAATGATCGGTCGACTGCGCGGCATCGTCGCCTACAAGGCGCCGCCGTGGCTGGTGGTGGACGTGAACGGGGTGGGCTACGAACTGGAGGCGCCGATGAGCACCTTCTACGACCTGCCCGAGCTCGGCCGCGAGGTCACGCTGTACACCCACTACGCGCAGAAGGAAGACAGCGTTTCGCTGTACGGCTTCCTGCGCGAGGGGGAGCGGCGCCTGTTCCGCGACGTGCAGAAGGTCAGTGGCATTGGCGCGAAGATCGCGCTGGCGGTGCTGTCCGGCGTTTCCGTCGAGGAGTTCGCGCGCATGGTCCAGGCCGGTGACATCACCGCGCTGACCCGCATCCCCGGCATCGGCAAGAAGACTGCCGAGCGCATGGTGCTGGAACTGCGTGACCGTGCCGCCCAGTTCGGTGCCGGCGGCGCGCTGCCCACCGGCAGCGGCCCGGCTCCGGCCGACCCGCTGTCCGATGCCACCGTGGCCCTGCAGCAGCTGGGCTACAAGCCGGCCGAAGCGGCACGCATGGCCCGCGACGCCTTCAATGAAGGCGACGAAGTGGCCACCGTGATCCGCAAGGCGCTGCAGTCGGCGCTGCGCTGAGCCGCGTCCCTTTCCTTCAACGAACCGCCTGAGCGTCGCCAGGAGTCCCATGTCCAGCAGTCAAACCCCGCACGCAGCTGCCCCCGGCAGCCACGGTCACGCCCCTCCAGCAGGAGGCATGGCGCTGATCATCGGTGCGATCGGCGTGGTGTTCGGCGATATCGGTACCAGCCCGCTGTACACGCTGAAGGAGGCGTTCTCGCCACACTACGGGCTCAACAGCGACCACGACACCGTGCTGGGCGTGCTGTCGCTGGCGTTCTGGGCGCTGAACATCGTGGTCACGCTGAAGTACGTGACCATCATCATGCGCGCCGACAACGACGGCGAGGGCGGCATCATGGCGCTGATGGCGTTGACCCAGCGCACGCTGCGCAACGGCTCGCGCTCGGCCTACGTGGTCGGCATCCTCGGCATTTTCGGTGCCTCGCTGTTCTTCGGCGACGGCGTGATCACCCCGGCGATATCGGTGTTGGGTGCGGTGGAGGGCCTGGAGGTGGCCGCGCCGGGCCTGCATGCCTTCATCGTGCCGATCACGGTGGTGGTGCTGTTGATGGTGTTTGCGGCGCAGCGCTTCGGTACCGAGAAGATCGGCAAGGCCTTCGGCCCCATCACCTCGGTCTGGTTCATCTCGCTGGCGGCGATCGGCATCTACAACATCGTCGATGCTCCGGAAGTGCTCAAGGCGTTCAACCCCTGGTGGGCGATCCGCTTCTTCATGGAGCACAGCTGGCATGGGATCTTCATCCTCGGCGCAGTGGTGCTGGCGGTGACCGGTGGCGAGGCGCTTTACGCCGACATGGGCCACTTCGGCGCCAAACCGATCCGCCACGCCTGGTATTTCTTCGTGCTGCCGTGCCTGGTGCTGAACTACCTGGGGCAGGGCGCACTGGTGCTCAACCACCCCGAGGCGCTGAAAAACCCGTTCTTCGAGGCGGTGCCGCCGTGGGCGCTGTACCCGATGATCATCCTGGCCACCATGGCGGCGGTGATTGCCTCGCAGTCGGTCATCACCGGTGCGTTCTCGGTCTCGCGCCAGGCGATGCAGCTGGGTTACATCCCGCGCATGCGCATCAAGCACACCTCGCACGACACCATCGGCCAGATCTACATCCCAGGCATCAACTGGGGCATCGCGGTGATGGTGATCGGCCTGGTGCTGGCCTTCCGCAGCTCGTCCAACCTGGCGGTGGCCTACGGCATCTCGGTGTCGGCCACCATGCTGATCGACACCCTGCTGCTGGCCCTGGTGGCCCGTTCGCTGTGGCCGAAGGCGCGCGCCTGGCTGCTGCCGCTGTGCGTGGTGTTCTTCATCATCGACCTCGGCTTCGTCATCGCCAACGGTGCCAAGCTGCTGCAGGGCGCCTGGTTCCCGGTGGTGCTGGGCATCTTCCTGTTCACCATGATGCGGACCTGGCGCCGTGGCCGCGAGCTGCTGCGCGATGAGATCCGCAAGGACGGCATCCGCCTCGATACCTTCCTGCCTGGGCTGATGCTGGCACCGCCGGTGCGCGTGCCGGGCACTGCAGTGTTCCTCACCGCCGACCCGACCGTGGCCCCGCATGCGCTGATGCACAACCTCAAGCACAACAAGGTGCTGCACGAGCGCAACGTGTTCCTGCACGTGGAGACCCTGCCGATCCCGTATGCGATGGAAGGGCAGCGGCTGAAGATCGAATCGGTGGGCGACGAGTTCTACCGCGTCTACGTGCGCTTCGGCTTCATGGAGACCCCGGACGTGCCACTGGCGCTGATGCGCTCGTGCGACCACGGTGGCATCTACTTCGACCCGATGGACACCACCTTCTTCGCCAGCCGCGAAACCATCGTGGCCACCGCCAACCGCGGCATGCCGATCTGGCGCGACAAGCTGTTCGCGCTGATGCACCGGAACGCCGCGCCGGCCACGGGCTTCTTCCGCATTCCCGGCAACCGTTTGGTCGAGCTGGGCGCGCAGGTGGAGATTTAATCTCCACCGTCGATACCTCCAGAGATCCGTCCACGCATGGCGTGGATCTACCGTGCCGACCAACGGTCGGCCCCCACCAAAGCAGAACGCCGTTCCGACAGACCGCAGGAAACTGTCGAAGGCGGGGTGGGTCCGGTTGCGGGGGCGTGAGCGCCATGGATGGCGCGACCGAGCCTACATGGACGTATTTACGGCGTCCCCCGCAACCGGACCCGCCCCGCCATTTCCCAGGAAGCCCGCTTCGGCTGTTGCTCTGGATGTTGCCGTTGCCTCTGCGGGCGCCGGGCGCAGCCCGGCCGAAACCCGTACTTTTGCCGCATAATCAACACATGACCGACGACCGCATCATCGGCGCCGGCGCCACCCGCGAGGATGACGCCGCCGACGCCAGCATCCGCCCCAAGCGCCTGGCCGACTATCTCGGCCAGGCCCCGGTGCGCGAGCAGATGGAGATCTACATCGAAGCGGCCAAGGGGCGTGGCGACGCGCTCGACCACGTGCTGATCTTCGGGCCGCCCGGCCTGGGCAAGACCACGCTCAGCCACGTCATCGCCAACGAACTGGGCGTGGCCCTGCGGGTGACCTCCGGCCCGGTGATCGAGAAGGCCGGCGACCTCGCCGCACTGCTGACCAACCTGCAGCCGCACGACGTGCTGTTCGTGGACGAGATCCACCGCCTGTCGCCGGTGGTCGAGGAAGTGCTGTACCCGGCGATGGAAGACTTCCAGATCGACATCATGATCGGTGAGGGCCCCGCGGCCCGTTCGATCAAGATCGACCTGCCGCCGTTCACCCTGATCGGTGCCACCACCCGCGCCGGCCTGCTGACCGCGCCGCTGCGCGACCGCTTCGGCATCGTCCAGCGGCTGGAGTTCTACAGCGTCGAAGAGCTGACCCGGATCGTGCGCCGCTCGGCCACCATCCTCGGCATCGACTGCACCGCCGATGGCGCCGGCGAGATCGCGCGCCGCGCGCGCGGCACCCCGCGTATCGCCAACCGCCTGCTGCGCCGCGTGCGCGACTATGCGCAGGTGAAGGCGGGCGGCCACATCGACGAGGCCGTGGCGCAGGCCGCGATGAAGATGCTCAAGGTTGATCCGGAAGGCTTCGACGAGCTCGACCGGCGCCTGCTCAAGACCCTGGTCGACTACTTCGATGGCGGCCCGGTCGGGATCGAGTCGCTGGCCGCGGCGCTGTCCGAGGAGCGCGGCACGCTGGAAGACGTGGTCGAGCCGTACCTGATCCAGCAGGGCTTCCTGGTGCGCACCGCGCGCGGCCGCATGGCCACCCACAAGGCCTACCGGCACATGGGCCTGAAGCCGAAGAACCCGCCGCAGGACCTGTTCGCGGAGGTTCCCGATGTCGGTTGAGCCACTATTCAGTTGGCCGACACGCATTTACTGGGAAGATACCGACGCAGGCGGCGTGGTCTACCACGCCCGCTACGTGGCCTTCATGGAACGGGCCCGGACCGAATGGATGCGTGCGCTCGGCTACGGCCAGGAGCGCATGCGCGCCGAGCACGGGATGGTCTTCGCAGTGCGTTCGATGCAGATGGATTTCATCAGGCCGGCACGGCTGGATGACACCCTGCAGGTGAGCGCCCGCCTGGTCCAGCTGAAGAAGGCCAGCATGGTCTTCGACCAGCAGATCCTGCGCGACGGCGAGCTGCTGCTGTCGGCCCAGGTCCGCATCGCCGCACTGGAAGCGGCCAGTTTCCGCCCGCGTGGCATGGACGAGGCCGTCCTTGCCATGCTGCAACCCCACCTCCACCCCGAATCCGAACACTGAGGAACAACGGATGATCGCAACGCTCCTGGCCCTGCAGGCCACGGTCACCGAGGCACTGCCGGCCGACGTCAGCAACGCCGCGACACAGACCCTTGCCCAGGCCACCACCGGCGGCGGCATCAACTACCTCGAACTGATGGCCAAGGCCAGCCTGCCGGTGAAGATCATCGTGCTGCTGCTGCTGGTCGGCTCGTTCGTCAGCTGGGTGATCATTTTCCGCAAGGCCCGCGTGTTCAAGCAGGCCACCCGCGAAGCCGACGAGTTCGAGAACCGCTTCTGGTCCGGCGCCGACCTGGGCAAGCTGTACAGCGCCGCCACCGACCGCAGCCGCAGCGTGACCGGCCTGGAAGCCATCTTCGAAGCCGGTTTCCGTGAGTACACCCGCCTGCGCGACAAGCGCCGCCTGGATGGCCGTGCGCAGCTGGAAGGCGCGCAGCGCGCCATGCGCACCACCTACACCCGCGAAGTGGACCAGCTTGAGCGCAACCTGGAACTGCTGGCCAACATCGGTTCGACTGCCCCGTACGTGGGCCTGGTCGGTACCGTGTTCGGCATCATGGTGACCATGCACGACATGATCAGCAGCGGTGCGCAGGCCGGTATCGCCGCCGTCGCGCCAGGCATCTCCGAAGCCCTGTTCGCCACCGCCATCGGCCTGTTCGTGGCGATCCCGGCGGTGTGGGCCTACAACCGCTTCACCACCCGCGTGGAGCGCATGTCGGTGCGGTTCGAGACCTTTGCCGAAGAGTTCAGCTCCATCCTGCAGCGCCAGAGCGCTGGCGACGAGTAAGCGCCTGACCCGGGAGTCCAAGCCATGTCCGCTGCCATCGGTCGCCGCAAGCGCCGCAAGCTGAAATCGGAAATCAACGTCGTTCCCTACATCGACGTCATGCTGGTGCTGCTGATCATCTTCATGGTCACCGCGCCGCTGCTCACCCTGAGCTTCGACGTCGACCTGCCGCAATCCAACGCCAAGGCGCTGGAAAGCAAGCAGGACCCGGTGATCGTCTCGGTGCGCCAGGACGGCCAGCTCAGCCTGAAGCTGCCCGATGCCAAGGAACCGACCGCCGTGTCGGCCGAGGAACTGGAAGGCCGCCTGGCAGGCATCGCCGCCCAGGACAAGGGCGTGCGCGTGATCGTCGCCGCCGACCGCGCCGTGGCCTATGAAAAGGTCATCGCCGCGATGGATGTGATCAAGCGCGCCAAGGTAGACAAGGTAGGCCTGGCCACCGATGCACGCTGACGCCCTGCCACCTCCACAGCAGCGCGAACCCGGCTGGGGCCTGCCCTTGGCGCTGGCGTTGCTGGTGCACCTGCTGGTCGCGCTGGTCTTCATCGTGGCCTGGTTCTGGTCGCCCGAGCGCAACACCGACGCCGCCGCCGGTGATCCGTCGGTGGAGGCCAGCCTGGCGCTGTCCGCGTCCGAGGCGTCCGCCGCCCGCCAGGCCCTGCGCCAGTCCGAAAAGCTGGAGGACCTGCCGCCGCCGGTGGCCGAGCCGATCCCGGTGCCGGAAGACACCGTTCCGCCGCCGCAGCCGATTCCCGAGCCGCGCCCACAGGACGCCCCCACGCCGCAGCAGCAACAGGCGCAGGAGCGCGTCGCGCAGCCGGATACCAAGGACCAGGAAGCGGTAAGTGCGCTGGCCATCTCGCAGGAGAAGGCCAGGCAGGAGCAGGAAGCCAAGCGCCGCCAGGAGCAGATCGACCTGACCGAACGCAAGCGCCAGGAAGAGGCCGAGCAGAAGCTGCGCCTGGCCAAGCAGCAGGAAGAAGACGCGAAGAAGAAGCTGGCCGATCAGGCGCGTCAGGCCGCGGACAAGGCCGAGGCCGAGAAGCAGAAGAAGATCGCCGAGATCCGTGCCCGTCGTGAGCAGGCCGAGAAGGAAGCCAAGCTGGCCGAGCAGAAGCTGCGCCAGGTGGCTGCTGCGCGCAATGCCGCCGGCAGTGCCGCAGCCGGTTCCAGCGGAGCGTCCCAGCCGGCTGCCGGTGGTGGTGGCAACAGCGATGATCTTTCGGCCAAGTACGCCGCGGCGATCCAGGCCAAGGTGCTGTCGCAGTGGGTGCGGCCGGACACGGTGCCGCTGGGCCAGCGCTGCCAGATCACCATCACCCAGATTCCGGGTGGCACGGTGATGCAGGCCAAGGTCAGCCCGAACTGCCCGTACGACGAGGCCGGCAAGCGTTCGATCGAGGCCGCCGTGCTCAACGCGCAGCCCCTGCCGTACCGTGGCTTCGAGTCGGTGTTCGCACGCACGCTCAACTTCACTTTTACTGCCCAGGATCGCTGAGGCAGCCGGCCAGGGAGGCTCTCGGGCCAACCGCGCCCACCGTTGTCGCGCTTGCCTCTGGTGTGCTCGGTTTCGACCGGGCAGGCTGTGGGCTGCTGTCGAACACCGTCCTCCGGGGCGGCGTGACCAGGGCAGACGGTGCGATGTTAGCCACGACGTTAACGGTGCGTGAGAAGACGGGCTGGAACTGACCCGGAATTCACGTACCCTTGGTTCATGATTGCGAAGCGGTTCACTCCCGCTTTGTTATCCCTCGTTCCGGTTTCCCCTTATTGAGCGCTCCATGAAAAAGATGCCTCGCTGGCTTGCCGTGTTTGCGGCCCTGTTGCTGCCCTTTGCTGCCGTCGCGCAGCAGAAGGGGCTGGATATCGACATCATCGGCGGCAATGCCTCCGCGCTGCCGATCACCATCGTGCCGATGCCCTATCAGGGTTCGTCGGCCGCTCCGCAGACCGACGTCGCCGGCGTGGTCCGTGCCGATCTGGAGCGTTCGGGCCAGTTCCGCACGCTGCCGGAAGCGCAGATCGTCGAGAAGCCCGTGCGGGGGGGGGATATCCAGTTCGCGACCTGGCGCGCGCTGAAGCAGAACTACATCGTGGTCGGCCGCGTGCTTGATGCCGGTGCGGGTGCCTACCGCGTCGAGTACGAACTGTTCGACGTGCCCAAGGGCGAGCGCCTGCTGGGCCTGGCGATGACTGCCCGTGGCAACGCCATGCGCGACGTTGCCCACCAGATGGCCGACGCCATCTACGAAAAGATCACCGGTGTGCGCGGCGCCTTCTGGACCCGCATCGCCTACGTGACCGCCAGTGGCAAGGGTGACGCCATGCGCTACGCGCTGATGGTGGCCGATTCCGATGGCTTCAACCCGCAGACCATCGTGCGCTCGGCCGAGCCGCTGCTGTCGCCGTCGTGGAGTCCGGATGGCAGCAAGCTGGCTTACGTCAGCTTCGAGCGTGGCAATTCGGCCATCTACATCCAGAACATCGGCACCGGTGCACGCGAGCTGGTCACCAGCTTCCGCGGCATCAACAGCGCCCCGGCGTTCTCGCCGGACGGCCGCAAGCTGGCCCTGACCCTGTCGCGCTCCGGTAACCCGGAAATCTACGTGATGGACCTGGGCAGCAAGCAGCTGACCCAGCTGACCAACCACTTCGCCATTGATACCGAGCCGACCTGGGCACCGGACGGCAGCGCCGTGTACTTCACCTCCGATCGCGGCGGCCGTCCGCAGGTCTACAAGGTCGGTGCCGGTGGCGGCAGCGCCGAGCGCGTCACCTTCCAGGGCAACTACAATGCCAAGCCCTCGGTGTCCTACGATGGCAAGAAGATCGCCGTCGCCCAGGGCTCGGGCAACAGCTACAAGATCGCGATGATGGACAGCTCGCTGGGGTCGCCCCGCTGGAGCACGCTGTCCCCGGGTTCGCTGGATGAATCTCCGAGCTTTGCGCCCAACGCAAGCATGGTGCTGTACGCCGCCCGCGAAGGTGGCCGTGGTGTGTTGTATGCCGTTTCGGCCGATGCGCGGGTTCGCCAGCGCCTGGTCCTGGCTGACGGTGATGTGCGCGAACCGGCATGGTCCCCATACCGTACCCAGCGCTAAAAGAGTGTTAATATTTTCGTTGTCTTGAACCCCTCATCGGCTTAGGAGCCACAAAGGTATCGCCATGAACAAGTCCACCCGCGTTCTGCTTGTTTCCCTGCTGTCTGTGGCCGTCCTGGCCGGTTGCTCGAAGAAGGTGAAGGAAGAGCCGGCAGCCCCGGTCGACACCGGCACCTCGACCACCACCCCGACCGGTCCGTCGACCTCCGGCCTGTACGGCCCGGGCGATCTGGACACCGACGCCTGCCTGCGCCAGCGCGTTGTCTACTTCGACCTGGACAAGGAAGACGTGAAGCCGGAATTCCAGGCCATCATGGCGTGCCACGCCAAGTACCTGCGTGACCGTCCGTCCTCGCGCATCACCCTGCAGGGCCACACCGACGAGCGCGGTTCGCGCGCGTACAACCAGGCCCTGGGTGAGCGTCGTGGCAACGGCGTCAGCTCGGCCCTGCAGGCCAACGGTGGTTCGGCTTCGCAGCTGACCGTCGTGTCCTACGGTGAAGAGCGTCCGGTCTGCACCGAGTCGAACGAGTCGTGCTGGTCGCAGAACCGTCGCGTCGAAATCGTCTACACCGCGCAGTAATCCATGCGCATTGGCATCAAACTGATGCTGGTCGTTGCGGCAGCCCTCGTGGCTGCCGCACCGGCGCACGCACAGCGACAGAGCCTGGCTGACCGTGTCGGCGCGCTCGAGCAGCAGATGTACAACAACAGTGCCAACCAGGACCTGTTGAACCAGATCAATCAGCTGCGGCAGCAGGTCACCAGCCTGCAGGCCTCGATCGAGCAGTTGCAGCATGACAACGCCCAGCTCAAGCAGTCCGCCCAGGACCAGTACCTGGATCTGGACAGCCGCCTGAACCGGTTGGAAGGGGGCAACGCCGCCCCGGCCCTGCCGCCCGTTCCGGCGAGCGCGCCGAAGGCCGCACCGGCCCCGGCAAAACCCGCAGCGGCGGCCACTTCCGAGCGGCCGCCTTCCGTCCATGGTGATGCTGGCAGCCTTGCCGCCACCGGCGACGAGCGCACCTCCTACAACGTTGCCTTCGATGCGTTGAAGGCCGGCAGGTACGACGATTCGGCGCAGCTGTTCCTGAGCTTCCTGGAGTTGTACCCGAACGGCGTCTACGCGCCGAACGCGCTGTACTGGCTGGGCGAGAGCTACTACGCCACCCGCAATTTCCCGATGGCCGAGACCCAGTTCCGAGAGCTGCTCTCGCGCTATCCGACCCACGACAAGGCCGCGGGCGGCCTGCTCAAGATCGGCCTGTCGCAGTACGGCGAGGGAAAGGTCGACCAGGCCCAGCAGACGCTGGAGACCGTCGTGGCGCAGTACCCCGGCTCGGACGCCGCGCGCACCGCGCAGGACCGTCTGCAGTCCATCCGCCTGGGCAAGCAGATCCGCTGATCCGCTGGGCGGGCGTACAATAGGTGCCCTGTAGAGCCGAGCCCACGCTCGGCTGCTTTCGTTTCCGGACCAGCAAAGCCGTCCGGTTGCTGTTGTAGAGCCGAGCCATGCTCGGCTGCTTTCGTTACCGGCCACGGTAGCCCACCCGCCACGTGTCCCACCAAGAAGTACCCGCCATGACCGCCGTTACCCCGTCAAACGCCGTCGCCACCCCCAGCGACATCGTGCAGTCGCCGCTGCCGCGCCTGAAGATCACCGAGATCTTTACCTCGCTGCAAGGCGAGGCCGATACCGCCGGCTGGCCGACCGTGTTCGTGCGCCTGACCGGCTGCCCGCTGCGCTGCCAGTACTGCGACACCGCCTATGCCTTCCACGGCGGCACCTGGTGGGACATCGACGACATCGTGGCCGAGGTGCTGGCCCAGGGCGTCCGCCACGTCTGCGTGACCGGCGGCGAGCCGCTGGCGCAGAAACGCTGCCTGGTGCTGCTGCAGAAGCTGTGCGACGCGGGCATGGATGTCTCGCTGGAAACCTCCGGCGCGCTGGATGTCAGCGCAGTGGACCCGCGCGTGTCGCGCGTGGTCGACATCAAGACGCCGGGTTCGGCCGAAGTGGCGCGCAACCGCTGGGAAAACCTGCCGCTGCTGACCGCGCGCGACCAGATCAAGTTCGTCATCTGCAGCCGCGAGGACTACGACTGGGCCAAGGCCATGGTCGCCGAGCACGGCCTGGTGAAGCGTTGCACCGTGTTCTTCTCGCCGAGCAAGGGCGAGATCACCGCGCGGCAATTGGCCGACTGGATCGTCGAAGACCGGCTGCCGGTGCGCTTCCAGATGCAGTTGCATAAAATCCTGTGGAACGACGAGCCCGGCCGATGAGCCGGTGCAGCGTTCCCTGATGTAGCTCCGGCGCGGGACAGCGTGCTGGCTTTCCTCTCCCAACCGGAAGATTCTCCATGAAGAAGGCAGTCGTGCTTCTCTCCGGCGGCATGGATTCAGCCGCCGTCATCGCCATGGCCCAGGAACAGGGCTTTGCCGTGCATGCCCTGAGCGTGCGCTACGGCCAGCGCCATACCTCCGAACTGGATGCCGCCGCCCGCGTGGCCAAGGCCCAGGGCGTGGTCGCGCACAAGACCGTGGACGTGGACCTGCGCAGCATCGGTGGCTCGGCGCTGACCGATGACATCGACGTACCGGAGGCCGGTGGTGCCGGCATTCCGGTCACCTACGTGCCGGCGCGCAATACCATCATGCTGTCGCTGGCCTTGGGCTGGGCCGAAGTGCTCGGCGCCAACGACATCTTCTGCGGCGTCAACGCCGTCGACTACTCCGGCTACCCGGACTGCCGCCCCGAGTTCGTGGCCGCGTTCGAGGCATTGGCCAACCTGGCCACCAAGTCGGGCGTGGAGGGCGCGGGCATCAAGGTGCATGCCCCGCTGCAGTTCCTCAGCAAGGGCCAGATCGTCAGCGAAGGCGTGCGCCTGGGCGTGGACTTCGGCCTGACGGTGTCCTGCTACAACGCCGACGCCAACGGCGCCGCCTGCGGTCATTGCGATGCCTGCCGCCTGCGCGCGCAGGGCTTTGCCGAGGCCGGCGTGCCCGACCCCACGCTGTACGCTTGAGGTAATGGGGGCGATGTCCCCCCGTGGTGGGTGCGAATCGTTGGTTCGCACTCCCTGTTCCGCCGCTACCGGCGGCTGCAGTCTGGTAGTGCCGGCCGCTGGCCGGCAGCCTCATCAGGCAACCACCCCGATGCCTCGATGAAGGCCCGCACCGCCTCCGGATCGGCGTAATCCAGCTCGATCATCCGCGCGATCCCCGCCTTCTCATCGGCCTGCCGCCGCATGTACTCCTGCGCTATGCGATACCCGGCGTAGTACCCCAGATCACTCACCCCGAACGGATTGCGGGCGCTGTTGTAGAGCCAGTTGTCGAGGTTGTCCCCGCTCATCTCGGCAATGAACCGCGTGCGGATCTCCGCTTCGTGCGCGGGCCCGTAGGCATACAGCGGCAACGCCGGCCGACGCCCGCTCAGCCGCTCGGCCACGTACTCGGCCACACCCTCGCGCACCACGTACTGGGCAAGACTGCCGGTGGTCTCGCGCTGCTGGGTGTGCACGTACTCATGCAGGTTGTTCTGCGCGTTGTTCGCGCCCGGCCGGCTGTCGTAGAAGATCCGCAGGCGGTCGCGCATCTTCGCCGGCAGCTCGCTCACGTCCACGCGCTCATCGCCCAGCGCCATCTCCGCGCCGATCAGTACCTTGTCATCCAGCGTGGTGCCACCGGTGCGCAGCACGCCCACCGCATAGGTGATGGTGGCCGGGCGCAGGGCAGGGTAGAGCGCACGGAAGGCGACAAGATCGCGCTCCAGCGTGGCACTGGCCTGCTGTGCGTTGGCGGTGAGCGGCCGCACCGATGTCCAGAAGCGCGGCCACGCGTTCATGGCCTCGGCGTATTCGCGGGCGGTGTAGTTGCGCACCTGCATCAGCGCATGCAGTCCCGGGCTGCCCGGATCGATGTAGCGCTGCTGGACCAGCGCCACCCGGCGCTCGGCATCGGGTTCGGCGCGCACCGCGTCATAGGTGGCCCAGAAGCGGGCGATGTCGTCGGTGACGACCTGGGGCGGCGAAGCCAATGCTGTGTAGGGCAGCAGGGCGGCAAGCAGGCTGACGATCAGACGCATCCATGGCTCCAGAAAGGACCCCAGATGGGATGCGCCAGTGGCGCCAAAGGTTTAATCCCGCTGGTAGTGCCGGCCGCTGGCCGGCAACCCCGACACACCGGGGTTCCACGCGACCGGCCAAAATAGGGTAGAATGCCCACCCCGCCGAAACGCCGGGGCAATGCACCGGGCCGTTAGCTCAGTCGGTAGAGCAGAAGACTTTTAATCTTTTGGTCGAAGGTTCGAATCCTTCACGGCCCACCAATTGCATCAATGATCCAGGTCATTCAAAAAGGCACCGCCAAGCGGTGCCTTTTTTGTTGCTTGTGCCAACCCCTACTTGGTCTTGGCACCCTGCGCTCGCGCCGTCTCGCGCTCCGCCGCTGCCTGTGCGGCAGAGGCCGCTGCATTGGCGGCCCGCTCGGCCGCGGCACGATCCGCATCGAACCGCGCCTGTCGTTGGACGCTGTAGGTGCGCTCCAGTTCCAGTGAGGCAAGGAAACTGTCGGGATGCTTCGCGGCGCAGGCCTGCTGCACAAGTTGCACAGCGCGATCGGACAGGCCAGGCTGAATGTTGCTGAGCAGGCAATCGGCGTACGGTACGGATGCAACGGGGCCAGCAGCCAGTGCGGCAACGATCACGAGATTCAACATGCAAACCTCCTTGCAGGCTTCGATGGGACTCGGGGTCGGTCCGGCCCCAGTATGGTCCAGTTCGTGGCACCGCGGCATCTACTCCGGCCGCACATCCCGGCACACCAGTTCCGCCAGCCCGCGGACGGCAAAGAACAGCCCTTCAACCACGCTGGCATCCAGATGCCGGTCCGGCGTGGCCATTGCCCGGCAGCGGTCGGCGGCGTGCAGCATTTCCGCCACGGTCAGCATGCCGATGGCGGCCCGTTCCACCCGCGACAGGGCAACCCCGCGCCCTGCGGAAATGCGGGCTTCAGGCCAGGGGAGGCCATCGGCGCCTTCGCCCGCGCGGATGCGTTTGAGGCAGCCCAGAAACGTGCTCAGTTCGGGTGAAGGGTTGTCGTCGTCATCGTGGGTGCTGGCGGTATCTGAAGCATAGGGCGGACGCTGGGTCATGTCGGCTTCCTCGGCGCTGGGGTGGGAATGCCACCGCGCAGGGCGGGTGGCGGGCGATGCGTGGCTGCAAGCCGGAATGACATCACGCAGTAACCGGCGGGCCCGAAGGCCCCCACGCACCGCCCACCATGAAGGCCGACGGATCACCCGCCGGCACGGTCCAAGGACAGTGTCGGCGGGTGAGCGCAAACAACAGCGTGAATGTCATTGCGGGCTTGCAGGCCCGCCGCCACCCGTTGTCGGTGGCGCTGCATGGTGTTTACGCACGCGCTTGGATTTCAATGAGGATTCTCCGAAGAGAAATGCGGAAACCAGGCACGCGACGATGGTGGCGCAGGCGCATCTGGTGCAGCAAGCGACAGCACGCGACGTGTTCATGCTTGCGCCCAGCCTATCGCGTTGGAAAATGTCGGAATCTGCTGGCGGCGGCGACTATGCCGTGATGTATCACGTGGATAGTTGGCGTGATTATCGCCTGTAGTGGTGGCACGACCCGCGAGTCATGTCCTCAAATATCGGTGCATTTGCGACGACCATGGGGCTAACGTCCGCGCCTGGGTGAGGTGTTGTAGAGCCGAGCCATGCTCGGCTGCGGTTTGCACCAAGGCCTAGCCGAGCGTGGGCTTGGCTCTACAGTGATCCATCCAAGCATGGCGTGGAACTACGCATCTGGCAGGCATGTTGAGCGCGCCGAAGCAGCCAATGCCTGCGGCCTGACGCTATGCTCGGCATCTTTCCCAGGGTGGGTTTTCCCATGCGCCTCATCGTGCTGTCGCTGTTGTTGTCCGCTGTCTCCGCCGCGCCGCTGATGGCTGCAGAAACCGCGCCGCCCGCTGCCGCCTCGCCTTTGGTCATCGGCGAAACCTTCACCATCGAATCGAAGGCGCTGGGCGAGACCCGCCGCATCAATGTCTACCGTCCGCAGCCCTGGGGCCTAGACCCGAAAGCGCCGCTGCCGGTGCTCTACATGCCCGACGGCGGCATCGGTGAGGATTTCCTGCATGTGGCCGGGCTGGTGCAGGTGCTCAGCGGCAACGGCAGCATGCGTCCGTTCCTGCTGGTCGGCATCGAGAACACCGAGCGCCGTCGTGACATGACCGGCCCGAGCAGCGATCCGCAGGACCAGAAGATCGCGCCACGCATTGGTGGATCGGCGGCCTATCGCAGCTTCCTGCGCGATGAACTGATGCCGCAGGTGCGCCAGCGCTACCCGACCACCGACGAGCGCGCGCTGATCGGTGAATCGCTGGCCGGCCTGTTCGTGGTCGAGACGCTGCTGCAGGAGCCAACGTTGTTCAACAGCTACATCGCGCTGGACCCCAGCCTGTGGTGGAACCGTGGCGCAATGCTGGCCGGCGCAGCCAAACAGCTGCTGGCGGTGACGCGTGCGCAGCCGCGCGTATTCCTGGCCAGCAGTGGGCAGCCGGAGCTGGCCGCATCCACTGCACAACTGGCCGAGTTGCTGCAGCAGGCTTCGCCGTCGCCGCTGGTGAAGTACCTGCCGTTGCTGGAAGAAACCCACGCTACGATCTATCATCCGGCCGCATTGCAGGCGCTGCGCACACTGTTCCCGGCGCCGCCGGCTTCGCCCTGACCGCACTGGCAGTGGATTGCGCACCATGCAAGGATGCGGCAGCGGCGCCATCCGGTGCGCCGCCCGCAATGGGAGCGTGTGGATGCAGCGTGTGCGTGGATGGAGTGTGGCGGCCTGCCTGGCCGTGAGTGGCTGTGCGATGTCGGTGGCGCCACCGGCAACGCAGAATGAAGCGAAGGAAAGCGCGGCCACCGCTGCGCCGGGCGTGGTGCTGCCGGATACCGAAGCGCTGCGCGTGCACGATCCGGTGGGCCGCGATTACCCGATCTGGGTAGCGCTGCCGGCTGACTACGCTGCGCATCCGGAGAAACGCTACCCGGTGCTGTATGTGACTGATGCGCTGTACAGCTTCCCGCTGGTGCGCAGCGTGCGCAACATGGTGGGGCAGAAGGGCGTCAACATCGAGGATTTCATCCTGGTCGGGCTGCCGCCGCAGGAAGGCCTGACGTCCAAGCAGAGCCGCTCGCGCGACTACACGCCCAGCGACCCGGCGCGTACCGATCCGCGTGATTACAGCGATGACGTGAGCTACGGCGGCGCGGCGCACTATCGCGATTTCCTTGCCGAGCGGGTGCTGCCGATGATCGATGCGCGCTACCGCACTGATCCGGCGCGGCGCGCCTATGCGGGTCATTCCTATGGTGGCCTGTTCGGCGCCTACGTGCTGACCACGCGCCCGGACATGTTCCACAGCTACATCCTGTCAAGCCCGTCGCTGTGGTTCGACAACCATCGGGTGCCGCGCATGCAGGCCGAGGCCAAGGCGCCCACGCAGCCGACCACGGTGGTGCTGTCGATCGGCAGCTTCGAAACGGTGAAGCCGGAGCCGCGATATTTCACCCGCAACGACATGCTGGGCCACAACGCCGAGTTCGCCGAGCAGCTGCGCGCCAGCGGGCATTCGTTGAAGGTGGAGAACATGGTGATCGACGACGAGGACCACTTCACCGTGTATCCGGACATGATCACCCGCGCGCTGCTGAAGGTGTTCCCGGGTACCGGACCGTACAGCAGCGGTTGAAGGTGGGCGCCATCCACGCATGGCGTCGATCTACTGCAAGAACCCGGTAGATCCACGCCATGTGTGGATGAACGCCTCACGCTGCCTGCGCATCCGGCCCGATCAATACGCCCACATCGGCGTGCCGGAAGCACAGGCGGATGGCGTCGAGCAGCTCGCTCATGTTGTAGGGCTTGGGCAGGAAATGAATGCCGTCGCGCAGCTGCGGCAGCACCTGGTGCTGGTCCATGCCCGACGTCACCAGGATCGGCAGCTGGGGATACAGGCCGCGGACCCGGTTGGCAGCTTCAATGCCGCTGATCGGGCCCAGGTTGACGTCGGTGAACAGTAGGTCGAAACGCTCACCTGCGGCCAGCAGGCCCAATGCTGCTTCGGCAGAGCTCACGCCCACCACGTGGCAGGCCTGGCTTTCCAGCGCAAGACGGCTCAGCTCGCGAGTTTCCTCTGCGTCCTCGATCAGCAGGACGCGGGGTTCAACGTGGCGCTTGGACAGCAACATGGCGCTACAGCTCCGGAAAGCAGCAATGAAAAGGCGCGCAAGTATGAGCAAGCCGGGGGTGATCCCGGCGTGCACGGCAGGCTAAGTGAGCGTTACAGCAGGCGCGGGCGTCGCTGGCGTACCTGCCAGGCCAGCACCGCCACCGCCAGCAGCGCGGCGCCGATACGCAGGCTGGTGGCCTGCCAGCCCAGCGCGACGGCGTCGTCGAGGTTGAACACGTTCCACGCCATGTTCATCGATACATGCAGCACCAGGCCGCACCACAGGGTGTCGCCGTCCAGATGGTCAAGCCAAGCGAAGATGAAGCCGCCCAGTGCGATGACCGCGCCGACGAACAGGGCAGTGCCGCCGCCGTCGAAGCCGCCGAAGCCCAGCCAGTGCACCCAACCGAACAGCAGCGCCTGCGGCAGCGCGAGCAGGGACCATGGGCCACGCATGAGCTTCACCAGCAGCAGGAAGCCGAGGCCACGGAACAGCACTTCCTCGGCCAGTGGGAACAGCACGGCGAGCATCGTCGCATCGAGTGCGGTCAGTGCGGTGTTGGGCGTGCCCAGCACCGCCAGGCCCAGCCAGCAGGGCAGGCTGGCCAGCAGCACCCAAAACGGACCGCGCCAGCCGTTCCCGTGCAGCCCCAGGCTGGCCATCAGGCCCACCCCACGCGGGCGCAGCAGTGCGGCCAGGAGCAGCGCCAGCAGGACGGCCAGTGCGTTGTCCAGCAGGCTGCCGCCGTAGGGCATAGGCAAGGCGGGAATCGGCGCGCCTGCGGCCGCAGCGACATCGCGCAGATTCAGGCCAACGCCGACGCCGAGCAGCACCAGCAGCAGGCGCGCGGCGTCGGGCAGGCGGGACAGGACGGTCATGCACGCACTCCCTGCGGAACCAGCGTGGAGTGTGGAAGGCGGCCGGGGACGCTGGCACGCGCCGGAAGTCTGTGTGCCATCGGTCATGTGTTACCGCACAGTCATCGGTGGGCAGGTAGAGTCGTTGCCGGACCTTCAGGAGCCATGCCCATGCTGTGCCCCGTGTGCAAGACCCAGACCCTGCAGATGGCCGAGCGCCATGGCATCGAGATCGATTACTGCCCCGGCTGCCGTGGCGTGTGGCTGGACCGTGGCGAGCTGGACAAGATCATCGAACGCGCCGGCGCTGCGCTGCCGCCGCCGGCACCTGTGCAGGCGCAGCCGGCGACCACGCCGCCGCCGGTGATGCATCGTGATACCCGCCACTTGGGCCAGCGCTACGAGGACAACCGGGGCCACGGATACAAGAAAAAGAAAAAAGACAGCTTCCTGTCTGAGTTGTTCGATTTCTAGTTTGTAGCGTCGAGCCATGCTCGACTGGATGTTGCCGCCTATAGTCGAGCAAGCTCGACTCTACATGGAGCGCGTGATCACGTCCGCCGCAGGATGAACTCACGGTCGCGCATATCCCCGACGATGAAGTCGTACTCGCCGACCTTGCTGCAGCCATAGCGCGCGTAGAAGCGCTGCGCGCCGAAGTTCTCCTCCCAGACGCCCACCCACAGGGTGCGGCGGTGCGGTTGGTCCAGCCAGGCCATGAACGCGTCCATCAGGCGTGCACCATGGCCGCCGTTCTGGTGTGCGGCCAGGATGTAGAACCGCTTCAGTTCGATGTCGCCTTCGCGGGCCTCGGCATGCGGCAGGGTGTTGGCACCAGCAGCCAGGTAGCCGACCACGTTGTCGCCGTCCACCAGCAGCCAGATCGCGCTGCGCGGGTCGGACAGTTCGGCGCGCTGCGGTTCGCTGCTGTAGTGCGCCTGCAGGAAATCCTGCAGCTCCTGCGCCGGGTACGAGTCGCCCCAGGTTTCGTTGTAGGTGGCAATCGCGATGGCCGACAGGGCGTCGACATCGGCAAGGGTGGCGCGGCGGATCTGCAGCGACATGGCGGAGCCTGCATTGGAACGTGGCGCAGTGTAGCCGGCCCCGGCGGCTGCCGGGGCTGGCCAATGCTCACGAACCGCTGCTCAGAACCACATGCGCACGCCAGCCACCCAGCGCGTGTCGCGTGCGTGGTCGCCAGCATGATCGGCGGTGTCGCCAAACGTGCGCTCGTGGCTGATGCCGATGTATGGCGCGAAACGGCGGCTGAACTCATAACGCAGGCGCAGCCCGGCTTCGACCTTGTTCAGTCCGCGACCAATGCCGTACTCCGGCTCATCCTTGGCTGCGACGGTGGCTTCCAGCAGCGGCTGCAGGATCAGGCGGTTGGTCAGCAGCACGTCGTACTCGACCTCGGCCTTGGCCAGCACCTGGCCACCGGAACCCATGTACAGCGTCGCCGAGCTTTCGAACTTGTACGGCGCCAGGCCCTGGATGCCGATGGCCGCCCAGGTGCGCGAGTCGGCCGGCCGGAAGTCCTGGCGCACGCCGATCAGCACGTCCCACCACGGCGATACGCTGCGACCATACAGTGCTTCCAGTGACGACGATTCCGTGCTGCCGCGGCTGCGTTCGCCATCGGTGCGCAACCACAGGCGGTTGAGGTTGCCACCGATCCAGCCGGTGGCCTCCCAGGCCTGGCCGGTGCTGTTCTTGCCGTCCCAGTGTTCGAGGCGATCGATCAGCAGCAGGCTGTTGATCTGCGGTGCATGCTCCATCGCACCATGCGTGATCGGAGGGAAGGCGGCAGCGCGGTCGGCATCGGTGGGAACCGGGATCGGCTCGCGCGGTTCGATCGGTGCGGGCGTGCCGTGACCCATGGCGGCGTGATCCATCGTGGAATGGTCCATCGCCGCTGGCTGCATCGCGCCATGGTCCATCTTCGAGTGGTCCATCGTGGAGTGGTCCATGCCGGCCTGACCCGCCGCACCCATGTTCATCTTCGAATGATCCATCTTCGAATGATCGACCGGTTCGGCCGGGGTCTTCGCGGTCTTCGGCGGCGGGTCCATCGTGCCCATGCCATGCCCGGCATGCGACTGCGCGAACACCGGCAATGCGGTGGCCAGGCCCAGGGCCAGCAGGCTGGGGGAAAGCAGTGAGCGGCTCATTCTTCGATCCTCACTTCGCGCATCATGCCCGCTTCCATGTGGTACAGCAGATGGCAGTGGTAGGCCCAGCGACCGAGCGCATCGGCACGCACGCGGTAACTGCGGCGGGTGCCGGGTGGCATGTCGATGGTGTGCTTGCGCAGCTGGAATTCGCCCTGCGCGTTCTCCAGATCACTCCACACGCCGTGCAGGTGGATCGGGTGCTGCATCATGGTGTCGTTGACCAATACGATGCGCATGCGCTCGCCGTAGTTCAGTCGCAGCGGCTCGGCGCTGGCGAACGGAATGCCATCGAATGACCAGGAGAACTTCTCCATGTGGCCGGTCAGGTGCAGCTCGATCTCGCGGCTCGGCTCGCGGCCATCGGGGTCCTCGAACAGGCTGCGCATCGCGCTGTAGGTGAGTACCTGGCGACCGTTGTCGCGCAGGCCGATGCCGGGATCGTCCAGCTTCGGTTCGGTGGCCGAGCTCTGCATGTCCACCAGCGGGTTGTTGCGCTCACTGGCCGGGTGCTTCGGTGCCCTGCTGGCGGTATCGCCGTCGTGGTCCATGCTGGCGCCGCAGCCGCCTTCCATGCCCTTCATCGCGGCCATGTCATGGCCACCATGGCCACCACTACCCATGTCGTGCCCCATGTCGCTCATCGTCAGCAACGGGCGTGGGTCGCGCGCGGGAATCGGTGCCTGCAGGCCATGGCGGACTGCCAGCGTTCCGGCGGCAAAGCCGGTACGGCCCATGTCCTGGCAGAAGATGGTGAACGCATCCTGCCCGGTCGGTTCCACCAGCACGTCGTAGGTTTCGGCCGGCGCGATGCGGAACTCGTCGATGCTGACCGGATGGATGTACTGGCCGTCGGCGGCGACCACGGTCATTTTCAGGCCGGGAATGCGCACGTCGAAGTAGGTCATCGAGGCGCCGTTGATGAAGCGCAGCAGCACTTTCTCGCCGTTGCGGAACAGCCCGGTCCAGTTGCCGGCCGGCGCGGTGCCATTCATCAGGTAGGTGTAGGTGTGGGCATTGATGTCGGAGATGTCGGTGGGCGTCATCCGCATCCGCCCCCACATGCCACGGTCGGACAACGCGGCCGACCAACCGTCGCGCTTCACGTCACGCAGGAAGTCGGGCAGGGTGCGCTTGTAGTAGTTGTCATGCTCGGCGAGCTTCTTCATGCGCCGGAACAGCGCGCCGGGGTCCATGTCGGTCCAGTCGGACAGCAGGATCACGTGCTCGCGGTCGTGGTGGTAGGGCGCCGGCTCGGCCGGGTCGATGATCAGCGCTCCGTACAGGCCGGCCTGCTCCTGGAACATCGAGTGGCTGTGGTACCAGTAGGTACCCGACTGCTTCAGTTCGAAGTGGTAGTGGTAGGTCTCACCGGGGCCGATGCCATTGAAGCTCAGTCCCGGCACACCGTCCATGTTCGCAGGCAGCAGGATGCCGTGCCAATGGATCGAGGTCGGGTGGCGTTCCAGGGTGTTGCGCACGAACAGGTCCACGGTCTGGCCTTCGCGCCAGCGCAGGATCGGGGCCGGCAGCGATCCATTGACGGTGATCGCAGGACGGGTGCGGCCAGTGAAGTTGGCCAGCGATTCGCCGATGGCCAGATCGATGCGGGTGTCGCTGAGCACGGCGGGGGCGCCGGCCAGGCGTGGGGCGGCCGTGGCGGCGGCGAGCGCGCGCTGCGGCACGCCGACAGCGGCGATGCCGGCAACCACGCCACCGGCGGCCAGGCCCTGCACGAACAGGCGGCGCGACGGCATGGGCACAGGGCCCGGACCGCGGGGGATACGGGTATTCATGGTGGTGACTCCAGACACGTAAAGACGCCGGCAGGCGGCCGGCTGCGGTGCGCAGGGCGCACGGTGCGTGTGGAATCAGCCGATGGGAGGGCGTGAGATCGGCGGCAGCGGCGGCGCCGGCCGGCCGGTGGCCGGCATCGGCTGCGGGGCCAGCGACAGCGCCGGTCCGGCGATGATCGGCAACGGCTGCACCATCAGCAGCGGGTGCTGGGCGCAGTTGCGCACGCAGTCCTTGATCTGGCAGTGGGCGTCGTGGGCCGGGGCCTTGGCCTGCGGGGCCGGGTCGGCCTGCATGCCCGCGTGGTGGTGGCAGTCGGCAGTGCCGCCATCAACAGCCGCGGCTGCGGCGTGGGCCATCCGCCCCATTTCTTCGTGACCACGGGCCAGGGCCGCGTTCAGCCCGTTGAGCAACAGGCTGAGCATGAGCACGACGCGGAGCAGGGTCGAGGCCAGGGACATGACGCTAATCTAGCCGCAAGCGGACGCGGATGCACTTCCGGCTGAATGGCCGGTTCAAGATTGGACCTGCACCAGCGTAGCGCCGAGCCCACGCTCGGCTGCTGTTCGCGCAGAGGCAGCCGAGCGTGGGCTCGGCTCTACAGGGGCGCCCGCGCGCCGTTGGGGCCATGCCCGGCGGCCGCGCCGCAGCGCGGCAACGCGATACCGTCAGCCCTCTTCACGCACGATCTCGACCAGGCGCGGGCCGTAGCGGCTCAGCTTGGTACCGCCGATGCCGCCGACCCGGGCCAGTTCATCCAGGCTGGTCGGGCGCTGCTCGGCGATGTTGCGCAGGGTGCTGTCGTGGAAGATCACGAACGCCGGTACGTTCTGTTCCCGGGCCAGTTCGGCGCGCAGGCCGCGCAGCGCGTTGAACAGGGCCAGGTCCTGCGGCAGCACCGACAGGCCGGTGCGCTGCGCGCTGCGCTCGCGTCCGCTGGTGCTGCTGGCCGGGTCGCGGCGCATGCTGATCTGGCGGCGGCCGGTCAACACGTCGCGGCTGGCATCGGTCAGGCGCAGGCCACCGTGACCCTCGCTGTCCACTTCCAGCAGGCTGGCCGCGACCAGCTGGCGGAACACGCTGCGCCAGGTGCGTGCATCGAGGTCGCGGCCGATGGCATAAGTGCTCAGCTTGTCGTGGCCCTGCTGCCTCACCTTCTCGTTCTCGCTGCCGCGCAGGATGTCGATCAGGTGGCCGACACCGAAGCGCTGGCCGCTTCGATAGACGCAGCTCAGCGCCTTCTGTGCCGGTATGGTCGCGTCCCACGAGGCCGGTGGCGTCAGGCAGTTGTCGCAGTTGCCGCAAGGCTGGGAGTAGGTCTCGCCGAAGCCGGCCAGCAGCACCTGGCGGCGGCACTGCATCGATTCGCAGTAGCCCAGCAGATGGTCGAGCTTGGCCCGCTCCAGCTGCTTGCGCTCTTCGCCCGCCTCGGACTGCTCGATCATCTGCTTGAGCAGTACCACATCACCCAGGCCGTAGCACAGCCAGGCCTCGGCGGCTTCGCCATCGCGGCCTGCGCGTCCGGTTTCCTGGTAGTAGCCCTCCATCGACTTGGGCAGGTCGGTATGCGCGACGAAGCGCACGTCCGGCTTGTCGATGCCCATGCCGAAGGCGATGGTGGCACACATCACGATGCCGTCCTCGCGCAGGAAGCGGCGCTGGTTGCCGGCGCGCACTTCCGGCGGCAGGCCGGCGTGGTAAGGCAGAGCGTTGAAGCCCTGGCCGCAGAGGAATTCAGCGGTCTCCTCGACCTTGCGCCGCGACATGCAGTAGACGATGCCGGCCTCGCCACGGTGGCCGCGCAGGAAGTCGGTCAGCTGCTTGCGGGCGTTGTCCTTCTGCACCACGGTGTAGCGGATGTTGGGACGGTCGAAGGAACTGACAAAATGGCGTGCTTCCTGCAGATCGAGGCGCTCGGCGATCTCGCGCTGGGTCGGCGGATCGGCGGTGGCGGTCAGCGCGATCCGCGGGATCTGCGGCCAACGCTCGTGCAGCACGGTCAACTGGCGATATTCGGGGCGGAAGTCATGGCCCCACTGCGACACGCAGTGTGCTTCGTCGATGGCGAACAGGGCGATCTGGCTGCGCGACAGCAGCGACAGGAAACGCCCGGTCAGCAGCCGCTCAGGGGCGACATACAGCATGTCCAGTTCGCCGGCGAGCAGCTCGCGCTCGACGCGGCCGGCGGTCTCGGCATCCAGGGTTGAATTCAGGTACTCGGCGCGCACGCCGAGCTGGCGCAGGGCTTCGACCTGGTCCTGCATCAGTGCGATCAGCGGCGAGATGACGATGCCGCAACCGTCACGCAGCAGGGCCGGGACCTGATAGCACAGCGATTTGCCGCCGCCGGTGGGCATCAGCACCAGGGCGTCGTGACCGGCAGCCACATGCTCCACGATGTCCTGCTGCGGACCACGGAAATCGTCGTAACCAAAGACGCGTTGAAGCAGGTCGTGCGCGGGACGGGAAGCCATCGCGCTAGTTTACCCCGGCGGGGGTGTCTCGGCAGGGCTGCGCCTTGGGAACGCGCCATCGCATGCGCGCTGCCGCTCCCACGCTTCGCTGCGCGAAACGCGGGCCCCACTTACCATCTCCCAGACCCCCGCCGCTTCGCGTCCGCCCCCTGACTCAGGGGGCTCTCCCCCAGACTTGGCCCGGTGGCGGGTAGATCCACGCCATGCGTGGATGAAATCTGTCAGATATCGACAATCAAAATGGGGTCAGATCCGTTTTCCTGCGGAAAACGGATCTGACCCCAAGCAATGCCCTGGCAGATCGCGAAAATCTGTCGAAGGCGGGGTGGGTCCGGTTGAGGGGGTGTGAGCGGCATGGATGCCGCGACCAAGCCCCCATGGACGGGTTCACGGCGTCCCCCTCAACCGGACCCACCCCGCCAACCTTCAGGAAACTGGCTTTTGCTCTGGCTCTGGCTTGAAGGCTTCGGCGGGTGCAGGGCTGCAAGCCCTGCCGAACACCCCCAACCCTTACTGCAACAGCGAGCGCAGCATCCAGGCGTACTTCTCGTGGGTCTGCAGGCGCTGGGTCATCAGATCCTCGGTCGGGGCGTCGTCCCCTTTGGCCGCCACGTCCAGGACTTCACGTGCCGTACGGCATACCGCTTCGTTGGCGACCACCAACTGGCGTACCATTTCACGCCAGTCCGCACTGTCGGTCAGGCCCGGTTCCTCGACGATCGAGGTCAGCGCAGCGAATTCCCGGTAGGAGCCCGGGGCATTGAAGCCCAGCGCGCGGATGCGCTCGGCCACGTCGTCCAGTGCCGCCCACTGCTCGGTGTACTGCGTCTCGAACATGGTGTGCAGCGAGTTGAACATCGACCCGGTCACGTTCCAGTGGAAGTTGTGCGTCTTCAGGTAGAGCGTGAACGCATCGGCCTGGAAGCGCGACAGACCGTCGGCGATCTTCTTGCGGTCGCCCTGGGTGATCCCGATATCGATGTTCGGCGCCGACGGTGCCGCCGCTGCAAGCTTCTGCTTGCCGGTCTTGGCCTTGGTCGTGCTTTTGGTCTTCGCCATGAGGTTCCTCCTTATGGAATCGTTGGCCTTCACAATAAACCGGTCGTGATGACTGGTCGCTTTCAAAGTTTTGAACGAACCGATTGATGAACTCTATCGATAAAAATCCATCGCCCCGCCTGCGCCAACAGCGCGCCGCCATCGACGGCGCCATGAGCCGCGACCGGGGCCGTTTGCTGGGAATGCTCTCGCGTTGCCAGGCCAAGCCGCAGGATGCGGCACTGGCCGCTACTTTCGAGCAGGCCTTGCAGGCGTCGGTGCAGCGCCGGCAGGTGCGGGCGCAACAGCAGCCGTCCATTACTCTGGACCCGCAGCTGCCGATTGCGCGTGAAGCCGACGCGATCATCAAACTGATCCGCGACCACCAGGTGGTGGTGATCGCCGGTGAAACCGGTTCGGGCAAGACCACCCAGCTGCCGAAACTGTGCCTGGCCGCAGGCCGTGGCCAGGCCGGCATGATCGGCTGCACCCAGCCGCGACGGATCGCCGCACGTGCGGTCGCCAGCCGCGTGGCGCAGGAACTGCAGAGCGAACTGGGCCAGCTGGTGGGCTACCAGGTACGCTTCAATGACAAGGTCAGCGACGACAGCCGCATCAAGTTCATGACCGACGGCATCCTGCTGGCGGAGATCGCCAGCGACCGCTGGTTGTCGAACTACGACACGATCATCGTCGACGAGGCACACGAACGCAGCCTCAACATCGACTTTCTGCTGGGCTACCTGAAGCAGCTGCTGCGCAAGCGCCCGGACCTGAAGCTGATCGTCACTTCGGCCACCATCGACACCGAACGTTTCGCCCAGCATTTCGACAACGCACCGGTGATCAGCGTCGAAGGCCGCACCTACCCGGTGGAAGTGCGCTACCGCGCGCTGGAAGGCGAGGGCGAAGACCAGGGCGAACGCACCGTCAACGATGCCATCGTGTCGGCTGTCGACGAGATCACCCGCCTGGACGCACGCGGCGACGTGCTGATCTTCCTGCCGGGCGAGCGCGAGATCCGCGATGCGCACCAGTCGCTGGAACGGCGCAAGTACCGCAATACCGAGGTGCTGCCGCTGTACGCCCGCCTGTCCAACCAGGACCAGGACCGGGTGTTCAACCCCGGGCCGAACCGGCGCATCGTGCTGGCCACCAACGTGGCCGAGACCTCGCTGACGGTGCCACGCATCCGCTACGTGGTCGATCCGGGCTTCGCCCGCGTCAAGCGCTACAGCCCGCGCAACAAGCTGGATCGCCTGCACATCGAGCCGATCTCGCAGGCCAGCGCCAACCAGCGCAAGGGCCGCTGCGGCCGTATCGCCGAAGGCATCTGCTACCGCCTGTACGCCGAGGCGGATTTCCAGGCGCGGCCGGAGTTCACCGATCCGGAAATCCGCCGTTCCAGCCTGGCCGGCGTGATCCTGCGCATGCTGCAGCTGGGCCTGGGCCGCATCGAGGAGTTCCCGTTCCTGGAGGCGCCGGACGAGCGTGCCGTTGCCGATGGCTGGCAGCAGCTGACCGAGCTGGGCGCCATCGATGCCGAGCGGCGCATGACCACCATCGGCAAGCAGATGGCGCGCCTGCCGGTGGACGTGAAGCTGGCGCGCATGCTGGTGGCCGCGCAGGCTGCTGGCTGCCTGCGGCCGATGCTGGTGATTGCCTCGTTCCTGGGCATCCAGGACCCGCGCGAACGCCCGCCGGAAGCGCGCGGTGCCGCCGACAACGCGCATGCGCAGTTCGCCGATGGCCGCTCCGAGTTCGTCGGCGTGCTGCGCCTGTGGGATGCCTACCGGCAGGCCCACGAAGACCTGACCCAGTCCAAGCTGCGCGACTGGTGCGGACGTCATTTCCTCGGCTTCCTGCGCATGCGCGAGTGGCGCGAGCTGCATCGCCAGCTGCGGCTGCTGTGCGAGGAACTGGGCTGGAAGGAAGAGGCCAGCGAGGCATCGATGGCACCGCTGCTGGCCGGCAGCAGTGCACCGGCACCGGCACGTGATGACGCGGCCTCAGTAAAGGCCACCCGCGGCCAGTTGCATCGTGCCGCGCGCCTGGCCCGCGAGGGCAAGGCCGAGGCCGCACCGGCACCGGCACCGGTGGCCGTGCGCGCGCAGAAGGAACAGGCGCCCGCCGGCGGCGGCTTCAGCGAACGCGTGCGTGGCGCTGCGTACCAGACCCTGCACCGGGCGCTGGTGGCGGGCCTGCCGACGCAGATCGGCCACCGCACCGAGAAGGGCGATTTCCAGGCGCCGCGCCAGCGCCGCTTCCTGCCGTTCCCGGGCTCGGCGCTGTCCAAGCGCCCGCCGCCGTGGCTGCTGGTGGCCAACCTGCTGGACACGCAGAAGGTCTGGGGCATGACCCTGGCCGCGATCGAACCGGACTGGGTGATTGCCGAGCTGCCGCACCTGCTGCTGCGCAAACACTTCGACCCGCACTGGTCGCGCGCGCAGGGCCAGGTGTTGGCCTCCGAGCAGATCAGCCTGTTCGGCCTGGTGCTGGCGCCGAAGAAGCCGGTGCACTACGGCCGCATAGCGCCGGGCGAGGCGCATGACATCTTCGTGCGCCAGGCGCTGGTGACCGGCGAGATCAATACCCGTGCCAGTTTCGTCGCCGACAACCAGAAGGTGCTGGAGGTCGCGCGCGAGGAAGAAGCCAAGCTGCGCCGCGCCGGCATCGTTGCCGACGAAGACTGGCAGGCACGCTGGTACCTGGACCGGGTGCCGCCGCAGATCCACTCGGCGGCGGGACTGGATAGCTGGTGGAAAGGGCTGGCGCCGGAGCAGCGCAAGGCGCTGCACTGGTCGTTGGCAGACCTGTTGCCCGGTGAGGGCAGCGAACAGGAACGCTATCCGAAGTACCTGGCGCTGGGCCAGGCGCGCTTGCCGCTGCACTACCGCTTCGAACCGGGGGCCGACGACGATGGCGTGACCCTGGACGTGCCGCTGCACCTGCTCAACGCATTGGATCCGGTGCAGCTGGGCTGGCTGGCGCCGGGCTTTGTCGCCGACAAGGCCTCGGCACTGATCCGCAGCCTGCCCAAGGCGATGCGCCGCAACTACGTGCCGGCGCCGGACTTCGGTCGCGCGTTCTACGAGGCCTTCCCGCAGCCCAGCGCTGATGCCATCACTGGCGAGCTGGCGCGTTTCCTGTCACGTGCGACCGGCGCGACGGTGACCGCACTGGATTTCGAGCCGGGTTCGATCGAGCCGCACCTGCACATGAACATGCGGCTGCGCGACGAACAGGGCAAGGTGCTTGCCACCTCGCGTGATCTGGAAGCGCTGCGCGCGAAATTCGGTGGCCGTGCTGGCGATGCCTTCGCCGCGCGTGCCGGGCGCGAGATGGCGGCTGACGGCCTGCGCACGTTCCCGGCCACGCCGATTCCGCTGCAGGTACCCGGTGAAGCCGGCGTGCCGGCCTATCCGGCGCTGCTGGACGAGGGCGACAGCGTGGCGCTGCGCATCTTCGCCGATCGCCAGCAGGCGCAGGACGCCCATCCGCTGGGCGTGCGCCGCCTGCTGGAGATCGCCCTGGCCGAGAAGGTGAAGCAGGCACGCAAGCAGTTGCCGGTCGGTGCCAAGACCGGCCTGTTGTATGCCGCGATCGAATCGCAGGAGCGGCTGCGTGGTGACCTGGTCGATGCGGCGATGAACGCGGTGCTGGCCGAGGGCCTGGAGGAAATCCGCGATGCGACGGCGTTCGAGCAGCGTCGCGAACACGCCGCCAAGGCCCTGTTTGGCGAGGCGATGTCGCGGCTGAAGCTGGCCGAGACCATTCTGGCGCTGGTGGCGGAGCTGAAGCCGATGCTGGAAGCGCCGTTGATGGGCTGGGCGCGTGGCAACCTGGACGACATGGAAGCGCAGCTGGCCGGGCTGATCCACCCCGGCTTCCTGCGCGACACGCCGGCCGACGCGCTGGCGCAGTACCCACGCTATCTGAAGGCGATGATCCTGCGCACCGAACGTGCCAAGCGTGATCCGCCGCGTGACCAGGCGCGCATGCTGGAACTGCATCCGTTCCTGGAAGCGCTGGAGGCGGGCGAGCAGCAGGGCCTGCGTGATCGCCCGCAATGGCAGGCGCTGCGCTGGGATCTGGAAGAACTGCGGGTATCGCTGTTCGCGCAGGAGCTGGGTGCACGCACCGGTATCTCGGCGAAGAAGCTGGCGCAGCGCGTGGCTGCATTGCGCCAGGCCTGAGCGCGCCACGGTCGCCCCGTCGGGCGACCGTGGCCGGCCAGGCAGGGAGCCGGCATGGCCGGAATGCCCGGGCGTTACTTGGTGCGGCGAACCTTCGGCTGCACGTTCACCCCTTCCACCTTCATATACCAGGCGCCCATCACCCCTGGGCGCATGCTGACGCCCGGGGCATCCTTGCGGCCACCGGAATAGTGCGTGGCGTCTATCTGCTCCCACTCCTGGCCGTTCTGCAGCACGTAGCGGCGGCCCTGGCCGAATCCACGGAATTCGCCCTGCAGGTTGCTTTCGATCGGTTCGCTGCTGCCGAAGTCCAGGAAGCCGCGGTTCTTCTTGATCACTTCCTGGCGGCCTTCTTCGCGCGCTGCGGCGACGGCCTGGGTGGTGGCCGCCTCGACCTTGCCCTGCAGCCAGCGGTTGAGCGTGGCCAGTTCACCGGCACTGAGCTTGTCCAGGCCGGCGGCCTTGAACTCGGAGGGCGACATCTGCTGCAGGTCGCCCTCCACCACGCGCTGGGCCAGCGCAGGCGCGGACAGGGACAGCAGCACGGCGGCACAGGCCAGCAGCCGTGGACGGACGCGCGGGGCAATCGAAGGCATGGCGGGTCTCTCCTGAGTGTGTGGGCGAGTGTAGCGGCATGTCTTCATGCCGGGTGATGGTGGGTGCAGTGATTGTCCCTGAACGGCGCCGGCGCTAGTGTAGGGGCCTCTGTCTTGCCTGCTCGATGCTGTGAACCGCGCTTCCGTCCCTGGCCTGGATGCCTTGTTGAACCGTCCCTCGGCAGCGGTGCTGCCTGCTCCGCTGCGCCAGGCCCTGCGTGAGCATTGGGAAGCGCCGGATTGCGAGCACCAGATGCGTGCCACCTGGTCGGTGCTGGGCGATACCCTCGATGCGCTGGCGATGCTCTCGGCCGATGAAGGCGCAGTGGTGGCCGCATTGCTGTTCGACCTGCCGGGCCTGCGCGCCAGCCTGGACCAGCTGCCGCTGGGCAACCACAAGGCGGCGGTGATCGGCCTGCTGGATGGCCAGGATGCGGCCGACCCGGTGTGGGCGCTGCACGCCGGCCGTGAGGCGGGGCGCAACAGCGAAGGCCTGCGCCGGCTGCTGCTGGCGATCATCCGCGACCTGCGCGTGGTGCCGATCCTGCTGGCACGGCAGCTGGCGCGGATGCGCGCGGCCGACAGGCTGGACGAGGAGCAGCGCCGCGCGCTGGCCCAGCTGACCCGCGACATCCACGCGCCCCTGGCCAACCGGCTGGGCATCTGGCAGCTGAAGTGGGAGCTGGAGGACCTGGCGTTCCGCCACCTGGAACCGGAAACCTACCGCCGCATCGCCCGCGAGGTGGATGAAACCCGCATCGCCCGCGAGCGTTACGTCGAGAACGTCAAGAAGGTGCTGTCGCGCGAGCTGGTCGCCCAGGGCATCAAGGCCGAAGTCAGCGGCCGCCCGAAGCACATCTACAGCATCTGGCGGAAGATGCAGAAGAAGCGGCTGGCCTTCGACCAGCTGTATGACATCCGTGCGGTGCGCGTGATGGTCGACGACGTCGCCGCCTGTTATGCCGCGTTGGGCGTGGTGCACGCGCTGTGGGCACCGGTACCCAGCGAGTTCGATGATTACATCGCCAGGCCCAAGGCCAATGACTATCGCTCGCTGCACACCGCCGTGGTCGGCCCGGAAGGGCGCACCATCGAAGTGCAGATCCGTACCCACGAGATGCACTCGCAGGCCGAGCTGGGCGTGGCCGCGCACTGGAAGTACAAGGAAGGTGGCAAGGGCGCGGAGAAGTCCTTCGACCGCAAGATCACCTGGATGCGCCAGTTGCTGGAACAGGCGCAGGACGGGCAGGGCAATGAACTGGCCGGGGCACTTGATGCCGAGCTGACCGAGGACCGGGTCTATGCGCTGAGCCCGAAGGACGAGGTGCTGGACCTGCCGCAGGGCGCTACCCCGCTCGATTTCGCCTACCAGGTGCATACCATGGTCGGGCACCGCTGCCGCGGCGCAAAGGTCAACGGCCGCATCGTGCCGCTGACCTACCGCCTGCGCAGCGGCGACCGCGTCGAGATCCTGACCGGCAAGGAGGCCGATCCGCGCCGCGACTGGCTGATGCCGGCCAACGGCTTCCTGGCCAGCAACCGCTCGCGCGAAAAGGTGCGCAGCTGGTTCCACAAGCTGGACCGCGCGCGCAACGTGCAGGCCGGTCGCGAGCTGCTCGAGCGCGAGCTGAAGCGGCTGGGCCTGCAGCACGCGGACCTGGCCGTGGCGGCGAAGAAGTTCCATGCCGACAGCGTCGATGACCTGTACATCCAGGTGGCGCTGGGCGATACCGGCCCGAACCAGGTCAGCCGTGCGCTGCTGGAGGCGGAGCGTGCCGCCAGCCAGCCCGCGCCCGCACCGTCCCTGCCGCGGCCGACCGCGCGCCGCGAGAACCTGGGCAAGTCCAAGTTCACCGTGCAGGGCGTGGGCAACCTGCTGGTGCAGCTGGCACGCTGCTGCCAGCCGGTGGCCGGCGAGCCGATCATCGGCTACCTGACCCGTAGCCGGGGTGTCACCGTGCATCGTGCAGACTGCGCCGCGCTGGCCCGGCTGGCGGCCAGCAGCCCGCAGCGCATCCTGCCGGTGGAGTGGGGCCAGGCCGGGGGCGGCTACGAGGTGGACGTGGTGGTCGATGCGGTCGATCGCCGCTGGCTGCTGAAGGACATCACCAACCTGATCGCCCAGGAAGACGCCTACGTGCTCGACATCCACAGTGACAACGTGCGCAACAGTGGCCGTGCCCACCTTCGGCTGCGCCTGAAGGTCAGTGACTACGGGCAGTTGTCGACGCTGCTGGGCAAGCTCGATGCGCTGCCGGGCGTGAGCGAGGCGCGTCGCCTCGGCTGAGCTTCACGCTGCCCCGGCTACCCTGCACGCATGGAACGCGAGCCCCCGCATCGCCCGCATGGCGCTGAACATCCTGCGCTGGACCGCGTCCGTCGCGAGGGGCGTTGGTGGTGGCTGCAGGCGCGCCATGCGCGCCGGATCTGGCGCTGGGCGCTGCTCGCAGCGCTGGCCGTGTTCGTGCTGCTGGTCCTGCTGCGCAAGCCGTTGGCAGACTGGTTCTGGGATGAGCCGCAGATCGAACAGCTGCTGGCCGAGGGGGATCGTGCATTGGCGGCTGGGCGCCTGAGCGATGCCGATGGCAGTGGTGCGCGCGAGCGCTACCAGGCGGCGCTGGCGCTGGACGGTGATCGCCCGCAGGCGCGCCAGGGCCTGGCCAATACCGGCGCGGCAGCGCTGCAACAGGCGCGCGATCGCCTGCAGGCGGATGACCTAGACGGCAGCGCGCAGGCTCTGGCACTGGCCCGTGAGCTGCAGGTGCCGCAGGGCGACGCCGATGCGGTTGCCCGCCAGTTGCAGGCGCGACGCAGCGCCGGAGCCGGTATTGGTGCGTTGTTGGCACAGGCGCGTAACGCGTTCGCGGCCGGACGCCTGGATGACGGCGACAGCAGTGCGTTGCCCTTGTTCCAGCGCATCCTGGCCCTGCAGCCGGACAACCTGCCGGCGCTGGAAGGGCGCGAAGATGCGCTGAGCGACCTGCTGCTGCAGGCACGCACGCTGGCGGAGCGAGGGGAGTTGGCCGAGGCGGCCGCGCTCCTGCGTCGTGCCCGTCAGTTCGATGCTGGTCATGCCGATCTACCGGCGAGCGAGGAGGCCCTCGCGCGCGCCGCCGACCGGCGCCTGCGGCAGGCGCAGCGTGCGTTGCGACGGCAGCAGCTGGAAGCTGCGGCCAAGGGCTTCCAGGCGGTGCTGGTGGTGGCCGCCGATGATTCCAATGCCCAGCGCGGGCGTGAGCAGACCCTGCAGGCAGTGGTTGCACGCAGCCAGAAGTCCGCCGACGACTTCCAGTTCGATGCGGCGCAACGTGATGCGGCCCTGGCGGCGGAGCTGGGGGCTTCGCAGGCAGTCCGGCAACAACTGGCGCAGCGCCTGCAGCGCGCGCAGCAGGCGCAGCGGGCCCTGCAGCAGCCCGCGGTCAGCACGGCGCAGCGCGAACGCCAGCTGCGCGACCACCTGCGGAAGATCGAACGTGCCGAGCGCGCGGGGCAGTGGATCAGCCCACCCGGGCACAGCGCGTTCGACGCGTTGCGCGAAGCCCAGTCGCTGGCTCCCCGCGATGCGCGGGTGAAGGCAGCCGCCGCACGCTTGCTGCCCGCCAGCCGACGCTGCTTTGACGACAATCTGCGGCAGAACCGCGTGCAGGCGGCAGGCGCCTGCCTGCAGGCCTGGCAGACCCTGTCACCGACCGCAGCCGGACTGCCCTCGGCGCGGCTGCGGTTGGCCCAGCGCTGGCTGGCGATCGGCAGCGAGCGGCTCGGCAACGGTGACCTGGCCTTCGCCGCGCATGCCGCCGAACAGGCGCGGTTGCTGCAGCCGGATCTGGCCGAACTGCCGGCGTTTGAAGATCGCCTGCGCCGCGCCGGTGGACGGGCGGACTAGGCGAAGAACACCCGCTGCACGGTCGCACGGGCGGCTTCGAGTGAGAAATGTTCGGCGACGTTGGCCAGGCCAGCATCGGACAACTGCTGCCACAGCTGCGGGTCCTGGTACAGGCGGACCACCGCATCGGCGAAACCGGTAGCGTCATCGGCCACCAGTACGTCCTGGCCGGGATGCAGGTGCATGCCTTCCACGGCGCAGGTGGTACCGACTACCGGTTGGCCATGGGCCATGCTCAGGTTGATCTTGCCTTTTACGCCGGCACCGAACCGCAGCGGTGCGATGGCAATGCGCGCGCCGTCCATGTAGGGCGTGATGTCTTCGACGAATCCGTGCATCTGCACGCCGGGGTGGCGTGCGGCCAGTGCCAGCAACGATTCCGGCGCCGCGGCGCCGATGCAGTGCAGGCGTACCTCCGGTAGCCGGGCGCGGATGTGGGCGAAGACCTCGCCGATGAACCACTCCATCCCGTCCAGGTTCGGCGGATGGCGGAAGCCACCGACAAACACCAGATCGTGTCGTTGCTCGTAGACGGCGCCGGCGCCGGCAACCTCGTGCAGGTTGGAAATCAGTTCCACCCGTACCCGCGGCGCATCGGCCTGCAGCTGCTCCCGTTCGGCCGCACTGACCAGCACGGTGATGTCGCACTGCTCCATCACTGCCAATTCACTGCTGCGGGTGCGTTCTGCTGCGCGCAGCAGCGCCGTATCACCGGCCACTTCGGCACCGCGGCGTTCGCGCAGGTAGTGCAGGTCGACCGTGTCGAACACGGTTCGTGCCTGCGGCGCATAGCGCTTGAGCAGGGGCAGGCACTCGTGGGCGACGTGGTGGCGCACCAGCATCGCCACGTCGAAACGCGACCCATGGCTGCGCAGCCAGCCGGCCACGCCGTCCAGGAAGGGGGCGTACCAGACTTCCACGCCCATCCGCTGCAGCGCCTCGGTCGCCGCGCCGGCATGCTCGCGCCGGGTCGGGACGAATACCACGTGGGCACCGCCCTGCAGCAGCAGGCGGATCAGATTGACCTGGCGCAGCGACCCGGAATCGCGATCGGGCTGCGGTACTTCCTCGTCCAGGATCAGCACCTGGCGCCGGCCGCGCAGCAGCAGCGCTGGCGACGGCACTGCGCCGACCGCCGGATGGCGGGCCAACTCGGTGGCCCAGCGCGCGGCGAAGATGGCCTGGTTGCGCACCTGGTAGGCCTTAACCCCGCTGCCGGTGTCGGTGCCGTTGCTGGTGCCTTCGTCGTGGATCACCCGGCTGGCCGGCTGCACCAGCACGCGCAGGCCCTGTGCACGCACGCGGAAGGCCAGGTCGGTGTCCTCGTAGTACGCCGGCCTGTAGCGGGTATCGAAGCCGTCCAGCTGCTGCCAGAGGGTACGCGGCAGCATCAGCGCCGCACCGGAGCAGTAGTCGACGTCGCGCAGGCTGGCAAAGCGCGGGTCGTCAGCGGCCTCGAAGCGGCCATAGCTCCAGCCACTGCCATCGGCGAAGATCACTCCGCCCGATTCCTGCAGGCGGCCATCGGGATACAACAGCTGGCTGCCGACCAGGCCGGCGTCGGGGACGCTGCCGAAGGTGTCCAGCAGGGCGTCGAGCCAGCCCGGCTGCGGCACCGTATCGTTGTTGAGCAGCACCACGTAGCGGCCGCGTGCGCGCGATACACCCTCGTTGCAGGCTTCGATGAAGCCGCCGTTGTGCGCACGCACCTCATAGCGCAACCCCGCCACCTGCGGCATCCACTGTGCGGTGGCGTCGCTGCTGCCGTCATCCACCACCAGGATCTCGCACGCGGCTGCGGGCGGGTGTGCCGCCAGGGCGCGGAGGCAGGCCAGGGTGTGGCCGACATGGTTGTAGACCGGGATGACGATGCTCACCTCCGGCGACTCGCTGAACGGCACCGTGAAGGGGGCGAAAGCCTGTGCTGGCGGCAGGAACAGGGGCGTGCGCGGCGCGGGAACGGCGCGCTGGGTGTGCACGCGGATGCGTTGCCAGGTGGCCCGCCACCCGCGGGTGCGCAGGCTTGCCAGGCTCCGGCGGGCCAGGCCCGACAGGCGGTTGATCAGGTATCGGATCTCGGCCAGGGACATCGCCATCCGGTTGCAACTCCAGCTTAAGCAGGGGAACCCGGGAGAATTCGCCAGCCGCAGTGGCTGGGGTAGACTCGCCAGACCCTACATTCTCGCATTCCCGTGCCCCGACGCTACGATTCCGACGACATCGACGATTTCGACGACGACCAGCAGGACAGCGGTCCGCTGTGGCGGCGCCGGCTGATCACCTGGAGCATGGCTGCGGTCGCATTGGGATTGGGTTTCCTCATTCCCTATACGCTGTACCTGAATCAGCAGGTGACCCAGCGTTTCGGCGAGCTGCGCTGGCAGATTCCGACGCGCGTGTATGCGCGCCCGCTGGTGCTCACCCCCGGCAAGGCGATGGATGCGTCCACGCTGAAGACCGAACTGGCCGCCTCCGCCTATCGTGATGACGGGCAGGGCAAGGAGCCGGCCACCTATGCGGTGAACGGCGGTCGCTTTGTGATCTCCAGTCGTGGCTACAACGACGTCGATGGCCGGGTGGCGCCGCGCCGGGTGGAGCTGTCGCTGGCCGATGGCGGCGTGGCCTCGCTGCGCGACGCCGACAGCCGCAAGGCACTGAAGGCCGCGCGGCTGGATCCGGCGCGCATCGCCACGCTGTACGGCCAGAAGCAGGAAGAACGCCGCCTGATCCGCATGGACGAGGCGCCGGACCTGCTGGTGACCGGCCTGCAGGCAGTGGAAGACAAGGACTTCAACCGCCATCACGGCATCGACCTGTCAGGCATCGCGCGCGCGGTGTGGGTGACGATCCGTTCCGGTGGCCAGAGCCGCCAGGGCGCTTCGACGCTCACCCAGCAGCTGGCCCGCAGCGGCCTGCTTGGCATCGGCAAGGAACAGACGCTCACCCGCAAGTTCAATGAGGTGCTGTACGCGCTGATCATGGAAGCGCGCTACGACAAGCGCACGATTTTCGAGGCGTATCTCAACCAGGTGTACCTGGGCCAGCGTGGCAGCCAGGCGATCCATGGCATGTCCTCCGGCGCCGAATTCTGGTTCGGGCGTGACCTGCAGTCGCTGGAGACCGAGCAGATCGCCCTGCTGATCGGCCTGGTCAAGGGGCCGTCCTTCTACGACCCGCGGCGCAACCCGGAACGCGCGCTGGATCGCCGCAACTTCGTGCTGGGCAAGCTGCACGACGCCACGCTGATCGACGATGCCGAGTACCAGCGCGCGCTGAAGGCTCCGCTGGGCGTGCCCAAGACACCGGGCCTGGTGGCTGCCAACCGCTTCCCCGCCTACGTCGACCTGGTCCGCCGGCAGCTTGCGCATGACTATCCGGAATCTGCGCTGCAGGGCGCGGGCCTGAGCGTGATGACCGGCATGTCGCCGTCCGCGCAGGCCTATGCCGAAGGCGCGGTGACCCGCACCATCAAGTCGCTGGAAAGCCAGCGTCGCCCTGAGCTGCAGGCCGGCATGGTGCTGACCGACGTGCACAACGGCGACGTGCTGGCGGTGATCGGCAGCCGTGAGGTGTCCGAGGTCGGCTTCAATCGTGCGATCGAGGCGCAGCGCCCGGTCGGTTCGCTGCTCAAGCCGTTCGTGTACCTGCTGGCCCTGGCGCAGCCTGACCGCTATTCGCTGGCCAGCTGGGTCGATGATTCGCCGGTGACGGTGCAGCTCGGCCGCGGCCGCAACTGGAGCCCCGGCAACGCCGACAACCGCAGCCACGGCACGGTGCGCCTGATCGATGCGCTGGCGCATTCGTACAACCAGGCGACGGTGCGCTTGGGCATGCAGGTCGGCCCCGAGCGCGTGACCCAGCTGATCCATGTGCTGGCCGGCATCAAGGCCGAGGCCAATCCGGCGGTGATCCTCGGCTCGACCGACCAGAGCCCGTATGCGATGGCGCAGCTGTACCAGTTCCTCGCGTCCGGTGGTGAGATCCAGCCGTTGCACGCCGTGCGTGGCGTGCTCGATCCGCAGGGCAAGCTGCTCAAGCGCTACGACAAGACCCCGGCACCGGCACAGGAAGGCGATTCGATTGCCGCCAACCTGATCAGTGTCGGCCTGCAGCAGGTCGTCGCCAGCGGTACCGCGCAGCGGCTCAATGCTGATGGCCTCGGCCGTCTGCAGCCAGCCGGCAAGACCGGCACCACCAACGATGGCCGTGACAGCTGGTATGCCGGCTACACCGGCGACCACCTGGCGGTGATCTGGATCGGCAACGATCAGAACCAGCAGGCCGGCCTGTATGGCGCCACTGGCGCGATGCGGGTCTGGTCGGGCATCTTCCAGCGCCTGCCGAGTGCGCCATTGCGGGTCAGCAACAAGGGCCTGGATTGGCAGCCGGTGGCTCCCACCGGTCTCAACAGCACCGATGAAGGCTGCCCCGGCGCGCGCCGTTTCCCGTTCGTGGTGGGCTATGCGCCTGCCTATGCGCCGTGCGCGCCGGCCGCGTCGCCCGAGGGGCAGGGCGAGGCTGAAGGCGAGGGCGGTGGCTGGCGCAGCTGGTTCGGCCTGGACCGCAAGCCGGAAGCACCCGCCGAACCTGCCGCCACCACTTCTCCCCCGAGCCGATGATGCCGATGAACATGCGTACCCTGCTGCAGCCCCTGGCCCTGACCGGCCTAAGCCTGGCCTTGGCCGCCTGCGTGAGCAGCGCGCCGCCGGTAGTCAAGCCGGTCGATACCACCACGCCGGCGCAGCGCCTGGCGGCCGTGGATGCTGCAGCGGGTCCGGACGACAAGGAACTGTCGGTGCAGCCGCTGCGTGATTCGCAGGTGGAAGACCTGAGGCTGGCCGCACAGGCGCAGCGCCAGGCCAACGACCTCGCCGGTGCCGCCAGCAGTCTGGACCATGCGCTGGAGATCGTGGCCGGTGACCCGGCCGTGCTGCAGGAGCGTGCCGAACTGGCGCTGCTGCAGGGGCAGTGGGCACAGGCGGAGACGTTCGCGCGCAAGGCCGTGGATCTGGGCTCGAAGACCGGGCCGCTGTGCCGCCGGCACTGGGCGACGATCGAGCAGTCGCGGCTGGCCCGGGGCGAGAAGGAGAATGCGGTGTCGGCGCATGCGCAGATTGAAGGCTGCACCGTGCCGGGCATCAAGCGGTACTGAGGTATTCCACTCCACCGGGCGCTGCCCCCTCTGCGGCGCGCGCACTGATGGATGCGGGTGATGGGCCGGGCGGGTGGGGCGTGCAGGACACGCCGTAAACCCATCCATGGGGGCTCGATGGCGCCATCCATGGCGCCAACGGTCCTGCACGCCCCACCCACCCGGCCCGCCATACATCGCGCGGGCCGCAGGCAAGAACAAAATCAAAAACAAAGGCGGGTCGCGCGCTGCGCGCGCTCGCAGTAATCCGTCTTCTTTTCCCGTTCCTTCCACCGCTTCCGAGCTGCCAGTAGAGCAGGCTCGACGCTACGAAGCGCGTCCCGCCGTCACCGGGAAACTGTCGAAGGCAGGGGACTGTGGGTTTGCGGGGTGTCTGATCTGGCCCCCCGTCAGCGGACGCCAAGAAGCGATACTTTGATCGCACCTGGAGGTCCCTTATGTCCCGTATCACCCGTCGTAGCTACACCGATGAGTTCAAGCACCAAGCCGTGGAGTTGGCCGAGTCGCTCGGGCCT
>NZ_JCAFTR010000013.1:0-99520 GCF_059370435.1 Stenotrophomonas sp. YJH_SMC_94-11 | reverse complement strand
GTGCTGGCGCGCGCGGTGCGCCGCCATGTGGAGCACCGCATCCTGCTCAACGGGCACCGCACGGTGGTGTTCCGGTAATCGCCCATCCCGCGTCCGCCGGGCATGGCCCGGCGCTACCACGGGTGCTATCCGGTAGTGCCGGCCGCTGGCCGGCAACTGCAGAGATCCCGAGGTTGCCGGCCAGCGGCCGGCACTACCGAATCCTGATTTCATCCAATGAAAAGCCCCTGGTTCGGCCGTCCCGCGATCTGTAGGGGGGCGTAGTTAGGGGGCTGGATGAATCGATTGTGTTGTTGTGGGCAGGAGCGCGCAAGCGGCATAAGCGACGTGCGCGGTAGCGCCGGGCCATGCCCGGCGGTCACGCCTCAGGCGATCGCGATCCCTGCCTTGCCCAGCGCTTCGCGCACCATCGCGTCGTTGGCTTCGGTCACCGGCCGGGTCAGCTCCCACAGGAACTTCACCCGGAAGCCGGACTTCACCGCATCCTGCCCGCTCCACAGCACGCAGTAGTCGCGGGCCAGGCCGCACACATGCACTTCGCGGATGCGGCGCTCATGCAGCCAGCCGGCCAGGCCGGTGGCCGGGCGCTCGCCATCAGGGCCGTGGTTCTCGCGGAAGGCGCTGTACGAATCCACCTGTTGGCGCGTGCCCTTGCGCAGGATCAGGTCGGCCACGGCCCAGTCCACGCCCGGGTGCAGCGCGGCGCCATCGCTGCCCTGCACGCAATGGTCGGGCCACAGGGTCTGTGGCTGCGCGTGCAGCAGGATGGTTTCGAACGGGCGCTGGCCGGGGTGTTGGCTGGCGAACGAGGCGTGGTCGGCCGGGTGCCAGTCCTGGGTCGCCACCACGGTGCGGTAGCGACGCTGTGCCAGCAGGTCGGCAATCGGTGCCACCAGCGCATCGCCCTGGTCGCAGGCCAGCGCACCGCCGGGCATGAAGTCCGGCTGCAGGTCGATCACCAGCAGGGCGACATCGGCGGGCAGGGCGGTCATGGCAGTTCCGGTACAACAGAAGGGGCGACCAGCGTGGCCGCCCCATGCCTGCACGTCAATCGCCCTGCGGCGTCTCAGCGTCCTGCCCGTAGTACAGCAGGCCGATCTTGATCCGTTCGCGCCCGTTCTCGCGGCGGTGGCGGTTGGCATCGCGCAGCGAGTACACGCAGCCGCAGTACTCCTGCTGGTAGAACTGCTCGCGCTTGCTGATCTCGATCATGCGGCTGGCACCGCCGCCCTTGCGCCAGTTGTAGTCCCAGTACTGCAGGCCTTCATAGCGCGACGCCGCGCGGATGCCGCAGTCGTTGATCTGCGCCATGTTCTTCCAGCGCGAGATGCCCAGCGACGAACTGATGGTGTCGTAGCCGTGTTCATGCGCGTACAGCGCGGTGCGCTCGAAACGCATGTCGAAGCACATCGTGCAGCGGATGCCGCGCTCGGGCTCGTTCTCCATGCCACGCGCACGGCTGAACCAGTTGTCGGTGTCGTAGTCGCAGTCGATGAACGGAATGCCGTGCTGCTCGGCGAAGCGGATGTTCTCCTGCTTGCGCAGCTCGTACTCCTTCACCGGATGGATGTTGGGGTTGTAGAAGAAGATCGCGTAGTCGATCCCGGAAGCGGTGATCGCCTCCATCACTTCGCCCGAGCACGGCGCGCAGCACGAATGCAGCAGCAGGCGCTTGCCATCGGCGGGCAGGGTCAGGGTGGGGCGTTGGAACTCGGTCATCGTGGCGTGCGTCAGGGCGTGGGAGCGGTCTGGCCGGTTACCGTGAACAGGACGCGCGCGGCCACGCCGCCTGTACGTGCAGGCTGGCGATGGCCCCGGCACCCTCCCCGCGGAGAGTCCAGGTCGAATCAGGGGACGGTCGTGTCCCCCGGCCGGGGCCGGTATTCGGGCTGATGGACACGGGCCGCAGCCCACCTACTCCCTGCCGCTTCCCAGGCGCGAGCCCAGTGCTGTTGGCAGGATTCGTTTCCATTCACCGCTGCGGGGCAGCTCCGGAATGGGCGCACGAAGCGCCTTCACCGGATTCCCGTTTAACTCCCTGCCGCCATCCAGCCACGGCAGGGATACCTTCGGCGTGCCCACGGTGGACGCGTTGCCGGCGTGGGTCAAGGGGCACCGGGGTCGGAGCCCTTTGCGCTGCAACGGGATCCGACCCCGGTCGGGATGCGCCTCAACGCCCCGCCGCAGCCCGCGCGCGGATCTCATCCAAGCGCTGGTCGTGCAGCAGGCGCCCGTTCTCCCACACGGTCACCATCGCATCCTCGAAGCCGGTCGGCAGCGCCTCGTCACCGCTGGGAGGCAACGCCACCGTGTGCAGGCTGCCGTCATCCAGGCGCCGCAGCAGGCGCATGCGGCCACGCTTGCTGGTCTTGCCGGCATCGGTGACCGGGTCCTTGTAGACGTCGATCCACTCACCCTCGACCCGTGCTGCCGAGCACTTCAGCGCGAACTTCTGGGTGTCGCGGTCCAGCCGCTGCAACAGCGCGCCGCCCATGCCGAAGGCCACGTTGTCGGCGGCGTAGCCGTCTTCGGTGATGCGCTGCAGGATGGCGCGGATCGTATCCGGGTTGATGCCATCGCCCTGGATCACCCGCACGTGGTTGAGTACGCGGTAGCCCTTGCCGTTGAGGGTGTGGCCGAATGCTTCATCCAGCCGGCGCAGGCTTTCGGCCACCACGTCCACCGGGTCACCCGAGTCGGGGCGGATGACCAGGGTGGCGCCCGAAGCGATCACTTCATCACGCAGCGTCGTGCCCCAGTGTTCACTGATCGCGCGGTAGATGTCATAGCTGTCCGACACCACTGCCACGATCGCGCCCGGCTTGCCGAACTGGCGCAGCATGTTGCGGTAGGCGTCCACTTCGCGCTCGCGGCCCCAGCTGGTGATGGTGCTGTGCTCGGCGGCGGGAATCGAATAACCGGCCATCGGCGCGTGATAGTGCGCGCGGGCCAGGCACAGGGCCGAGACGGTGTCGGTGCCGAGGAAGTTGACCAGGTGTGCGGCACCACCGAGCGCAGCCGATTCCAGGCTCGATACACCGCGCGCGCCGAAGTCGTGCAGCTTGAAGGGCAGCTGCCCCTGCGGATCGTCGCTGGTCTGCTGCAGGAACGCAGCAATGGTCTGCCGTGCATGCCAGCTGATGGTGGCCACGGTGACCGGGTACCACACGCGCAGCAGCAGCGTTTCCAGGTACGACGGCACCCAGAATGCAGCCGGGTCGGTCGACTCGATCGTCATCAGTGCCTGGTGGGTGGGTACCACGCTGCCCTCGGGCACGGCACGGATGCGCACTGGCAGGTTGCCCCCGAGCCGGTCGACGATATCGCGCCAGCCGGCTTCGTTGAACGGCTCGCCATGGGCGGCGAATACCGCAGCAGCGTCGTCGATGTCAGCGTGGGTGACCGGCCGTGCCAGCGCGTCCTTGAGGATCGCCTGCAGGCCGAAGAACACCGTGCGATCGTGCAGGCCGCCACGTGATTCGACGTAGAAGAACGTGGCATCGGTACCCGGCGGGTACTGCAGCCAATGGCTGGCCTTGTAGCTGTCGGTGTTGAGGAGAAGATTATCGAGGTAGTGCATGACGGAAGCTCCTTCGCGTCGAGTGACACCAGCGGTCTATCCGCCAGTGGGGAGAGCCGGGCAGGTCAGCCGCGGCCGAGGAAATACTCCAGGATGTGCAGGTGGTCCTCGAACAGCTGCGGGCCCATGTCCAACGCCTCACTCACCGGTATCCAGCGCGCCTTGTCGGCGTCGTCGCCACCGCGCACCGGCGGCAGGTCACCGGCCGGGAATTCGAAGTGGAACCCGTGGGTGATGGTGCGGCCGCGCTGGCTGCGGTCGGGGTGGTCGAATACCTGCTGGCCCTTCAGCGAACCCTTCAGCACCGGCAGCGGAATCTTCAGACGGGTTTCCTCGCGCAGTTCGCGCAGGCAACTGTCCAGCAGGCTCTGCTCCTGGCCAACGAAACCGCCGGGCAGCGCCCACAGGCCCTTGCCGGGCTCCGAACGGCGCCGTACCAGCAGCACGTGGCCCGAATGCACTACCACCGCATCGGTGGTGACGAAGGTGGGCGCGTAGGGCGCATCCTTCCAGGCGGCCTTGTACTGTTCGATGAAGCGGTACTCGGCCACCAGCTGGGCATACGCAGGCGCGCTTTTGCGGAACGCTTCGAGCATGTCGTACACCGGCGCCGGCACATTGCCACGCAGCATCAGCAGCGCGCCGTGGAAGTCGACGTCGCCGGCTTCGAACAGGTAGCGCCGCAGCTCGGTGGCCGACAGGGTGGCGGTGTGCTGCACGTCCACCAGCGGCCATTGCGGGAACTCCCTCAGGTAGTAGCTGGAGGCATCCTTGTCCATGCCGATCAGGCCGACCTTGGCATCGGCGGCGGCGCCGTCGTTGCGCAGGGCTTCGGCCACCTGGCGCTGCACGTTGGCGATCCACTGCGCTTCGTTGTACAGGTGGTCGCGCAGCGGGCGGATCAGCAGGCGGTCGGTGTGGCCATCGAGGGCTGCCTGGATCATCACGGCGCGTTCGGCCACGGTCCAGGGATTGCGGAGGCTGCGGGGGGTATCGGCAGAGCCGACCAGGAAGATCAGCTTGCGGGCCCGGCTCAGGGCCAGGTGGGCAACGGCGGCGTGGCCGTTGTGGAAGGGCTCGAATCGCCCGATGAAGACGAGATAGTCGAATTCCATGAGAATCCCTCATGTCGTTGTGGCAGCCGCGGGTCTGTCCCTTGGCTTGCTGCAGATGCTACGCCGATGGTGGGGCCGGTCAAGCCTGCAGGCCTGCCATCTGCTGAACGCCGCAGATTCCCGCCCGGACTGCGGTGGTGTTCTCAGGCCCTGAGAAGCCGCTGCGCCATACTGGCATTCACGCGGCGGACGGCATGCTCGGGGGCAAGACGGTGGCGGACAAGTACTGCGATCTGGTCATGAAAGGCGGCATCACCAGCGGCATCGTGTACCCCAATGCGGTACTGGCGCTGGCACGCGAGTATCGGTTCAAGAGCATCGGCGGCACCTCCGCTGGCGCCATCGCTGCGGCGGTAGCGGCTGCGGCGGCATGCGGTGATCGCCGCATGCAGGCCGGCGAGCACCTGCCCGGTGATGCCGGTTATGGCGGGCTGTCGGCGGTGTCGGCGCAGTTGTCGCGGCGCGGGTTCATCTACAGCCTGTTCCAACCGGCGCGGGGCGCGCGCGCGGCCTATCGGCTGCTGGTGGTGCTGACCGGCAATGCCGGCCTGCCGCACAAGCTGCTGTGCCTGGCGGTGGCGGTATTCGAGATCGCGCCGCTGGAAGTGCTGGTGTCGCTGGCGCTGCTGCTCGGCCTGGGCTGGTGGGGCGGTGGCTGGAGCGGCGTGGCCGCAACGCTGCTGCCGTCGCTGCTGTGCGCCTACGGTGCAGGCGTGGCCGGAGCCGCGTTGCGCGTTGCGCGTGTGGCCCGGCGCAACCTGCTGGGCCTGTGCAGTGGCCTCGGCCGCGATGCACGTAAACCGGCATTGACCGAGTGGCTGCATGAATGCCTGCAGCAGTTGTCCGGCAAGCCGCTGGATGCACCGCTGACCTTTGCCGACCTGCACGAGGCGCCGCGCTATGCCGGCGAGCCGGACAGCCCGCATGCGATCAGCCTGCAGATGATCACCACCTGCGTGTCGCACAATGAACCACGCACACTGCCGCTGGGCGGCGCGCAGTTCTGGTTCCTGCGCGAGGAGTTCGAGCAGTTGTTCCCCGCCAGCGTGGTGCAGTGGCTGGTGACGCAGGCCGGCCCGCCGCTGGAGGTGGAAGGGCGCCGGTACTACCACCTGCCGCAGGGCCCGAAGCTGCCGGTGCTGGTGGCCACGCGCATGAGCCTGAGTTTCCCGTTGCTGATCAGCGCGGTGCCGCTGCATGAGCCCTCGCGCCGCGAGCGCCGCTGCGAACCCACTGCACCGGCCGCCGACCAGGAACACAACGTGGCCGACAGCATGGAAGGGCTGACCAGCGCTGGGCAGACCTGCGGCCCGGTGATCACCGCGTTCCGCATCTGCTGGTTCTCCGATGGCGGCATCAGCAGCAACTTCCCGATCCATCTGTTCGATGCCGCGTTGCCGCGCTGGCCGACCTTCGCCATCAACCTGGTCTACCCGCAGCATGCCGAAGACGTGGGCCACGGTAGTGATGGCCGCCAGGCGCTGGAACATGCCGTGTTCCTGCCCACCGAGAACCGCCACGGCTGGCAGCGGACCTACCAGTCGATCGCCAGACCGTTGGCGGCGGCCGAGCTGGGTCGCTTCCTGTTCGCGGTGGTGGCGACCATGCAGAACTGGCGCGACCTGCTGCAGGCGCGCGCGCCGGGTTACCGTGACCGCATCGTGCACGTCAGCCTGCAGGGCGACGAAGGCGGCATGAACCTGGACATGCCGCAGGAGGTGCTGACCCGCATCGCCGACAAGGGCAGCCTGGCGGGTGCGCGCTTCTGTTCGTTCTCGTTCGGGAACCACTACTGGATCCGCTGGCGAAACCTGGCCTCGGCCTACCAGCGCTACACGCTGGAAGTGGCGCGTACCGACGACCCGGCGCAGCAGGTGCTGGCCTACCGCGCGGCGTACTCGATGGTTGCCCGTGGCGAGCCGGCACCGCCGTCGTACAAGCTGGGCTCGGAAGACAAGCGTCGCGGCTCGCAGCAGCTGTGGGCGCAGATGGTCGAGCAGGGCCGCACCTGGGAAGACCTTGGCCCGGACCTGACCGACGGCGCACCGCGCCCGCTGCCGCAGATGAAGGTGACGCCGATCTACTGACCCGGTAGTAGAACCACGCCATGCGTGGATGAACGTCCATCGAAATCGAATATTTCGAACATTCATCGAAGAGCATCCACGCATGGCGTGGATCTACCGTGTCGACCAAGGTCGACACCTACCAGAGCAATACGTCGTTCCGACAGATGGAAGGAAACTGTCGAAGGCGGGGTGGTGTCGGATTGCGGGGTGTCCGCGGCATGGATGCCGCGGCCAAGCCCCCAGGGACGGGTTCACGGCGTCCCCGCAATCCGACACCGCCCCGCAATCCCACGGAATGCCAGCTTTTGCTGTTGCTGTTGCTGTTGCTTCGGCTTCGGCAGGTGCAGGGCGCAGCCCTGCCGAACCAACCCTATCGCCCCGGTAACTGCGCGAACGCACGCTGCATGCAGTCCTCGCGTGGGCACACCCGGCAACCCGGTCCGATCGAAACCGAGTTCCCTGGGCTCTGCACATCCAGCCCCAGCGAATACACCAGGCGTTCGGCATGCTGTAGATCGCAGCCCAGCGCCACCGCGAAGGTCTTGCGCGGCTGGCCATGGCCCACCGGGCCACTGCTGACCTGCCGCGCCAGCCAGAAATGGCGGCGCCCGTCGGGCATGCGCGCGGTCTGGGTAAGGATGCGCCCGGGCTGGTTGAACGCCTCGTAGACGATCCACAGCGGGCACGAGCCGCCCACCTGCGAGAAATGGAAGTCGGTGGCCGAATGGCGCTTGGACACATTGCCGGCACGGTCTACGCGGATGAAGAAGAACGGCAGGCCGGGCGCACTGCGCCGTGCCAGCGTGCTCAGCCGGTGGCAGACCGCCTCGAAGCCGACGCCGAACTGGTGCGCCAGCAGTTCGATGTCATAGCTGCTGGCCTCGGCCGCACGCAGGAAGCGCATGTAGGGCATGACCAGCGCGCCGGCGAAGTAATTTGAAAGACCCACCCGTGCCTGCGCGATGCATGCGTCATCGGTGAAGCCGGCACGCGCCACCACCGCATCGATCTGCGGCAGGTAGCCGTGCAGGGCCAGTTCGGCGGCCATCTGGAACGCCTGCTGGCCCGGCTCCAGGTAGTCCGGCAGCCACAGCCGCCGCGTACCCGCATCGTACTGGCGCTTCTCGCGCCCGGCCTGCAGTGCGGCCACTTCCACCAGCACGCCGTGACGGTCGGCCAGCAGCTGGCGCAAGCGCGGCGCCACATGCCCGGGCGAGAGCCCCCACTCGGCGAACAGGCGCTCGGCCAGTTCGTCCAGCTCGGGAATGTGGTTGTGCATGCGGTTGAAGAACTCGCGTACCTGGTCGCCGGCCGGCAGGGTGCTGCCGGCGCCGGGCTCGCCCAGCTGGAATTCCAGCGCGGCGGCATGCTCGCGCAGTGCCAGGTGGCGGCGGTGCAGGTCCAGCAGCGCACGGCTGACCTGCGGCAGGTTGCCCGCCAGGGCGCGCAGTTCGGTGGCACTGACTTCGGCCAGGCCCAGGTCGCGCAGGGTCTCGCCCAGCGCTTCCTGCAGCGCGGCGGGCTCATCTTCGTCGAACAACACGGAAACATCGCCCAATACCTCGCCCAGCTTCTTCTGCACCGCTGGTGTGAGGGGGCGCTTGTTGCGCTCGATCTGGTTCAGGTAGCTGGCCGACAGCCCCAGCGCCCGCGCCAGGTCAACCTGGCTGTAGCCGCGCTGTTCGCGCAGGCGCAGCACGCGCAGGCCGAGTTGCCGCTGGGGAGCTGGGGTATTCACAAAATTAACAGGAATCGTGGGGTGTGTTGGCCAGATTAAGCGGATTCAGCCCGGAAATCGAGGTGCGTGCTGTGAATAATGCCAAGCATCTTTCGCACCCTGTGGGATTGTCGTCATGACTGTTGAAGCGCCCCGTATCCGCATGCTGATCGATGGCCAGTTCGTTGAATCGGCCACCTCCCACTGGCAGGACGTGATCAATCCGGCCACCCAGGACGTGCTGGCCAAGGTGCCCTTCGCCACCACCGGTGAAGTGGACGCCGCCGTCGCAGCCGCCAAGGAGGCCTTCAAGACCTGGCGCAAGACCCCGATCGGCACCCGTGCGCGCATCTTCCTGAAGTACCAGCAGCTGATCCGCGAAAACATGAGCGAGCTGGCCCACATCCTCACCGCCGAACAGGGCAAGACCCTGCCGGACGCCGAAGGCGATGTGTTCCGCGGCCTGGAAGTGGTCGAGCACGCCGCCGCCATCGGCAACCTGCAACTGGGCGAGCTGGCCAACAACGTGGCCAATGGCGTGGACACCTACACGATCATGCAGCCGCTGGGCGTGTGCGCCGGCATCACCCCGTTCAACTTCCCGGCGATGATCCCGCTGTGGATGTTCCCGATGGCGATTGCAACGGGCAACACCTTCATCCTCAAGCCGTCCGAGCAGGACCCGATGGTCACCATGCGCCTGGTCGAGCTTGCCTTGGAAGCCGGCATTCCGAAGGGCGTGCTGAACGTCGTCCACGGCGGCGAAGAAGTGGTCAACGCGATCTGCGACCACCCGGACATCAAGGCCGTGTCGTTCGTCGGTTCCACCCGCGTCGGCACCCACGTGTACAACCGTGCCTCGCTGGCCGGCAAGCGCGTGCAGTGCATGATGGGCGCCAAGAACCACGCCGTGGTGCTGCCGGACGCCAACAAGGAACAGACCCTCAACGCGATGGTCGGTGCGGCCTTCGGCGCCGCGGGCCAGCGCTGCATGGCTGCCTCCACCCTGGTGCTGGTCGGTGAAGCGCGCAACTGGGTGCAGGATCTGGTCGAAAAGGCCAAGACCCTGAAGGTCAGCGCCGGCACCGTATCCGGCACCGACGTCGGTCCGGTCATTTCCTGCAGTGCCCGCGAGCGCGTGGAAGGCTTGATCGCCTCGGGGGTGGAGCAGGGCGCCTCGCTGGTGCTCGATGGCCGCAACCCGCAGGTGGATGGCTTCGAGAAGGGCAACTTCGTCGGCCCGACCATCTTTGCCGGTGTCACCACCGACATGCGCATCTACCAGGAAGAAATCTTCGGGCCGGTGCTGGTCATCCTCGAAGCGGAGACGCTGGAAGACGCCATCGCGATGGTCAACAGCAACCCGAACGGCAACGGCACCGCACTGTTCACCCAGTCCGGCGCGGCCGCGCGCAAGTTCCAGGAAGACATCGACGTCGGCCAGGTCGGCATCAACGTGCCGATCCCGGTGCCGGTGCCGCTGTTCTCGTTCACCGGTTCGCGCGCCTCCAAGCTGGGCGACCTGGGCCCATACGGCAAGCAGGTGGTGCTGTTCTACACCCAGACCAAGACGGTCACCGCGCGCTGGTTCGATGACGAAACGCTGAGCCACGGCGTCAACACCACGATCAGCCTGAAGTAACGGCAGGAGCAGCCATGAGCCACTCGATGACGACGGAACTGGAAGAAGCGCAGCAGGCGTACCGCGAGGCAGCGCGCGACTTCGCACAGGCCGAACTGGCGCCACACGCCGCGCGATGGGATGCGGAGGGCATCTTTCCGCGCGAGGCGATCGCCAAGGCCGGTGAACTGGGCTTCTGCGGTCTGTACATGGACCCGGAAGTGGGCGGCAGCGGCCTGAGCCGGCTGGACGCCGCCGTCGTCATCGAGGAGCTCGCCAACGTCGATCCGTCGACTGCGGCCTACATCAGCATCCACAACATGGCCTCGTGGATGGTGTCCACGTGGGGCCAGCCAGCACTGCGCGATGCGTGGGGCACTGACCTGTCCGCGGGCAGCAAGCTGGCCTCGTACTGCCTGACCGAACCGGGTGCCGGCTCGGATGCGGCCTCGCTGAAGACCACCGCCGTGCGCGACGCCGATCATTACGTGCTGAACGGCTCGAAGGCCTTCATCTCCGGCGCCGGTGCCACCGAACTGCTGGTGGTGATGGCACGTACCGGCGGTGCCGGTGCTGGCGGCGTCAGCGCCATTGCAGTGCCGTCGGACCTGCCGGGCATCAGCTTCGGCCGCAAGGAAGAGAAGATGGGCTGGAACAGCCAGCCCACCCGTGGCATCACCTTCGAAAACGTCCGCGTGCCGGTCAGCCACCTTCTGGGAGAGGAAGGCGGCGGCTTCAAGCTGGCGATGAAGGGGCTTGATGGTGGCCGCATCAACATTGCCGCCTGCTCGCTGGGTGCCGCGCAGGGCGCGCTGGATGCCGCGCGCCGCTACATGGGCGAGCGCCGCCAGTTCGGCAAGGCGCTGGCCGAGTTCCAGGCGCTGCAGTTCAAGCTGGCCGACATGGTCACCCAACTGGTGGCTGCGCGGCAGATGGTGCACACCGCCGCACGCAAGCTCGATGCCGGGGCCAGCGATGCCAATGTGTGGTGCGCGATGGCCAAGCGCTTCGCCACCGATGCCGGTTTCAACGTCTGCAATGAAGCGCTGCAGATCCACGGTGGCTACGGCTACATCCGCGAGTACCCGATCGAGCGCCTGCTGCGTGACTGCCGCGTGCACCAGATCCTGGAAGGCACCAATGAGATCATGCGGGTGATCGTTGCCCGTCACCTGCTCAACACCGAAGAGGAACTGCGATGAAGGATTGGCGTACCCAGGAGCACGTGGGCCTGAAGGTCGAGGCCGACGGCCATACCGCCGTGGTCACCCTGAACAACCCGCCGGCGCACACCTGGACCGTGCACAGCCTGTCGGCGCTGCGCGACCTGGTCGGCGCGCTCAACGCAGACCGCGACATCTACGCGCTGGTGATCACCGGTGACGGCGAGAAGTTCTTCTCCGCCGGTGCCGACCTCAACCAGTTCGCTTCCGGCGACAAGGCCGCAGCGCGCGAAGCCGCGCGCCGTTTCGGCGAAGCCTTCGAGGCGTTGTCCGGTTTCCGTGGCGTGTCGATCGCCGCGATCAACGGCTACGCGATGGGCGGAGGCCTGGAATGCGCACTGGCCTGCGACCTGCGCATCATCGAAGAGCACGCCCAGGTGGCGCTGCCGGAGGCCACCGTTGGCCTGCTGCCGTGCGCCGGTGGCACCCAGAACCTGCCGCGCCTGGTCGGCGAAGGCTGGGCCAAGCGCATGATCCTGCTGGGTGAGCGCATCAACGCCGAGACCGCGCTGCGCATCGGGCTGGCCGAAGAAAAGGTCGGCAAGGGCGAAGCCAAGGCACTGGCGCTGGAATGGGCGAAAAAGGCCGGCAAGCAGAGCCCGACCAGCATCGCCGCCTGCAAGACGCTGGTGCAGTCCACCCGCACCGGCACCCACGCCTCGGCGCTGGTGGCCGAGCGCGAAGCCTTCGTCGACCTGTTCGACACCGCCGACCAGGTCGAGGGCGTGACTGCCTTCCTGGAAAAGCGCGCCGCGCAGTGGAAGAACGCATGAGCGCCGACACCGCTGCCGACGACGCACCGGTGCTGTTCGAGGAGCGCGTGGCCGGTAACGGCGTGCGCATCGGCCTCGCCACGCTCAACGCGCCGCGCACGCTCAATGGCTTCTCGCTGCCGATGGCACACCTGCTGCTGGAGCAGTTGAACGCTTGGGCCGACGACGACGGCATCGCCATGGTGGTGCTGCAGGGTGCTGGCGAAAAGGCGTTCTGCGCCGGCGGCGACCTGCACAGCCTGTACAAGGCCATGGTCGCCTTCCGTGAGGACGGCCGCAGCGACATCCGCGAGAACGACTACGCCGCCGAGTTCTTCGACGTTGAGTACCGCGTCGATTACCTCATCCACACCTACGCCAAGCCGATCCTGTGCTGGGGCCACGGCATCGTGATGGGCGGCGGCATCGGCCTGATGTCCGGCGCCAGCCACCGTGTGGTCAGCGAGCGCTCCAAGCTGGCCTTCCCGGAAATCACCGTCGGCCTGTTCCCTGATGTCGGTGGCAGCTGGCTGCTGCCGCGCGTGCCGGGCAAGGGCGGGCTGTTCCTGGCCCTGACCGGCGCGCTGCTCAACCCGGGCGATGCCATCTACGCTGGCCTGGCCGATGTACATGTGCCCGAAGAGCGCCGCAGTACGGTGTTCGATGCGCTGCTGCAGGTGGCCTGGTCCAGTGACTCCGCACACAACCACGAACGCCTGACCCATCTGCTGCAGGCGCATGCCAGCGATGCCGCCACCGGTCCGCTGCTGGCCAATGCGGCGCAGGTCGATGCGTTGTGCGAAGGCGATGACCTTGAAGCCATTGTCGCGCGCATTGCCGGCCTGCAGACCGATGATGCGTGGTTGCAGGCGGCACAGAAGACCCTCGCCGCCGGTGCGCCGGGTTCGGCACGGTTGTCGTACGAGCTGCAGCGCCGCAGTGCCGGCCAGGATCTGGCCGCGATCTACCGCCTGGAGTACATCGTCGCCCTGCATTGCGCCGCCCACGGTGATTTCGCCGAAGGCATCCGCGCGCTGCTGATCGACAAGGACCGCAATCCGCAGTGGAACCCGGCCACCCTGGCCGAGGCCACCGGTGCGTGGGCCGACACCTTCTTCGCTTCCCCCTGGGCCGCTGCCGCGCATCCGCTGGCCGACCTGGGCACTCCCCTTGTTGAAAGGAGCCTTGCATGAGCCGCATTGCATTCATCGGGTTGGGCAACATGGGTGGCCCGATGGCCGCCAATCTGGTCAAGAACGGCCACACCGTGCGCGTGTTCGATCTGGTCCCGGCCGCGGTGCAGGCCGCCGTCGATGCCGGTGCCAGCGCGGCGTCGTCGGCACGCGACACCCTGGCCGATGCGGAAGTCGTGATCTCGATGCTGCCGGCCAGCCGCCACGTCGAAGGCGTCTACCTGGGCGATGACGGCATCCTCGCCGCAATCCCGGCCGGTGCACTGGTCATCGACTGCAGCACGATCGCACCAGCCAGTGCCCGCAAGGTCTCGGAAGCGGCCGCCGCGCGTGGCCTGCTGATGATCGACGCGCCGGTCTCCGGCGGTACCGCCGGCGCCCAGGCCGGTACCCTGACCTTCATCGTCGGTGGCGAAGAGGACGCGCTGGAGCGCGCCCGCCCGGTGCTGCAGGCGATGGGCAAGAACATCTTCCATGTCGGCGCCAGCGGTGCCGGCCAGGTCGCCAAGCTGTGCAACAACATGGCGCTGGGCGTGATCATGGCGGTGACCGGTGAAGCCATCGCACTGGGCGTGGCGCACGGGCTGGACCCGAAGGTGCTGTCGCAGATGATGGCGGTCAGCACCGGCCGCAGCTGGGCCACCGAAGTGTGCAACCCGTGGCCGGGCGTGCTGGAAAATGCGCCGGCCTCGCGCGGCTACAGCGGCGGTTTCGGCAGCGATCTGATGCTGAAGGACATGGGCCTGGCGGTGGAAGCGGCGATGAGTGTCGGCGCCTCGATCCCGCTGGGCGAAGTGGCCCGCAACCTGTACTCGATGAACCACCAGGCAGGCCGCGGCAAGCTGGATTTCTCCAGCGTCGTGCAGCTCATCACCAGCGACCAGTAACTGGTCGCTGGTCCGCGCATTCCACCTTATCCCCGCGCCGTTGGCGCGCCCCCTTGAACAACAAGGGGGCTCTTCTCCAGAAGGATGGATGCGCGCCGCAGCGAATGCGTCCCCGGCCGCGCGCCGGGGCCCACCCGGGGTGGGATGGGCGGATGTTTGGTTTCGACCGGCATCCGCCCATTTTTTTGCACCGCGCGCGGGTAGTGCCGGCCGTTGGCCGGCAGCGCTGCATCAGGCAACGATCAGCGTCACGTCGATGTTGCCGCGGGTGGCGTTGGAGTACGGGCACACGATGTGTGCCTTCTGCACCAGTTCTTCCACCTGCTCGCGCGGCACGCCCGGCACGTTGATGGTCAGCTCGGCCTCGATGCCGAAACCGGTCGGGATCTGGCCGATGCCGACCTTGCCGGTGACGGTGGTGTCGGCCGGCAGCGCGACCTTGGCCTGGCCGGCCACGAACTTCAGCGCGCCCAGGAAGCAGGCCGAGTAGCCGGCGGCGAACAGTTGTTCCGGGTTGGTGCCTGGGCCACCGGCGCCGCCCAGCTCGCGTGGGGTCGACAGCTGGATGTCCAGCACGTTGTCGGAGGAGACGGAACGGCCTTCGCGGCCGCCGGTGGAGGTGGCCTGGGCGGTGTACAGAACCTTTTCGATGGACATCGGGATGCTCCTGGTCAGTGGGTGGGTGTTGCGTTGGAGCCTACTTTGCCCGCTTTCCGCGTACGTTGGGTTGCAACGCGTACGAAAAACTTGATCGATCGTCCTGTTGGCCTAGATCGTCCACTCGCGGTCGGTGGTGAACATGATGGTCAGCCAGCGGTCCGGCGAGGCCTCGCCCAGCGCTTCGCCGATCTCGTCGCGCAGCCGGTCCCATTCCACCAAGGGCCGCGGCGGGTCGTCTTCCGGCACCACGAAGAACAACTCGATCTGCTCGCCACGCCCCACCTGCGCCACGTAGCTGCGGTGCTCGACGAAGCCGTGCCTGGCCACGATCGCGCGTGCCACCGCATCCACATGCGCCTGCAGTTCCGGCGGAGTGACCAGCAGGATGCCGGCCAGCGCCCGGCGCACGGTGCCGAGCGGGGCGATCATCACCAGCACGCAGACGAAGGCGAGAATGGCCGGGTCGATGTACGGCCCGACCCACGCCAGCGAGGTGCCCTGCACCAGCACGCCGCCGAGGAAGGCCAGCAGATAGCAGGCCGACATGCTGGCGGCGATCGCCCAGTTCTTCGCGTCCAGTGCGATGAACTCCGAACCGATGCGCCGGTTGGCGCGCAGCACGAACCAGGCCAGCGCACCTTCGCCGACGATCGACAGCCCGGCGAAGGCGATGGCCGGGCCGAGCGCGATGTGGCGGCCGCCGGACATCAGCGCGTCGACCGCATTGACCAGCGCATACAGCGCCGCGCCGATCATCAGCGTGCCGCTCACCCCCAGCACGATCGGCTCCAGGTGCCAGAACCCCATGGTGAAGCGCTGGTTGAGCCGCGACTGCAGCGCGTCGGTCTGGGTGGACAGCGCGATCAGGCGTGCCACCAGCAGCGACAGCCAGGTCATCACCACGTCGATCAGGCCGTAGATGCCATCGAAGATGATCAGCGAGGAATTGGCCAGCAGGCCGAATACCACTGCGGCGGCGGCCAGCAGCAGCGAGGCGGCGATCGACAGGCGCAGCACGCCCTGTTCGGTGGTGGGGTCGAAGAACGGCGGGCGGTGGATGGCCATGGCCCGATTGTAGAGCGGCGGCATGCTTCGTTGCCTTCCGCTGTCCGGCATCGTCGCAGAACGTCGAGGACATCGCTGAGACGCCCAGCGAGCGTGACCGCGAATGCGCCGCCCAGGGCGTGGCCAACCTGGTCATCGAATTCCTCGGCCGCATGCGGGATATGCAGCGCTACGATGCCGGTGACACGCAGGTCTACCGCGTGCGTGGGCAGGTGTTCCTTGCCTCGGCCGGCACTCTGGGTGCGGTGTTCGATTATCAGCACGTGACGCCGAAGGTGCAGATTGATCTGCGCGACGCCCACCTGTGAGACCTGACCGCCGCAGCCGCGCTGGAACGCGCGCAGGAATAGCTGGCCGCACATAGGGCGAAGGTGACGGTGGTGGGGCTGAATGCTGCCAGCCAGACGTTGATCGAGCAGGTGGGTGGCGCGCGGCGGGCACTGAGGCGGCAGTGTTTCAATGCCTGCGTCGGTTCTGGGGGGCTAAGCCTCCAGAATTTTCCTGAATCGGCTTTTCAGTGAGGTAGCGCCATTACAGATGGAGAGTCCATATGTGGCCAGCGCCTTGGCAGATTCGGTGTCAGCCTTTGCCTGCCACGAATGGGCAGCGAGCAGAGCCCTGCCGACGCGCGTGATCGAACTGAAGTGTGCCGGCGTCGTGTCGGCCTGAATGGCCGCGACCGTCAGAGCTTCACAGATGGGATCGATGTCCTGGAACTTTGAGAAAAAGGGAAGGGCACTCTCTGTCAATAGAGCATCCACCTCAGTCCTGAGCAGATCAGCGTCCTTTTCAACGGCTATCCAATGGTCGCTGTTCCCTGGGGGAGCGGCCCTGCATCTCACGTCGCAGTCGGTTTCGTTGAGATTGGTGGTCCGATCCATGCAACGCCGCGGGATGAAGCGGGCGAGCACACCGACATTGAGTGCGAATGCTTTGCCGTCGCTTCTGATCTGAGGCGAGAGCACGTCAATGAAATTCTCGCGGCATCTCGTAAAAGTTGGTCCATTTCGGACAAATCCTGCGTCCTTCAAGGATGCGTAGACGATGCTCAGGGCGCGCTTTGTGATAGCGGTCATGAGGCGAGCATCAGGAGGGAGGATGATTGCAGGCGAGGCCTCTCAGACTGGGTAAGCCGGTGCGAGGCAATGAGTGTATCGACTTGGCTGGGAGCGGTAACTGGCATTGACGCCAGTAGCTGTCGCTATCAACAAAAGTTGTTGTTTGGCCGTTGTTCCCTGGGTCGCGAAACCCCGAAAGACGTCGGATCGCATGATGCAGATTGCAGCTTTTCTCATTGCCAATCTTCTGAGTATGGAAGCAGGCTGGAGACACGCGATTCTGTGTTCAAGGAAGCAGCATCCATGGAATCGAATTTTTCGGTGTCATTCAAATGTCTGTTGGCTTTTGCGCTTGCGCTTGGTTCGACGACATGGCCGGGAGTGACGGCGTTGGACCGCCTTGCGGTTGCCGTCGATAGGACCACGCGCTACAGCGCCGGAACTGACGAAGCGAACGAAGTCGTTCGATGGCTGGACGCACGCAAGGATGTCCACCAGCGGACGCTTGCACTTGGGACACTGACCATTCGCCATCGCTGTAGGGGGGAGCGGGATTCACCTCGGACGCCAGCCATCCGCGCCCTTTTCCATCATGGTGCTTCCGGAGAGAAGATCACTATTACCAACGATCTTCCAGGATGCGCACGCGAGACGTGGACGTTCGCATGGACCGGAGATGGCCAGGACGCCTACTGGAAGCAGACCGCCTATGGATGGCGGGTACTGACCACTTAGGGAAAGCTCCGGACGGACTTATCTGTCGTCAAAGCGTCGACGCGATCAAACCGGATCGACTACACCTCGAGGCCGACTACCTCGAAGCGTGGGCACGCTCCGGGGCGCAAGACCTCGCATTTGCGACAATCCCCGATGCACCTCAACCAACGCCCTCGTCGGCCTCAAGCCGACGAGGGGTGAGCAAGGCAATGGCACTCACGGGCCAGTTGGCCCGCTCTCTTACGCCATTATGGCCCGCGGGCCGTGCTGCTGGGTCTGCTGGTCGATCTTCTGCTGCTCGCGCTGCTGATCGCTCACCTGCAATGCCCGCTCGCTGTTTTCCTGCACGCTCTGGCGCATCGCGTCTGCCGTCGATACCGGCGCGGTATTGCGGTTCAACGCGCTTTCGTCGTGCAGTGCATTGGCCTGCACCGCGCGCGCCATCGAGCCATCCTGGTTCAGCTCAACGCGATCAACCCGGTACAGGCCGGCACGTGCAGCTTCCACGGTAAGCGCAGCGGCCAGCTTCTCGCTGTGCTCGCCGGAGGGCAGGCCACGCGCTTCCTCGGCGAACTTCACCTGCACCAGGGTCTCGGTGTACAGCCAGTTCTGCGGGCTGCGCGGATCGGACATCGGGTACACCGTCTCGCGTGCAGGCTCGGCCGCTGCCTGCTGTTCCGGGGTGTTGCCCTGCGCCTGCGCACGCTGCTGCACTTCATTGGCCAGCGCCTGGCGGGTTTCCGCATCGGCAATGCCGGTCGCAGGCAAGCCATGCTGCTGCTGGAAAGCATTGATCGCATGGCGGCTGCCACCGCCCAGATAGCCATCGCTGCCGATGGCCTGGCCCTTGGCGTCGGTCAGCCCCAGCGCGGCCAGGTTGCCCTGCAGTTCGCGCGCGTCGCGGTCGATCGCGGCCAGCGTGGCTGGCCCGGCCTTGCCGTCCACCGGGTCCAGGTTGTGTGCGCGCTGGAAGTCTTCCACCGCCTTGCGGGTGGTGGCATCGAAGCGCCGGTCCGGATTCAGTGTCTGGTGGCCGTCAGCACTGGCATAGCCCAGCGTGACCAGGTTGCTTTCCAGCTTCAGCACGTCACGGCCGCTGGACCCTTCCTTCAACGTCTGCGAACCGGCCTGCTGGCGCGGTGCGCCGATCTGGTCCAGCGCCACCTTGATGTCCGCATCGTTGTGCTCACCGGCGGGCGAGTAGTCGCGGCTGCTGACCTTGGCATGGGCGCGGTCCATTGCGTCCTTGTTGTTGGCGTAGGCATTTTCGTAGCGCACGGCGATGTCGCCGGCCTTGGGCGCGTCGAAGTACTGGTAGGTCTCGCGGATCTGCCCGGCCTTCGCGCGCAGCGCCTCGTAGTCACCGCCTTCTTCCAGCACCTTCTGCAGCTTGGGCAACTGGCTGGGCAACTGGTTGGCGGTCTTGGCGATCAGGCTGATCGCTTCGAAGCGGTTTTCCTCGGCGATGCCGCTGCCGTGTGCGTCCACCATCGCCATGCCGATCCGGGTGGCGTTGCGCACCTGCGGGTAGTCGATATTCGCGTGGATCCACTGCTTGCCCTCGGCCGAACCGGCCCAGGCGTTGATGCTGTCGCGCGTGTTGGTATCGATGAACTGGATCGAGCTGCGCCCGCTCAGGCCATTGCCGTGGCTGAGCAGGTCGCGGCGCAGGTCGGCGTGGTCCTGGGTGAAGGGCAGGTTGTGCGCCTTGGCATAGGTGCTGGCCTGATCGATCACGGCGTCGACATAGGTCGTCTCGCCCGCCTTCAGTGCGTGGCCGTCGATGGCGCCCAGCGCCCACTCGCCGCGCTGGCCGAAGTCGACCTGAATCGCGCCCAGGCTGTAACCGCTGTTCTGCGCGACTTTGTTCACCGTGCCCCAGTACGGTTCGGTCACGCCCTGGGTGATGCCGGCGATGGCCAGATGGTAGGAGGCGGGGCCACCTTCGGTACCACGGCCGACGGCGAAATACACGGCGCCGGAGGTGGCATCGAGATCATGGGTATCGATGTTGGTTGGCATGTCTTACATCCTTGTGCAGTCAGAGGGTCTGCCCCTCAAGGGTCAGTCCAGCAGCTGCAGATACTTCTGCAGCTGGTCGGCACGCGCGCTCAGGCGCATCACATCGTTCAGCTCGCCCTGCAGGTTGCCGGGCTGCGAATCGTCGTACAGCGCGGTATCCAGTTCGCCATCGCGGCTGCGCGACTGCAGCCACGCGCGCTGGGCATTGACCAGCTTGGTCTTCTTCGCGCCACTCAGCTTTGCCTGCAGCTGACGGTACGCCTGGTTCAGGCGCTGGTCCTGGCGTGCGCTTTCCGAGGTCAGGCAGGCGGCCTGCTCGATCGCACCCTGTGCCTTTTCACGGCAGGTGGTGAAGGTCGGGCTCAGCCCGGTGGCAGCCGGTGCTGCGGCTGCCGTGCCGATGGCCAGTACGGCGACCGCCAGCGCGGTGGCGAGGGTCCTGCTCAAACGCTTGTGCTGCATCATCTGCTCCACACGTCCAATCCATTGCGAGCGACGGACTATAACGGCGTCAATATTTCGTCGTCGTCAACGAATCGCGACAACTGTGACCGGTTGCCCGTCATTGTGGGGTGGCGCCGCCCGGCTTGCGGACGGCCCTCGGGCCCGGGCGCCCCAGCGCAGTCCCGGCGCCACCCGCCGCCATTCAGCCGTCCGGTGTAAACTATTGATCTCACTGGCAATGCCAGTCTCCGCGATCAACACCCCGATGACGTCCGCCACCGCCCGCTACGCCGATTCCCTGCGCCTGTCCGTGGCCCCCATGATGGACTGGACCGACCGCCATTGCCGCGTGTTCCACCGCGTGCTGGCGCCGGGTGCGCGCCTGTACACGGAAATGGTGCACGCCAACGCGGTCATCCACGGCGACCGCGAGCGCCTGCTCGGCTTCGACCGCAGCGAACAGCCGCTGGCGCTGCAGTTGGGGGGCAGCGACCCGGCGCCGCTGGCGCAGGCCGCGCGCATCGCCGCGGAGTGGGGCTACGACGAGGTCAACCTCAACTGCGGCTGTCCGTCCGACCGCGTGCAGGCCGGGCGTTTTGGCGCCTGCCTGATGCGCGAGCCGGCGCTGGTAGCCGACTGCGTGGCGGCGATGGTCGACGCGGTCGACATCCCGGTGACGGTGAAGTGCCGCCTGGGCGTGGACGAGGACAACGACTATGACGTGTTCGCCGCCTTCGTCGACCGCCAGGTCGCCGCCGGTGCCGCAATGGTGGTGGTGCATGCGCGCAACGCGTGGCTGAAGGGCCTGTCGCCGAAGGAGAACCGCGAGGTTCCGCCACTGAAGTACGACTGGGCCTACCGCCTGAAGCAGGAGCGCCCGGCGCTGCCGGTGGTGCTCAATGGCGGCCTGGCCAGCATCGAGGCGGTGCAGGCGCAGGCCGCGCACGTCGATGGCGTGATGCTGGGCCGCGCGGCCTACCACGACCCCTACCTGCTGCATCAGCTGGAGGCGCTGCAGACCGGCGCCCCGCTGCAGGCCCGCGGCGACCTGCTGCGCACGCTGCGTCCCTACGTGGAAGCGCGCCTGGGCGAAGGCCTGGCGCTGAAGCACATCGCCCGCCACCTGCTCGGCCTGTTCCACGGCCAGCCCGGTGGCCGCGCGTTCCGCCAGGTGCTGAGCGAGGGCGCGCACCGCCCGGGCGCCGACTGGAGCTTGGTCGAGCAGGCGCTGTCGGTCACCGAGCGCGAAGCCGATCGTGCCGCAGCGTGACCGCAGTCACATTCCTGACTTGACAAGGGACGGCGATTCGTCCCGAATGTTCACCTAGCTGAACATCGCGGGGCTGCGACCGGAAAAGTTCAGACCGGATTCACTGCCCCAAACCAAGAATTTGCAAAGGATTTGTAAAGCGCCGTGTCCCGAACCCGGCATCCGGATTTACGACTTTTGAACGAATCGCCGTGCTCGGCTAGGATCGCATCGATGTCTTCCGCTCCCTTCCATTGCCGCATTGCCCTGGCCACCTGTGTGGCGCTGTCGGCTGCGCCGCTGTCTTCGGCGCTGGCGCAACAGCCGCCGCGCGGCGAGCAGGCACGGGCGGAAATGATGGATCGGGGAGAGCGTGGCAACCGTGGCGACGAGCGTTCGCTGTCCGATGCCGTGCGCCGCGTGCAGCGCAGCACCGGCGGCCACATCCTCGGCGCCGAGCGCGTGCCGTTCGATGGTCGTGATATCAACCGGGTGAAGTACATGGACGACCGGGGCCGGGTCCGCTACATGGACGACCCCGCCCCGTCGCGTTCACAGCCGCGCACGCCGCGGTCGGATATGTCATCACTACGCGGCGATAACCCCTGAACAGGGATAGTCGTCGCTATCAACCCGTACCCCACAGGCCTCCAGGCCACACCCAGGACACTAGGGAGAGTTCATGCGTATCCTTCTGGTCGAAGACGAAGCCCCGCTGCGTGAGACCCTGGCAGCCCGGCTCAAGCGCGAAGGCTTTGCCGTCGATGCTGCGCAGGACGGCGAGGAAGGCCTCTACATGGGGCGCGAAGTTCCGTTCGATGTCGGCATCATCGACCTCGGCCTGCCCAAGATGTCGGGCATGGAGCTGATCAAGGCCCTGCGTGACGAAGGCAAGAAGTTCCCGGTACTGATCCTGACCGCGCGTTCGAGCTGGCAGGACAAGGTCGAGGGCCTGAAGCAGGGCGCCGACGATTACCTGGTCAAGCCGTTCCACGTCGAAGAGCTGCTGGCCCGCGTCAACGCGCTGCTGCGCCGCGCCGCCGGCTGGAGCAAGCCGACCCTGGAATGCGGCCCGGTCGCCCTGGACCTTGCTGCCCAGACGGTCAGCGTGGCCGGCAGCAATGTCGACCTGACCAGCTACGAGTACAAGGTGCTGGAGTATCTGATGATGCATGCCGGTGAACTGGTCTCCAAGGCCGACCTCACCGAACACATCTACCAGCAGGACTTCGACCGCGACTCCAACGTGCTGGAGGTCTTCATCGGCCGCCTGCGCAAGAAGCTGGACCCGGATGGCGAACTGAAGCCGATCGAGACCGTGCGCGGTCGCGGCTACCGTTTCGCGATCCCGCGCAACGAGGGCTGAGCCGGCTCACCCTGGCGATAACACGATGTCCGGCCGTCTGTGGTTCTTCCGACGCTGGCGGCCGCGCTCACTGCAGGCGCGCCAGATGCTCGCCGCGTCCGTGGGCCTGGTGGCGTTCCTGGCGCTGGCCGGCTACGCGCTCGACGCCGCCTTCGCCGATACGGCGAAGGCGAACCTGCGTGAGCGCCTGAAGAACTACGCCACCTCCTACGCGGCCGGCATCGACTTCACCCGCGACCGCTCGCTGTACATCCGCGAGCAGCCGCCGGATTCACGCTTCGACGTACCTGGCAGTGGCCTGTACCTGCAGGTGGTGATGCCGCACGGCAAGGGCAATTCGATGTCCGCCGAAGGGCCCATGCTGCCCACCGTGGGCGGCGGCCTGCTGGCGCCGCGCCAGGAAGTGTTCGAAGGCCCGCTGCCGATGATCCAGATCGATGGCAGCCAGGGCTCGGTGTACCGCTATGGCCTGGGCCTGGTGTGGGGCGCCGACGCCGACCCCGCCACTGAATTCCCCTACACCATCTATGTGATGGAAGACTCGCGCGCGCTGGGTGCGCAGCTGCGCGTGTTCCGTGGCCGCGTCTGGTTCTACCTGGGCGGCATCGGCCTGATCCTGCTGCTGCTGCAGACCGTCATCCTGCAGTGGAGCCTGCGCCCGTTGCGCCGGGTGATCACCGAGCTGACCAAGGTGCAGCGCGGCGAGACCGAGCGCATGAGTGAGCGCCACCCGCGCGAGCTGGAACCGCTGACCGACAGCATCAACGCCTTCATCGAAAGCGAGCGCGAGAACCTCGAGCGCCAGCGCAACACCCTGGCCGACCTCGCGCACAGCCTGAAAACGCCGATCGCGGTACTGCGCACGCAGATGGACAGCGGCGCCGGCGACGGTGCGCTGCGCGAAGAACTGGACGTGCAGCTGCAGCGCATGAACAACCTGGTTTCGTACCAGCTGGCACGCGCGGCCTCGTCGGGCCACAAGCTGTTCTCCGCGCCGCTGCCGATCGAGTCCAACGCCGAGGAAATCGTGCGTGGCCTGGAAAAGGTCTACGCCGCCAAGGGCGTGCTGTGCGAATTCGATATCGACCCGGCCGCACGCTTCCACGGCGAACCGGGCGACCTGCAGGAACTGCTCGGCAACCTGCTGGAGAACGCCTTCAAGTGGGCCAACCGCCGCGTGCTGTTGACCGCGCAGCCGCTGCCGGCGCCGAACGCACGCCGTGCCGGCCTGCTGCTGGCGGTGGACGATGATGGCCCGGGCATCGCCCCGGACGACATCGGCAAGGTGCTGCAGCGTGGCGTGCGTGGCGACGAGCGCGTGCAGGGCCACGGCATCGGCCTGTCGATCGTGCAGGACCTGATCAAGGACTACCGCGGCGAACTGACCGTGGGCCGTTCGGCCGAACTGGGTGGCGCCCGCTTCGAAGTGCGCTTGCCGCCGGGGCCGTAAACCGCGCATTCCCGTCCGCCGGGCATTGCCTGGTGCAACAACGCAGGGTGTTCCGGTAGTGCCGGCCGCTGGCCGGCAACCTCATGATCTTCGGTAGCCTTGCTTGGTTGGCCGGCACTACCGAAATTCGATCTTCGGCGGCTCGCCATAGAACCGCCGCAGCTGCGCGGCGACCTCGGGCAACGCCTGCTGCAGCAGATCCGGTGCCGAGAAGTGGTACTCGCTGGCTACCGCGAAGAACTCTTCCGGCGCCTCGGCCGCATACGGATCGATCAGCGTCTCTTCGCCTGCGTCCACCTGCGCACAGAAGGCGTCGTAGGCGCGCTGGAACGTGGCCGCCCACTCGCGCTGCCATTGCCGCGGCAGCGGCGGTGTGCCGTCCATCGCACCATCCAGTGCATCGAGCTTGTGCACCATCTCATGTACCGCCACGCAGTAGCCGTCGTGCGGCGCGGCCAGGTCGGCCTGCACATCGGCCCAGGACAGGATCAACGGACCACTGTCCCACGACTCGCCGATCAGCTCGTCATCCCACTCGTGCAACACGCCGGCCGCATCCATGTGGCTGCGGTGCACGCGGAACGCATCCGGGTAGACGATCAGCTGCGACCAGCCTTCCAGCCCCACTTCACCGAATTCCAGCAGCGGCAGGCAGCACAGTGCGGCCAGCAGCACGCCATCGCCAGCCTGCAGTTGCAGTTCACCGACAGGGGTAATGGTCTTCTCATGCAGGAAGCGCGTGGCCAGCACGCGCAGTCGCGCGCGGCGTTCGTCGTCCAGGCCGTGCAGCCAGGCCGCACGGCGGCAGGCGTCTTCCCAAAGCGCATCGTCGATCGGCCGCGGCGAGGGCCGCAGCCACTGCAGCAACGACTTGATCAGCGGAACATTCCCGGCAGGTAGCTGTGCCACTTCGGCGCACGGATGCGCTGCAGCACGTCGTCGTCGCTGCCGCCGCCCCCGGTGCTGGTGGCACTGCTGGCCGCAGGGCGTACCGGTGCCGGCTTGGTGGTCGCAGCCGAGGCGGTCGCGGTCGGCGCGCGCTGCGAGGCGGCATCACCGTTGGAGGACACGCAGGCGCCCCGGCTGTCGTCCAGCGCTGCCGTTGCAGACGCCGCGAAGGGCATCATCAGCAGGATCAGGCAATGGGCATAACGGCGCATTGACGACATCCACGTTAAGGGAGGGTGAGTTCCCGATTCTAGCCCGAACCCGGCGCCCCGTTGGAAGCCCCTGCGGAACCCAGCGTGGCAGGCGTCGCTGGCGGCTTTCCCGCATAATTCCTTCCTGACTTCGTGGAAGCTGCCGTGGACGATCGCCAATTGCTGGCCAAACTCGCTGCCGGTCGCCTGTCCGGCGACGCCCTGGCCCGAGAGCTGGGCCAGACCCGGGCGGCTATTTGGAAGCGTATTCAAGGGCTTAGGGCCGCAGGTGTGGACATCGAGGGCCGTGCTGGCGAGGGCTATGGCCTGACCCGCCCGGTCGACCTGCTGGACCCGGCGGCGATCCGCGCCGGCCTGCCCGCCGATGCCCAGGCCCTGCTGCACGACCTGCAGGTGGCCTGGACGGTGGACTCCACCAACGCTGAATTGCTGCGGTGCAGCGCGCCCCAGCGCGGGGTCAGCGTGCTGCTGGCCGAACGCCAGACCGGTGGCCGCGGCCGTCGTGGCCGCACCTGGGCCTCGCCGCTGGCCGCGCATATCTACCTGTCGGTGATGCGCCTGTACTCCGGCGGCCTGGGCCGCCTGGCCGGGTTGAGCCTGGTGGCCGGCATCGCCGTGGCCGAAGCGCTGCACGACCTGGGCTACACCCAAGCGCAGTTGAAGTGGCCGAACGACCTGATCGTCGATGGCAAGCGCAAGCTGGTCGGCCTGCTTGCCGAGGGCGGTGGCGAATACGCCGGCCCGGCGCGCGCGGTGATCGGCATCGGCATCAACACCCACATGCCGCCGTCGTTCGGCGAGCAGATCACCCAGCCGTGGGTGGACCTGGACACGCTGGCCGGCAAGCCGGTGGACCGCAATGGGGTGGTTGCTGCCGTGCTGGCGCGCCTGCTGCCGGCGCTGGAAGAATTCGATCGCGAAGGCCTCGCTCCGTTCCTGCCGCGCTACGCTGCCTTCGACATGCTGGCCGGCCGCGAAGTGCGCGTGGAACTGGACGGGCAGTGGCAGCACGGTACTGCGCTTGGCCTGGCTGATGACGGCGCATTGCGCGTGCGCATCGATGGCCAGGAACGCCTGCTGCACGCCGGAGAAGTCAGCGTGAGGGCGGCATGAGCGATTGGTTGTTCGACCTCGGCAACTCGCGCTTCAAGTTCGCGCCGTTGCAGGGTGACCGTGCCGGTGACGTACAGGCCTGGGCGCATGGCGCCGAAGGCATGGCCGGGCAGCCGCCGCACAGCCTGCCCAGCGGCCGCACCGCGTTCGTGGCCAGCGTGGCGGCACCGTCGCTGACCAGCGCCATGCTGGACCAGCTGCAGCGCCGCTTCGAGCATGTGCATGTGGTGCGCACCAGCGCCGAATGCGCCGGCGTGCGCATTGCCTATGCCAGGCCGGAAAAGTTCGGCGTCGACCGCTTCCTCGCCCTACTGGCTGCGGCCAAGGCGCAGCGCCCGGTGCTGGTGGTCGGCGTGGGCACCGCACTGACGATTGATCTGCTCGATGCCGACGGCCAGCACCACGGTGGCCGCATCTCCGCATCGCCCACCACCATGCGCGAAGCACTGCACGCCCGTGCCGTGCAGCTGCCCGCGACCGGTGGCGGCTACAGCGAGTTCGCCAACGACACCGCCGACGCGCTGGCTTCCGGCTGTGATGGCGCTGCGGTGGCGCTGATTGAACGCAGCGCACAGCACGCGCACACGCTGCTGGGCGTGGCACCGTCGCTGCTGGTGCACGGTGGCGGCGCAGCGGCGCTGATGCCGTTGCTGCCCGCTGCCGATTACCACCCCTCGCTGGTGCTGGATGGCCTCGCCCGCTGGGCGGTGTACCAGCCCGCGCGCTAGTATCCGCGCATGCTCACCCGTGCCCTGATCGTCGTACTGGCCATTCTCAATCTCGGCGTCGCCTGCTGGTGGCTGCTGCGCGATGCGCCGCAGAAGCCTGCGCCTGCGCCGCAACCGGCTGGCGTCGCCGAGCTGCGCTGGGTGCCCGGTGGCGTGGATGCCAATGCCGCAGCCGAGGCCACCGCCGCCGCCCCGACTGCACCGCTGATGGAGCGCGAACCGGCGGCGAAGACCGCGGTGGCTGCGACACCCGCGCCCGTTGCGCCGGCAAAGCCGGAGATCGCCAAGCCGCAGGTGGCTGAGGCTACGCCGGTTGCTGCCGCTGCCAAGCCGGTAACACCGCCTGTACCCGTTCCGGCAGCGGAAAAGCCCGTAACCCCGCCCGCGGCCGCCGAGCCGCCGCGCTGCGTCGCGCTGGGCCCGTTCGCCGACCGCGCCGCCGCGAGCAGCGCGCAGGGCAAGGCCGGCACGCTGCTCAGCCAGGTGCGCCTGCGCGAACAGCCCGCTGCCAGCGGCAGCGCCCGTTACCGGGTGATGCTGCCGGCCGCCGCCAACCGTGATGAAGCCCAGGCCACCGTGAAACGCATTGTCGCCGCCGGCCTGAGCGACTACTACATCATCAGCCAGGGCGAGGAGGCCAACGCCGTGGCGCTGGGCCAGTACCGCAACCGCGAAGGCGCCGAACGGCGCATGGCGGCGGTGCAGGCCGCCGGCTTCCAGCCGCGCCTGGTCGCCAGCGGCGACGCCGGCCAATGGTGGCTGGAAGGGCAGCTGGCGGCGGGCACGCAGCCGGCCCAGGCCCAGCAGCGCAGCGGGGCGGCACAGAGCCGGTCGCTGGAATGCACGCGGTTGCGCTAGAATCCCCGGACCGCGGCGCTGCCGCCGGTGCACCACCCATGCCGCTTTAGCTCAGTTGGTAGAGCAACTGTCTTGTAAACAGTAGGTCATCCGTTCGATTCGGATAAGCGGCACCACCCCAAAGATTCAGCGCCTCTTTGCGCTGCTCCAAGTACCTGCCCGGTGGTTCGAAGGGCGGCAGAGCTGTTTTCTCGACAGCCTCACCTTGAAAACGATGGCCCGTCCTGCGCATGAACCTGCTGCGCCGGCTGCTGTTCAAGATTTGCGGCCAACGCTTCAGCGCGATGAAGGGACTCTGCTTCAGGCACGCGAAGCGCGTCCATCGTACTCATGGTTCCACGGCGTTGGGCAGGATCGTCCATCGCCCCCTCGACGATGAATACTTTCTCGCCACGTGCAAGGGACTCCGTCGGGTTGTTCAATACAACGTGGTCAACTCTTGAAAACCCTTGCTCCTTCGCGAGCACCAACAGACTCGCGGACATGCGCTGGCTCGACTCATCCCACTGCTTCCCGCTCTCGGCGTCCAAGCGTTCCACACCCGCTCTTATCTGCATGTAGAGAGAGCGGTCAGCGTCGCCGAGTTCAGCTACTGAGGAAGCTGTTCGCTGCACTGAGAGCGAGTCGTCGGCGACCACGGCGACTCTTTCCCCAGCCGAAGTGCGCTCGGCGTCAAATTCTGGCTCGGGCCTACGTCGACGCTGCGTGGGTGCTATGTGCTGATCGTAGTGCGCGCCATAGTAAAGCTCGTATGTCGCATGAGGACCAACAGAAGGAGCCTCCGTTTTGAACACCTCAGCGATCTGTCCAAGTGCCTGGTTTCGATTGATCCGCCCGGCCTGGAGTTCAACGGCAATGGCTCCATACTGTTGCGGTCGATTACCCGTACCCGACACGCCAATGTCCGGTCCACCGGCCGCAATGAGTTCACGCTGGACCTGGACATTACTGAGCGTCGCAGCGGCTTCTCCGCGTAGCAGGGTGTTTACATAGGATTGCTTGGACGTCGGATCGGGACGTTCGGTGAAGAGATGGTGCCCCACCTCGTGTGAAAGAGAGCGCGCGATTCTGGAGCCTTGCCCAACCGCGTTCTCGTCAATAACGATCTTCTCACCGGGAACAAGATAGGTGCCCCTACCGGCTTGTCCCCAGACAACCTCCAGATCGTCGCGCTCGGCCTGTGCGAGACCCGCCCGAAGTGTTGGGGATTTCGCTAGAAGCGGCGCCAGCGAGGGGTCAGCTAACGGGGAGTCCGGCCGACGTACGGGTCCTGGGCGAGGCCCCCCCTGCGGCTGCGGCAGTACAGAGTCTTCAGTACGTTCCATGTTGGAGCTCCTGCCCTGGGGGTCAACGCTGACTGATCAATACGTGGGTCAATGTCGCATTGTCAGGGGCCAGAGTGAGTACAACCTCAGCACCGTTCACTGGCGCGGTCCAGTAAGGGCGTGAGTCAGGGGCATCAGGCCGAGGTGGATATTGCGCGGTTCCCTCCCAGATGACTTCTTTGAGCGCGACGCTCGGTGGCGCGACATCGAAGGTCAGCTTCGCCTGCGCAGGATTATCGACAGCACTTCTCAGTGAGATGTTCCGAACTTCAAGGCCACCCAACATTCCACGTTCTGCGGTTCGCTCGTCTCTCAGGCCCTGCCGGGTCGGTTTTCCAAGATGCGTGTGAAGCTGTTCGTTCAACGCATCGATATCGCCAAAACGCACATTGGACAATCGCTCGATGCTGTTCTTGAATCGCTCCATACCAGCTTCACTCCCTGATTTGATGGCCTGTCTTTGATTCACATGATCTGATGGGGGCGGCGTCGCGGCGCTCGAACATGCTGTCAGCACAAGCGCCGGAATAACGATCGCGAGGCGACGACGCGCTGCGATCCAGAGGCGGCGCCGAAGTCCGCGTTTTGATGAAGAAGCGCATTTCTCGACCCACGCATCCATGAAAGCATCTCTCGCGCCAATGTCACGCTCTTGAATCTAGCACAGCATCTTTTGACTGCGGATTGGGTCCGTGATCCGTGCCTTGGGTGTGCGCTTGCATGCCAGAGCAGCATGGGCATGGGCCGATCATGATGCGTCGGCGCGGCGCCGGTCGCAAAGGCGATGGAACGAAAATGAAGAAACCGCCATTCGCTGGTTTTCTCGTCCCAACCCGGTGAGTCAACTCACTGTATGGCGCGGGCAGATCCTTCGATCAACGCCGCACACACACTGCGACCGCAGCAGCCTCAGCTACGCACCTGCAACGCCACATACTCCGCCAGCCCCCGGCAGGCCAGCATCAGCCCTTCGCGCGTGCCATCGCCGATATCGTCCTTCTCTTCCCCGTCCACGCGCACGCGCTCGGCGGCGTGATACAGCTCCAGCAGCGACACCAAGCCAACCTCAGCGCGATCCCGGCGCGCGGCAGCCACCGCTTCACCAGGTGTGCCTGCCGGCCCCGGCCACGGCTGTCCATCGGCGGCGTCACCGGCCTGGATGCGCTGCAGGCAGCCGGGCAGGTTGATCGGCGCGGGCGCCTCGTTCGCGGCGGCGAAAGCGGCTTCCAACGGCTGCGCCAGTTCAGGTGGCAGGCGCAGAGCCGCCTCGCCGAGGGTGGCGGTCAGGTACGGGTGAGGGGTTCTGGACATGCGGGCATCCTCGTCAGGAACAGAGGTGCCGCCACGGTAAGGTGGCGGGCGATACGTGGTTTCCAATCCCGGGACTGAATTAGCCGGTGGGCACGAGGCCCCCACGCACCGCCCGCCGTCGATCGGCGAACGGATTGCCAGCCGGCGCCGCACCTGGAAAGGACGACGCCGGCTGGCAAGCGTATACAGCTTTCAGTCTTCGGGTTGGAAATCCCGGCCACCTCGCTGAAGGTGGCGATTCATCATGCGCACGTGAAATCACCGCCTGCCAGTCGTTTGTTTCGATGGCATCGGGAGATCTGAAAGGAAAAATGAATTATCGCGTTTGGCCCGTTTCGGGCATCGCAATGCCAGAAGCGACAGATTGCGCAGTGGCGCCATCAGCGAGAAATCTGCCCGAACCATCGCTGCCGCATGCCCTGAGCTGGCCCACGAAGTAAAGGTGACTTAACAGCCCGGGCAAGGCTCCACATCTACCATAGCAAACACAAACGCCCGAATGCGCTGCCGGCTTTTTGATTCTCCTCACAGACCATTTGCAGACCCCCGACACATACTGGGGACACATGCCCTTCGGGACCCGCCCATGCGTCGCCATGCCCTGCCGCTCACCGTCGCACTGTTGGTCACAACCTTCGCAGCCCCGGCCATGGCCGCCGTGCCGTTCTTCAACGCCAGCTGCCCGGGCGGCATCGATGTTCACGCAGACGATGGCGGGCCGGTCTACGTGCAGGGCCGCGAGACGGCGCTGAAGCGCTTCAACGACCGCTATTTCGAAGCACGCGATGCCGACAGCGGCATCACCCTGTCGATCAGCCGCAGCGATGACGGCACGCCGCAGATCAGCTATACCGGCCGTGGCGGCGCCAATGGCATCTGCCAGGTCAGTGCCAGCGGAACGCCCGCGCCCGCCGCAAATGGCGCACACCCGCGCGAGGTTGCTACCGGTGACGCCGCGCTACCGCGCGAAGTCACCTGCGAATCCACTGGCGAGCAGCAGGTGTCGTGCGATCTGAATACCCGCGGCAATGTGGAAATCGTGCGCCAGCTCAGCCGCACCCGCTGCGAGGAAGGCAGGAACTGGGGCCTGTCGCGGCACTCGGTGTGGGTCAATGGCGGCTGCCGCGCGGTGTTCCGCAATGTGTCTTCGGTGACCACCCCGGCGCCGGCGGGCGATACCGCGTTGGGCGCCTGCAACATGCGCAAGGGCGCTCAGGGCACGCTGGTGACCCAGATGCCGGTGGGCAGCGATTACCAGGAACTGATCATCGATTACCCCGATGGCCGCTTCCTGTGCATGATGCGCAACAACGGCCAGGTGCAGAGCCTGACGCCGGTTCGCCGCCGCGGCGGTTGAACATTCGGCGTTGGCGTATGTCCGGACTGGGGCAACGCAGCACGCGTTGCCCCAGTGCGGCTACTGCTGGTTCACCGGGTCATTTCCCTTCTTGTAGGTGTAGCCGGTTACGTCCCAGCCGCCGCCATGGCCGGATGAGGGTTCCACCCAGGTGAATTCCCACGTCTGGATGGAGCCGTCGGGAAGCAGGTTTTCCACCCGGTAGATCTCACCGGGAATGCCCTGGTCTGGCAGTTTTCCAGGAATCGATTCATCCGAGCGTGCAGACGCACGTCCTACGGAGACTGCCTGTCGTTCCACCTGCACGTTGCCGTAGCCCTGGGGGGCGAACGACGGCTTCACCCGCTGCGCCACCCAGTCGAGTACCTGGCGTGCGCCTGCCGTCTGCATGGGATACGCATCGGAGGTCACCGTATGCGTGATGCGTTGCGAGGGTGCACTGGCAGCGGCGGGAAACAGTCCGCCCAGGGCAATTGCCAGTACCGCAAGTCCATTGAGTGCATGTTTCATGCGCGTGGTGCTCCATGATTGAGGAAGTGAGGCGGCACCTTCAGGGTGCCTGCGCAGCGTGGACACAACAACAGCCTTGCGTAAGAGGCGAAACCGACCGGGATGTGAGGTGGATCGCGGAAGGTCCAATTCCTGACGACCCAGCGCTGGAATGCCTGACCGGATACGGCTGGCAGGCCGCGGCGATCTGGCCCATGCCCTGCTGCACCGCCGCGAGTGGTGTCACACAGCTCTGGCTAGACTGTGCTTCTTTTCCGCACCGCAGGAGGCACCCATGGCCCATCCCATTTCCGTATCCCTGATTGGCGTTCCCACCGATGTCGGTGCGGGCCATCGCGGCGCACGGCTGGGGCCGGAGGCGCTGCGCGTGGCGGGCCTGCCGGAGGCGCTGGAAGCGCGCGGCGTGGACGTGCGCGACGTGGGCAACCTGGATGGCCCGCGCAACCCGTGGACCGCGCCGGTGGAAGGCTACCGCCACCTGGATGAGGTGGTGGCCTGGAACCGCGCACTGATGGAAGCCAGCTACGCCGAGCTGCAGGCCGGGCGCATGCCGATCATGCTCGGTGGCGACCATTGCCTGGGCATCGGTTCGATCACCGCCGTCGCGCGCTGGTGCCGCGAGCAGGGGAAGAATCTGCGCGTGCTGTGGCTGGATGCGCATTCGGACTTCAACACCAGCGATGTCACGCCGTCGGGCAACATCCACGGCATGCCGGTGGCCTGCCTGTGCGGCCTCGGCCCGGACGCGCTGACCCGTCTGGGCGGCAGCGCACCGGCTATCACCCCGGCGCAGATGCACCAGATCGGCATCCGCTCGGTGGACCCGGAAGAGAAGCGCCTGATCAAGACCCACAAGGTGGATGTCTATGACATGCGCTACATCGACGAGAACGGCATGAAGCGTGCCGTGGAAGCGGCGCTGGCCGGCATTGATGAGAACACCCACCTGCATGTCAGCTTCGATGTGGATTTCCTCGACCCCAGCATCGCGCCGGGCGTCGGCACCACGGTGCCGGGTGGGGTGAACTATCGGGAGGCGCAGCTGGTGATGGAAATGATCGCCGATACCGGGCGCATGGGATCGCTGGACATCGTCGAGCTCAACCCCTTGCTGGACAAGCAGAATGCCACCGCCGAACTGGCCGTGGACCTGGTGGAAAGCCTGTTCGGCAAGTCCACCCTGATGCGCGACTGACCGCCCCCTGCTGAATGGATCGCCGAACCGTTCACGCCCGCTCCACGCCCCTGCCGCCAGATTGCACTTCACGCGGCGGCAGTGGGCATTGGTGCCCTCCCGCCGAGCGAAAGAATCCCATCCGCGAATGAAGCGGTATAGCGGCGAACCCAAGGAGAAGCCCATGAAGCGCGTAGTTGCCCTGATGCTGTTGTCGATGTTCTCGGTGGCCCTGCTGGCCGGTTGCAACACCGTGGCTGGTGCCGGCAAGGACGTGCAGAAGGCCGGTGAAAAGGTTGAGGATGCCGCCAAGGGCCGTTGAGCCTGAAGTGGAACGGAAAGCAAAAAGGCCGGGGGGATCTCCCCGGCCTTTTTGCTTGCGCGTTTCTCTGCAGCGTACGTGTCGAAGCGTAGTGAACCATTCAAGCAGGTGAGCGTGCATTTCATTGCCGGTTGACCTCTACTCAACAGCGACTGCGCGAAGCTGGAGCCACGGTAAGAACGCCGTTGCAACCAAGGACTCCCAGCAATGAACAAAGACATCATTTCCGGCAAGTGGTCGCAGCTGAAGGGCAAGGCCCAGGCCAAGTGGGGCGATCTGACCAACGACGACTTCGATGTGGCCGAAGGCAATGCCGAGTATCTGGCCGGCCGCCTGCAGGAACGCTATGGCTGGGCCAAGGACCGCGCGGAGAAGGAAGTGCGTGAGTTCCAGGACGCGGTGAGCAAGGACTACCCGGACTACAAGTAAGCGCTTCGGTTTCCCCCACATCACGACGCCCGCACCGTGAGGTTGCGGGCGTCGTGTTGTCTGCGCGGGACGATCAGCGGGCCGGAGGGTCCGGCACGTAGCGGTTGGGGAACGCCTGCGGTTCGCGCGGCAGGCGCGAGGGCGCATCGACCAGGATGCCGCGCGCACGCAGGTTGCGGGCACTGTCGTAGCGCAGCTGCAATACCTGAGCAGGGCTGCGGCTGGCACGTTCGAAGTCGGTGTCGCGTACCGAGGATTGCTCGCGTGCGCCATGGCCGGTACCCAGCGCCGGGGCCTGCGACTTGCTGGCGTAACCCTCGATGCGGCTGGCACTGGCGTCGGCCGCCGCTTCGGCCTGTGCGGCTGGAGCCGGCGGCGGCAGGCCACGGCGCAGGATCGGCTCGGGGCGCCAGCGACGCGCTTCCTCGAACACGGCCACGCCGACCACACCGATGTTGTCCGGGCGGCCGGTGCGGCTGGCATAGCTGCCGCTGGGGCTGCTGAACACGAACTGCGCCACTTCGTTCTGGCTCTTGCGCCAGCCGGTGATGTCGGCGCGCTGGCCGGGATTGAGCACGTAGCCGGTCTGCGAGGGATCGGCATCCTCGCCGGAGATGGCGTTGACGCCGTCCACCGACAGCACTACCAGTACCCGGCGAGGGCTGTCGTTGTACAGGCGCACGGCGTAGCGGTGGCCGCGCTCGCCGGCCACCCAGCGCTGGCCCTCGGCAGGGTAGCTGCGCAGTTCGGTGCCGCGGTCGCGGTCGACCAGGGCCATGCGCACGGGGCCGCCGTCGTACACCGGCGGCGGCAGGGGAGCCGGGCGGAAACCGGCCAGGGGCAGGATCAGCAGCAGGGGCAGCAGGCGTTTCATCGGGCGTCTCCAGCGGGGTTGCGTGAATGAACGCGCCGCAGGCCCTGACGGGGTTGGTGGCGTGCAAGGTAAACTGGCCCCGTTCATCGAAGGTTACCCCACGCAGTCATGACGACCCGAGTCCTTACCGGCATCACCCCCTCCGGCACGCCCCACCTGGGCAACTACGTTGGCGCCATCCGTCCGGCGATCGCGGCCAGCCGCGCGCCGGGGATCGAGAGCTTCTTCTTCCTGGCCGACCTGCACAGCCTGATCAAGTCGCAGGACCCGCAGCGCACCCAGCGCGCGACCCTGGAGATCGCGGCCAGCTGGCTGGCCTGCGGCCTGGACCCGGAACACGTGTGGTTCTACCGCCAGAGCGACATCCGCGAGACCACCGAGCTGATGTGGTTCCTGACCGCCATCGCCAGCAAGGGCATCCTCAACCGCGCGCACGCCTACAAGGCGGCAGTGGACAAGAACCGCGAGGAAGGCGTGGACGAGGACGCAGGCGTCAGCGCCGGTCTGTTCATGTACCCGGTGCTGATGGCCGCCGACATCCTGATCTTCAAGGCCAACCAGGTACCGGTGGGCCGTGACCAGATCCAGCACATCGAGATGGCGCGCGATTTCGCCCAGCGCTTCAACCACGTGTACGGCAAGGAGTACTTCCCGCTGCCGGACGTGGTGATCGATGAGCAGGTGGCAACGCTGGCGGGCCTGGATGGCCGCAAGATGAGCAAGAGCTACCACAACACCATTCCGCTGTTCGTGCCGCGCGAGGAGCTGAAGAAGCTGGTGTTCTCGATCCTGACCGACTCGCGCGCACCGGGCGAGCCGAAGGACACCGAGGGCTCGGCGCTGTTCCAGATGTACCAGGCGTTCGCCACGCCGGAACAGACCGCGGAATTCGCCAGGGCCTTCGCCGCCGGCATCAGTTGGGGCGACGCCAAGCAGCAGCTGTTCGAGCGTATCGACAGCGAGCTGTCGCCGCTGCGCGAGCGCTACAACGCACTGATGGCCGAGCCGGAGAAGATCGAAGCGCTGCTCAAGCGCCGTGGCCAGCAGCTGCGCGAGCAGCTGGCGGCACCGCTGCTGGACGAGCTGCGCCATGCGGTGGGCCTGCGTGACCTGTCCAGTGCCGGTGGCATCGCCAGCGAAGATGCCGGCGTGGCCCGCGTGGCGCCGCCGCAGTTCAAGCAGTACCGCGAAAAGGACGGCCGCTTCTACTTCAAGCTGACCGCCGGTGACGGCACGCTGCTGATCCAGAGCGAAGGCTTCGATTCGCCACGCGATGCCGGCCAGTTGATTGCGGTGATCAAGCAGGCCGAGCAGGGCGACCAGTTGCAGAGCGAGCTGTTCAAGCTGGAAACCGAGGTGGACGCCGTGCTGGCCGCCCTGGCTGCGTTGCGCGAAGCGGCCTGATCGCCGGGCCTGCCTGCCCTTTGTAGAGTCGAGCCATGCTCGACCCGGCTCCGCCTCTGTAGAGCCGAGCCCACGCTCGGCTGCTTTGCCACCCAGCCGAGCATGGGCTCGGCTCTACAGGGAAGACCCCCGCCGGCACGACCGTGGCACAGCCCCATGGCATGATGTCCGCGCGCCTCTGGCGCGATGACATGGAGTCCGCGATGGCCTGGTTGTCGCTGCTGCTGTTCCTGCCCTGGTTCCTGCTGCTGGGCAGCCTGTACTGGCTGTTTCCGCGCCAGCCGCGCAGCGCGCGGCGGCGCCTGTTCGATGGCACCATCCTGGTGCTGGCCTTCGCCCTGAGCATCGTGTCGATGCTGTGGGGCTACCGCATCGGCGTGGTGCAGCCCGGCGCCGGACCTATCTGGCCACAGGTGCTGGCGGTGCTGTATGCCTACGGCGCGTTCCTGGCGGTGCTGGTGCTGGCATTGCTGCTGCGGCCGCGCTGGCTGGACCGGTAGCCCTGCCTCTGTAGAGCCGAGCCACGCTCGACTTCGCGTGCCTCTGTAGAGCCGAGCCTATGCTCGGCTGGTGCCTGACAGAATGGCAGCCGAGCGTGGGCTCGGCTCTACAGAAGCGCCCTCCGACCAAAGCCGCATCGAACCCGGGCCGCCTGCGCGCCTACCATGGGCGTCTGTTCCCGATCCTGCCAGGTGCGTGCCGATGACCGCCGATCCCAGCATCCACACCATCGATACCGGCTTCCAGCGCCCGGACTTCGACGCGGCCTACCTGATCGTTGAAAACGGCCGCGCGGCCTTCGTCGACTGCGGCACCGGCCTGTCTGTGCCGGCGATGCTGCAGGCGCTGGTGGACGCTGGCCTGGGCGTGGATGCCGTGGACTGGCTGCTGCTCACGCACGTGCACCTGGACCACGCCGGCGGCGCCGGACTGCTGATGCAGCAGCTGCCCAACGCAAAGGCGGTGCTGCATCCGCGCGGTGCGCCGCACATGATCGACCCGACCCGGCTGATTGCGGGTGCGACGGCGGTGTACGGCGCCGAGGAGATCGCGCGCAGCTACGGCCGCATCGAGCCGATTCCCGAACACCGCGTGGTGGTGGCCGAAGACGGCCACCGCATCGATCTCGCTGGCCGCGAGCTGGTGCTGCTGCACACGCCGGGCCACGCACTGCACCATTATTGCGTGTGGGATGCGCGCAGCCGCAGCTGGTTCACTGGCGATACGTTCGGCATCTCCTACCGCGAGCTGGACAGCGCGCAGGGCGCTTTCATCTTCCCGACTTCCTCGCCGGTGCAGTTCGACCCGGAGGCGATGAAGGCCTCGATCCGACGCATGCTGGGCTACGCCCCGCAGGCGATGTACCTGACCCACTATGGGCGCGTGCAGCAGGTGGAAAAACTGGCTGCGGACCTGTTCGAGCAGATCGATGCGATGGCCGCGATCGGCCGCCAGTGCGATGGCCGCCCGGACCGCCACCGCTGCCTGCTGGCGGCACTGCAGGCGCTGTACCTGGAATGGGCGCAGCAGCATGGTTGTGCGCTGGACGATGCGGCGGTGATTGCCGTGCTGGCGATGGACATCGAACTCAACGCACAGGGCCTGGCCTGCTGGCTGGATCGCATCAGCAGGTAGATCCACGCGATGCGTGGATGACACTGGCCCAAGCCGCGCCGTGGTGTCACGACCACGTTACACTCTGGTGACTTCCAAGCTAGCCGTGGTACTGCCGTGAATCCGATGCGCGTGTTGCTGCTGTCGTCCTGCCTGTTTGTCGGTGGCCTGGCCCATGCGGCCAACGACCTGCCGGGTGGCGGCATCGATCCGCAGGCACTGTCGCGGCATGTGCGTGTGCTGGCGTCGGATGAGTTCGAGGGCCGCGCACCGGCCACCGAGGGCGAAGAGCGCACGGTGCAGTACCTGATCGAGCAGTTCCGCAGCTATGGCCTGCAGCCGGGCGGCGTGGACGGCAGCTGGGTGCAGCCAGTGCCGCTGGTGCGCGCGCAGCTGGAGGGTGAGGCCAAGGCCAGCCTGTCGCTGAAGCAGGGCAAGCGTGCGCTGGCCAATGGCGTGGACGTGACTCTGCAGAGCCTGCAGCCGCGCAAGCGCGTGCAGATCAAGGATGCACCGTTGGTGTTCGTCGGCTACGGCATCGACGCACCGGAACGCCACTGGAACGACTACAAGGACGTGGACCTGCACGGCAAGATCGCCGTGGTGCTGATCAACGACGCCGACTTCGAGGCCGACGCGCCGGGCGCGTTCGATGGCAAGGCGGTGACCTACTACGGCCGGTGGACCTACAAGTTCGAGGAAGCCGCACGCCGGGGTGCCGAAGGCGTGCTGATCGTGCACGAGACCGCGCCGGCCGCGTATGGCTGGGCCACGGTAAAGAGCTCGGGCACTTCGCCGCTGTTCGACATCGAGCGCGGCCACGCCGAAGCGATGGCGCAGCACACCCCGCTGCGCGGCTGGATGCAGCGCGAGCTGGCCGAGGCGATCTTCGCCGACGCCGGCCTCGACTTCGATGCGGAGAAGCGCAAGGCGATGCGTGCCGACTTCCGCCCGGTGGCACTGGACAACGCGAAATTGAGCGTGGATTTCGCGCTCAAGCGCGAGCAGGTGGTGACCCGCAACGTGGTCGCCAAGCTGCCCGGTGGTGAACATGCTGACGAGGCCGTGATCTTCTCCGCGCACTGGGATGCGTTCGGCTTCGGTCAGCCCGACGCCAAGGGGGACCGCATCCGCCGTGGTGCGATCGACAACGCCACCGGCGTGGCCACGGTGCTGGAGCTGGGTCGGGTGTTCGCTGCCGGCCCGCAGCCACAGCGCACGCTGTACTTCGTGGCGCTGACCGCTGAAGAGAAGGGCCTGCTGGGGGCCAGCTACTATGCTGCGCACCCGCTGGCGCCGCTGGACAAGACCGCTGCGGTGCTGAACATCGAGATGTTCAGCCCGGATGGCCCGACCCGCGACATTGCCTCGTGGGGCAAGGGCCGGGTGTCGTTGGAAGGCGATCTGGAGCGCGTGGCCAAGGCCCGTGGCCGCAGCTACAGTCCGGACCCGAACCTGGAAGCCGGCTTCTTCTACCGTGCCGATCATTTTGCCTTCGCCCGCCTGGGCGTGCCGGCGATCACCATCGGCCCGGGCCTGGACAAGCTGGACGGTGGCGTTGAAGGCGGCCGCGCGCTGCGCGAAAAGTACTTCGCCGACTGCTACCACCAGGCCTGTGATGCCTGGACGCCGAGCTGGGACCCGAGCGGCCACGCTGCCGACACGCTGCTGGTCTACGACCTGGGTGCCGAGCTGGCCAACAGCCGCCGCTGGCCGACGTGGGAAAAGGAATCGGAGTTCCGCGGCGCGCGCGACAAGAGCGAAGCGGCCCGCCGCTGAGGTAGTGCCGGCCGCTGGCCGGCAACTCGCTGCTCTTTCCGGAGGTTCATGAGGTTGCCGGCCAGCGGCCGGTACTACCGGCGCCGTCGCAGCAGCTTCCACGCGCCCCAGCCGCCGGCGACGAGCGCTGCCAGATAGCACGCCACCATCGTGCGCAGGCCAACCAGGGGTGCCGGACTGACACCGCGATGCAGCCGCAGGTGCAGCGAGCTGTGGCCGCTGCCCAGGTCCATCGCCAGCTGCAGCGCCAGCGCGGCGCAGAACACCAGCAGGGCGATCCCGTACCCCGTGCGCGGCCACGTGGCCTGCGCGTTGGGGCGGCGCAGCACCCAGGCCAATGCCGTGGCTGCGGCGAGCGTCACCGCGATCCACATCAGCGCGGTGGCGGGAGACGTAGCGGCCACCGGCGTTGCGCCAGTGGCCGCGATCAGGGCAACGCGCTTACTTGCGGGTGCCGTCGAGCCAGTTCGGGCCCTTGTTGGTAAGGAAGAACACATAGACCACCAACGATACCGCGATCGTGGCGGTCACGTAGATGGCGAACCAGTCGACGTGGCCGGTCTTCAGCGCGCCCTGGTACAGCAGCGGGGCGGTGCCGCCGAACAGCGAGTTGGCCAGCGCATAGCCCAGGCCCACGCCCAGTGCACGCACGTGGGTGGGGAACAGCTCGGCCTTCACCACCGCGTTGATCGAGGTGTAGCCGGTGAGGATGACGAACGCCAGCGCCAGGGTCAGGAAGGCCAGGGTGGCGTCATGCTGGTGCGGCAGCTGGGTGATCAGGTACCAGCTGTACAGCACGCCGCCGACGCCGAAGAACACCAGCAGGGTCTTGCGGCCGATGATGTCCGACAGCCAGCCGCCGACCGGTTGCAGCACCATCAGGAAGGCCAGCACGCCCAGGTTGATCAGGGTGCCGGTCATCGGGTCGTTGCCGGCGAAGGCGCTCTGGATCATCTTCGGGCCGTTCACCGAGTAGGTGTAGAAGGCCACGGTGCCGCCAGCGGTGATCAGGAAGCACAGCAGCAGCGGCCGCCACTGGTGCACGAACAACTCGTACATCGAACCGGACTTCTTTGCCTTGCCCTCGCGCGCGGCCTCGATCGACGACTCCGACAGCGATTCGTCCATGCCCCGGCGCAGCCAGAACACCACCACCGCAGCGATGCCACCGATACCGAAGGCGATGCGCCAGCCCCACTCGGAGATCTCCGGCTTGCCCCAGAAGGTCAGCATCAGCAGCAGGGTCAGCTGGGCCAGCACGTGGCCGCCGACCAGGGTGACGTAGTGGAACGAGGACAGGAAGCCGCGACGGCCCGGAATGGCGGCCTCGGACATGTAAGTGGCGCTGGCACCATACTCGCCGCCAGTGGCGAAGCCCTGCAGCAGGCGTGCGAACAACAGGATCACGGCGGCCCAGATGCCGATGCTGGCGGCGGTGGGGGTGATGGCGATGAGGAACGAGCACAGCGCCATCAACGTGACCGAGACGGTCAGCGCCAGGCGGCGGCCGTGGCGGTCGGCGAAGCGGCCGAAGAACCAGGCGCCGATCGGGCGCATCAGGAAGGTCGCCGCGAAGATCGCCCACACGTACAGGGTGGAGTTCTTGTCGTCCGGCGAGAAGAACTGCGATTCGAAGTACACGGCGAACACCGAGTACACGTAGACGTCATACCACTCCACCAGGTTGCCGGCGGAGCCTTTGAGGGTGTTGGAGATCGACCGCCGCAGGGCGGCACGGTCGTTCGCGGGGACAACAGGTTGGGACGTGGTGCTCATCTGGGTGGAAATCCTCGATGCGGCGCGTCCGTGCGCAGGGAAAACGGCGTCCGGCCTTGGGGCGGCGCGGCCGGGCAGCCCTCTTGGTACTGCATCGGCCGTCAACACGGGGTAGCAGACCAGAGCAGGGTGCATGGATGGATGACAGCGTGCCACCGTATGGGGTCCCGGACCATACTCAAAACGTCCTAGAATCCGCCTTCCCCCGGCTCCCTGGTGTGTCATGTCGGCTCCCCCCTCTTCGTCTGCGGCTGCCCCCCGGGGTGGCCTTGTCGCGCTGGCACTGCTGCTGGTCTACGTGGTCTGGGGTTCGACCTATCTGGGCATCGCCAAGGCCCTGCACGGCGGCGCACTGCCGCTGACGATGGTTTCCGGCAGCCGCTTCATCATTGCCGGCGGCCTGATGTTCCTGGCCTTGCGCCTGTTCTGGAAGCTGCCGAACCCGACGCTGCGGCAGTGGCGCAACCTGGTCATCATGGGCGTGACCATGCTGGTGCTGGGCAACGGCATGGTGGTGCTGGCCGAGCGCGAGGTGTCCTCGGGCCTGGCCGCCACGGCGGTGGCCTCGGTGCCGCTGTGGATGGCGCTGTTCTCGGCGCTGCGCGGGCAACATGCCAGCCGTGGTGAGTGGCTGGGCATCGCCATCGGCTTCCTCGGCGTGGTCTGGCTCAACGCCGGCAGCAGCCTGACCGGCTCGCCGACCGGGCTGGTGCTGCTGCTGATCGCGCCGATCGGCTGGGCGTTCGGTTCGGTGTGGGCACGCGGCCTGGACCTGCCGGGTCCGTTCATGACCGCGGCCGGGCAGATGATCTGCGGCGGCGTGCTGCTGGTGCTGATCGGCCTGGCGGTGGGCGAGCGCCCGATCACGCTGCCCGATACCGGTGGCCTGCTGGCGATGGCCTATCTGTGCGTGTTCGGCTCCATCGTCGCGTTCACTGCCTACGTGTGGCTGCTGCAGAACGTGCGCCCGGCGCTCGCGGGCAGCTACGCGTATGTCAATCCGGTGATCGCAGTGCTGCTGGGCGCGCTGCTCAACGGTGAGCGCTTCGGTTGGCGCGACCTGCTGGCGATGGCGGTGATTCTTCTGGGTGTGGTGGTGCTGACAATGGCAAGGACGAGAAAGAAGTGAGCATGGACGAGAAAGAACAACGCCGGGGCCTGCTGGTCACCGCATCCACCTTCGTGATCTGGGGCCTGGTGCCGGTCTATTGGCACCTGCTCAACGAGGTGCCCTCGTTCCAGATCATCGCCCACCGCATCATCTGGAGCACGGTGCTGGTGCTGGGTTGGCTGTTGATCAGTGCGCGCCTGGGCTGGTGGCGGAAGATCGCCGCGCAGCCGCGCGCGCTGCCGATCCTGCTGGTGTCGAGCCTGACCATCGCGTTCAACTGGGGCCTGTACATCTGGGCGGTCAACGCCGGTCATGTCATCGAGACCAGCCTGGGCTACTTCATCAACCCGCTGGTGAACGTGCTGCTGGGCGTGCTGGTGCTGAAGGAACGGCTGCGCCGGCTGCAGTGGGTAGCGGTGGCAATGGCGGCGGTGGGCGTGGCCTGGCTGACCATCGATGCAGGTACGCCACCGTGGATCGCGCTGGGCCTGGCCTGTTCGTTCGGCTTGTATGGCCTGCTGCGCAAGCTGGTCTCGGTCGACCCGGTGGCCGGCCTCGGCGTGGAGAGCATGTACCTGTTCCTGCCGGCGCTGGCGTTTGCGATCTGGGCCGAGAACGGCCACGGCGGTGCGTTCTTCCATGGTTGGGGCTGGCGCAACGACCTGCTGCTGATCTTCGGCGGCGCGGTCACCGCAGTACCGCTGATCGGCTTCGCCTACGGCGTGAAGCGCATTCCGCTGTCGCTGGTCGGCATCCTGCAGTACATCGCGCCGAGCCTGCAGCTGCTGCTGGGTGTGTTCTTCTTCCATGAGGCATTCGACACTGCCAAGGCGATCGGGTTTGCAGCGATCTGGGCTGGCCTGGTGCTGTTCGTCGGCGACAACATCCGCACGATGCGCGCCAAGCGCTAGCGCCGGCGGGGATCCGACCCCGCTTCCACGCAAAAAAGAACGGCGCCCCGAGGGGCGCCGTTCTGCTTCCATCCACGGCCAGGAGAGAGGGATGGCCGTGGCGGGAACGCGGCTGCAGGCTTAGAAGCGCTGCTGGTACTTCATGTACATGAAGCGGCCGATGTCGAAGCCACCGTAGTAGGTGAAGCTGCTGTTCGGCTGGCTGTACATGATCGGGCCCTGGTGGTTGAACACGTTGTTCACGCCCAGTGACACGGTGCCATCCCACGGCAGGCTGTAGCGCACCTGCAGGTCGTGGAAGGTGTTGGAGCCCACCTTGTTGGTCGGCGAGGCGCTGGTGTACGACGAGTTGAAGCCCGGCATGTTGCACTCGTCCATGTACGAGCACTTCTCCTTCATGCTGGAGTAGTAGCGCGCGGTCCAGCCGATGCCGAGGTCGCCATACTGCCAATCCAGGTTGAAGGTGGAGCGCACGCGGAAGTCGCCCGCCCAACCGGTACGCTGTTCCACCGGGGTGGTGGCGGCGCTGTCGTTGCGCTGCTCCAGATAATCGGTGTAGGTGGTGTTCCAGTTGACGGCGAACTTGCCGAACGCGGTTTCCGGCAGGCGGTAACGCACGTTGATGTCATAGCCGGCAGTTTCGCGGTAGCCCGCGTTGACCAGCGAGCGGTCCAGCGCGTTGACCTGGCCGTTGCTGCCACGGGTGAAGCGGCCACAGGCAGCATCCGAACCCTGCACGTAGCACTGTTCCAGGATGTTGGTGGCCGACTCACCGACGATGGCGTTGTCGATGCGGATCTTCCACCAGTCCAGGCTGACGTCCAGGCCCTGCACGAAGTCCGGGCTGTAGACCAGGCCCACGGTCCAGGTCTTGGCGGTTTCCGGCTTCAGGTCCGGGTTGGAACCCGAGCTGAAATCGGTGGTGGCCTGCTGGCCGGGCTTGGTGGCCACGCTGCCATCGCTGTTGAGCTGGCGGAAGTTGGCCGGCACCTTCAGCGCCTGGCAACGGGCGGCGACGGCCGCGCTGCTGGCGGCGGTGCCGAAGGAGGTATCGCACGGGTCGGTGAACGAGTCGCGACTGCTGACGGTGCCGCCATACAGGTCATCCACGGTCGGCGCACGGAAGCCGGTGCCGTAGGTGGCGCGCACCAGCAGGCTGTCGATCGGCTTCCACTTCAGGCCGAACTTGCTGTTGGTGGTGGAACCGAAGTTGTTGTAGTCCGAGTAGCGACCGGCCACGTCCAGCGACAGTTCGCGGGCGAACGGCAGGTCGGCCAGCAACGGCACCTGCAGTTCCAGGTAGGCCTCGTTGAGCGAGTAGTTGCCGCGGGTCGGCTGGCCGCTGGTGCCGGCGATCTCGCCCTTCTGCACCTTCATGTCCGGCGTGTAGCTGGCCTCCTCGCTGCGGTGCTCGAAGCCCATCGCGGCCAGGATGTCGCCGGCCGGCAGGGTGAACAGCGAACCGGAGATGTTGCCGCTGGCGACCTTGGTGGTGCTCTGCATCTTGTCGACGAAGCGGGTGAACAGGTAGTCCTGCACGTCCTGGTTGCTCAGCGAGCCCGGGCCGGTGTAACCCATCGGGGCAGCCGGGTTCCACGGCACGCAGCCGGCGATCACCGCGCCCGGCGCACCGCAACGGGCCACGTTGCCGTCCATGAAGGACGGGCCGACGGCCAGGTTGACGTGCGGCTGGTACATGCTGCCGGTACCGATGCGCTCGCCTTCGTTGCGGTTGTACATGTAGTTGATGTTCCAGTCCCAGTACCGCGAACCGGTTTCGAAGCTGCCTTCCAGGCCGATGCTGGCGCGCTTGGTTTCCAGGTTGTTCTCGGTGCCGCGCGGCAGTTCCTCGGTGCGGTGCGCGAACAGCGCATCCTGGCCCCACAGGTTGAACGCGCTGTCCTTGGACAGGGCGGCACGGCTGCCATTGCGGGCCTGCGCGGCGCTGACCGAGTACGGGTAGCCGGCCAGGTGCTTGGTCGACTCGCGCTTGCTGTACAGCGCGTCGGCGACGATGCGCAGGTTGTCGGTGATCGAGAAGCCACCGTTGGCGAACACCGAGGTGCGCTCCAGGCCGGTCAGCAGGCTCATGTTCGACTTGGTGTTGGCACCATCGGCCGGGTTCGGCGCATGGAAGTTGCCGGCCTTGCTTGGGTCGCCGCCCGGACCCACGGTCAGGTTCTTGCCGCCGACGGTGACGTAGCCCCACGGCGTGTTGCCGTTGAGGCCATCGTTCGGGTGGCGCGGGCCGTTGGTGTAACGGCTGAACTCGCGGTCCTTGCCCAGCACCTCGTCTTCCTTGGTGCGCTCGGCGCCCACGCTGAACCAGCCGCGCTCGAAGGTCTTGCCGAAGGTTGCACTGTATGCGCGCTTCTGGCCGTCACCCTGGCCGTACTGGCCGACATAGACGCTGGCTTCGCCACCATCGAAATTCTTGCGGGTGATGATGTTGACCACACCGGCGATGGCATCGGAGCCGTACAGCGCGGAGGCGCCGTCGGTCAGCACTTCCACGCGCTCGACGATGGACGACGGGATCGAGGCCAGGTCGGAGTAGCCGCCGGCGCTGACGCCCATGCGGCGGCCGTCGATCAGCACCAGGCTGCGTTCCGGGCCAAGGTTGCGCAGGCTGACGTACATGCCGCCGAAATCGCGCGAAGAAGTCAGCGACGAGGCGCGGCTCATGCTCGGCGCCCCGGCGGCAGGAATGTCCTGCAGGATGTCGGCGACGTTGACGTAACCCTTCTTCTCGATCTCGGCGCGGTTGAGCGCGACCACCGGCTGTGCGGTTTCGACACTGGCCTGGCGGATGCGCGAGCCGGTGATTTCGATGCGGTCGAGGTTGGTCGGGGTATCGCCGGCGCTCTGTGCGAAGGCGGGGGTGGTGCAGCTGGCGGCCAGCGCGATGATGATCGCGTTGCGCAGCGGATTGGTTTTCAGGGACATCCGTGAAATCTCGTGTTTCAGTAAAAACATGCGCCCGTTCTATGGGCGCGTGGGGTGCTGCAAACCAACGTGGGGGGCGCGATTCTAGAATGTTTCCATTCGTAACTGTTTGTCTCGACGCCGCTGGAAGTGCGCGAAGATGAATCGCAACCAACAATCCACAGATGCACTGTGCGCAGCCTCACGCGCACTGCGTTTGCGATGAGTAGAGGCATCGATAGCGGCACAGAACCGCCACGCTTGAGCGGTTGTGACAACACGCCGCAGTGCGCACTTGTACGCAGGTGCCTATCCGTTGCGATGCATCCACCCGCATGAAATGCTCTTCGCGCTGTCATCGAAAACAAGAGACGAAGGAATGATCCAGCTCGACGAAGCACGCCGTCGCGTGCAGGCTGCACTTGCCAGCGACGATGAGCCGGTTGCCATCACGCACGAGCATGAGATGGTCGAAGGCTGGCTGTTCTGCTTCCAGTCGCTGCGCTACCTGCACTCCGGCGAGATCTCGGACGCACTGGCCGGCAATGGCCCGATCTTCGTCGACAGGCATACGGGTGAGCAGCACGCGCTGGGCACGGCGTACGCGCCGGAGGAGGCTGTTCGCCGGCATTTGGCCCTGCGGCACCCACCATCCGATGTTGCGGCGATGGATGCCTGAGTTCAGCAACGAAAAAGGGACGGAGCCTTCGCTCCGTCCCCCTGCGTGATGCGCAGTCCACCGCTGCATGATGCTCAGGTTTCGCGCAGCGCCGTAGTGATCGGCAAACGCGCCGCGCGCAGCGCCGGGAACAGGCCGCCGACCAGGCCGATGCCCAGTGCCCATTTCAGGCCGGTCCACAGCAGTTCCGGTGATACGTGGAACTTGAACACCACCGCGCTGAAGTTGCTGCCGATGGTGGACACGCTGTAGCCATTGAACAGCAGCCATGCAACCGCACAGCCGAGCAGGCCACCGAGCAGCGCCAGCAGCATCGTTTCCAGCATCACGGCCGTCACCACCGGCAGGCCGCGGAAGCCGATCGCACGCATGGTGGCGATTTCGCGGGCGCGCGTGGCCACGGCCGCATACATGGTGTTGAGCGCGCCGAACACTGCACCGACCGCCATGATCGTGCCGATCACCTTGCCCAGAATGTCGATCAGCTTGGTCAGCCCGCCGCCCTGCTTGCTGTAGTAGACGCGGGTGGTTTCCACGTCCAGCTTCAGGCGTGGGTCGGCAGCGACGGCCGCCTTGAACTGATCGAAGCCGGCCTTGCCATCGGTACGCACGCTGATCGACTGCCAGGCGCTGCGCTGGTAGGTGGCGGCCAGCGTATCGGCGTCGGTCCACAGTTCCGAATCATGCGCATCGCCAGTGGCGAACACACCGACCACGGTCCAGGTCTGGTTGCCCAGCGTCAGCGTCCTGCCGACCTCCATGTCGCGGAACTGGCCCTTGGCGCCCTGGCCGACCACGATCTCGCGCAGCCCGGTGGCGAACTTGCGGCCCTCAACGATCTTGACCTTGTCATGCACAGCCCACGCCTGCGGGCCGACGCCGCGGAACTGCGCGTTGACGTCGGTGCCATCGGACTTGGACACCAGGTTGACCACCTGCGACAGCTCCGGTGACAACAACGGCCGGCCCTGCGCATCGCGGCTGATGCCGGGCAGGGTGGACAGCATGGGTACCTGTTCGCGGGTGATCACCGAGTTGGTCTCGGCCTGCGAGCCACCGCGCAGCACGATGGCAGTGGTGTCATCGCCGGTGTTGTTGAGCGTGGCCTGGAAGCCTTCGCCCATCGCCAGCATCGCCACCAGCACGCCGACCACGCCAGCGATGCCGACCACGATCACCGAGGACGCGCCCCAGCGCTGCGGCAGGCTGGCAACGCCGATGCGGGTGGCGGCCAACGCCAGCCGTCCACCGCGGGTCAGCAGCAACCACAGGGCCACCAGCACGGCCACGGCCAGCACGCCGATCCACGGCAGCCCGATCCACAACACCAGGCCGATCGCAAGCAGCAGCACGGTTACGCCGTTGCCCAGCCACTTCTTGAGCTTGTTCATCTGCAATCCTCCTCAGCGGCCGGCCAGTGCATCGACGATCTTCAGGCGCTTGGCACGCAGCGCTGGCAACAGGCCGACGATGATGCCGATCACCACGATCAGGCCCAGCCCCATCAGCCAGGTTGGCGTCGGCACGTGCGGCGGCAGCATGCCCATGCTCTTCGGGCCGATGGCCGGCAGGATCAGGGCGGCCAGGCCCATGCCGATCAGGCCGCCCAGGCCGATCAGCAACACCGACTCCACCATCACCAGGGTCAGCACGGTGCTGTCCTTGAAGCCCAACGTTTTCAGCGTGGCCAGCTCCGGCACGCGCTCGCGCACGGCCTGCGCCATGGTGTTGCCGGTCAACAGCAGCAGGGTGAAGAACACCGCGCCCATGATCGAGGTGACGATCATGCCGATATCCGCGAACTGCTTGACGAAGGCCTGCTGGAACGCCGATTCGGTCTGGGTCTTGGTCTCGTGGTCGGAGTTGGCCGAGATCGCATCGATCGCCTGTGCCACCCGCGAGGAATGGTCCGGGTTGTCCAGCGTCACCGTGTACCAGCTCACCTGGTTCTTGATGTAGTCGTTGGATTCATCGAAGTACTTCCAGTTCATCATCAACTGGCGTTCTTCGTTGGCGGCCAGCGCACGGTCCTTGGAACGGTAGATGCCCTTGAGCACCAGCGGCCAGTCGTTGCTGCCGCCACGCGGGAAGATCGTCGCCTGCAGCGGGATGGTGTCGCCGATCTTCCAGCCGAACTGCTTGGCCAGGGTTTCGCCGACGATGGCGCCGGTGCGGGTCTGCTTCCAGTCCTCCAGTTGTGCCGGATCGATCTGCAGCTCGCGGTAGACATCGAAGTAGTTGGGTGACACCGAGAAGTTCGGGAAGAAGTTCTTCGGGTCCTGGTAGATGCCACCAAACCACATGCCATAAGCCACGTCACGGACGCCGGCCACCTGCCGAACCTGTGCTTCCAGCCGGATCGGCAGTGACTGGGTGATCGACAGCCGCGAGGCCACCACCAGGCGGTTGGCGCCTTCCACGCTGCCACCCGACGAGAACGCCACGCGCACCGAATCGAGCATGCCGAACAGCAGGAACGCGGCCACCACCGACAGCAGGGTCAGCAAGGTGCGCGTGCGGCTGCGGAACAGCTGCGCCCACACCAACGAGAAGTATTTCATCGCTGTGGCCTCCGTCAGTGGGCCAGCGGCGCGTCGGCCAGCTCGCCCTTGTCCAGGTGCACCGTGTGCGTGGCGTACTCGGCGGCCTTCGGGTCATGGGTGACCATGATGATGGTCTTGCCGTGCTCGCGGTTGAGCTGCTGCAGCAGGCCGAGGATCTCCTCGGCCGATTGGCGGTCGAGGTCGCCGGTTGGTTCGTCGCAGATCAGGAAGGTCGGGTCGGAGACGATCGCGCGGGCGATCGCCACGCGCTGCTGCTGGCCGCCGGACAGTTCATTCGGGCGGTGGCTGCGACGGTCGGCCAGGCCGACCAGGGTGAGCGCGATTTCGGCATTGCGGCGGCGCTGCGCCGCACTGAGGTGGGTCAGCAGCAGCGGCAGTTCCACGTTCTTCTGCGCGGTCAGCATCGGCATCAGGTTGTAGAACTGGAATACGAAGCCGACATGGTGGCTGCGCCACGTCGACAGCTGGCCGCCACTCATCTGGTCGATGCGCTCGCCCTCGATGCTGATCTCGCCGCCAGTGGGGCTGTCCAGGCCGCCGATCAGGTTGAGCAGGGTGGTCTTGCCCGAACCGGACGGGCCCATCAGCGCGACGAAGTCGCCGCTGGCGATGTCCAGGTCGATGCCGTGCAGCACCTTCACTTGCTCGGGGCCACGCTGGTAGGTCTTGGTGATGTTGCGCAGTGAAACCAGGGTCGACATGGGTGGTTCTCCACGGGAGGCGGGAAACGGGGAAGCGCACCTGCGGCGGCCGCAGGCGTGCGTCGAGCGATGCTGCCGGCCGCGCCCACGGGCGCCAGGCCGTTACTGCGCTTGTTTCTGTTGCACCTTGGCGCCATCGCGCAGGGTGTCCGGCGGGTTCACCACCACCGATTCACCTGCGCTCACGCCCTTGAGGATCTGGCGGTCCTTGCCCATCGCCTGGCCGGCCTCGACCGTGCGCTGCTGCACGCGGCTCTCGTCACCCAGCACGAAGGCCACCGAGGCACCGTCGCGCTGCACCACGGCGCCGCCGGGCACGCGCACGCCCTGCGGCTTGGCCGCGGCCTGCGGCTGCGCCTGTTCCAGGAAGCTGACGCGCACGCCCATCTCCGGCACGATGCGCGGGTCCTTCACCTTCAGCGCCACGCGCACCTTGACCGTGGCCTTGCCGCGGTCGGCGGTGGGGATGATGGCGATCACCTCGCCGGGAATCTTCCATTCCGGGTAGGCGTTGAGCGTGGCTTCTACCGGCATCTTCGGCTGCACGCGGCCGATGAAAGCCTCGCCGACCTCGACTTCGATCTCCAGCGAGTCCATGTCCACGATGGTGCCGATGCCGGTACGGGTGAACCCACCACCCGCCGACAGCGGCGAAACGATCTCGCCGGGCTGCGCCGCCTTGGCGGTGACCACGCCGGAGAACGGCGCGCGCACGATGTTGTTGTCCACGCCCAGATCGGCGATGGCCAGCTGGTCGTTGGCAACCTTGACGTTGCGCTGCGCGGTATCCAGCTGCGCACGCAGACTGTCGCGCTGGGCCACGGCCTGGTCGTACTGCGAGCGCGAGACCAGCTGCTGGCCAACCAGCGCCTGCAGGCGGCTGGCTTCGGCGGCGGCCTGCTTCTGCTGTGCCTCCAGGCCGGCCACCTGGCTGCGCGCAGCCTGCAGCTGCGAGGCATACAGGCTGCGCTGCGCGTCGGCATCGATCGGGTCGAGCGTGGCCATCACCTGGCCGGCTTCGACCCGCATGCCTTCCTCGATCATCACCTCGCGCACCTTGCCGGTGATCTTGGCCGACACCGTGGCCATGCGACGGGCAACCACGTAGCCACTGGCGTCGAGCACCGAACTGCTGGCGCTGCCCTGCTGGATGGCCACGGCGGGAGCGGTTTCCACCTCTACGGCCGGTGCGCGACTGAACAGGTAGGCCACGGCCGCGGCGACCAGCAGCACGACCACGATGATCGCGATCCACAACCAGCGGCGACCACCGCCATTGCCTCCGGAGGCCGGCGGCGGCGACTTGCGGTCGATACGGAGTTCCTTCAACAGCTCGGCAGAAGCGTTCATTCGTTCCATCACAGGCGTTCGGGCGGGTGTGGCCGGAAGCGCGGACGACGGCGGTTCCGGCGGTGGAGCGTGCGGCACAGCATGAAGGCAGGCACAGCGATGACGGCAGTGACAGCTGTCATCCGATGACACTGACGGCGGCAACTGCGAAATGTGACCACGACGGCACAGGATGGCAACGTCTCCGCTACCGGTACCGCCCATGGATCCGATCGCCCTATTGCCGGCCCGCCGCAGCGGCGCCGCCAAGCGTACCGTGATCTGCGCTCGGCTGCGCCAGTGCCGCCCAGCCGGCGGTGGCGCCTGCGCGCAGGCGGCTGAACTGGCATGATCGGCGGCGATCGTCCCCGCCTGGAACCGCCCGTGCCGTCCATCTGGCTTGCCTCGCTGCTGCGCCCCGCGCCCGACTCAGCGGTGGCCGATACGCTGCGCCGGGGAAAGTCCCCCTGGGGCGAGGCAATCCACCTGCTGTGGTCAGTGTGGATCTTCCTGACGCCCTTGCTTGGCCATGGCTTCACCCTGCGCTGGCTGCTGCTGACGCTGGCCAGCTACCCGGTGTTCCTGCTGCTGTACGCCAAGGTGATGGTGGCGCCGCGCCATCACGCCCCGCGCTATGCCCTGGGCCTGATCGCGATGTCGCTGGTGCTGCTGCCCTGGTACCCGTCCGGGCTGACCTACTTCGTGTTCGGCTGCGTGCTGCTGCGGGTGAGCGGTCGCGGAGGGTGGTGGCAGTATCTGCTGCAGCTCACTGGCCTGAACCTCCTGTTCTGCAGCCTCGCCCTGCTGTTCCAGTACCCGTGGCAGAGCCTGGTCTGGATCCCCGCCGTGTCCTATATCGTCGGCCTGGTCGTGAACGTGGAGGCACTCAACCAGCAGAAGGATGCGGCACTGCAGCTGTCGCAGGACGAGGTGCGGCGGCTGGCGGCCACTGCCGAGCGCGAACGCATCGGCCGCGACCTGCATGACCTGCTCGGTCACACCCTGTCGCTGATCACGTTGAAGCTGGAGCTGGCGCGCAAGCTGCACGACCGCGGCGACGGGCGCGCGCGGCTGGAGATCGGCGAGGCCGAGGCCATCGCCCGCGAAGCGCTGGCACAGGTCCGCAGCGCGGTCACCGGCATCCGCGCCAGTGACCTGGCCGGTGAGCTGGCGTCGGCGCGGCTGCTGCTGGAGTGCCAGCAGGTCCACCTTCAATACGCACCCCCACCGGCGATGCCGGTGGATGTCGAACGTGGGCTGGCGCTGGTGCTGCGCGAGGCCGCGACCAATATCGTGCGCCACGCACAGGCGACGCAGGCACGGGTGGAGTTCATGCTGGAGGGACGCATGCTGGCGATGCAGATCCGCGACGATGGTCGTGGCGGCGTGCAGGCCGAGGGCAATGGGTTGTGCGGCATGCGCGAACGCGTGGCCGCCCTGGGTGGGAGCCTGCAGGTGCAGTCCGCAAGGGGCGAGGGTACGGTGCTGACCGTGCGCGTGCCACTGGCCGCCGCGACCACACCGCTGCCGCCAAGCGTGCCGCCGTCGCTGGTGCAGGACGGTGCCGCATGATCCGCATCCTGCTGGCCGAAGACCAGGCGATGGTACGCGGCGCACTGTCGGCACTGCTGGGCCTGGAAGCGGATATCGAAGTGCTGGGCAGCGCCGCCGACGGCGAAACCGCGTGGCGCATGCTGCAGCAGCTGCAGCCGGACATCCTGGTGACCGACATCGAGATGCCGGGCTTGTCCGGGTTGGAGCTTGCACAGCGCATCGCGCGTCACGAGCTGCCGATCAAGGTGGTGATCGTGACCACCTTTGCCCGCGCCGGTTTCCTGCGCCGTGCGTTGGAAGCGGGCGTGCTGGGCTATCTGCTGAAGGATGCACCGGCCGAGAACCTGGCCGAGGCACTGCGCAAGGTGAAGCAGGGCATCCGCGCGATCGACTCGCAGCTGGCACTGGATGCGTGGTCGCAGGCCGATCCGCTGACCGACCGCGAGCGTCGCGTGCTGCGGCTGGCGGGCGAGGGCCGCACCGCCAGCGAGATCGCCGAACAGCTGGGGTTGTCGCACGGCACAGTGCGCAACTATCTGTCCGAGTGCATCGGCAAGCTGGGCGTGGCCAATCGCATTGAGGCGTACCGGCTGGCGCGGCAGAAGGGGTGGTTGTAGGGGCGGCCTGCCTTTCCTGGTGATGTCGTTTCCGCGACCGCGGGTGGGTGTCACTTTCTTTGCGCGCAAAGAAAGTAACCAAAGAAACGCTCCGCCGGCCGCGAGCCGGCGCGCTTCGCACGCCGGTGCCCTGCGCTCCTCGGTCCGTCGAGGGACGGTGCGGGAACTCGCTGCGCTCAGACACCCGCACCTCTTCGCCCTCGCCGGACCTGCGGTGCTCGGCTCGCTCAAGGCGGACTTGAAGGTCAAGATCAACAGCAAGAGCATCCACGCATGGCGTGGATCTACTGGGTGCAGCTGTCGCTCTTGATGTTGGGTCCGCCTTGAGCGAGCCGAGCATCGCAGGGGAATCAGGGGCGAAGAGGCGCCGGTGTTTGAGCGTAGCGAGTTCGGCGCCGTCCCCTGATTCACCGAGAAGCACAGGGCACCGGTGCGCAGCACCGGCTCGCGCTCTGGCGGCGCGTTTCTTTTGGTTACTTTTCCTTTCGCGCGAAAAGAAAAGTGACACCCCCCGCGGTCGCGGAAACGATCCGCCGGGAACTCCCGGCGAACCCGATCATCACTCCTTCCCGCGCGCCATCGCCTGGAACACCCCGTCCCGCCGCACCCACAGGTGGAACAACGCCGCACCCACATGCATCAGCACCGTAGCGAACAGCACATACGCCAACAGGCTGTGCGCATTGCGCAAGGCGGCATACAACGCCGGGGTGTGCGGCACGATCGGCGGCAGGTGCAGCCCTCCCCACAACACGATCGGGTATCCGCCGGCCGACAGCATCGCCCAGCCGATCAACGGCATCGCCAGCATCAGCGCGTACAGCATCCAGTGCGAGGCCTTGGCCGCTACCCCCTGCCAGACCGGCAGGTCGGCAGGCAGCGCCGGTGGGCGATGGCGCAGCCGGTTGTACAGGCGCAGCAGCGCCAGCAACAGGATCGCGATGCCCAGTGGGCGGTGCAGGTCGATCAGCGCGGGACGCAGGTGCAGCGAGGCGACCATGGTCACGCCGATGAACAGCATGGCGACGATCATCAGCGCCATGGACCAGTGCAGCACCCGCGCCAGCAGGTTGAAGTGGCCGTTGCCGGTGCTCATCGTGCGGCCTCCTTCGGTTGTTCGACGTTGCCGCTGGCGCGCTCGCGTTCACGGCGGTTGAAGGACTGCGAGTACACCGCAGAGCGGGCCGCCAGGATCGGATCATTACTGCCGCGCATCCCACTGGGCAGGATCAGCGGATCGAAGTTGATCTGGCCGCAGGCGCCTTCTTCCTGCGACTGCATGCGGTCCAGGCTGAGTACGCCCGCCACTACCTGGTCACGCGACTCGGGCCACGGTACCGACGGATCATCGATGGCATCGCCGGGCTCGGCGGTGGTCACGACCAGGTTCCAGCGTACCGGGCCGCGGGCCAGGCGCTGCTGCAGTTCCTGGCTGAGGAAATCGACGCTGGCCTGCTTGCGCGCTTCCGCATCCATCTCCACCACCGGCGCCAGCGGCTGCCAGCGCCAGCGCACCGCACGCTTCTGGCCCTGCGCATTGGTGAACCAGAAACTGTTGACGCTGTTGAAAGTGGTGTCGGCCCAGCTGCTGGTCCATGGCGCTGTCTTCGCCCACTGCTGGAACGCCTGCGCACTGGGGTATTTCGCCAGCACTGCCGCCATCTTCTGCGGGTCCGGCTTGCCGGTGGCCGGGTCGGGAATCGAGGCGCGGGTCTGCTCGTAGAACGCCTCGGCCGTGGGTACCGCAAAGAACGGGAAGCTGTTCATCGCCATGCGCCATTCCTGGCCATCATCGCTGACCATCTGCACCGCCAGGCTGCGCACGCGTGCGGTGTTGTCGGCGCCGTAGGGGTCGCCGCCACCGATCGACAGGCGGCCCATCACCGGCACACGCGTCTGCGAGAACACCCGGGCACTGGACAGGGTAGGGGCCTGTGCGCTGGGTTCGAACCAGCCGCTTACGCAGACGCCCTTGCTGTGTGCACGGCGGAAGCCCGGATGGGCCGGGCCGGTGGCCTCGATGGTGTCGGTGAAGCGCTGCGCGGTGAGGCGGTCGCCCATCCAGCCGGCCAGCCAGGCGAAGGCCAGCGCCACGGTACCCAGGATGAGCGCGATCAGCGCGATCCAGAGCAGGGGGGAATGCTTGCGCGGTGCGCCCGGCGTCTGGCCGGCACGGGTGTAGCCAAAGAGCGACATGGTCGGAGTCCTGCCTTCACGGAGCGTGTGGGTGGTCGACCCACACATCCTCGCAGAACCCTTCCAGGCCCGGTATTCAAATTTTCGTCAAGTTTGCCGGGGACGGCGTGCCGACCAAGGCCGGCACCCACCCGATCAGCTGTAACGCGCCTTCAACATCGCCCACGCCGAGCGCAGCGCCAGCGCTTCGCCACCGGCCGGACGGCCCGGGCGTTCACCGTCGTTCCAGGCGTACACGTCCAGGTGCGCCCAGCGCTGGCCGTCTTCGAGGAAGCGCTCCAGGTACAGCGCGGCGGTCACCGAGCCGGCCATGCGCGAACCGGCATTGGCCAGGTCGGCAATGCCGCTGCTCAGATAGCGCAGGTAGGGCCGCCACAGCGGCATGCGCCAGACCGGGTCACGGGTTGCGTCGCCGGCCTGCAGCCACTGCTGTGCCACCGTGTCGTCGTTGCTGAAGAGCGCCGGCAGATCCGGACCCAGCGCGATGCGTGCGGCACCGGTAAGAGTGGCGAAATCCAGCACAAGGTCCGGCTTCTGCTCACCGGCGAAGGTCAGCGCATCGCACAGGATCACGCGGCCTTCGGCATCGGTGTTGTCGATCTCCACGCTCAGGCCCTTGCGGGTGGCGATCACTTCGCCCGGGCGGAACGCATCCGGACCGATCGCATTTTCCACCGCCGGCACCAGCAGCGTCAGGCGCACCGGCAGTCCGCGCGCCATCACCAGGCCGGCCAGGGCCAGCGCATGCGCGGCGCCACCCATGTCCTTCTTCATGTTGCGCATGCCGTCAGCCGGCTTGATGTCCAGGCCGCCGGTATCAAAGCACACGCCCTTGCCGACCAGCACCAGTGCCGGGTCGGTTTCCTTGCCCCAGCGCAGCACCACCAGGCGCGGCGCACGGTGCGAAGCGCGGCCCACGGCGTGGATGGCCGGGAAGTTCTGCTTCAGCAGTTCATCGCCGGTGATCGCCTCGACCTGCGCACCATGTGCATCGGCCAGTGCACGCGCGGCGTCTTCCAGCTGCTGCGGCCCCATGTCTTCGGTCGGGGTGTTGACCCAGTCGCGCACGCGCAGGCTGGCGGCGATCAGGTCGGCCACTTCGCCGGACGGTGAGGCCACCAGCTGCGCCGGGGCGCGGTTGCGCTTGCGGTAACGGTCGAAGCGGTAGCTGCCCAAGCCCCAGCCCAGCTGCAGCAGCGCCTGTTCGGCGGCAGGCAGTTCATTGGCCAGCTGCCAGACACTGCCTTCCGGCAGCGCGTGCGGCGCATGCGCATAGCTGTAGGCATCGGCGCGATCACCGACACCGATCACCGCGCCGGCCAGGCCCTCACTGCCGGGCAGCAGGGCCACGCCGTGCGCACCGGCAGTGAAACCCTGCGAGGCCAGCCAGGCCTGGGTGGCGGCCGGTTGGCCGTCCTTCCAGGCGGCGAACTGCTCGCGGTCCAGCACGTACAGCGGCAGCGCCGCGGTGGTGTCGGCGGTGAAACCAGTGATCTCGCTCATGCGTCAGGTACTCCGGGATGCGGCGGCGTCGAGGTTGGCGTCCAACCAGTCGGCCAGGCCGGTGAGGGTGTCGAACTGCAGGTCCGGCTGCAGTTTCGGATGGGTCCAGGTGGCTGCTTCGCGGTTGATCCAGCACCCGCGCAGGCCGGCGGCGATCGCCCCGGCCACGTCCATTTCGGCGTGGTCGCCGACATGCAGTACCTGTGCCGGCGCCACACCCAGTCGGGTGCAGGCGGCGTGGAAAATGCTTGCCTCCGGCTTGGCCGCGCCGTGTTCGCGCGCGCCCAGCTGGAAGGCGAAATGATGCGCCAGGCCGATCCGCTCCAGATCGGCGTTGCCGTTGCTCAGCGCTGCCACCGGCACCCGCGCGGCAATCCGCGCCAGCGCATCGATCGCATCGGGATAGCACTCGACCTGATTGCGCGCGGCGTAGAACGCTTCGTACGCTGGCTCCAGCAGATCGAGGCTGGCGCCACTGGCGTGCAGCGCTTCGTGAAGGGTCAGCCGACGCAGCGCGCTCAGGTCGTGGTGGAGGTGCGGATGGGCGTGGTACAGGCGCTCGCGCAGTTCGCGCATCGCCGCTACCGGATACATCGCGGCGGTGGCGGGGCTGTGTTCACGCATCCACTCGTGCAGGACCAGGTCGATGCGGGCGCCGATCGGAGCGAACGGCCACAGCGTGTCGTCAAGGTCGAGGGTGATGGCTTGGACGGGGAAATTCACCCCGCCATTCTACGCCTGCCCGCGCGGGCTTTCATTCCAGCAGCCGTGCCCAGCCCTGCATGCCGTCCAGCCGTGCCAGCACCAGCTTGATGCAGACCAGCAGCGGCACCGCCAGCAGCAGGCCGATCATGCCCCAGGCCCAGCCGAACACCATCAGCGCCAGGATCAGCACCAGCGGCGACAGCTTCATGCGCCGGCCCAGCACGATCGGGGTCACCATCTGCCCTTCCAGAGTGTGCAGGGCCAGGTACGCGGCCGCCGGCAGCAGCGCCTGCAGCGGGTCGCGGAATTCCACGAAGCCCATCAGCAGCATCAGTGCCACGCCGATCAGCGGGCCGACGTACGGGGCAAAATTCAGCAGCGCGGCCACCGTGCCCCACAGCAGCGCCTCCTGCAGGCCGATGCCGAGCAGCATCAGCACGCCTGCGAACACCAGCCCGACCAGGGTGTTGATCACGCTGATGGTCAGCACGTAGCGCGAGACCTCGCGCTCGATCGACCGCAGGATGTCGGCGGTGAAGCGCTGCTGCTGGCGGTTCGGGAACAGCGCGATTGCCGCGCGCTGCAGGCTCTGCCCATAGATCATGAAGAACAGGGTCAGCAGCACCACGGCCAGCACCGAGGCGGCTAGCCGTGGCGCGCGGGTCAGCATGCGGTACGGGTCGTCGAGCTGGGTGCGGATCACCTGCACCTTGTGGTTGCTGTCGCCGCCGGCGACGCGCGCGAAGTTCTCCGCCGCCTGGTTGGCCTGCTGCACCGGCTTGGTCAGGTCCTGCACCTGGCGGGCGACCTTGCGCAGCTGCTGCGGGGCTTCCTGCGCCCATTCCATCGCCGGGCCGATCAATTGCACCGCCAGCGAACCGGTCACGCCCAGGCCGGCGCCGAGAATCAGCAGCGCGCCCAGCGCGCGCGGAATCCACAGTTTCTGCAGCAGCCGCAGGATCGGGTTGCCGACCAGTGCGAAGAACATCGCCAGCAGCACCGGCAGGATGATGTCCTGCGCAGCCCACAGCGTGTAGCCCACCGCCAGGGTCGCCAGCACCACCAGCGACATCGGCCCGCGTGGGCGAGACGGAGGCGGCAGCGGTGCCTCCGGGTCCTGCGGATCGGCTGGTGACAGGGACAGGGAGGACTCGCTCATCGACGCATCAGCCGGAAAGGGGAGCGCATTATCCGCCGGCCGCGATCGGCGCGGCGGATTCCATGGATCAACGTTCGGACAGTTCGGTGGCGGCTTCGGCCGGGCGCGGTTCGCGCGGCTCCGGTTCTGCGGCGGGCCGTGGCGCCGGCGCTGGGGCGGGCCGTGCGGTTGATGCCGATGCGGCCGCCTGTGCCTGTTCGCTGGCGTTGTCGGCTTCTTCGGCCGCATCGTCGGCGGTAGCCGCAGCCTGCGCCGCCATCGCCGTGGCGAACGCTGCCTGCGCACTGGCGAACAGGTTCGACACTGAACCCACCATCTGCAGCCAGCGCGCACCGTTGACCTTGCCCGGCATTTCCAGCTTGCCGGCAATGAAGCCACCGGCCAGGCCCACTACCACGATGCGTAGTGGCGACCAGCCCTGGCGCCAGACCTGGCTGAGCGTGGACCAGTGGTCCTGGGTCTCGACCAGACGCACGGTCACCACCTGTTCGCAGCGCTTCACCCGCCGCTGCAGCGCACCGAACTTCATGGCTTGCCCTCTGGCAGCTGCACATCGGCATCGGGGTCGTCTTCGCTGGGCTCGTCGAACAGGCCCAGGCGGGACAGCTGGCGCCGGGTGGCGTGCATGCCGGTGTGGTGGAAGAAGTAGGACACCCGCCAGATCGCATAACCGGTGACGGCCAGGCTCAGCAGCGAGGTGATCAGCAGGGCCTGCAGCCAGCTCAGGCCCCAGCTTTGCAGCAGGGCGATGAGGGTGGCGGCCATCAGCAGCCAGGCCGACGCACCGAACACGATCGCTACCCCGGCCCAGGCCAGTGCACGGCCGAATGCGCTGCGAGCCAGCGCGAAGTCGGCCGAGGCCAGCCGGCGCAGCGAACGCAGCGAGTGCTTGGCCGAATCGGCAGCGGCACGACCGGCCGCGCCGACCTGGCGGATGCTCTCATCCAGCGGCGGGGTGGCCGCCGGATCAGGGGCTTGCGCGTTGTCTTCGCTCACGCCGCGGCTTACTTGTCGCTGCTGCCGCGGGCCAGCTTGGCGATGATCCAGCCGGCAGCGAAGGCCACGCCGAACGAGGCCAGCGGACGTTCGCGGATCAGCTCGGCGGCGCTGTCGATCAGGTCCTTGCCCTTGTCCATCAGTGCATCGACCTGTTCCTTGGCAGCGGCCCCGCCGAACTCGGCGGCGGCCAGGCCGGACAGCGCGCTGTCGGACAGTTCAGCCTTGACGTTGGCCTTGCCGATCCGCAGTTCGTCGGTCGCGGCACCGGTTGCGCCCTTGATCGCACCGCCGGCGGCCGTGGCGGCCTGCTTCAGATGGGAACCGGCTTCACCCAGGTGTTCCTTCAGGTTCTCGGTATTGGTGGGGCTCATCGAATCACTCCTGTTGCGATGGGGGAACGGGCGTCGGCGGTGCCGACCTGGACTGACAGCAATAGCATTGCCGGGGTATAGGGGGTGTTACGGCAGGGCGATCAGCGCATCACGAGCTGGCCCTGCTGCTGGCCATTGTTGCGCAGCACGCGCACCACCAGGGTCGGCGGGCGTTGCTGGAAATTGGCACGCCAGCTGGCCAGGTCGGCGAATTCACCCACGGTGGCGTCGGTGATGATGTCGCCCTGCTGCAGGCCGTTGCTGGCCGCGCGGCTGCCGCGCTTGACCTCGCTGACCAGCACGCCGCCGACCCCCGACTGCCGCAGCGACTCGGGCAGGTCGACGAAGGTGGCGCCGGTCAGCCGCGGGTCCAGGCTCTCGCCGGTGACCGCACGTGCCTGTTCCTTCAGCGTTGCCTTGATCTGCACGGGCTTGCCTTCGCGGCGGACGTCCAGCGTCATCGGGCTGCCGACGGCGGCCAGGCCTTCCACGTTGTGCAGGGCTTCGGCGCTGTCCACGCGTTGGCCGTTGGCCGAGACCACCACGTCGCCCGGCTTCAGCCCGGCTGCGGCAGCGGCCGAGCCGGCCAGCACGCGGGTGATCAGCGCACCACGTGTTTCGGCCAGGCCCAGTCCCTGCGCAATCTGCGCGGTCAGGTTCTGGCTTTCCACCCCCAGCGTGCCGCGCACCACCACGCCGTGCTTGACCAGCTGGTCGACCACGCTGCGCGCCAGGTTCGATGGAATCGCCAGGCCCAGGCCGATGTTGCCGGCCATGCTGCCCTGCGGGTTGAAGCTGGCGGTATTGATGCCGACCAGCTGCCCCTGCAGGTCGACCAGTGCACCACCGGAATTGCCGGGATTGATCGACGCATCGGTCTGGATGAAGTTCTGGTAGCCCAGCCCGCGGATGCCGCTGCGGCCCACCGCCGAGACGATGCCGGACGTGACCGTCTGGCTGAAGCCGAACGGGTTGCCGATGGCCACGACGAAGTCGCCGACCCGCAGCTGGTCGCTGTTGCCCAGCTTGATGTCGGTGAGGTTCTGCGCCGGAATGCGGATCAGGGCGATGTCGGTATCGCGGTCCGAACCCAGGAACTGGGCCTTGACCGTGCGCCCGTCGGCCAGTGTCACCTGCACGTCATCGGCGTTCTCGATGACATGGTGGTTGGTCAGTACCAGGCCTTCCTTGGCGTCGATGATCACGCCGGAGCCGAGCGATTCGTTGATGCGTTCCTGCGGGATGTCCGGGAACAGGCGGCGGAAGAACGGGTCGTTGAAGAAGGGATTGCGTACGCGAACTACCTGCTTGGTGTTGACGCTGACCACCGCCGGCATCGCCTTCTCCAGCATCGGTGCCAGTGACGGTACCGCCTGTCCGGCCACCGAGGCCGGCAACGCTGCGGTGGTCGGCAGGACCGCCGGCAGCGGCGCGGCGTCGGCACGGTTGTCCAGGTGGGCATTGATGCCGGTGGCAACGAAGCCACCGAAGGCGGCGGCGATTGCGAGCGTGAGCAGGGTGGGAAGCGGTCGCATGGGAGTCGGTTCGCTGGCGTGGGTGGGGGCTGTTCGGGCCTACGGTAAAACAAGGCTGAATGAGTGTGTCGCGATCTGGATAAATGCGCCATGAAAACGGGGGCCTCGAAGGAGGAGCGCGGGGGCCAAAAACGCGGCTGTGGCGACACCCGGGCAGGTGATGGGTGCGCCACTCAAGGCCAACGCGCGCCGCACTGGCACAGGCGGATGCTTGCGCAGTTCCGCGCAGGCGGGTGCCGCAATGCGCCACGACGGATGCCGGACGCTGCATCCGTGCACGTGCGCGCGACGACGGCCAGACAATGCTGGGTTCGCGTGGCGCAGCACTGAAAAAAAGGGGTTTGCTGCGAACCGCAGGTGGCAACTAGGGCTGCTGCGTACACCATCGGCGTCGCAACAGATGCGATTGCTGGCACATGCCCCGTTCCACGATCGTCAATGTCGGTATAGCATCGCCCCGTTTTGATACTTAAGGCCCGCAGGAGGGCAACATGAGCAACGGTAATGGTGTGTCGGTCGTGACCGACGCTGTCGAGAACGTGAAAGAAACCGCCACCAACGTCGGCGAGACCATCGCCCACGCCGCCGAAGACGCAGTGAAGTCGGTCAAGAAGACCGTCAAGCGCGCCAGCAAGGCTGCCGGTACCCGCGTTGCCAAGGCCAAGAAGGCCGTGGCCAAGGTCGAGAAGACCGTTGCCAAGAAGGCCGAGAAGGCTGCCAAGTCGGTCGGCAAGACGGTTGCCAACGCCAAGAAGAAGCTGGAAGCGGCCAAGAAGAATGCCAAGGCCGAAGCTGCTGCCCTGAAGAAGGAAGTGGCGAAGAAGAAGGCGGCTGCGGGCAAGGCCGTGACCAAGAAGGCCGCCGCTGCCAAGAAGACCGCCAAGGCCGCCACCAAGGCTGCCGGCAAGAAGGTCGCCACCGTGAAGAAGGCCGCCACCAAGAAGGCTGCTGTCGCGAAGAAGACCGTTGCCAAGAAGACCACGGCCGCCAAGAAGGTGGTTGGCAAGAAGGTCGCCACCGCCAAGAAGGCTGTGGCCAAGAAGACCGTCGCCGCCAAGAAGGTTGCCGGCAAGAAGGCAGTGGCTGCGAAGAAGGTTGTCGGCAAGAAGGTTGCCGCCACCAGGAAGGTCGCCACCAAGAAGACCGCCGCCGCCAAGAAGGTTGTCGGCAAGAAGGCTGCCGTCGCCAAGAAGGCCGTTGCCAGGAAGACCACTGCTGCCAAGAAGGCTGTCGGCAAGAAGGTCGCTTCGACCAAGAAGGTCGTCGCCAAGAAGGCTGCACCGCTGAAGAAGGTCGCCGCCAAGAAGGCTCCGGCCAAGAAGGCTGTTGCCAGGAAGGCCCCGGCCAAGGCCGTGCGCAAGGTCGCCAAGCGCAAGTAATCGCGCCGTGACCGAAGGCCCTGCCGCCCACCGGGTGGTGGGGCCTTTCGCGTTTTCGGGGCGCGGTCTGGGGCAAGATGCAGATTCTTCCCGCCGGAGCCCCAGCATGCGCGGTATCGATTTCAGTTCCTGGCAGGGCGTGCTGTCCACGTTGGCCGGCCTGGTCCTGATCACCCTGCTGGGCGTGGGCATCCGCCTGCTGGTGATGCAGACCCTGCAGCAGCGTCGCGAGCGCGAGAACCGGCAGATCAACGAGCGGCTGCGCACACTGATGGCGGCCTACAAGACCCTGGGCGGTTCATTCACTGGTGAACTGGGCGTGGATCCCAGCCATCGCCGTGATCTGCGCCAGCGCGAAGCGGCCGAAGGCATCGCCGAACCGCGTTCAGATCGAACGCGCCGCATCCGCGATGCGGTCGAGGCCGCGCTCTCGGACATCCTGTTGCTGGGCACCGACGAACAGGTGCGGCTGGCCGCGCGCGCTGCCAACGAACTGGCACAGGGGCGACCGGTGCATACCCACGAACTGGTGGTCTCGCTGCGCGACTTCGTGCGCGAAGCGCTGGACCTGGCGCCGATTCCTCCCGACCTGCGGATTCCGCCGCAGGGGCCGACCCGCCCCGCTGCCAGTGGTGGCGGCAAGGGGCGCAACGATGGCGATGCCAAGGGCGGCCGTGCGGGTGGTGGCGGAGGTGGGGGCGGCGGAATGGGCACTGGCATGGGCGGCATGGGCCTCGGTGCCGGCGCCGCACTGGGCGCCGGCCATGCCGCTGCCAGCGATGAAACGGACGCGCGCTGAGCACGTCCGCCGGGTTCAGCGGGTCAGCTCGTAGATCGGCACGAAGCCGCCGTAGATCATCCGCGCACCGTCAAACGGCATCGGATTCTTCGTTGGATCAAACCGCGGGTCTTCCATCATCTTCTTCATACCGGCGTCGCGGGTCGATTTGTCGGGCCATTCGATCCAGGAAAACACCACCGTCTCGTCCGGCGTGGCTTTCACCGCGCCGAAGAAATCGGTGGTCTTGCCGTGCGGCACGTCATCGCCCCAGCACTCCACCACGCGCAGTGCGCCGTACTCGATGAAGACCGGATCTCCTGTGCGTGCATGGGCGAGGAACTTCTCCTTGTTGGCGGTGGGAACCGCCAGGACGAAACCATCGATGTAGCTCATTGCCAGCCTCCGGATGGACCGTGCCACATGCACGGCCTTCAAATACACGACGAACCAGCGCGGCGGGGATCGACATCCCGCGTACGCCTGTTCAGCCTGGGCCACCCGGGAGCGGGGCCAGCGCCGTATCCGGTGGCTGCTGGCCGGCCAGGTGGCGCACGAAGTAGTCCCACATGCGGTGCGTATAGGTGGCGTCGTTGCGGAACAGTTCGTGGTCCTGTCGAGCCAGGTACAGCAGGTCGTAGCTACGCTGGGCCTTGTTCAGGGCCGCGGCCAGCTGCAGGGTCAGCGCGGGTGGCGCGTTCTCGTCCAGTTCGCCATAGACCAGCAGCAGATGCCCGCGCAGGTTGCCGGCCAGCGCCGCATTGTCGAGACCGGCAAAGGGGGCCGGCACGCCATCGGCCATGGCTGTGGCTGGCACCACGCCACCGAACAGCCGGTCCATGCCGTGCAGGGCGCCGCCGTACATGCCCTGGAAATTGTGGCTGCCGGCCGAGGCCACGGCCACCCTGTAGAACGCGGGGTAGCGCAGCAGGGCACGCGCCGCGCTGTAGCCGCCGAACGAATGCCCATAGATGCCGACCCGCTGCAGATCGATACCCTGGTAGCGTTCGCCCAGCTGGCGCAGTGCGGCCACATGGTCATCGAGCTGTACATCGGCGCCGTGCAGGAAGCTGCTGTCATGGAATGCCTTGTCGCGGCCGCCGGTGCCGCGGGCATCGATGCTGACCACCACGAAGCCGAGCTCGGCGAGGCTGGCGCGGGATACCGGGTTCTGCGCCGAGACCGCTTCGGCATAGGTGACCGGCGCATTGCTGATGAAAGCACCGCCGTACATCGCGTCGATCACCGGGAAGCTGCCGTCATCGCGATAGTCGCGGGGCAGGTAGATGGTGGCGAAGATCGGCGTGCGCCCGTCGGCGGCCAGCAGCCACGTTGAGCTGCAGGCGGGTATCACTGGACTCCTCCAGCACGGTGCGCAGCGCACCGCTGCCGGCGTCGATCTCTACCAGGCGCAGGCGCCGTGGCATGCCGAAGTGCGCCATCGCGGCGTACAACCGGCCACCCTCCCAGCCCAGGATGCCCGCCTCGCTCAGGATGTTCCAGCCCTCGGGCAGGGTGATGTCCTGCTGCCGGCCGCTGCGTATATCGACGATGTACAGGCTGTCGCGCACCTGCTGTGCATCGCCCAGTACCCCCAGCTTCACGGTGTGCACGCGTGGGCGCGCGCTGTTGGCCGGCGTGCTTTCCAGATAGGGGTAGTCCTGCAGCGCACGCTCGTCGTAGCGGATGCCGGCCACGTAGCGGCCATCCGGTGACCAGCCGACCGCAAACGGCCGCACCGGCATCCGGCCCTGGCGGCGCGGAATGCCGCGGAGGGTGAAGTCCGGCAGTACGCCATAACCATGACCGGGTTCGCCGCCGGTGGTCAGTGCCCGTGCCGCCGTTCCGGGCGACTGCAGCCACAGATTGTGGTCGCGCACCTGCAGCCAGGCATCGCCAGCGGGCGAAAGCAACGCATCTGCCGGCGGCATCGCATCCTGCGACGGCGCGCATTGCCAGCGCGGCCACCGGCAATCGATCGGCGCCTCGCCGCTGAATCGCAGGCGCAGGCCATCGTCGGTTGCCTGCACGCTGGCCAGTCGCAGGCGTGGCCCGCTGGCACCGAAGGGCGCCACCGCGCTGTCCAGTGCGGCGGGCTCGAACAGGACCTCGCCAGTTGCCTGTAGCGGGTCGACCAGTACCGCCTGGCGTCGACCGCGTGCATCCTCGCGCTCATACCAGAAGCGGCCATCGGCCAGCCAGTTCGGCACGACCGAGGCATTGCGCAATGCACCGCGCAGGTGGCTGTCGTGCACGCGCTCGGCGCGCTGGTAATCAGAAGGCTGCAGTGGCTGAGCCGATACAGTGGAACACCCGTCGATGAAGGCGAGGACGACAGCGCAGAGCGGGAACCGCAGCGGGGCAGGCACGTGCAAGGCAACCTCCTGTTGCAAGGGTCAGCGGAACTCGAATGCACGCGCGCCGCGCGCGTATGCCAGATACAGCCTGAATCAAGCCAAAAAATTCAGCAATGCGAAGGCTGCTGTTTTCAGGGAGCGTTGTGGCGAATAACGGAGAATTTACATTCCCGATGCGATGGCGCCCTGGCGCTGCTGCACACCATAAGAAAGTAAAGGTGTACCCCCATGAAGAATTCGCTGATTGCTCTGGCCCTGGCCGCTGCCCTGCCGTTCACCGCCTCGGCTGCTGAAAACCTGTCCTACAACTACGCCGAAGCCGACTACGCCAAGACCGACAACGACGCGTTCAAGTCCGACGGTTGGGGTGTGAAGGGTTCGTACGGCTTCCTGCCGAACTTCCACGCTTTCGGTGAGTACAGCCGTCAGGAATTCGACCACACCAACGTCAAGCTGGACCAGTGGAAGATCGGTGCCGGCTACAACGTTGAAATCGCTCCGAGCACCGACTTCGTTGCCCGCGTTGCCTACCAGAAGCTCGACCCGAAGCATGGCCTGGACTTCAACGGCTACAGCGCTGAAGCCGGTATCCGCACTGCCTTCGGCGCCCACGCCGAGGTCTACGGCATGGTTGGCTACGAAGACTACGCCAAGAAGCACGGCGTGAATCCGGAAGGCCAGTGGTACGGCCGCCTGGGTGGCCAGGTCAAGCTGAACCAGAACTGGGGCCTGAACGGCGAACTGAAGATGAACCGCGACGGCGACAAGGAATACACCGTCGGCCCGCGCTTCAGCTGGTAACTGCTGTTCCGGCGCGCCTGCGCGCTGGAGGCGTCTCGACAGGCCCGGCTCTTGCCGGGCCTGTTGCGTTTGTGGCGGCGCGAAACAAAATGCCGTCTGACTGGTGGCGCACGCGGGCCGAGCATTGCAAGGAATTGGATTCCGCCGCTGCGGGCACCGGCCTACGGTGGATGTTCCATGTTGCCTGGACAGGCCGCGATGCCACCGACACTCCCGCCCCTGCGGCCTGATCGGCCACGACGCCTGGCGCTGCTGGATCCGCACCCGGTACTGCGGTTGGGCGTGGAAGTTCTGCTCCGCCAACACAGTGGTGTGCAGGTGCGCGTGAGCCTGTCCAACGAGGCGCACCTGCTGCAGCTGCTGGAGCGCAGCCCGAGGTGTGTCGACCTGCTGCTGATCGATGCGCTGCCGATGGGCGACCTGGGCGATGGATTGGCCCTGCTGCGCGTGCTGTCGCAGCGCTGGCCGGCGCTGCCGGTGCTGGTGCTCTCGGCGCACTGCAACGCCAGTACGGTGACCACCGCGATGCGAGCCGGCGCGCGCGGCTTCCTGTCAAAGTCGATGCCACCGGAGACGTTGCTGCGCGCCATTGACGTGGTCGCTCGCGGAGGGCGCTTCGTGCCACCGGAACTACGCGAGGAGCTGAAGCTGCCACGCACACGCCGGGTATCTGCACCGGTGCTGACGCCGCTGAGCCAGCGCGAGCGTGAAGTGCTCGGGTTGGTGCTGAAGGGCGTCAGCACCAGTGAAATGGCCCTGCGCTCAGGGCGCTCGGCCAGCACCATCAGCTCGCAGAAAACCTCGGCCTACCGCAAGCTCGGCATCCGCGGGGATGGTGACCTGTTCCGCTTCCGCCACCTGCTCGAATGCGGCTGAGCGGCCTTACTCGCCCTGGTACTGCTTCTCTTCCACCAGCGCCGAACCGGCCACGCGGTTGATCTCGTTCTTCACCTGCACGCGCTCGCCATTGGTGCCATAGACACCGCGTGCCAGCTGGATGAACGCATCGTCGAACACCTGGGCCGCTTCCTTGTCGCGCAGCTGGTCCTGGATGTCCCACATGCGTTCGTTGATCGCCTTCAGCTGCTGCTTCAGCGCGTCCAATGCCGGCTGCGCCTGCAGCTGCTGCTGCAGCAAGGGCAACAGGCCATCCAGTTCGGTGCGCACGTTGGCCAGCTTGGCAGCATCATCGATGCGCTCGGCCTTGATCTCGAGAATGGTGATCTTGTCGATCAGCTCGCCGATCGATACCGGGGTCAGGATGGCGTCCACGTGGTTGGTTCCTGGAAACAAGGCGTCATGATACCGCGCGGCTGGCACGTAGCCTCCATCCACGGGATTTACGCCGAATTTGCGCGGCAGGCCGGGCAGCGCCCTCGATCCGTTACGGCGGCGCCCCCGACACTGCCGTCCCGGCGGCGCGACCGCCTTCGACGAGGAACACAGTGCAGTGAACAGCAAGGAGACGATGGCGGCGCTGGTGGCCGCCCTGGCAGGGCTGCTCGGGATCGGCAGCGCGCAGGCACAGGTGCAGGCCAGTGGCAGTGCTGCACTGACCAGCGACTACGTGTGGCGTGGCAGCTCGCAGAGCGATGGCGACCCGGCGGTGCAGGCCGGCGCGAAGGTCTCGATCCCGTCGGGATGGTACGCCAGCGTGTGGGGTTCGAACGTTTCGTTCAAACCGGACAATGGCGCGCGCAGCGAGTTCGACCTGGTGGCCGGCTGGTCCGGCGCACTGGCGCCGGCCTGGAACCTGGATGCGAACCTGACCCGCTACGTGTACCCGGGCACCGGCCGCACGCTGGACTGGACCGAACTCAACACCACGTTGACCTGGAAGCAGCGTGCCTGGCTGCAGGTCGCCCATTCCAGCGATGCACTGGCCGGTGGCCATCGCGGCACCTATGCCCAGCTGGGTGTGCTTGTGCCGCTGCACGAACGCGTCCGCCTGGAAGCGGCGGTGGGCCAGTACTGGCTGGCCACCGCGCAGGGCCCGGACTACCTGCATGGCCAGCTCAGTGCCATTGCCACGCTGGCCCCGGCATGGGAGCTGCGTGCCACCGTGCACGACACCGACAGTGCGGCCAAGCGCCTGTTCCCGGGCAATGCCGGGGGGCGTTGGGAGCTGGCGCTACAGGGCAACTTCTAGCTGGCCACCGAGGCCTGGCGCGCGCGCAGCGCGCCGGGCAGCCACAGCAGCAGGGCCAGCACGGCCACGGCGGCACCGGCCACGCAGACGCCGGTCCAGCCGAAGCGCTGGTAGACCTGTGCAGACAGCAGCGAGCCCAGCGAGCCGCCGATGAAATAGCCGGTCATGTAGCCGGCATTGAGGCGGTTGCGTGCCGCAGGCTGCAGCGCATAGATCAGGTTCTGGTTGCTGACATGCAGCAGCTGCGCGGCCAGGTCCAGCACCACCACGCCCACCAGCAGCGCCAGCAGCGAGTGGGCCGACAGCCCCAGTGGCAGCCACGACAGCAGCAACAGCGCCAGTGCAATGGCGGTGGCACGTCCGGTCTGGCCACGGTCGGACATGCGACCAGCCAGACCCGCCGCCAGCGTCCCGGCCGCACCGACCAGCCCGAACAGGCCGATGGTGGCGTCGCTGTAGGCGTACGGCGGTTGTGCCAGCAGGAATGCGAGCGGGGTCCAGAAGATCGCGAACATGGCGAAGCTGCAGGCGCCCAGCAGCGTGCGCTGGCGCAGCACCGGTTCCCGCACGAACAGCTCGCCGATGGAGCGCAGCAATGCGAAATAGCCAAGGCCGGCGCTGTGGTGGAATCGCGGCAGGCCGCGCTGCAATGCCAGTGCGGTCAGCACCAGGGTGGCAGCGGCGATCGCGTACACCAGGCGCCAGTCGCCCAGGCTGGAAAGCAGGCCGGCCACGGTGCGCGCCAGCAGGATGCCCAGCAGCAGGCCACTCATCAATGTTCCGACCACGCGGCCACGATGTTCCTGCGCGGCCAGCGTGGCGGCGAACGGCACCAGCACCTGGGCCACCACCGAAAACAGGCCGGTGATCGCGGTGCCCACCAGCAACCAGGTCAGCGACGGTGCGCAGGCACTGATCACCAGTCCGCCCGCCGACAGCAGGCTCATCACCACGATCAGGCGGCGGCGTTCGAACAGGTCACCCAGCGGCACCAGCAGGATCAAGCCGGCGGCATAGCTCAGCTGCGCGGCGGTAACCACCATGCCGACCTGGCCGAACGGCACGCCGAAGGCGTCGGCGATGGTGTGCAGCAGCGGTTGCGCGTAGTAGTTGCTGGCCACGGCCACGCCGGTGGCGACCGACATCAGCAGCACCTGCCAACGGTGCAGAGGGGGAAGGGACGGGCTCACGCGATGTTCCAGGAAGCGGGGGGCACAGTGTCCGCCTGCTGCGAGCATGATGGAAATGAATCATCATCATCCATGCCATCTGAAAACAAGATAGTTGTATGAATCTCAAGCAGCTCGAGTTCGCCGTGGCGCTGGCCGAGGAGGGCAATTTCACCCGTGCCGCCGAGCGCTGCCACGTGGTGCAGTCCGCGCTCAGCCACCAGGTCGCCCACTTGGAACAGGAACTGGGTGCCACGCTGTTCGAGCGCCTGCCGCGCCAGGTGCGGGCCACCGCCGCCGGCGAGGCGTTGCTGGTGCACGCACGCCAGGTGCTGGCCAGCCTGCGCCACCTGCGCGCCGACGTGGCCGCCGTCAGTGGCGAAGTGCGTGGGTTGCTGGCCATCGGGCAGATTTCCTCGCTGACCGGAATCGACGTTGTTGCGATGCTGGCGGCCTTCCAGCGCGTGCACCCGCAGGTGGAGTTCCAGTTGCGCGTGGACAAGAGCGAGGACCTGATCGCGCAGGTACAGTCGCGCGCGCTGGATGTGGCACTGGTCGGCCTGGCGCCTTCGGCAGCGCTGGACGGTGTCTGCCATCAGGTGCTGCAGGAGGAGGATCTGGTGGCGGTACTGGCGCCATCGCACCGGCTGGCCGGGCGCAAGCGGCTGCCATTGGCCGCACTGCAGGATGAAGCACTGGTCGACTTCCCGCGCGGCACCGGCGCACGCCGGCAGACCGATGATGCTTTTGCCGCAGCCGGACTGCCGCACACGGTCCGTTTCGAGGTCAACCTGATGGAACTGGTCGAGCGCTTCGTCCGCCATGGGTTGGCGGTCGGCATCGTGCCGGCATTGATCGCCGATGGGTTTCAGGGCGTGGTGCAGATTCCGCTGCAGCCGACCCCGACCCGGCGCGTGCACCTGGTCTGGCAGCGCCTGCCGACACCAGCGGCGCGGGCGTTCGTCGACGCCGTGCTCAACCGCGCAGGCGCAGGCTCAGGCCCTTGAGGAAGTTGCGCAGCATCTGGTCCAGGCAACGCCGGTAGTTGGCGTGCCCGGGTTGGCGGAACAGCGCGCCCACTTCCGACTTGGAGACATTGAAACCTGCGCTGGCAAAGATCTCCATCAGGTCCACGTCGCGCAGCTGGAACGCCACGCGCAGCTTCTTCAGCACCAGGTTGTTGTCGATGCGGGTTTCCACTGCGCGCTGCGGCTGGCTCTCGTCGCGGCCACGCAGGTGCACGATCAGGCCGTCGAGGAAGTGCGCCAGCGCGCTGTCGTTCATCGCCTCGAAACCGGCTTCGTCCTCGCGGCGCAGCCAGGCCTTCACCTGCCCGGTATCCACGGCAAAGGCCGGGTCGGCCATCTGGCACAGGGCGACCACGTGCTGGTCACCCAGGTCCAGGGAGTAGCGCACGCTGCGCAGGACATCATTGTTGATCATGGCCCAATTGTACCGGCCCCTGGCGTGTCACCGGAGTGTCATCGAACTGCAGCATCGTGAGCACTCGTTCGCTGGGACCCTTGCATGCGCCGGTATCTGTTTTCCGCACTACTGCTCGCCGGCAGCTTCGCTGCCTTCGCCCAGGACCGCTTCGTACCCGTCGAGCGGCGCCTCAGTGCATCCCAACTGGCCGAGGTCGGGCTCAGTCCAGCGCAGTTGCAGGCGTTGAACCGGGTACTGCGCGAGGCAGAGAGCACGACCGCTGCGTCGACGGCAGCGGTGGCCCCGGTCGCTGCGCCGCTGCCTGCCAATGTGCCGGCACCGGCAGCAATGCATCTGGGCCTGGATGACGAACCGGTCAGTGCCCGTGTAGTCGGAGAGGTCGCAGGCTGGCAGCCCGGCACGCTGTTCACCCTTGATAACGGCCAGCAATGGCAGGTGATGAAGGGACAGATGAAGCTGCGCAAGGTGTTGCAGTCGCCGCAGATCGCCGTTGTTCCAGGAATTGCCGGGCGCTGGTTCCTGCAGGTCGACGAAGACCTGCCCAAGGCCAGAGTGTTTCGCGTGCGTTGAGCCGGGGGGACGGCTGGACGGCGGGCAACTCAGGACGGGCCGGGAATGCCAGAATGGGCGTCCGGTTTTTCCCCCCTGGAGTTGCCTGATGACCCGCACTGTCCTGATTACCGGCGCCACGTCCGGCTTCGGCGCCGCCGCCGTCCACCGCTTCGCCCAGGCCGGCTGGAAAGTGATCGCCACGGGCCGCCGCAGCGAACGCCTGCAGCCGCTGGTCGAGCGCTACGGCAAGGACGTGGTGCACGCCGCCGCCTTCGACATCCGCGATGCGGTGGCGATGGAGGCGGCCCTGCTGGCGCTGCCGCCGGCCTTTGGCGAGATCGACCTGCTGGTCAACAACGCTGGCCTGGCGCAGGGCACCGCGCCGGCACAGAGCGCCACGCTGTCGGACTGGACCACGATGATCGACACCAACATCACCGCGCTGGTGACCCTGACCCACCGGCTGCTGCCGCAGCTGGTGGAGCGCAAGGGCGCGATCATCAACATCTCGTCGGTGGCCGGCGTCTACCCGTACCCGGGTGGCAACGCCTACGGTGGCACCAAGGCCTTCGTCAGCCAGTTCTCGCTGGGCCTGCGTTCGGACCTGCACGGCACCGGCGTGCGCGTGACCACGATCGAGCCGGGCATGGCCGAAACCGAATTCACCGTGGTACGTACCCATGGCGACCAGAACGCCTCGGACAAGCTCTACAGCGGCGCCAACCCGATGACCGCCGAAGACATCGCCGAGCAGATCTTCTGGGTGGCCAGCCTGCCGCCGCACCTGAACATCAACCGGCTGGAGCTGATGCCGGTCAGCCAGTCGTTTGCCGGATTCCAGGTCGCCCGCGAGGGCTGACCTGCTTCGCGGGTCCTGTAGAGCCGAGCCTATGCTCGGCTTCGTCTGGATTCAGCCGAGCATGGCTCGGCTCTACAGAAACGAAAAAGCCGGGCACTGCCCGGCTTTTTCATTCACATCGGCAGGCTTACTGCGCCTTGATCGCCATCGCCTGCAGGCCGGTGCCATCCAGCTTCTGCTTGGCTTCGGACAACTCGCCGGCACTGCCGTACGGGCCCATGCGCACGCGGTACACGGTCTTGCCGTTGATCTGCGCCGACTCCACGCGTGCCGCCAGGCCCATCATGGCCAGCTTGGCCTTGGTGGCTTCGGCGTCACCGGAAGCCCCAAAGGCTCCTGCCTGCAGGATGTAGCGGGCGTTGTCGGCGGCCGCCGGTGCAGCCGCGGATGCCGGCGGTGCCGATGCGGCGGGCGCGCTTTCCGCGCGCGGCGCCGGAGTGGCGGCCGCCGTGCTGGCCGACGGGGTTGCCGCGGCCGGGCGCTCGCTCAGCGGTGCCGGCAACGGACGGTTGGTCGCGGTTACCGGCGCGGTGCTTGCGACGCTGGCCGTTGCGGTCGGTGCCGGCGTGGCCGTACTGGCCGGCGGTACCGGCTTGCCCTCCAGCGCGGCCTGCGCGCGCGACGCTTCGGCCTTGGCCCGGCGCTGATCCTCGGCGCGCGCGCTGGCGGCCAGTTCGGCGTCGGACATTTCCACTTCCTTGCCCGGCAGCAGGGTGTAGAAGTCGTACTGCGTCGCGGCGGGCTTCTCCGGTTCGGCCGGCTTCGACGTGGCCGGCTGCGCGGCCGGCTGGCTGCCGACATCGCTGTCGGCATCAGCGACCGGGGCCGGCTGCGCGTTCGGGTTCGGCTGCGGACCGGCACGCAGGAAGCCATCGCCTTCGCCCTTGAACAGGTTCGGCGCCGCCAGGAACACCACGGCGGCGATCGCCACACCGGCCACCAGCCACACCCATCCGGGGGTGCCCTGGCTGCTGCTGTTGCGTCGTGCCTGGGTTTTGCCGCGTCGTGCTGCCATGTGTACTGCGTCTCCTGATGCTTACATTTTTTCCGGGGCACTCACGCCCAGGAGTTCGAGGCCGTTGGCCAGCACCTGGCGCGCCGCGCAGGCCAGGGTCAGCTTGGCGTTGCGATCGGTGGCGTCGTCCACCAGCACCGGCGTCCCGTGATACCACGTGTGGAAGGCATGCGCCAATTCACGCAGGTACTGCGCCACCAGGTGCGGCTCCAGCGCCACGCCGGCCGCTTCCACCACTTCCGGATACCGCGAGATCTCGTTCATCAGCCCCAGCGAGGCATCGTCGGCCAGGCGGCCCAGATTGGCCAGGCCATTGCCCTGCTCGTACACAAGGCCCTTTTCCTGGGCCTGGCGCAGCAGGCTGCAGACGCGGGCGTGCGCGTACTGCACGTAGAACACCGGATTGTCGTTGCTCTGCTGGCGGGCCAGGTCGATGTCGAAGGTCAGCTGCGAATCGGGCTTGCGCGCGATCAGGAACCAGCGGGTCGCATCGCGGCCGGCCTCCTCGATCAGGTCGCGCAGGGTGAAATAGCTGCCGGCACGCTTGGACAGCTTCACTTCCTCGCCGCCGCGCATGACGGTGACCATCTGGTGCAGCACGTATTCCGGCCAGCCCTGCGGGATGCCCACTTCCAGCGCCTGCAGGCCGGCGCGTACGCGCGCCAGCGAGCCGTGGTGATCGGCACCCAGTTCGGTGATCGCGCGCTCGTAGCCGCGCTGCCACTTGGACAGGTGGTAGGCCACGTCCGGTACGAAGTAGGTGAAGGTGCCGTCGGACTTGCGCATCACGCGGTCCTTGTCGTCACCGAAATCGGTGCTGCGCAGCCACAACGCGCCGCCTTCCTCGTAGGTGTGCCCGGAGGCCTGCAGCTTGGCCACGGCCTCGGCGACCTTGCCATCGGCGTACAGCGAGCTTTCCAGGAAGTAGATGTCGAAGTCGACGCCGAAGGCGGCCAGGTCCAGGTTCTGCTCGTTGCGCAGGTAGGCCACGGCGAAGCGACGGATCGCCTGCATGTCGTCCGGGTCCTTGGCGCCGACCACCAGCGTGCCTTCCAGGTCAACGCTGGCGCCGGCCATGTAGGCGCGGGCAACATCGGCGATGTACTCACCGCGGTAGCCGCCTTCCGGCCAGCCTTCCTGGTCCGGCGCAATGCCCTTCACGCGGGCCTGCACCGACAGCGCCAGGTTCTCGATCTGTACGCCGGCGTCGTTGTAGTAGAACTCGCGCTTGGCGTTCCAGCCGTTGGCGTCGAGCACGCGGGCCACGCAGTCGCCGATCGCCGCCGCGCGGCCATGGCCGACATGCAGCGGGCCGGTCGGGTTGGCCGACACGTACTCTACGCCCACCGTGCGGCCATTGCCGGACAGGTTGCGGCCGTAGTCGTGGGCTTCCTTGATGACCGACGCGGCTTCGCGCTGGTATGCAGCCGGAGCCAGGTGGAAGTTGATGAAGCCGGGGCCGGCGATCTCGACCTTGCTGACGTCCTCGCTGCGCGGAAGCGCCTCGACCAGCGCCTGAGCCAGTGCGCGCGGATTGCTGCGCGCGGCCTTGGCCAGCAGCATCGCGGCGTTGGTGGCGAAGTCGCCATGGTCACGGGTCTTCGGGCGCTCGACCACGAAGTCCGGCGGCAGGGAGTCGGCGGGCAGGGTGCCATTGGCGCGCAAGGCTTCGATGCCTTGGCTGATCAGGGCGCGGAGGAGATTTTTCACGAGGCCTGCTGTGAGAATGAGCGGCGGAATCGCCCATTTTAGCGCAGATACCCGCGCCCACGCTGACCAGAACATGCCTGTGGGGGGGATCTGCCCGGCCCTGGTCAGGCCCGCTCAGCCGAACAGGCGTGGCTGGGGCGGGGACAGCAGGCCCCGTTCAGCAAATGAAACGGGGCGGCCTTCGCCGACCACGAAGTGGTCCAGCAGGCGTACGTCCACCAGTGCCAGCGCCTGCTGCAGTTCATCGGTGATCCGGGTATCGGCGCCGGAGGGTTCCGGGTCGCCGGAGGGGTGGTTGTGGCTGAGGATCACCGCTGCCGCATTGTGCAGCAGGGCTCGCCGCACCACCTCGCGGGGGTAGACCGGGGCGGCATTGATGGTGCCCTGGAACAGTTCCTCGCAGGCGATCAGCCGGTGGCGGTTGTCCAGGAACAGCGCCATGAAGATCTCGCGGGCCTGGCCGCGCAGGCGGTGCTGCAGGTAGCGGCCGACCGCGGCTGGGTTGTTGCCGACCGCCTCGCCCTGCTGAAGCTCGGCGGCCAGGTAGCGATGGGCCAGTTCCAGGCCGGCGGCCAGGGCACAGCTTCGTGCCGGCCCCAGCCCCGGCAACCGGGCCAGCTCGCGGGCCGGGCGGTCCAGCAGCACGCGCAGGGGGCCATGCGCCTGCAACAGGTCGCGGGCGGTCTGCACCGCGTCGCGTCCACCGAAGCCAGAGCCGAGGAACAGCGCCAGCAGCTCTGCGTCGGACAACGTGGCGGGGCCGCGGGCGATCAGCTTCTCGCGGGGACGTTCCTGCTCGGGCCAGTCATGGATGGGCATGCCTGCATCATCGCCAGCGCGGGTAATGCGTCCCATCAGGGCAGGGCGCACGCCCGGGTAGGCTGTTGCCTCAGTCGCGTCGCGACTGCAGATAGGCGAACAGCTCCTGGTTGTTCTGCAGCCCCAGCTTGCGCTTGGCTTCGGCCTTCTGCCGGCTGATCGTTTTCGGGCTGCGGCCGCAGTGGACGGCGATGGCGTTCACTTTCAGCCCGGCGGCCAACAGGTCCAGCACTTCCTGTTCGCGGGCCGACAGCGCCGCCGGTTCACGCGCGAACATCAGGTCGCGCGCCTGCAGGTGATGGCGCAACTGCTGCGAGACGAACACCTGCCCGGCCATGGCTGCGTTCAGGGCCTGCGGCAACTCGCCGAAATCGGCGCACTTGTCGACCAGGCCACTGACACCTTCACGCAGCAGGCCATCGAGCAGGCCGGGGTGACGGGCGCCGGTGAGCACCACCACGGGCAGGCCCGGGTGGCGTGCGCGCAGCTCAGCGATCAGTTCCGGGCCATCCGGGCCGGTACCCGGCATGGAGAGGTCGGTCAGCACCGCGTCGCAGCCGTGGTGCACGACCAGCTGCAGCAGCTGGGCGCCGTCACGCGCGCTGCCGACGACCTCCATCAGATGGGTCTGCAGCACGATGCGGATGCCGTGCAGGACGACGGGATGGTCGTCGGCGATGATGATGCGCGGGTGCACGCGGGATCCTCGAAAAGCGAAGCGGCACACCAGCGGTGGCCACTGACGATTCTGCAAACGTGGCCGGCCTACAGGTATAGGAAAGTTCCGAATCGCGGTGTCTTGAACCCCGGAAGCGTTGTGGTGCAAGTCCCATCTGCTGATAGCCGCCCGCTATGTGCGCTGTGCACCGGGACATTACCGACCATCGGGTAAGCTAATGCCCTCGTTTGCACAGGAATTCCAGGTGGCTGACTCCCCCAACGCTTCCCCCGCGCCGGCCCGCGCGCTGGAAGGCCAGAAACTGCTGTTGTGCGTCGGAGGCGGGATCGCGGCCTACAAGGCCCTGGAGCTGGTGCGGCGCCTGCGTGACGCGGGCGCCCAGGTGCAGGTGGCGATGACCGCCGGCGCCCAGCAGTTCGTCACCCCCCTCAGCTTCCAGGCCCTGTCCGGGCAGCCGACCCGCACCACGCTGTGGGACAGCGCCGCCGAGCAGGCCATGGGCCACATCGAGCTGGCCCGCTGGGCCGACCGCATCGTGGTCGCGCCGGGTACCGCCGATCTGCTGGCGCGGCTGGCCCAGGGCCATGCCGATGACCTGGTCAGCACCCTGTGTCTGGCCAGCACCGCACCGCTGACGATCTGCCCGGCAATGAACCACCGGATGTGGCTGCATCCGGCTACCCAGGCCAACATCGCCCTGCTGCGCCAGCGCGGTGCGCAGGTGATCGGCCCGGTCGATGGCCCGCTGGCCGAAGGTGAATCCGGCCCCGGTCGGCTGGCCGAACCGGGCGACATCGTGGCCGCGCTGGCGACCAATGGCGGGGTCGTTGCGACGGTTGCCGCGCCGGAAACCCGTGCCCTGCAGGGGTTGCGCCTGCTGATCAGTGCCGGCCCGACCTACGAAGACATCGATCCGGTGCGCTACGTCGGCAACCGCAGCAGCGGCAAGATGGGCTTCGCCCTGGCCGCCGCCGCCGCCGCGCTGGGCGCGCAGGTGGTGCTGGTCAGTGGCCCGGTACAGCTGCCGACGCCGCCGGGCGTGCAGCGCATCGATGTGCGCTCGGCCGCGCAGATGCGCGATGCCGTACTGAAGTCGCTGCCCGCCGACATCTATATCGGTGCCGCCGCAGTGTCCGACTACACCCCGCGCCAGGTCGCCGCGCAGAAGCTGAAGAAGACCGCCGACAGCCAGTCGCTGGTGATCGAGCTGGTGCGCACGCCGGACATCCTGGCCGAAGTCGCCGCGCAGACGCAGTCGCTGAAGCTGGTGGTCGGCTTTGCCGCCGAGACCCATGACGTGGAGAAATATGCTCGCGGCAAGCTGATCGACAAGCGCCTGGACCTGGTGATCGCCAACCAGGTCGGCATCAGTGGCGGTGGTTTCGAGAGCGACAACAATGCCGCCACGGCCTTCTGGCAGGACGGTGAACAGGTATTCCCGGCCACCTCCAAGCGCGAACTGGCCGAACAACTGCTGGCGCTGATCGCGCGGAGACTCCAGGCATGACCCAGGCATCCCTTTCCCAACCGCTGCAGGTCAAGCTGCTCGATCCGCGCTTCGGCGACAGCTGGCCGCTGCCGGCCTACGCCACCGAAGCCAGCGCCGGCATGGACCTGCGCGCGGCGCTGGATACCGCGCTGACCCTGCAGCCGGGCGACACCGCGCTGGTGCCCAGCGGCCTGGCCATCCACATTGCCGACCCGAACCTGTGCGCGGTGATCCTGCCGCGTTCCGGGCTGGGCCATCGGCATGGCATCGTGCTGGGCAACGGCACCGGCCTGATCGATGCCGACTACCAGGGGCCGCTGCTGATCAGCGTCTGGAACCGTGGCCGCGAGGCCTTCACCATCGAGCCCGGCGATCGCATCGCGCAGCTGGTGGTGGTTCCGATTGCCCGCGTCAGCCTGCAGGTGGTGGATACTTTCACCGACAGCGTGCGGGGCACGGGTGGATTCGGCCATACCGGGGTGCGTTGACAGGGGACATCGATGAGCGGCATCGGGGAAGGACAGCGGGGACGGTCGTTGGGTCGCAGTGCACCACTACTGGGGGTGCTGTTGATCCTGTTGGCCGGCTGGTTCGGATGGAGCGCGGTGCAGCAATGGCGGCAGGAGGCCAACGGGCAGGCGCTGGAAGAAGCGCGTGACCAGGCTGTGCAGGGCCTGCAGCAGGCCGCTGCAGGCCAGTTGCAGCAGCTGCAGCAGCAGTTGAAGAACGATCGCGTGCAGCAGGCGCTGCAGGCCGGCGATGCCGCTGCGGCGGCGCTGGCCGTGCGCGAGAGCTGGACCGGAGTTGAGCAGGTCGAGGTGCTGACGGCCGATCTGGCCAACGCCTATGCCGATCCGGCCACCTTCGGGTATGCACGCCTGGCCCTGCTGGAAGCCGCGCTGGCCGAGGCCAGGCCCAGCCTGCGCGTGGTCCGCGACGGCGGCGGCAATCGCCTGGGCCTGGCCGCGCCGGTGCAGCTGGGCAGCTTGGGGCCGGCCGTGATCTATGTGCGCCAACCGCTGCTGCGGCTGACCTCGCCGCTGGACCAGGTGCGCGCGCCGTCCGCCGGCTTCCTTGGCCTGCGCCAGGGCGGCTTCGATCTGGTCACCCAGGGCGACGCGGGCCTGGCCGAAAGTGCGGAAGCCCTTGCGCGCCCGGTTGCAGGCACACCGTTGCGGCTGGTCGCGTCGGTGCCGAATGTCGACGCCGGTCCGCTGGGCCTGGGCGCGCTGGCCAGCGCCATTGTGGCGTTGCTGCTGGCGTTCATTGCCGTGTTGCTGGTGGTGGGACGTGACCGACTGCCGAAGTCGCTGCCCTTGCCGCGCCGCGCCGCAGCGTCCGAGGCCGACCATGGCCCGACCCTGAGCGAGAGCCTGCAGCAGGCGCCGCCACCCGAGGCCGCTGTGACCGGCAGTGGCGATGCCGCGCCACCGCCGCCACCGCCAGTGCCCGCTGAAGAGCTGGCCGCCGGCATCTTCCGTGCTTATGACATCCGCGGCGTGGTGGGCAGTGAACTGACACCGAAGACCGCGGCGCTGATCGGCCAGGCCATCGGCACCGTGGCACTGGAGCAGGGCCTGCGCGAGGTGGTGATCGGTCGCGATGGCCGCCTGTCCGGCCCGGAACTGGCCGCAGGGTTGGCCGAGGGCCTGAGGCGCGCCGGTTGCGCGGTGATCGACATCGGCCTGGCACCGACTCCGGTCGTGTACTACGCCGCCTTCCATCTGCGTACCGGCACCTGCGTGGCAGTCACCGGCAGTCATAACCCGCCCGAGTACAACGGCTTCAAGGTGGTCATCGGCGGCGAGACGCTGTCCGGCGATGCCATCACCGATCTTTACCAGCGCATCGTCGAGGGCCGCCTGGTGCAGGCCGCCGAGCCGGGCGACTACCAGCAGCGCGATGTCAGTGCCGACTACATCCAGCGCATCGCCGATGACGTGCAGCTGGACCGTCCGCTGAAGGTCGTGGCCGATGCCGGCAATGGCGTGGCCGGCGCACTGGCGCCGCAGCTGCTGGAAGCGATCGGCGCCGACGTCATCCCGCTGTACTGCGATGTCGACGGTACCTTCCCCAACCATCATCCCGACCCGAGCGAACCGGCCAACCTGGAAGACCTGGTGCAGACGGTCAAGCGCTTTGGCGCCGATCTCGGCGTTGCCTTCGATGGCGACGGCGACCGGCTGGGCGTGGTGACCGGCGAAGGCCGGATCATCTACGCCGATCGCCTGCTGATGCTGTTTGCTGCCGATGTGTTGATGCGCAATCCGGGCGCGATGGTGATCTACGACGTGAAGTGCACCGGCAAGCTGTCCGACCACGTGTTGCGCAACGGTGGCAGCCCGCTGATGTGGAAGACCGGGCATTCGCTGATGAAGGCGAAGATGCGCGAGACCGATGCCGAGCTGGCCGGCGAGATGAGCGGCCACTTCTTCTTCAAGGAACGCTGGTTCGGTTTCGACGACGGTCTGTACGCCGCTGCGCGATTGCTGGAGATCCTGGCCCAGCGCGAGGAAACGCCGGGCGAGGTGCTGGGCGAGCTGCCGGAAATGGTCGCCACGCCGGAGCTGAAGGTACCGGTGGCCGACGGGACGCCGCATGCCTTGGTGGCGATGCTGGTGGCGGCGGCGCAGTCCCCGGACAACCCGTATGTGGGTGGCCGCCTGTCGACCATCGACGGGCTGCGCGTGGACTTCGCCGATGGCTGGGGCCTGGTGCGTGCCTCCAATACCACGCCGGTGCTGGTGCTGCGCTTCGAAGGCAACGACGAGGCGGCACTGGAACGCATCCAGGCCCTGTTCCGCAGCCAGCTGCAACCAGTGCTGGGCGACACCCCGCTGGGGTTCTGACCGATCCTGGTGGGTGCCGACCGTTGGTCGGCACGCCTTGCCCGCTCTTGGTAGGTGTCGACCTTGGTCGACACACCCTCACCCCTTGAACCGCAACCCCACGCCCGGCTCGGTGAACAGGTAGCGCGAATCCAGCGCCGAATCGCCCAGCTTGTGCCGCAGCTTGCCGACCAGGATGCGCAGGTAGTGGGTGTCGTGCTGGTGGGTCGGCCCCCAGATCTCCTGCAGGATCTGCGGCTGGGTCACCACCCGTCCGGCATTGCGCAGCAGCAGCGACAGCAGCGCGTATTCCTTGCGGGTCAACGCCACCGGCTCACCCTGCAGGGCGACTTCGCGACGCACCAGGTCCACGTGCAGGTGGCCATCGTCGAATACCGGCGGTATGCCATCGGTCGGCACGCTGCGCGTGCGCAACAGCGCCCGCACGCGCGCCATCAGTTCCTGCGTGCCGAACGGCTTGGTCACGTAGTCGTTGGCGCCGGTATCCAGTGCGCGCACCTTCTCGGCTTCGCCGGCGCGCACGGTCAGCATGATCACCGGCACCTGGCTCCACTGGCGCAGCTGTTCCAGGACCTCGTGGCCTTCCATGTCCGGCAGGCCGATATCCAGGATCACCAGGTCCATGTCCTCGCTGGCGGCCAGCTGCAGGCCTTCCTGGCCGGTGGCGGCCTGCCGCACCTGGTAGCCCTGCGCGCGCAGGCTGATGTCCAGGAACCGGCGGATCTGGGTTTCATCATCGATCACCAGCACGCGTGCGGCCGGCACGCTGGCATCAATCGGGGTCGGGCTCATCGTGGGAGGCTGGCTTGAGCAGGGGCAGGGTGATGCGGATCAGGGTACCGCGACCGTCGCGTCCGGGCAGCGCCTGCACGCTGCCGCCATGTGCGCCGATCATGCCCTGGCAGATGGTCAGGCCCAGGCCGGTGCCGTGGCGGCCTCGGTCACCGCGCTCGACGCTGTAGAACATGTCGAAGATGCGCGCGCGCTCGTCATCGGGAATGCCGGGGCCGGCGTCGATCACGTCGATGCGCAGCTGGCCGTCCAGCTCGCGCGCCTGTACCTGCACGGCGGCGTCGGGCGGCGAGAACTTGGCCGCGTTCTCCATCACGTTGAACACGGCCTGTTCGACCAGCGCCGGGTGCACCCAGATCGGTGCCAGCGTGGCTGGAATGTCCAGCTCCAGCCGCACCTTTGGCTGGTAGCGCTGCAGGCGCCGTGCCGCCGAGCCGATCAGCTCGTCCACGCCGATCCAGTCGCGGTTGATCTTCAGCCCTTCGTGGCCGAGCCGGGTCATGTCCAGCAGGTTCTGGATGTAGCGGTCCAGCCGTTCGCCCTCGACCAGGATGGTGTCCAGCAGGGCGCGGCGATCAGCGGTATCCATCGCTGCACCGTAGCTGGCCAGGCTGTCGGCCGACCCGATCATCGCCGCCAGCGGCGAGCGCAGGTCGTGCGACACCGAGGAGAGCAGGGCCGAGCGCAGCCGCTCGGTCTCGTTGCTGACGTGCGCCTGCTCCAGTTCCGCCACCAGCCGCGTGCGCAGCGCGGCCTGGGCGATGTCATCGACCATCGCTTCGGCCAGCTGCCGCTGCTCGGGCAGCAGGCGCGCCTGTGCGCCGGGCAGGTACAGGCCGGCCACGCCGATCGCACGGTCTTCGCCGTCCAGCAGCGGCAGGAACCACCATTGCGCGCCGGCCAGGGTATCGGTGAAACGCCCGCTGGGCTGGCCGTGGCGCAGCGCCCAGTCGGCGGCAGCCAGGTCGGTATCGCCGGGCTGGCTGCGGCCGCCGGCGGCGGTATCGGTGCCGATCCGCAGCCACGCCGGCACGTCCAGGGCCTGCTCCAGCGCATGCCGGCCCGCCTGTGCCACCTCGCCGTTGCCGGCCGCGCTGGCCAGCTGGCGTCCCAGCTGCTGGCGCGCGCGCGCATGGCGGTTGGCCGCACGCAGCGCGATGACCTGCATGCGCAGGCGCGAGGCCAGGCGCCCGGCCACCAGTGCCGCGGCCAGGAACAGGAAAACGGTGATCACGCCCTGGCGTGCACCGATGGCGAAGGTGAAGCGCGGCGCGATGAACAGGAAGTTGTAGGCGAGGAAACACAGGATCGCGGCCATCACCGCCACGCTGGCGCGCGTGCGTGCAGCCACCAGTACCACCGCGACGATGAACACCATCGACAGGTCGGCCATGCCCACCCAGTGTTCGGCCAGCCACGCCACCGCACAGGCCAATGCGGTCGCGATCAGGGCTTGTGCAGGCTCGTAGCTGATGCCGCGCATCGGCGGCAGCAGGCTCTCGCGGCGCGAGCGTGCGCGTGCCTGCGGCGTGCTGATGATGGTGATCTCGTAATGCGCGCCACGCTGGATCAGCTGCTGGGTCAGGGTGCGGTTGAACATCCGTGCCAGTGGACGTTCGCGGGTACGGCCCAGCACCAGGGTCGACACGCCGTTGTGTGCGGCATGGTCGAGCAGGGCATCGGCAATGCTCGATCCATGCAGCAGTTCGGCGTCGCCGCCCAGCCGCCTTGCCAGCGCAAAGGCCGCATCGATCTCGCGCCGGGTCGCCTCGTCCTGGCGCCGGCCCTGCACGGTCACTACCGTCCACGGCGCGTCACGGCGCTCTGCGATGCGCCGCGCCACGCGCACCAGGTATTCGCTCTGGCCGCCCCCGTCGATGGCCACCAGAACGCCGCGACGCAGGGGCAGATTGCCTTCGCCACGCGCGGCGCGGGTTTCGCGCAGGCTGCTGTCGACGCGGTCGGCGGCTTCCTGCATCGCCAGTTCGCGCAGCGCGGTCAGGTTGGCCGGTGAGAAGAACGCCTGCAGTGCCTGCGCGGCCTGTTCCGGCACATAGACCTTGCCCTGCTGCAGGCGCGCGATCAGTTCGCGCGGCGGTAGATCGACCAGCACGATGTCGTGCAGGCGGTCGAGCACGCCGTCGGGCACGGTCTCGCTGACGCGCACGCCGGTGATCCGCATCACCACGTCGTTGAGGCTTTCCAGATGCTGGATGTTGACCGTGGTCCAGACGTCGATGCCGGCGTCCAGCAGCTCCATCACATCCTGCCAGCGCCGCTCATGACGGCTGCCGGGCGCATTGCGATGGGCCAGTTCATCCACCAGCACCAGCGCTGGATGCCGTGCGAGCACTGCATCCAGGTCCATCTCCTGCAGGGCATGGCCATGATAGGCCACGTCCTTCAGCGGCAGCTGCGGCAGGCCCTCCAGCAGCGCCTGGGTATCGGTGCGTCCATGGGTTTCCACCAGGCCCACCACCAGGTCGACGCCGCGGCGCAGCTGTTCCTGCGCGCGGGTCAGCATGGCGTAGGTCTTGCCCACGCCCGGCGCCGCACCGAGGAACACGGTCAGCTTGCCGCCGGCTTCGCGTTGCAGGCCTTCAACCAGGGCATCGGCCTGGCGGGTACGTGCATCAGTCATGGGGGCCGCTGTCATGGCCACCATTGTGCGCGCAGCAGGTGCAGCCCAGCATCACGGCGCCTTGGCCGCATGGTCCAGCGCGAAGTTCAGCGTCACCACGTTCACCCGTGGCTGCCCGAACAGGCCCCACTGGCGCCCTTCGGTATGCGCCTGCACCAGTGCCTGCACGCGCTCCACCGGCAGGCCACGGGCACGCGCCACGCGTGCTACCTGCAGCTGCGCCGCCGCAGGCGACAGCTGCGGATCCAGTCCGCCGGCGGACTGGGTGACCAGGTCCGCTGGCACCTGCGCCGGGGCGACACCTTCGCGCGCGGCCACCGCAGCGGTGCTGGCGGCGACGCGTTCGGCCAACGCCGGGTTGCTGCGCGCCAGGTTGGAACCGGCCGCGGCCATCGGGTCGTAGTTGGCCGCCGACGGACGCGCCTGGAAGTAGCCGTCAGCGGTGAACGGCTGCGCCAGCCAGGCCGCGCCGCGCACCTGGCCGCTGCCATCGCGCAGCAGGCTGCCTTCGGCCTGGGTCGGGTAGGCCAGGCCGGCAAAGCCGGTGGCGATGCCGGCATAGACCGCGCCGGCCAGCAGCAGGGTGGCCAGGCCCAGGCCGATCGCCGGGCGCCAGCGGGCGCCATCCTGCAGGCTGGCCACGCGGGCCTCGGCCTTGGCGTCGCCCGGAAGGGAAGATGAGGTGGAAGCAGAACGGTTCATGCGCCGAATACCAGGACAAGAAGGAGGTCAATCGCCTTGATCGCTGCGAACGGCAGCAGCACGCCGCCGAGGCCGTACACCAGCATGTTCCGGCGCAGCAGTGCGGTGGCGGTGGCCGGGCGGAAGCGCACGCCACGCAGGGCGAGCGGGATCAGCGCGGGAATCACCAAAGCGTTGAAGATCAGCGCCGCCAGCACCGCGTTGCGCGGGCTCGACAGCTGCATCACGTTCAGTGCGGCCATGGTCGGAACGGCCGCGGCGAACAGCGCCGGCAGGATCGCGAAGTACTTGGACACGTCGTTGGCCAGCGAGAAGGTGGTCAGCGCGCCGCGGGTGATCAGCTGCTGCTTGCCCACTTCCACCACCGACAGCAGCTTGGCCGGGTCCGAATCGAGGTCGACCATGTTGCCGGCCTCCTTCGCCGCCTGCGTGCCGGAGTTCATCGCCAGGCCGATGTCGGCCTGGGCCAGCGCGGGAGCATCGTTGGTGCCATCGCCCACCATCGCCACCAGTCGGCCACCGGCCTGTTCCTGGCGGATGCGTGCCAGCTTGTCTTCCGGACGGGCCTCGGCGATGTAGTCGTCGACGCCAGCCTCGGCGGCAATGGCTGCTGCCGTCAGCGGGTTGTCGCCGGTGATCATCACCGTACGGATGCCCATCGCCCGCAGCTGCGCGAACTTCTCGCGCATGCCGTGCTTGACCACGTCCGACAGCTCGATCACGCCCAGCACGTGGCGACCCTCGGCCACCACCAGCGGGGTGGCGCCATTGCGCGCGACCTGCTCGACGCGGCCGGCCAGTTCAGCCGGCACGTTGCCGCCCAGCGCCTGCACGTGGGCGCGGATCGCATCGGCAGCGCCCTTGCGGATCTGCCGCCCATGTTCCAGATCCACGCCGGACATCCGGGTCTGGGCACTGAAGGCCAGGTAGTCGGCATGGTCTGGCTCGGCGGTGGCGCAGCCCTGTTCGCGCGCCAGGCGCACGATCGACTTGCCTTCCGGGGTCGGGTCGGCCAGCGAGGACAGCAGCGCCGCCTCGCGCAGTTGGCTGGCATCGATGCCGGCCAGCGGATGGAAGTGGCTGGCCTGGCGGTCGCCGTAGGTGATGGTGCCGGTCTTGTCCAGCAGCAGCACGTCGACGTCGCCGGCCACTTCCACCGCCTTGCCCGACTTGGCCAGTACGTTCGCGGCCAGCGCACGGTTCATGCCGGCGATGCCGATGGCCGGCAGCAGGCCGCCAATGGTGGTCGGGATCAGGCACACCAGCAGCGCGATCAGCAGCAGCGGATCGACCTTGACGCCGACGGCTGCACCAATGGCCGGCAACGTGGCCACCACCACCAGGAAGGTCAGCGTCATCGCCGCCAGCAGCAGGGTCAGCGCGATCTCGTTGGGGGTCTTCTGGCGGTTGGCACCTTCCACCAGCGCGATCATCCGGTCCAGGAAGCTGTGGCCCGGCTCGGCGGTCACCCGCACGATGATCTGGTCGGACAGCACCTTGGTGCCACCGATCACACCGGAACGGTCGGTACCTGCCTCGCGCAGCACCGGTGCCGATTCGCCGGTCACCGCCGCTTCGTTGATGGTGGCCAGGCCCTGCACGATCTCGCCATCGGCCGGCACCAGCTCACCAGCACTGACGATCACATGGTCGCCCGGGCGCAGTTCGGCGGCCGGCACCTGGGCTTCTGCGGCACCCGGCTGCGGCGCCGCCAGCCGGCGTGCCACCAGGTCCTGGCGGGCACGGCGCAGTGACGCGGCCTGGCCACGGCCACGCGCCTCGGCCACTGCTTCGGCGAAATTGCCGAACAACACGGTCACCAGCAGGATCGCGGTCACTGCCAGGCCGAAGCCCAGCGGCGCATTGCCGGTCAGTGTGACGATGGCCGCGACGATCGTGCCAGCCATCACCACCGCCATCACCGGGCTGCGCACCAGGTGCATCGGCGAGAGCTTGCGTACTGCTTCGACCAGCGCACGGCGCAGGCCGGCGCCATCAAGCAGCGCAGGGCGCGGGGCAAGGGAACTACGGGTGGAACTTGCGTGGGTACTCATCGGGGTGTCCTTAGTGCAGTCCCAGGCTGAGGTGGTCGGCGATCGGGCCGAGTACCAGCGCCGGCATGAACTGCAGCACGGTCAGGATGACGATCACCGAGACCAGGGTCAGGGCGAAGGTCGGGGTTTCGATCTGCAGGCTGCCGGCAGACTCCGGCGCCTGGCGCTTGGCGGCCAGCTGTGCGGCCACCACCAGCGGGATGATCAGCAGCGGGAAGCGGCCCAGCAGCAGCACCAGCGAGCAGCTCAGGTTCCACCACAGCGTGGCGTCGCCCAGCCCCTCGAAGCCCGAGCCGTTGTTGGCGTAGGCCGAGACGTACTCGTAGAACACCTGGCTGATGCCATGGAAGCCCGGGTTGGAGGTAGCGGCCAGCCCGGGCACGGCCAGGGTGATCGCGGTGAACACCAGCAGGGTGATCGGCTGCAGCAGCACCAGCAGGGCCAGCAGGCGTACCTGTGGCGTCTCCAGCTTGCGGCCGAACAGTTCCGGCGTACGTCCGGTCATCAACCCGGCCAGGAACACGCCCAGCAGCAGGTACACGATGAACTGCTGCAGGCCACAGCCGATGCCGCCCCAGATCGCGCTGACCAGCATGTTGACCATCGCGATGCCGCCACTCAGCGGCGCCAGCGAGTCATGCATGCCGTTGACCGACCCGTTGGAGACCTGGGTGGTCACCGCCGCCCACAGCGCCGTGCCGTCGGCGCCGAAGCGCACCTCCTTGCCTTCCATCAGCAGCGGCGTGGCGGCGCTGGCACTGTGCCCTTCGCTCCACACCATCGCGCCGGTGGACAGCAGCGACATGCCCAGCATGCAGCTGAACACCAGGGCGCCGAACCGGCGCCGGCCGGTGAACGCACCGATCATGAAGATCACCGCCATCGGCACCAGCAGGATGCCGACGATCTCCAGCGCGTTCGACAGCGGGGTCGGGTTCTCCAGCGGGAAGCTGCTGTTCGGGCCGTACCAGCCGCCACCGTTGGCGCCCAGCTGCTTGGCCGCGACCATCGCCGCCACCGGGCCCAGCGGCAGTTTCTGTCCGGTCATGCCGGCGCTGGCATCGATCGGCGTGGCCTGCGGGCCACCGGCCATCGTCGACGGCACGCCCTGGCTGGTCAGCAGCAGGGTCCACACCAGGCACAGCGGCAACAGGAAGCGCACGCACAGGCGCACCACGTCCACGTAGTAGTTGCCCACCGCCACCTGGCGGTCGTCGCCGGCACCGGTGGCCGCCGCAGCCTGCGGCGCACGCGAGAACAACGCGCGCAGCGTGGCCACAGCCAGCGCCAGGCCCATCATCGGTGTCACCACCTGCAGGCCGGTGATGCCGGTCATCTGTGAGAGGTAGGACAGCTGGGCCTGGCCCGAATAGTGCTGCTGGTTGGTGTTGGTCAGGAACGAGATCATCGTGTGCAGCGCGGTGTCCCAGCGCATGTTCGGGATCTGGTCCGGGTTCAACGGCAACCAGGCCTGGGTCATGAACACCGCCTGGGTCAATACGGCGATCACTACGTTGCTCAGCACGAAGGCCAGCACGTAGCCGCGCCAGGACATCGCGCGCGAGGGATCGACGCCGAACACCTTGTACAACGGCTTTTCGATCCAGTTGAACAGCACGTCGGCCTTCATCGGCGTGCCGCGCATCACGCGCGCCAGGTACAGGCCCAGCGGCCACGCCAACAACAGGCTGGCGGCAATAATCACAAGCATCTCGGTCATGGCAGGCTCCGCTCAGAACGACTCGGGCCGCAGCACGACATAAAGGAGATAGGCGGCGGCGACCAGCACCAGCACGCCACACAACAACGACAGCCAGGGGGACATTGCAATAGCGTCCTGGTGGAACCCCTCCACCTCAGGCCGTCATCGTCGTCCTGCCGCCCATAAACGCACTACGCGCCGGACCGTGCCGACGCGTAAAGAGTGCATAAATTCCGTGGGCCAAGCCGTAACCAGGCGCCGCCCACTGTAGAGCCGGGCCCATGCTGGGCTGCTCTTTCCCAAGGCCACGCGGAGCCAAGCATGGGCTCGACCCTACAAGCGAATCACGGCGCCTGACTCGCTGGCGCCACGCCCTTCAGCTCGCGGTAGCGCTGCAGCGTGCTGTCGATCTCGGCCTTCAGCGCCTGCTGCTGCTGCAGGAACCCGGCCTGCAGGCGCTGCTGCGCCCGCAACTGCACGTGCCGCTGACGGATCGCCTCGGCCTGCTTGTCGGCCACCTTGCCACCGGCCAGTTCTCGGTCGCCAGCGGCCGACAACAGCGCTACCAGCGATTCGCGCAGGCTGGTGACGTTGTACTCGGCGGTCTTCAGGTTGTTGTCGAGCACTTCCTGGCGCTCGGCGAACACCCGGCGCAGGTCGTCCTCGCTGCCATAGGTGGACAGCATCGCCTGTTCGGTGCGCTGGCGGGTCTGCTCGGCCATCAGGTCCAGCTGCTGCTGCTGCGCCTCGGTGCTGGCCGCGGCGCGCTCTTCGTCGGTCAACGCGCGCTGGACCTGCGCATTGCGCAGGCCGCTCTTCGCGTTGAACTCCTCGCGGGCGTGATTGACCGCATCGGCTGGCAGCGAATCGCTGCAGATCCGCTCCTTGCCCTCGTTCCAGCAATACAGCTTCTTCTCCACTTTGCCGCCGTCGCGCGACTGCGCCGGCACGGTGGACGGCACGGCCAGCAGCAGGCCGGCAAAGAGAACGGCAGGAACTCGGGACATGACCTTTCCCCTGGGTCGGTCAGCGGATCGAACGGACGCCGTACTGGGCCCGGTAGGCTTCCAGCGGCTGGCGGTAACCCACAAGTTCCGGGTTGCCGGAGGCGAAATCAAGCAGATCGGCCAGCGACGCCACGGCGATCACCGGAATCCCGGCCTCTTCGGCCACCGACTGCGCCGCCGAGCGGCGGTCGGTTTCCGAGGCGATCTCCTGGCGGTCCAGGGCTACCACGATGCCGGCCGGGGTGCCGCCGGCAGCGCGGATGATGCCTAGCGCTTCGCGGATCGCGGTACCGGCGGTGATCACGTCGTCGACGATCAGCACGCGCTTGCCATTCATGTCGGCGCCGATCAGCTGGCCGCCTTCGCCGTGGTCCTTGGCTTCCTTGCGGTTGAACGACAGCGGCAGGTCGCGGCCGCGCTGGGCCAGCTCGCAGGCCATCGCGGTGGCCAGCGGAATGCCCTTGTAGGCCGGGCCGAACACCACGTCGTACTTGATCCCGCTGGCATCGATGGCATCGGCATAGCAGGCGCCGAGCTGGGACAGCAGCGAACCGGAGTCGAAACGGCCGGCGTTGAAGAAATAGGGGCTCAGCCGGCCGGACTTGAGGGTGAACTGGCCGAAGCGCAGGGCGTCGGCGGTCAGGGCCAGCTGCAGGAAACGGTGGCGGTGGTCGCTCATCAAAACTCGATTCATCTTCATTTGGAGCACAAATCCTAATCCAGCTGGGCGTTTCGCGCTCGTCCGGCCCCGCGTGAAGGCTGTCGCGGCGCTGCCTGGCGGACTGCGCAGCCCCACGGGCAACCGGTATGCTTGCCCGGTTTCCCGCCGCAGGTCCCCGCATGCGCATCATCAGTTTCAACGCCAATGGCATCCGTTCCGCCGCGACCAAGGGCTTCCTTGACTGGTTCCGTGCCCAGGACGCCGACGTCCTGTGCATCCAGGAAACCAAGGCCCAGGAAGACCAGCTGACCGACCCGATGTTCCGTCCGGATGGCCATCACTGCTTCTACCGCGACGCCATCACCAAGAAGGGCTACAGCGGTGTGGCGATCTACAGCAAGCGCGAGCCGGACCAGGTCATCACCTCGCTGGGCTGGGCCCCGTTCGACGACGAAGGCCGCTACATCGAGGCGCGCTACGGCAATCTCAGCGTGGTCTCTTTCTATATTCCCTCCGGCAGCTCGGGTGACCTGCGCCAGGGCTTCAAGTTCGAAGTGATGGAATGGCTGCGCCCGATTCTGGAGGAGTGGGCGCGCAGCGGCCGCGACTACGTGCTGTGCGGCGACTGGAACATCGTGCGTTCGGCGCTGGACATCAAGAACTGGAAGTCCAACCAGAAGAATTCCGGCTGCCTGCCGGAGGAGCGCGACTGGCTCAACGCCCTCTGCGCCGACCATGGCCAGGCCACCGATGTCGCCGCCGGCCGCGGTTGGGCCGATGCCTACCGCCTGCTCAATCCCACCGGCGAGGATTACACCTGGTGGAGCAACCGCGGCGCCGCCCGCGCCAACAACGTCGGTTGGCGCATCGACTACCAGTTCATCACGCCGGGCCTGCGCGACAAACTGCGTAGCTGTTCGATCTACCGCGACGAGCGCTTCTCCGACCACGCCCCGTTCACCGTGGACTACGACCTGTGACCGAGGCCGCCACGCCGGTCAGCTACAAGGGCTGGGCAGGCATCAAGCGCGCCTTCGGTACCCCGTCGGCGCTGACCATGGCCATGCTTGGCTTCGGCAGTGGCCTGCCGTTCCTGCTGATCGCTTCGCAGACGCTGTCCACGCGCCTGCGCGACGTCGGCCTGGACCTGGGCAGCATCGGCCTGATCAGCCTGGCCAGCTTCTTCTACCTGCTCAAGTTCCTGTGGGCGCCGCTGCTGGACCGCTATGCATTTCCGCTGCTGGGCGCGCTCGGCCGCCGCCGTTCGTGGCTGCTGGTATCGCAGGTGCTGGTGCTGGTCGGCCTGGTCGCACTGGCCTTCGTGCGGCCGGAAGAGGGCGTCTGGCCACTGGTGGTGTGGGTGCTGGTGGCGTCGTTCGCTGGCGCCACCCAGGACTCAGCGGTCGATGCCTACCGTATCGAGATCGCTCCGCAGACCGCGCAGGCCGCGCTGGCGGCCACCTATACGCTGGGCTACCGGATCGGCCTGATCCTGGCCGGTGCCGGCGCGCTGTACCTGGCGCAGTTCGAAGGCTGGATCGTCGCCTACCTGGCGATGGCCGCGCTGATGCTGCTGCCGATCGTCACTACCCTGCTGTGCGCCGAACCGGAGCGCCCGGCCACGGCGGTGCAGCGTCGCATCGATATCGCCGAAGCCTTCGTCCAGCCCATCTCCAGCTTCTTCAGCCGTAATGGCGTGGCGTTGGCCCTGGTGCTGCTGGCCTTCGTCGGCCTGTTCAAGTTCCCCGATCAGGTGATCGGCGTGATGGCCGGGCCGTTCTATCTCGATTCGGGGTTCGACAAGGCCGACATCGCCACCGTGTCCAAGCTGTTCGGTGTATGGATGGGGATCGGCGGTGCGTTCCTGGGGGGTATTGCGGTGGCCGCATTCGGCTTCCGGCGCATGCTGCTGGTGGCCGCACTGGGCGTGGCGATGTCCAACCTCGCCTTCCTGCTGATGGCGCACAACCCAGGCAAGCTGTGGGCGTTCTATGCCGCGCTCAGTGCCGACAACCTGTTCCAGGGGTTCGCCGGCACCGTGCTGGTGGCCTTCATGTCGTCGCTGACCGACCGCAACTTCACCGCCACGCAGTACGCGTTGCTGGTATCGCTGGCCAACCTGCCGGGCAAGTTCATCGGCGGTGTCTCCGGATACATCGTTGAAGCGACGTCCTACAGCACGTTCTTCATCCTCAGCTCGATCACTGTGGTGCCGACCCTGCTGCTGCTGGCCTGGCTGTGGCCGCGGATCGCCGACCGCGGGCCGCCGCCGGTCGCCTGATTGCCTGCCCGCCCGGACTGCGGGATCATCGCCCCCGACGCGCCGAGGGGGCGGTGCCTTGCGAACGGGGAAGTGAGCATGGCCGACGTTGTGCTGCGGGACCTGGACCCGCTGCTGCTGGAACGTATCCGACGTGTCGCGGTCGCCCGCGGCTGGACCCATGAACAGACCTGCGCCGCCTTGTTGGAGCAGGGCCTGTTCAGCAGTGAACTGGAGGTTCGCTCCGGCTTCGGCGATCCCGAAGTGGACGCCCTCTCCGATGCGATCGCCGCCCTGCAGGCCTTGCCCGCAGGGCAGGGCTTCGATTAGCGGCTTTGTAGAGCCGAGCCCACGCTCGGCTGCCCGGTGAATCCACGCCGTGCGTGGATGGCGCCACCTCACGCCAGGTGGATTGCTCCAAGGATCCGCGGCCCCTTCGCTCCGGTCACGCTCGGCAGGTTGCCGGCCAGCCCGTCCATCGTCCGCTGCGCCAGCCAGGCGAATCCCATCGCCTCCACGTACTCCGGGTCCAGCCCATGCACCGCGCTGGACTCCACCTGCACCTCCGGCAGCCGCGCCGCCAGCCGCTTCATCAGCTGCCGGTTGCGTACGCCGCCGCCACAGACCAGCAGGCGCCGGGTCTGCGGCTGCTGCGCCAGCAGCGCATCGGCCACGGTTGCCACGGTCAGCTCCAGCAGCGTGGCCTGCACATCGGTGGCGGCGTACTGGCCTTCCCCCATGTGCGCCTCGGCCCAGGCCAGGTGGAACTGCTCGCGCCCGGTGCTCTTCGGCGGCGGCAGCGCGAACCACGGGTCCGAACGCCAGCCGGCCAGCAGGCCCTCGTCCACCGCGCCACTGGCGGCATACGCGCCATCGGCATCGAAGGTACGGCCGGTGTGGCGCTGGCACCAGGCATCCATCAGCGCGTTGGCCGGGCCGGTATCGAAGCCGCGCACCGCGCCTTCGCGCGGGATCAGGGTCAGGTTGGCGATGCCGCCCAGGTTGAGCACCGCGCGGTCTTCATCGGCGGCACCCAGCATGCCCAGGTGGAAAGCCGGCATCAGCGGCGCACCATGCCCCCCGGCCGCTACGTCGCGACGGCGGAAGTCGGATACTGTGGTGATTCCGGTCAGTTCGGCGATGCGGTTGCCGTCGCCCAGCTGCACAGTGAACGCCGGATCGGCCAGCGGGCGGTGTCGCACGGTCTGGCCGTGCGAGCCGATCGCGCGCACCTGGCTGCGGTCCACGCCGGCTTCGGCCAGCAGCTGGTTGGCGGCCTCGGCGAAGTTGATCGCAATCCGCGCGTCCAGTTCGCCCAGCTCCTCCAGCGAATCCAACGGGCCACCTTCGCCCAGCGCCACCAGCCGCGCGCGCAGCACCGGTTCCCAGCGTGCGGTCAGGCCGTGCACGAAGCGGCAGCCACCGCCCGCGGGAAACTGCACCAGCGCGGCGTCGATGCCGTCGGCGCTGGTGCCCGACATCAGGCCAAGATACAGGGGGGCGTCAGCGTCGGCAGTAGTGTTCATGGCAGGCACAAAAAAAGGACGCGGCAAGCTTGGGCTGCCGCGTCCTTGCTCGTCAACGCAGGGGCTCAGCCGCGCTTGCGGCCGGTCGCCTGCTTGTCCTTGGCGCTGGCCACCTCGGCGGCGGCCTCGTCGCGGCTGGTCGGTGCCGGGCTGGCATCGGCGTAGATCAGCTTCTCCATGCCCTGGATGCGGGCCATCGCTGGCGCGGTCTGCGCGCGGAAGGCGACCAGCTCGGCGCCCTTCAGCGGCTCCGGCGGCGGCATGGTCACGGTCAGCGGGTTGCGGTGTTCGCCGTTGACCCGGAATTCGTAGTGCAGGTGCGGCCCGGTCGCCAGGCCGGTCGAGCCGACATAGCCGATCACCGTGCCCTGGGCCACGCGCTGGCCGGTCCTGATGTTCGCAAAGCGCGACATGTGGCCGTACAGGGTGGTGTGGCCTCGACCGTGGTCGAGGATCACCACATTGCCGTAGCCGCGCTGCACGCCCGCGAACTGCACGCGGGCATCGCCGGCGGCCATGATCGGCGTGCCGGTACGCGCGGCGTAGTCCACGCCCTTGTGCATGCGCATCTTGCCCAGCACCGGGTGCTTGCGTGCGCCGAAGGTCGAGCTCAGCCGCGCGAACGGGATCGGCATGCGGATGAAGCTCTTCTTCAACGAACGGCCGTTGATGTCGTAGTACTCGGACTTGCCGTTGCGGTCGAAGCGGAAGCCGGAATAGGTCTTGCCCCCGGTGGTGAAGGTCGCCGCCAGGATCTTGCTGGTGTCCACCTTCTCGCCTTCGCGCCAGGTCTCGTCCATCACCACGCTGAAGCGGTCGCCCGGCTGCAGGTCCTTGGAGAAGTCGATGTCGTACTTGAAGATGTCGTCGGTCATCGTCGCGATCGCCGACGGCGACAGCCCGGCCCGGCGGGCCGCGGCATACAGCGAACTGGTGATCTCGCCGCTGGTGACCACGGTACGCGTGGAAGTCTCGCGCCGCGTCACCTTCTCCTTGATGTCATCGCCGGCCAGGCTCAGTTCCACCCGGTTGTCGGCGTCGCGATCGAAGCGGATGCTGCGCAGGTCGCCGGACAGCGGCATGTCGAAGGCGATCTCGGCGCCCGGGCGCAGCTTGGTCAGCGCCTCGCGCGCACCGGGGTGCTCCAGCACCCGGTGCAGGGTGGTGGCCGGAATGCCGGCTTTGTCGAACAGGTCGCTCAGGGTCTGGCCGCGCTGGATGCGCAGCACCTGCCAGCTGTCGCCCGGCACCTGCTGCTGGCGGGCCATGGTCAACGGCGGCAGCGGCAGCGCCAGGCTGGTGTGGCTGTCCGCGTAAGGCGCATCAATGGTGTGCGAGAAACCGGGGACGATCGTCGCCACCAGGGCGCCGATGGTCGCAAACAGGCTGGCGTGCATCCAATGGCGGCGGGTCCAGCGCTCATTGAAGGCGGCGGGAAGGTGTTGCCTGAGCTTCCGATGCAGGGCGTTGTCGTGCAGGACGTGAAGGCGTTCCTGGAAGCGCTGCTTGCGTGCGCGCCCTTGTTCGGAATTGTGCATCGGCGGTTTTTTCCTGGCGGCCCGGGAGCGCGGGCCTGATCGCCGGTTACCATAGACACCTGAGAAAACCGCGTCAAACCCTTGTGCCCATTGGCTTTTGTGAAGCCAATCGGGTTAACTTTGCTTTAACACCCCACACAAGAATCGGCGTTGCCGGGAGTAGTCACGTGTCCTCGATTGAAGAAGCCCTTGCCCTGATCGGCCGCGGTGCCGACGAGATCCTCAAGCTCGAGGATCTGCGTGCGCGCCTGCAGGAAGGCCGCCCGCTGCGGATCAAGGCCGGCTTCGACCCCACTGCGCCCGACCTGCACCTGGGCCACACGGTGCTGCTGAACAAGATGCGCCAGTTCCAGGACCTCGGCCACCAGGTCATTTTCCTGATCGGCGACTTCACCGGCATGATCGGCGATCCCTCGGGCAAGAGCCTGACCCGCAAGCCGCTCAGCCGCGATGACGTGCTGGCCAACGCCCGTACCTACGAGGAACAGGTGTTCAAGGTGCTCGACCGCAGCCGTACCGAAGTCCGCTTCAACTCGGAGTGGTTTGGCAAGATGGGCGCGGCCGACATGATCCGCCTGGCCGGCCAGCACACCGTGGCACGCATGCTCGAGCGCGACGACTTCGCCAAGCGCTATGCCGCCCAGCAGTCCATCGCCATCCATGAGTTCCTGTACCCGCTGGTGCAGGGCTACGACTCGGTGGCCCTGGAGGCCGACGTCGAGCTGGGCGGTACCGACCAGAAGTTCAACCTGCTGATGGGCCGTGGCCTGCAGGAACACCATGGCCAGAAGCCGCAGGTGGTGCTGACCATGCCGCTGCTGGAAGGCCTGGATGGCGTCAACAAGATGTCCAAGTCGCTGGGCAACTACATTGGTATCAGCGAGCCGGCCATCGACATCGTCACCAAGACCATGAAGGTGGACGACACCCTGATGTGGCGCTGGATCGAGCTGCTGTCCTTCGACATCAGCCAGGCCGAGGCCGTGCAGCTGCGCGAGCAGGTGGCCAATGGCGGCCTGAACCCGCGCGTGGTCAAGCTGCGCCTGGCGCGTGAGCTGGCGACCCGTTTCCACGACGCCGTGGCGGCAGAGCAGGCGATTGCCGGCTGGGAGGCGGCGGTGACCGGGCAGGGCGACATCACCCAGTTGCCGCTGCAGGATGTGGCGATCCCGGCCGAAGGCCTGCGTATTGCCGCGTTGCTGACGGCGGCCGGCCTGACCCCGAGCAACTCCGAAGCCAACCGCAAGCTCAAGGAGCGCGCGGTGAAGGTGGACGGTGAAGTGGTTGAAGACGGCCAGCAGGTGCTGCAGCCGGGCTTCGAAGGCCTGCTGCAGGTCGGCAAGCGCACCTTCGCCCGCGTGCGCCTGGTTGCTGGCTGAGAAGAAGGAAGGGCCGGCGCCAGCCGGCCCTTCCTTATGCTCTTGTAGAGCCAAGCCCACGCTTGGCTCATCTTCGCGGGAGCCTACCGCAGCGCGCCGGATGAACGGATGCAACATCCGGTGAAAAAAATCGCCACACCCCCTTCACAAATGATCGGAATGGGGACATACTTCTCCTCCCCCGTCGCAGGGGTCGCCACCAAGGGGCTTCAGCGACAACAGGGCGCCCACCACCGCCGAACGAGATGATCGAACGAAGGTGTTGACGGACTGAAAAAGTCTGGCATAATGGGCGGCTCGCTACGAAGGAAACTTCGCAGCACACGGGAACGGCGCTGAGGCCACTTCCCCGGATCTTTGAAAGTATGCGCAGGTATCTTGTGAAGGCGCCTGCAGGAAGGATGATTGTCCATCTTGCAGACGTTT
>NZ_JCAFTR010000012.1:0-144059 GCF_059370435.1 Stenotrophomonas sp. YJH_SMC_94-11 | reverse complement strand
GGCCCGAGCGACTCGGCCAACTCCACGGCTTGGTGCTTGAACTCATCGGTGTAGCTACGACGGGTGATACGGGACATAAGGGACCTCCAAGTGCGATCAAAGTATCGCTTCTTGGCGTCCGCTGACGGGGGGCCAGATCAGATACCCCCGCGAACCCACCCCGTCCGGCCTCTGACAATTTCCGTGTGCGTCCGCCACGGAAAATCAAAAGAAAATCAAAGTCAAAAGCGGATCGCTTCGCTCGCATCCACGCGTAGCGTGGATGTGTGTCGACCAAGGTCGACACCTACCAACAGCAATGATGCGTCGGGATCTGTCAGAGGCGGGGCGGTATGGGCTTGCAGGACCGTTGGCGCCATGGATGGCGCCATCGAGCCCCCATGGATGGGTTTACGGCGTGTCCTGCAAGCCCATACCGCCCCGCCAAACCCAAAGCCCAACCGCCGCTTTTGACGTTGACGTTGACGTCCAGCGGGTTCCGGGCCGCAGGCCCGGGCAACAAACCCCTACCGGTCGTCGTGCAGGGTGCCACCCGGCAGGAACACCCAGGTACGGGTGACCTGCAGGATGTCGATCTCGTCCTCGGTCTTTGGCAACGGCGGGAACGGCTGCGCCAGCGTCACCACCCGCAGCGCCGCTTCATCCAGCAGCGGCGTCCCGCTTGAACGCAGGATGCGGCTGCTCTCCACGCTGCCATCGCGGCGCACGCCCACGCTGATCACCACCTGGCCGCCGAGCCGGCGCTGCCGGGCCTCGTCCGGGTAATTCAGGTTGCCGACGCGCTCGGCGCGGTCGACCCAGGCGCGCAGGTAATTGGCATAGGCATATTCACGCGTGCTGGCCGACACGAACTTGCGATTCGGGCGCTTGGCATACTGCGCCGAGCGCAGATGCACCTCGGCAGCCAGTCGCGCCATCTCCACGTCGCGCTGCTCGCGTGCACTCAACGGCGCGTCCGGCTCGGGGCGTTCCGGGGATGGCTGGGCCTGCGCCTGTGCCACCGAGTCCTGTCCGTTGCGGCTGCTGACCACCCGTGCCTGCGGCGGCGGTACCGGCGCGGCCGATTGCTGTTGCTGCGGCACCGGGCTCAACCCGGACTGGGCCTGCGGCACGATGCCGGCCTGGTTGTCGCGCGGACGCTGTGCGCGGTCGTGCTCGCCACCGCCTTCCTGGTTGGCGGCGGCAAGGAAATCAGCCTGCTTTGGCGTCAGTGCGGTGCGCGTCTGGCTGAAGATCACTTCCAGCGTCGGCACCAGCGGAGCATCGCCTTTCACGGCGAAGCCCACGCCCAGGATCAGCAGGGCGTGGACCAGCACCGACAGTGCGATGGTGGCCCCCAGCCGTTGCGCTTCGCGTGGCGGCGGGGGCAGAACGGCAGGTGCGGACGGCATCAGCGCAGGCCGGCCTCGAGCGCGTCGAACAGGGTGCCGGCAATGTTCAGGCCGTACTGCGCGTCGAGCTCGCGCACGCAGGTCGGGCTGGTCACGTTGACCTCGGTCAGGTAATCGCCGATCACGTCCAGGCCGACGAAGCGCATGCCACGACGCTTCATCTCCGGGCCGACCTGGCCGGCGATCCAGCGGTCACGCTCGCTCAACGGGCGCCCTTCGCCACGGCCGCCGGCCGCCAGGTTGCCGCGGAACTCGTCACCCTGGGGAATGCGCGCCAGGCAGTAATCGACCGGTTCGCCGTCGACCAGCAGGATGCGCTTGTCGCCGGCGCTGATGTCGGGAATGAACTTCTGGGCCAGCGCCAGCTTGCGGCCGCCGTCGGTCAGTGTCTCCAGGATCACGTTCAGGTTCGGATCGCCCTGACCGCTGCGGAAAATCGAGCGGCCGCCCATGCCGTCCAGCGGCTTCAGCACGGCCTGGCCGTGTTCGAGGGCGAAGGCCTTCAGCGCCTTGGCATCGCGGCTGACCAGGGTCGGCGGGCAGCACTGCGGGAACAGCAGGGCAGCCAGCTTCTCGTTGTAGTCGCGCAGGCCCTGCGGGTTGTTGACCACGCAGGCACCGGCAGCGGCGGCCACGTCCAGCACCTGGGTGTCGTAGATGTACTCGGCGTCGACCGGCGGGTCCTTGCGCATCAGCACGATCTGGCCGGGTCCGAACTCGGTACGGCTGAACTCACCCAGCTCATACCAGCCGGCCGGGTCGTCGCGCACCTGCAGCGGCGCGGTCTGGGCCACCGCCACGCCACCTTCCAGGGCCAGTCCGCCCGGCCGCACGTAGTGCAGGGCATGGCCGCGGCGCTGGGCTTCCAGCAGCATGGCGAAGGTGGTGTCCTTGGCGATCTTGATGTGGGCGATGGGGTCCATCACCACGATGACGTTCAACGGCATGGTCGCACCTGTCAGGCAAGGCGTTGATGGTAGCGGCAACGCCGGTCGCGCGCCTCCCTGCCATACTGCAACGCAGCGTCCGCCCGGCGGTCGCGCACTCATTGCGAAACCCGTCACGTTCAGGAGGGGGCCATGCCCCGCGCCGTGGGGCGGCCTTGAAGCGGGCGCGGAAAGTGCGATATAGATACGCTTTCGCAGCGGCCCCCGCCAGAGATCGGGCCGTGCGCTTGGGGATAGGCAATGACTGAAAACACGACTGCGGGCGGGGAACTCGCAGGACTCCGGGTGATGGTCATCGATGATTCGAAGACCATCCGCAGGACTGCGGAAACGCTGCTCAAGCGCGAAGGCTGCGAGGTGGTCACCGCCACCGACGGCTTCGAAGCGCTTGCCAAGATCGCAGACCAGCAACCGCAGATCATCTTCGTCGACATCATGATGCCGCGCCTGGACGGGTACCAGACCTGCGCGCTGATCAAGGGCAACCAGCTGTTCAAGGCGACCCCGGTCATCATGCTGTCGTCCAAGGATGGCCTGTTCGACAAGGCGCGGGGACGCATCGTCGGCTCGGAGCAGTACCTGACGAAGCCTTTTACGCGTGAAGAACTGCTGGGTGCCATCCGCACATACGTCAACGCCTGACCAGGGGGGAAAGGCACAATGGCTCGTATCGTCCTGATCGAGGATTCACCGACCGACCGCGCGGTGTTCACCCAGTGGCTGCGCCGTGCCGGCCACGAAGTGCTGGAAGCGGACAACGCCGAGGATGGCCTGCAGCTGGTCCGCGACCAGGTGCCGCAGCTGGTGCTGATGGACGTGGTCCTGCCCGGCATGAGCGGTTTCCAGGCGACCCGTGCGATGGCCCGTGATGCGGCGATCAAGCACATCCCGGTGATCATCGTCAGCACCAAGGCGATGGAAACCGACAAGGCCTGGGGCCTGCGCCAGGGCGCCGCCGATTACATCGTCAAGCCGCCGCGCGAGGATGAACTGATCGCGCGGATCAACGAACTGGTGGCCTGATGCGCTCGCCCTTCGACATCCTTGAAGCCTATGAACGGCGCAGCCTGGCCCATGCGGTGCAGCTGCCCGGGAAGCAGTTTGCCCAGGACCTGTGGCGTGGCGTGGGTTTCCGCGTCGGCCAGCGCCGGCTGGTGTCCGATTTCCGCGAAGTGGTGGAAATCGTACCGATGCCGCCGGTGACCCCGGTGCCCTGTGCGCAGCCCTGGCTGCTGGGCGTGGGCAACCTGCGCGGCAACCTGTTCCCGGTGGTCGACCTGAAGTACTTCCTGGAAGGCACGCGCACCGTGCAGCAGGAAGGCCAGCGCGTGCTGATCATGCGCCAGGCCGGCGGCGACGTCGCACTGACCATCGATGAACTGTTCGGCCAGCGCAGCTTCGAGCTGGACCAGCAGATCGAAGCGGGCACGTTGGCCGAAGGCCGCTACGGGCATTTCGTCGATCGTGCTTTCCATGCCGACGGCCACGACTGGGGCGTGTTCTCGCTCTCGCTGCTGTCGCGCACCCCTGAATTCCGGCAAGCCGCGGCCTGAGGCCGGGCATCGCCCCCTGCATTGAAGATCGAGGTTGAACGATGAGTACTGCTTCGGACGCCACCAAGACCGGCAAGCTGCGGCTGGGCGGCAGCAACCTCTGGCTGTTCCTGCTGCTGGCATCGATGATCCTGTTCGGCGTCAACACCGGCGTCGCCACCTGGCAGGGCAGCCGCCTTGCCGACGCCGGCTCCAAGGCCGCCGACCTGCAGGTGCTGTCGCAGCAGCTGGCCAACCAGGGACGTGACGCGGTCGGCGGCAACGCCCAGGCCTTCACCGCCTTCAAGGCCACCCGCAACGCGATCGAGCAGAACGTGTCGACCCTGCAGGGACGCTACGGCAAGGAGCCGGGCGTAGCCGGTGCCATCGCCACCCTCGGCGAGACGTGGGCGCCGCTGGGCAAGCAGGCCGGGCAGCTGGTGGCCAGCGAACCGGCCGTGCTGGCGCTGGCCGGCAACGCGAACAACTTCACCGGCGCAGTGCCGGGCCTGCAGGCCCAGCTGAACGAGCTGGTGCGTGCGATGTCCGCTTCCGGCGCGCCGTCGTCGCAGGTGTACAGCGCGCTGCAGCAGGTCGTGGTGGCCGGTTCGATGGCCCGCCGCGTGACCGAAATGCGTGCCGGCGGCAGCGCCGCGGCGACCTCCGGCGATGCGCTGGCACGTGACATCACCGTGTTCTCGCAGGTGCTCGACGGCCTGCGCAACGGCAACGAGGAACTGGGCATCACCGCCGTGCGCGGTGCCGCCGCCGTGGCCGCGCTGGAACAGTCGCAGCAGAAGTGGGAAGCGATGAAGCAGGACGCCGACGCGATCCTGGCCAGCTCGCGCCAGCTGTTTGCGGCGCAGTCCGCTGCCACCGCGCTGGGCCAGGGTTCGGCACACATGCTGGATGACAGCCGCAAGTTGTTCGACGCGTTCTCCTCGTTTGGCTCGGTATCCGACACCCGCCTGTTCCCGAACTTCTGGATTGGCGTGGTCTCCGGTGCGCTGTCGCTGATCGCGATCATCGGCTTCGTGTCCACCAACGTGCGCAGCCGCTCGCGCGAGCAGGAACTGCGCTACCAGACCCAGGTGGAATTCAACAGCCGCAACCAGCAGGCGATCATGCGGCTGCTGGACGAAATCTCCTCGCTCGGCGAGGGCGACCTGACGGTGAAGGCCTCGGTGACCGAGGACATGACCGGCGCGATCGCCGACGCGATCAACTACGCGGTGGACGAGCTGCGCCACCTGGTGACCACCATCAACGACACCTCGGCCAAGGTCGCGATGTCCACCCAGGAAACCCAGGCCACCGCCATGCAGCTGGCAGAGGCGGCGGGCCACCAGGCCAACCAGATCACCTCGGCCTCGGACCGCATCGGCGAAATCGCGGCGAGCATCGAGCAGGTGTCGCGCAACTCGGCCGAGTCGGCCGACGTGGCACAGCGTTCGGTGGTGATCGCCGCCGAGGGTGCCGGCGTGGTGCGCGAGACCATCCAGGGCATGGACCAGATCCGTGACCAGATCCAGGAAACCTCCAAGCGCATCAAGCGCCTGGGCGAGTCGTCGCAGGAAATCGGCTCGATCGTGGAACTGATCAACGACATTTCCGAGCAGACCAACATCCTGGCGTTGAACGCGGCGGTGCAGGCCGCGTCGGCCGGTGAAGCGGGCCGCGGTTTCGCGGTCGTGGCCGACGAAGTGCAGCGCCTGGCAGAACGCACCTCGGGTGCGACCCGACGCATCGAAAACCTGGTCCAAGCCATTCAGGCCGACACCAATGAAGCGGTCACCTCGATGGAGCAGACCACGGCCGAAGTGGTGTCTGGTGCGCGCCTGGCCGAGGACGCCGGTACCGCGCTGACCGAGATCGAACGCGTGTCAAACGCGCTGAATACCCTCATCAAGAACATCTCCATCGCCGCCCAGCAGCAGTCGGCCGCCGCCTCGGACATCACACGCACCATGGGCGTGATCCGGCAGATCACCGGGCAGACCTCGCAGGGTGCCGGACAGACCGCCGAGTCGATCGGCCACCTCGCGCAGCTGGCGGCGGACCTGCGCCGTTCGGTCGCCGACTTCAAGCTGCCGGCGTGACACGGGCAGGGCGGCGAGCAAGGAACCAGTCGATGAAGCATTTCCATTCCCCACGCCAGAACTCGCGCGGCCACCGCGCGGCGGCGAACGGAGCGCGTCCATGAGCAGTCTGCGCGATGCGATGAGCCACGCAGCGCTGGGCTGGGTCAAGCCCGAGCTGGACGAGACCCTGCGCCAGGTGCGCAACGAGGTCGAGTACTACGCCGAAGACCCGACCGATGCCAGCCGCATGCGCATCTGCGCCGGCTACCTGCACCAGGTGCAGGGCACCCTGCGCATGGTCGAGCTGTATGCCCCGGCGATGGTGGCCGAAGAGCTGGAGCAGCTGGCCAACGCCATCGGCGCCGGCCGCGTGGCCGACCGTGATGAAGCCTGCGCAACCCTGATGCGTGGCAGCGTGCTGCTGCCCGACTATCTGGAACGCCTGCAGAACGGCCATCGCGACATTCCGATCGTGCTGATGCCGCTGCTCAACGAGATCCGTGCGTCGCGCGGCGAAGAAGGCGTCACTGACAGTGTGCTGCTGGCCTTTGCGCCGGACAGCGTCACCGCCACCGAGGCCGAGCTGGACCATGCCCGTGGCAGCCTGAGCGGGCGTAATCGCGAGCTGCTCGACACGGTCGGCAGCGCGGTGAAGGAAGAACTGCTGCGCATCAAGGATGCGCTTGACCTGCACCTGCGCACAGGTGGTGCGCCGGAACAGCTGCAGACCCAGGCCAACGAGCTCGGCGCCGTGGCCGATACGCTGGGCATGATGGGCCTGGGCGTGGCCCGCGGCGTGGTCGTGCAGCAGCGCGATGCGCTGCGCGGCGTGGTCGAAGGTCGCCAGCAGATCGACGAGAACCTGCTGCTGGATATTGCCGGTGCACTGCTGTACGTCGATGCCTCGCTGGACGACCAGGTTGCCCATCTGGGCGCCGGCGGCAGTGGCGAGGACGACCCGAGCGCGGTCGAGAACCGGCGAACGGTGGAGGTGCTGGCGCATGAAGCCATCGCCAACTTCGCCGCTGCCCGCGAGCATTTCGTCGCCTTCATCGAAACCAGCTGGAACCATGCCGAGCTGCAGGATGTGCCACGCCTGCTGGGCGATGTGTCCGGCGCGCTGCGCATGCTCGACCTGGGTACCGCCGCCGATTACCTGCGCGGCGTGCAGCAGTACATCGAGGCAGAACTGATCGGCCGCCAGCGCGTGCCCAGCGGCCGCCAACTGGACACCCTGGCCGATGCCATGGCCAGCCTGGAGTACTACCTGGAAGCCCTGCGCGACCGCCGCCCGGGCCGAGAGGACATCCTCGAAATCACCCGCAGCAGCCTCGAGGCACTGCGCTACTGGCCGCTGCCGGAGCACAATGCCGTTGCGCCGGACGCGCCGGCACTGCTGCCGGTCCAACGTGAGCCGGTTGCGTTGCACGCCGAGCCCCTGCAGCCGGAGCGCATCGGGGTTCCGGTGCAGCCTGCGGCGCCCGCTGCCGGCGACGTGCCGGTGCCACTGCCGGACTTCACCTTCGATCAGCCGCCGGCCTCGCCGGCGCCGATGGTGTCCGACAACCGCCTGATGTTCGGCGCGCTGGGCACCGTGGCAGCCGTGGCCGCCAGCACGGCTGATACCGGTGCTTCGCCGTTGCCGACGCACGACGATGCGGACGCATCGCTGGTCTTCGCGGCATCCAGCGCACCTGCGCCGGATGTCCCGCAGTGGGAGCTGGCGCCGTTCCATCCGGAGGCCGACGCCATCGTGCCTGCCGATGACGAGCGCAGCCCGACCTTCGCCAGTTTCGATCCGGTCAGCTTCGAGCTGGCCGAGGGTGATCACTCCGGTGCGCCGCAGTGGTCGCTGTCCGGGGCGCCGCAGATGCTTGAGGAAAGCGCAGCGCCTGTGATCGATGAGAGGACGGACGCGGTGGATTCCTCCGCGACCGCTTTCGATGCTGCACCGGTGTTCGACCCGGTGGCGGCCGAACAGGATGCGGCTGCCGTGGCCGACGACGTGGTGTTCCGCTTCGATGCCGACGCGCTGGACAACGCTGACGACGTGCTGTCGCTGCATGCGATGGAAACGCTGTCGCTGGACGATGACGCCGCGTTGCATCCGTCGCTGGAGATCGTCGATGCCGTCGTTCCGCCGCTGGCCGGGGTGGATGAGGCCCCGGATGACCTGCCGGTACCGTCGATCACGTCGCCGTTGATCGATGCGGCGCCTCCTGCGGCGGATACGTCCGCTCCGGCCGTGTCGGTGATCGATATCGACACCATCGCGCCGATCGATTTCAGCGAGGCCGACGCCCAGTTCTTCGCCGAGTTGAGTGCGGCCGCTGCCGGCTTCAATCCACAGGCGATGGCCGCTGCGGCAGCGCCGGAGGCGGTGGATTCGGCCGTTGCCGGGACCGACGCTGACACCAATGCGGGCTTCGACGCCGGTTTCGACGACGATGCCGAGAACATCGACGAGGACATCCGCGAGGTGTTCCTGGAAGAGTTCGACGATGAGCTGGCCAATCTCGGCACGCTGCTGCCGGCATGGCGCATGCAGCCGGACAACATGGACCGGCTGCGCCCGATCCGCCGCATCTTCCATACCCTCAAGGGCAGTGGCCGCCTGGTCGGCGCACGCACCCTGGGTGAGTTCGCGTGGAAGATCGAAGGCATGCTCAACCGCGTGCTGGATGGCAGCCGCGCCGCATCTCCCGCCGTGCTGGCGATGGTCGACAACGCGCATGCGGCGCTGCCGCAGCTGAACGCGGCGCTGCGCCATGGCCACCGCATCAGCGTCGACCTGCAGGCCATGCAGGCCATCGCCGATCGTGTCGGTGCAGGCGAGGAGACCTACTACGTACCCCTGCCTGGGGCCACTGCATCGGTTGCACCGGTGGCCGAAGTCGAGGGCGAAGACGAGATCAGCCGCATTCTCGACACCGAGGCTGCCGGATCTGCGCCGGCTGACAGCGTTGTGGAGGGCGAAATCGCTGGCACGCCGGCCAACATCGACAGCGTGCTGCGCGAGATTCTCGAGGCCGAGGTGGAAGTCCATCAGGCCACCCTGCAGGACTGGCTGCGTTCGGCGCAGCAGGCACCGCAGCCGGTCAGCGACGCACTCCTGCGCGCAGTGCACACCATGAACGGCGCCTTCGCGATGACCGAAGTGCCCGAGATCACGGCTGTAACCGGCGGTGCAGAGTCCTACATCAAGCGTGCACTGGCCGCCGAAGTGGTGCCGGGTGATGAGGGCGTGGCCGCGCTGGATGCGACCGCGCAGGCGATCACCGCCACCATGGAAGCGCTGCAGGCCGAACAGCCGCGTATCGCACCGCAACAGGTACTGGCACAGCGCCTGCAGGCGCTGGCCAGCGAGTTGCCGGAAGCGCGCTGGCCGATGGTGGGCCTGGAGGACGACGAAGCTGAGCTGGCGCTGGATGACGAACCGACGGCGGAATGGGATGCGGATGCCCCGGCAGCCGTCGCGCCTGAAACCGATGCGGTACCGCTTTCGTCCGTCGCGCCGGAGCAGGAACCACAGGCAGTTGCCGATGTCGCCGAAACCCCGGTCGAGGATGCCGCGATCGAGGGCGAGGGCGGGCTGGAGGTCGGTGAGCTGACCGCCAGCGACGATCTTTCGCGCTACTTCGATGCCGGATGGCCGTCGGTACCGGGTGAGGGAGCGGCGTCGCTACCGGTGGTCGAATCGATCCAGGTGGCCGACGACGTTCCGGGCGTTGAGGTAGACGGTGTCCAGGCGGAGGCCGAAAGCGCGCCGCTGTTGGCCGACGATGCCGGTTTGACCGTCGTGGACGATCTGTCGCCGTACCTGGATGCCAGTGCGCTGCCGGTCGACGACCGCGATGCCGAAGAGATTCCTGATGCTGTCGAAGCCGTCGCATCTGACCTGAATGCGTCCTCGTTCGATCACGTGCACGTCGCGGACGCTGAGGCATTCGAGACGCCTGCTGCACTGCCACTCGACAGCGAGCTGTCGAGCCTGCAGGATGAAATGGCTGCGCCGGGGTTTGCAGAACCGGTCTCGCTGGACGCCGCGCTCGAGGCCGGCCTGCACGTGATCGACGAAGAGCAGCCCCTGGCCGACGACGGGCAATGGTCCGTGCTCGGCCTGCAGGCCAGCGAACTCGCGCCGGGCGAGGCGGAAGCCTTTGCCGAGGATGCGGACGTCGGCGGGGAGGCGGCGATCGGTGAAGGAGAGAGCGCCGATCAGCCGTCCCCGGCGACGGTGAATGAGGAGATCGCGGAGGCCGCGACGCCGGCCACCGCCGGACCGGTGCGGTTCTTCGAACTGGAAGACGCGCCGGGCCAGGTGGAAGTCCACGCCGAAGCTGCCGATGCCGATGCCGATGCCGTGTCGGATGCCCCGGCCGTTGGCGCGCCTGACGCCGACGTGGTTGAAACCGTGGCACCCGACGTCCTTGACATCCCGTTGCCGGAAGACAGCGCCGATACGCTCGACTTCAGCGTCTACGATCGCGAGCTGGTCGACATCTTCGTCGAGGAAGGCAAGGACCTGCTCGACCACTGCGATGGCCTGATCAGCGAGCTGCGCGATGCGCCGCAGGACCGCGAGGTGCTGGCCGGCCTGCAGCGTGACCTGCATACCCTGAAGGGTGGCGCACGCATGGCCGGCATCAACGCCATCGGCGATCTTGGCCACAGCATCGAATCGTTGCTGGAAGCCGTCGCCGCTGGTCGCACCGAGATCGAACGCCGCGATGTGCAGTTGCTGGAGCGCGGATTTGATCGGCTGCACCAGCTGCTCACCCGCACCGGCGACCACCGCGTGGTGGAACCGGCGCAGGACCTGGTCGACGCGTTCGAAGTGCGTACCACCACCGATATCGCTGCGGCGGCTGCTGCAGCCGCAGCCGCAGCCAACGTGGCGAGCGTCGCAGAAGCCACTTCGGCACCGGTTGCCAGTCCGGCACCGGCACTGCTTGATGCGCCACTGTCGGCACCGCTGCCGGCCGAAGGCGTGGTCGATGAAGATCCGCTGGCACGCCCGCAGCAGGAACAGGTGCGCGTGCGCGCGGATCTGCTCGACCGCCTGGTCAACCATGCCGGTGAAGTGGCGATCTACCGCTCGCGCCTCGAGCAGCAGCTCGGCGCGTTCCGTGGTGCGATGGGCGAGCTGGAGCGCACCAATGCGCGACTGCGCGACCAGCTGCGCCGGCTCGACCTGGAAACCGAAGCGCAGATCGTCGCCCGCTACCAGCGTGAGCAGGACCAGGCAGACCAGAAGTTCGATCCGCTGGAGCTGGACCGCTTCTCCACGCTGCAGCAGCTCAGCCGTGCGCTGAACGAATCGGCGGCCGACCTTGGCGGCCTGCAAGGGGTACTGGACGATCTGTCGCGCCAGTACGATTCGCTGCTGCAACAACAGTCGCGCGTCAGCTCCGAGCTGCAGGACGGCCTGATGCGCGCGCGCATGGTGCCGTTCGATGGCCTGGTGCCGCGCCTGCGCCGAGTGGTCCGCCAGTCCGGCATGGATACCGGCAAGCAGGTGCACCTGACCCTGGAAGGCACTCACGGCGAACTGGACCGCAATGTTCTCGATCGCATGGTCGCGCCGCTCGAACACATGCTGCGCAACTCGGTGGCCCATGGCCTGGAGGCGCCGGAACAGCGCCGCGCCGCAGGCAAGCCGGAAGAGGGCGAAGTTGCCATCCGCCTGCACCGTGAAGGCTCGGAAATCGTGCTGGAAGTGGCCGATGACGGTGCCGGCCTCGATCGCGAAGCGATCCGCCGCCGCGCCATCGACCGTGGCCTGTTGGCCGCCGACGCGCAGCCGAACGATCAGGAACTGGACAACCTGATTTTCGCCTCCGGTTTCTCCACCGCCGACCAGGTCAGCCAGCTGGCCGGTCGTGGCGTGGGCATGGACGTGGTGCGCAACGAAGTGCGCCAGCTGGGCGGTTCGGTCGACATCCAGTCGGTGCGCGGCCAGGGCGTGCGCTTCACCCTGCGCCTGCCGCAGACGCTGGCCGTCACCCAGGCGGTGTTCGTGCAGATCGGCGAGACCACCTTCGCCGTGCCGGTGGCCTCGGTCAGCGGTATCGGCCGCCTGTCGCGCGAACGTTTCGAGGCCGCCGACAGCAGCTACCGCTACAGCGGCGAAGACTATCCGTTGTATGACCTCGGCAGCCTGGTCGGGCAGGCCCCGGCGCGTGCCGATGGCCAGGACCAGGTGCCGCTGTTGCTGGTCCGCGCCGGCGACCTGCGCGCAGCCGTGGCGATCGATCAGGTGCTGGGCAACCGCGAAATCGTGGTCAAGCCGGTGGGCCTGCAGATCGCATCGGTACCGGGCATCTACGGTGCCACCATCACCGGCGATGGCCGCGTGGTGGTGATCCTGGACGTCGCGCCGCTGGTGCGCCGCTTCCTGGCCAATCCGACGGCACCGGTGCTGGCCAATGCGCCGCGCGACGAACGCCAGGTGCCGCTGGTGATGGTGGTCGATGACTCGCTGACCATGCGCAAGGTGACCGGTCGCATCCTCGAACGCCACAACTTCGAAGTCAGTGTCGCCCGCGATGGCGTGGAAGCACTGGAGCGGTTGGAAGAGCGCGTGCCGGACCTGATGTTGCTGGACATCGAGATGCCGCGCATGGACGGCTACGAGCTGGCCACTGTGATGCGTGCCGATCCGCGCTACAGGGATGTGCCGATCGTGATGATCACCTCGCGCAGCGGCGACAAGCACCGCCAGCGTGCCTTCGAGATCGGTGTCCAGCGTTATCTGGGCAAGCCGTACCAGGAACTGGACCTGATGCGTAACGTGTACGACCTGCTGGGGATCGCCCGTGTCCGTGAGTGAAACCCATCCGGCCCCGGCCGTCGCCCTGCTGGCCCGCCCCGGTGCGGCGCGTGAACGCCTGCGCGAGGCGCTGGCGCATGCCGATGTACAGCTGGTCCTGGAAGATGATCCGAACGGCCTGGAGCCGCAGGTCCTGCAGGCCGCGGCCCCGCAGTTCGTGGTGATCGCGCTGGAAGCTGCCATCGAGGACGCACTGGAACGGTTGGAATCCGTGCTCTCGGCACCGGGGCTGACCCTGGTGTTCGATGAGGCTGAGCTGGCCGCCCGCCGCGACGGCTGGGAGGCGCAACGCTGGGGGCGCCACCTGGCCGCCAAGCTGCACGGCCACCAGCAGGTGTTGCCGCCGGGCGCCGAAGAAGAGCCCAGCCTGCAGCTGGAGCCTGGCCATCCGGCGCCCGCGCCGGCGCCGCAGGAAGAAGCCCTGCGCCCGCACCTGGAACAGGCGCTGAGCTGGGCCGATGACGTTCCGGCCGACGGCCTGTATTCGCCACCGGCAGACCTGCACGAACCGATCGCGCTGGAGCAGGCCCTGGCGGCGCTGCAGCCGGTCGTGCCCGAGCCTCTGGATCCGCCTTCGGCGCCGCAGGCACTGGCCGAACCGGCGACGCCTGCGACACCGCCGGTCTCCTTCGATCACACCGCCTGGTCGCTGGTGGAAGAATCGATCGAAGCGCCCGTATCGGCAGAAGCCGTGGCGCCGGTCGTCGCGCCGCAGCCCTCGTTCGATACCGATCATTTGAGCCTGGTCGATCTGGATGCCGTCGCCCCGGCCGGTGCGCGTGCCGCATCGCTGCTGGTGCTGGCCGGCATCGGTGGCCCGGATGCGTTGCGTCGCCTGCTCGGCGCACTGCCCGCGTCGTTGAGCGTGCCGGTCCTGGTGCACATGCGTCTGGATGGTGGCCGCTACGGCAATCTGGTCAAGCAGATGTCCCGTGTTTCGCCGTTGCCGGTGCAGCTGGCCGAGGCCGGCCAGCACGCGGTGCCGGGCGAAGTGCACGTGCTGGCCGATGATATCGGCGTGCGCGCGGCCAGCGATGGCCTGCATTTCCATAGCGATGCCAACGGTATTTCGCTCGCTTCGCTGCCGGCCGAACACACCGCGCTGGTGCTGCTCAGCGGTGCCGACCTGGCCCACGTAGGCCCGGCGCTGGACCTGGCGGCCGCCGGTGCGTGGGTGGCCGGGCAGGTGGGCGAGGGCTGCTATGACCCGGCGGCGGCCACCGCCGTGGTGGCTGCCGGCATGGTGGCCGGTGAACCGCAGGAACTGGCGCAGGCGATTGCCGCGCGCTGGGGTGAGCAGGACGACAACGGAGACGCACCATGAGCTACGCCAGCAATGACGAAATCCGCGGCGTCCTGATCCAGGCCGGCAACGAGCGCGTGCTGCTGCCCAATGCCACCGTGGCCGAAATGATGTCGCGCGTGCCGGTGCAGCCGGTCTCCGATGCGCCGCGCTGGCTGGTCGGCGAGATCGGCTGGCACGGCTGGCAGGTGCCGCTGGTGTCGTTCGCACGCCTTTCGGGGCTCGGCGAAGAGACGGTGGCCGGCCACAACAAGGTGGTGGTGCTGAAGTCCCTCAGCGGCAACGCGCAGCGCCCGTACTACGCGCTGCTGACGCAGAACTTTCCGCAGCTGATCTCGGTGCCGCGCGACGGCTTGCTGGCCGACGCCTCCGAAGAAACCCTGCCGCAGACCGTGCACATGCGCGTGCTGCTGGGTGAGCAGAGTGCACTGCTGCCGAACCTGGACGCGTTGGAAGCCGCCCTGGATTCGCTGGCGGCCTGATCGGCAATCCGCCGGTCGGATCCCCGGTAGTGCCGGCCGCTGGCCGGCAACCCCATGATCCGGTGGATGCCGGGCAGCGCCCGGCTCTACCACGAACCGGTCCTATCCCAGGTCGCCCAACCGCGCCTGCAACGCCGCGACCGCGGCCAGTCCGGCCGTTTCCGTGCGCAGGATCCGCGGGCCCAGCTGCAGTCCCTGGAACCCGGCCGCTGCCAGCTGGTCGCGGTCGCGCGGCGACCAGCCTCCTTCCGGGCCGATCGCAAGCACGAGGCCCCCTGCCGGAGCGGCCGTCAGCGTCGACAGGCGATGTGCGCCCCGTGGGTCCAGGGTCAGCCGCAGCGTATCGGCCGGCAGTACCGCCGCAGCCTGCGCCAGCGACAGCGGCGAACCCACCTGCGGGATGCGCGCACGCCCGGACTGGCCGCAGGCCGACGTCACCACGTTGTTCCAGTGCGCCACGCGCTTCTCGGCCCGTGCTGGATCAAGCTTCACCTCGGTGCGCTCGGCGTTGACCGGAATGATCGCCGCCACGCCCAGTTCGGTGGCCTTCTGCAGGATCAGGTCCATCTTCTCGCCACGGGCGATGCCCTGCAGCAGGGTGATCGCCAGCGGTGATTCATTGTCGATGGCCTGCACAGCATCGATGCGGACCTGTACCTCGCGCTTGCCGGCCACGGTCAGTGTCGCGCTGTAGTCGTTGCCATCGCCGTTGAACAGCACGCACGTATCGCCCTCGCGCAGGCGCATCACCCGCACCAGGTGGTTGGCCGTCTCTTCCGGCAGGGTCACGGTCTGGCCGCTGTGCAGCGCCAGGTCGATGGGGCAGCGGGTCACGCGCATGCAATCGCCTCGTCGATGGCCGCCAGCGTGGTGTGTGCCAGCAGCTCCAGTTGTTCGTCATCCACGCAATAGGGTGGCATCCAGTACAGCACGTCGCCCAGCGGGCGCAGCACCACGCCGCGCTTGAGGGCGGCCTTGTAAGCGTGCAGGCCCAGCCGCAGGCCCGGATCGAAAGGCGTGCGCCTGTTGCCGTCGCGCGACAGCTCGAACGCCACCACCATGCCGGCCTGGCGCACGTCGGCCACGTGCGGATGGTCGGAAAATGGCGCCGCCAGCGTGCCCATCACCGACGCGATGCCCCGGTTGCGGGCGATCACATCGTCGTCGCGGAAGATGTCCAGCGTCGCCAGTGCCGCCGCGCAGGCCAGCGGATTGCCGGTGTAGCTGTGCGAATGCAGGAAGGCGCGCTCGCGCGAGTCGTCGAGGAAGGCGTCGTACAGCGCCTGCGTGGCCAGCACGGCGGCCAGCGGCAGGAAGCCGCCGGTCAGGCCCTTGGAAAGGCACATCAGGTCCGGCATCACCCCTGCCTGCTCGCAGGCGAACAGGGTACCGGTGCGGCCGAAGCCGGTGGCGATCTCGTCGGCGATCATGAACGCGCCATGGGCATCGCACAGTTCGCGCACGCGCTGCAGATAGACCGGGTCATGCATGCGCATGCCGCCGGCACACTGCAGGCGCGGTTCCAGGATCACCGCGCAGATCTCGCCCGGATGCTGGTCGAACAGCGTGGCCAAGCCGTCGGCAGCCTGCCGTGCGCGATCTGCCGCGCTCTGGCCCGGTTCGGCCAGGTAGGCATCGGGCGATGGCGCGAACAGGCCTTCGGCCAGCAGCGGTGCATAGACGCGGCGATACAGCGGAATATCGCCCAGCGCCAGCGCACCCAGGGTCTCGCCGTGGTAGCCGTTTTCCAGCGCGATGAAGCGCGTGCGCCGTGGCTCGCCGCGGTTCTGGAAATACTGGAAGGCCATCTTCAGCGCCACTTCCACGCCGGCCGAGCCGTTGTCGGCGTAGAACACTTTGGCCAACGGCGCACGGCCGGGCTGGCGTGGCGCCAGCGCCAGCAGGCGCTCGGCCAGGGTGATCGCCGGCTCGTGGCCGAAGCCCGCCAGCATCACCTGTTCCAGCTGCCCGGCCTGCGCCGCGATGGCGCCGCCGATGCGCGGCTCGGCATGGCCGAACAGGTTGGTCCACCAGCTGCTGACGGCGTCCAGGTAGCGGTTGCCGTCGTGATCGATCAGCCATGCGCCTTCACCGCGGGCGATCGGCACCAGTGGCAGGGTGTCCGGATGCTCACGCATCTGCGTGCACGGGTGCCACAGCACCTGCAGGTCGCGTTGCCGCCAGTGCTGGGCCAGCGGGGAGGGGGTTGGGTCTGCTAGCATTTCGGGCTCATGAACATGTTGCTGCCTGCACATTCTATCGGCCCCGGCGCTGGCGCCGGCCGCCGCGGAGATTCCGCATGAACGATGACCGTGCCGGCCGTCGCTTGCCGATCATCCATCGGATCACCGATGAGGAGAACGGCCCCTTCCAGCGCCAGCATCTGGACCTGGAATTCTCCAACGGTGAACGTCGCCGGTTCGAGCGCCTGGTCAGCCGTGGCCACGGCGCGGTGGTGGTGGTGCCGATGCTCGACGATGAGACCGTGCTGCTGGTGCGTGAATACGCCGCGGGCATGCACCGCTACGAACTGGGCCTGGTCAAGGGCCGGATCGACGCCGGCGAAACCCCCGAGCAGGCCGCCGACCGCGAGCTGAAGGAAGAAGCCGGTTACGGTGCGCGCCGGGTCGACGTGCTGCGCGCAATGACCCTTGCCCCGACCTACATGAGCCACCAGTCGTGGCTGGTGGTGGCGCGCGACCTGTACCCGGAAAAGCTGGCCGGCGACGAGCCGGAAGAACTGGAAGTGGTGCCGTGGAAGCTGGCCGAAGTGGACCAGCTGATGTTGCGCGAGGACTTCTCCGAGGGACGCTCGCTGGCGGCGCTGTTCATTGCCCGCCAGTGGCTGCAGGGAACGCGATGATCAAACTGACCACGGACCTGCGCGAGACCGCCATCGCCATCGCCCAGCAGGCCGGCCAAGCCATCATGCAGGTGTATGCCGATGGATTCGAGGTCCAGATCAAGGACGACAACAGCCCGGTCACCGCGGCCGACCTGGCGGCCAACCAGGTCATTGAGCTGGGCCTGCGGCAGCTGACACCGGACCTGCCGATCCTGTCCGAGGAATCGGCGCAGGTGGGCTGGGAGCAGCGCCGCCATTGGGGCGCTTACTGGCTGGTGGATCCGCTCGACGGTACCCGCGAGTTCGTCAAGCGCAACGGCGAATTCAGCGTCAACATCGCCTTGATCTACCAGGGCGCGCCGGCCTTTGGTGTGGTGCTGGCGCCGGTCACCGGCATCGTCTGGCATGCCATGCGCGGCGAGCTGGCCTATCGGCGGCAGGGCCTGCATGACACCGTGCTGCGCACCCGCACGCCGGCCACGGCTCCGCTGCGCGTTGCCGCCAGCCGCTCGCACCGCTCGCCGGAAACCGAGGCGCTGCTGGCGCGCATGGGCCGCATCGAGACCATCGCACAGGGCTCGTCACTGAAATTCTGCCGGATCGCCGAAGGCGGCCTGGATGTCTATCCGCGGCTGGGCCCGACCTCCGAATGGGATACCGCCGCCGGCCAGTGCGTGCTGCATGCCGCCGGCGGCGCGGTGCTGTCGGCGGCGACCGGCAAGCCGTTCCGCTACAACCGCCGCGAGACACTGTTGAACGGCGATTTCATTGCCCTTGGTGATACCAGCCTGCCATGGCGCGACTGGTTGTCCGACTGATCCTGGAGGCCGCATGAGCGCGCACGACACCCCCACCACCGGCAGCGCCGCAAGCAGCGAACTGGAGCGCCTGCTGGCGATCATGGCGCGGCTGCGTGACCCGCAGGGCGGCTGCCCGTGGGATCTGGAGCAGAACTTCGCGACCATCGCCCCCTACACCATCGAGGAAGCCTACGAAGTCGCCGATGCGATCGACCGGGGTGACCTGGACGATCTCTGCGACGAGCTCGGCGACCTGCTGCTGCAGGTGGTGTTCCACGCACGCATGGCCGAGGAGCAGGGCGCGTTTGCCTTCGCCGAGGTCGCCCGTGCGATCAGCGACAAGATGCAGCGCCGCCACCCGCACGTGTTCGCCGATGTCAGCGTGGACGATGCCGACGGGGTGACGCGCAACTGGGAGGCGATCAAGCGCGCCGAGCGTGCCGCCAAGGGCGAGCAGGACACCTCCGTACTGGCCGGTATCTCGCGCGGCCTGCCGGAATGGCAGCGGGCGGTGAAGCTGCAGTCGCGCGCGGCCAAGGTCGGTTTCGACTGGCCGGGTCCGCTGCCGGTGCTGGACAAGGCCGCCGAGGAGCTGCAGGAGCTGCGCGAGGAGTTCGAACGTGGCGATGTCGCGGGCAACAAGGCGCGCCTGCAGGAAGAACTGGGCGACCTGCTGTTCGTCTGCGCGAACCTGGCGCGTCATGCCGATATCGATCTGGGTGCTGCACTGCGTGGTGCCAACCACAAGTTCGAGCGTCGCTTCCGCGCGATGGAAGCGCAGGCCGACGCACAGGGTGACGCGTTGGCCGAACTGGACCTGGATGCGCAGGAAGCACTGTGGCAGCAGGCCAAGGCAGCAGAGAAGGCGTGAAAACGCTCGGCCTGTTCCTGCTGACCGCGCTGGCCGAGATCGTCGGCTGCTACCTGCCATGGTTGTGGCTGCGCAAGGGAGGCAGCGTCTGGCTGCTGCTGCCGGCGGCGGCCAGCCTGGCCGTGTTCGCCTGGCTGCTGACCCTGCACCCGACGGCCAGTGGACGGGTCTATGCCGCCTACGGTGGCGTCTACATCGGCACCGCGCTGTTCTGGCTGTGGCTGGTCGATGGCATTCGTCCCAGCCGCTGGGACCTGCTGGGCGCAGCGCTGTGCCTGGCCGGCATGGCGGTGATCATGTTCGGGCCGCGCACCTCGTCGGTGTAGAGCCGAGCCCACGCTCGGCTGCCTTGATTCAACGAATGTCACCGCAGCCGAGCATGGCTCGGCGCTACAGGGGCAGCGAAGCGTCTGCGGAAGGCGCATGATGGCAGCGACCCTGGTCCCCGGAGCCTGCTCATGTCCCGCTTCGCCAGCTTCCGCGAGTTCTATCCGTTCTATCTCAGCGAGCACCGCCACCCGGTATCGCGGCGGCTGCACTTCATCGGCAGTTGCGGGGTCCTGCTGCTGGTCGCCACTGCCTTGCTGCGCGGCCAGCCGCTGTTCCTGCTTGGCGCCCTGTTCTGCGGCTACGGGTTCGCCTGGGTCGGCCATTTTTTCTTCGAGAAGAACAGACCGGCGACGTTCCGCCATCCGCTGTACTCGTTCATGGGTGACTGGGTGATGTTCCTCGACATCCTGCGTGGGCGGGTGCGCCTGTAGCGGGCGGCTGCGGTGCCTTGCGGGGCATTGCCTCGCCGGCAGAGGAAAGGGCGGGGCGGGTTGCACTTCCGCTTGCATGAACCGCTGCGCTGCGGCACGCCTGCGGGCGACCGATCTGGGATAATGGGGTTTCCTGTTTCCTCTGCTGCCGGACCCGGTCATGACCCAGAAGACGCTGCTCAACGATACCCACCGCGCCCTTGGCGCCAAGATGGTCGATTTCGGGGGTTGGGACATGCCCATCCACTACGGCTCGCAGCTGGACGAGCACCATCTGGTGCGCCGTGAGTCCGGCGTGTTCGACGTCAGCCACATGACGGTGGTCGACCTGCGCGGTGACCAGGTCAAGCCGTTCCTGCGCCGCCTGCTGGCCAACTCGGTCGACAAGCTGAAGGTGACCGGCAAGGCACTGTACTCGTGCATGCTGAATCCGCGCGGCGGCGTCATCGACGACCTGATCGTCTACTACCTGGGCGACGACTTCTTCCGCATGGTGGTCAATGCCTCTACCCGCGAGAAGGACCTGGCCTGGCTGCGCGAGCAGGCTGCGCCGTTTGGCGTCGCCGTCGAGCAGCGCCCGGACCTGGCCATCCTCGCCGTGCAGGGCCCGCAGGCGCGCGACATCGTGATCGGCCTGGCCCGCGAAGCCGACCGCGCAGCGTTGACCAAGCTGGGCCGCTTCGCCGCCCTGCAGGTGCAGTCCGATGACGGTGTCGAGCTGTTCGTCGCCCGCACTGGCTACACCGGTGAAGATGGTTTCGAGATCCTGCTCCCGCAGGACGCCGTGGTCGCCTTCTGGAACCGCCTGCTGGCGGCAGGCGTGAAGCCGGCCGGCCTTGGCGCGCGCGACACCCTGCGCCTGGAAGCTGGCATGAACCTGTACGGCCAGGACATGGACGAAGAGATCAGCCCGTACGAAGCGGCGCTGGCCTGGACCGTGTCGCTGGACGAAGGCCGCGACTTCATCGGCCGCGACGCGCTGGAGGCGCAGAAGAGCGCCGGCACCGCGCGCCAGATGATCGGCCTGGTGATGGACGAGAAGGGCGTGCTGCGCCATGGCCAGACGGTCACCACGGCCAGCGGCCAGGGCGAGATCCTGTCCGGCACCTTCTCGCCGACGCTGGCCAAGGGCATCGCCTTCGCCCGCGTGCCGGCTGGTGAACTCGGCGAGGTCACCGTCGACATCCGCGGCCGTCAGGTGCCGGTGCGGGTGGTCAAGTTCCCGTTCGTTCGGGAAGGCCAGGCGCAGCCCGGCGTGCTCACCGACGCCTGATCCGTACGTGCCGGTCGTCACTGACAGCAGTGGCGGCCGGTTGGTTACACTAGCCCCGTTTTTTCCACCCCTGCATATCTCTGGAGCAGTCCCATGAGCGAGATCCCCGGCGACCTCAAGTTCCTCAAGTCCCATGAGTGGGCCCGTGTCGAAGGCAATGGCCGCGTCACCGTCGGTATTTCCGACCACGCCCAGGGCCTGCTGGGTGACCTGGTCTACGTCGAGCTGCCGGAAGTCGGCGCCGACGCCAAGGCTGGCGAGCAGATCGCCGTCGTCGAGTCGGTGAAGGCCGCCTCGGACGTCTACAGCCCGATCAGCGGCAAGGTCGTCGAGGTCAACTCGGCCCTGTCCGACAAGCCGGAAACCATCAACGAAGATGCCTACGGCGAAGGCTGGATGTTCGTGGTCGAACTGACCAACGCCGATGAGGTCAACGAGCTGCTGGACCCGGACGCGTACGCCGAAGCCCTGGAGAACGAAGACCACTGAGTCGTCGTTTCCGGATTCTGGAACGGCCACCTTCGGGTGGCCGTTTTTGTTTTGGCGACTGCACCGGACTCATGACGCGGGGTTCGCTGCGCACCCTCGGCGTGGCATCAGCCGACAGGCGAACGGTGCCGATGGGCGTGCGCAGTTTTGCGCAAATCCGCGTTTCAGCCCCGCGCCGACGCACTCGGATGTGAAAACTTTTCGCCCCCTGTTGCGGCGCTGTTGTGCTGGCGTTGGTGGCGGCGCCGGTGACCATCGACGTCGCACGCGCGATGCCGTTGCGAGTCTGTGTCTAGATGCGCGGAGTGCTTATTTCAAGTGCTTTTTGTTCAACGTATGCATCGATGCCGGTGCATGCAGCACGCTTGCGCGACGCTTCAACCGCCATGGCGGGCCGCGTAGAGCAGTGGCGCCGACGGCGCTCGGAAAGGCGCGGATGTGAAAATTTTTCGCGGGGGTTGTTGACAGTAAAAAAAACCGTGATTAGGTTTCGCCTCAGCAGACCTTGCCTGCCCAACCGAGTGCGCAGAATCAATCGTCCGATGCGAAGCAGCCCCTTCAAGACCACCGCGACCCTGATGACGGTGGACACGGCCCCGCTTCCCCCGGAGAAATGCAAGGCACCTTCCGTTCCGATGTCCGCTCCGCCGATCGAGGCGGGCATCGCCGCATCCGTAACGGCGCGCTTGACGCGCCGGCGGTCCCCGCACGCAGCATCCGCGGGTTTGATCCAACTGGGCGTTTCAACTCCCTATCACTGACGAGGAGCCATCCCATGGCAACCAAGAAAGCTGCGAAGAAGAAGCCCGCCGCCAAGAAAGCGGTGAAGAAGGTCGCGAAGAAGGCCGCTGCCAAGAAGGCAGTGAAGAAGGTCGCGAAGAAGGCGACTGCCAAGAAGGCAGTGAAGAAGGCGGCGAAGAAGGTCGCCAAGAAGACCACTGCGAAGAAGGCAGTGAAGAAGGCGGCGAAGAAGGTCGCCAAGAAGTCCACTGCGAAGAAGGCCGTCAAGAAGACCGCGAAGAAGGCGGCCAAGAAGGCCACCAAGAAGACTGCCAAGAAGGCTACGGCCCGCAAGCCGGCCAAGAAGGTCGCAAAGAAGGCGACTGCCAAGAAGGCCGTCAAGAAGACCGCCAAGAAGGCAGTAAAGAAGACCGCGAAGAAGGCCACCAAGAAGGCTGCCCCGAAGAAGGCAGCGAAGAAGGTTGCCAAGCGCAAGCCGGCCGCCCGCAAGAAGAAGGCCGCTCCGGTCGCTCTGCCGGCAACCCCGGCGCCGCTGATCTAAGTACTTCCCGATAGCCGCATCCTGAAACCCCCTTCCCTGGCTGCCCAGCGGGGAGGGGGTTTTTTTATGGGCGGCTTCGGTCGCCTGGTTGGGCGATTGCCGGCGGGAATCGTTCCACCAGGAAGTCGAGGAAGCTGCGCAGGCGGGTGGAATGGTAACGATCGTGCGCATAGACCACGTGCATCGGCCGACCGGCCTGGCCGTGCCCTGGGAGCAGCTGCACCAGTCGCCCAGCCTCGACATCGGCTGCCAGCAGCAGCGTCGACTGCAGGATGATGCCCAGGCCATGCAGCGCCGCCGAACGCAGCGCTTCGCCATTGTTGATCTGCAGCCGGCCGTCGGGCACGTGGTCGAGCTCGCCAGCGTCGTCCTGCAGCCACTGCGCAAGTGCACTCGGTTCGAACGACAGGCATTGATGGCCGGCAAGTGCATGCACGCTGTCTGGCGCGCCATGCCTGGCCAGATACGCCGGTGAGGCGCACATCATCAGGCGATAAGGGGCCAGGGCTCGCGCCACCAGCACGCTGCTGTCGGCCAGCGTGCCGATCCGCAGCGCCGCTTCGAAGCCCTCTTCGGCGAGGTCGACTACGCGATCGGTCAGCGTCGCTTCGACCCGGACATCCGGATGGCGCGTCATGTACTCGGCCAGCGCCGGTACCAGCGCATGCGTACCGAAGATCACCGGTGCACTGATGCGCAGCGTGCCCGCCGGTGCCAGGTGCTGGTGCTGCGCCTGCGCATCGGTTTCGTCCACCAGGCGCAGGATCTCCCGGCAGCGCGTGTAGTAGTCCTGGCCGAACGGCGTCGTGTGCTGGCGCCGGGTGGTTCGGCTCAACAGCTGCATGCCCAGCCGTGATTCCAATGCACGCAGATGCTTGCCGGCCATCGTCGCGGAGATGTCCATCGCCGCAGCTGCAGCACTGAGGCTGCCCTTGTCCACGATCAGCACGTAGACCTGCATGCTTTCCAGCAGGTTCATCTGACACCCCGGGTGTTGAATGCTGAAACCTGCGCGGAGTTTATCAATCAGGGGTGATCAAACAGCATGTCGTGCAAGGGCTGGATTGGCCGGCCATGCGGACAGGAGAACACCATGGACTTGAATCTTGAAGGCCGCACCGCTTTGGTGACGGGCGCGGCCAGCGGCATCGGTGCCGCCGTCGCCAGGCAGCTGGCGGCCCAGGGCGTGCGCGTTGCCATCACGTCACGGCAGCGGGCACCGCTGCAGGCGCTTGCGGCGCGGATCGAAGCTGAAGGCGGCGCGGCACCGGTCATCGTGGCCGGCGATGTCACCGTGGCCGGTGACGTCCGGTACATCGCGCAGGCATCCCGGGAGGCATTGCAACGCGTCGACATCCTGGTCAACGCCGCAGGTGGCTCCCGGCCGACCACCGTCGATGCCGATGATGATGTCTGGGAGGAAGCGATCGCCCTGAACTTTTCCGCCGCGCGGCGGATGACCCAGGCGCTGTTGCCTGGCATGCAGGCGCAGGCATGGGGACGGGTGATCAATTTCAGTGGTTCGATGGAACCGCGTGCGGTGAACGCGGCCACTGCGGCGAAGGCGGCGCTGCATCTGTGGAGCAAGGGGCTGTCGTCGGAGGTGGCCGGGCAGGGCATTACGGTGAATGCGATTGCACCGGGGCGCATCAACAGCGCGCAGATCCTGGAACGCCTGCATCCCACCGAGGAAAGCCGACGTGCGTTCATCGCCAGCAACATCCCGATCGGACGCTTCGGTGAACCCGAGGAAGTGGCGCCACTGGTGGCGTTCCTGTCCTCGCCGCTGGCCGGCTACATCACAGGCGCGGTGATTCCGGTGGACGGCGGCATGCACTACTTCGCGCACTAATGCTGCGGAGCTGTAGAGCCGAGCCCATGCTCGGCCGCCTTGCGCCAGGATTCCGCTCAGCCGAGCACGGCTCGGCTCTAAACAACAACAAAAGGGCGGCCCGCAGGCCGCCCTTCGCACACCCGATCGAGCCCGCCTTATCAGCGCGGCGACGCCACCGCACGATTGCCCGAGGCGCCCTTGCCCTTGCGCTTGTCCTGCTGCGCCGGGCTTGCGCCCTCGGCCATCAGGTTGTCGCTGCCGAAGTCGGTGTCCACGTCCAGCCAGCGCTGCGCCGGCAGGCCGAGCGCGGAGTCGAGCACGGTCGGCAGCAGGCCGCTGGGCAGGCTGCTTTCGCCATTCCACATGATGGCGATGCCCAGATCGCGTTCCGGCACCAGCGCGACCAGGCCGCGATAGCCCTGCACGGCACCGGCATGGAACACCACGTCGTGGCCGGCGTAGTCGAAGGTGCGCCAGCCCAGGGCGTAGCCGGCCGAGTGCAGGCGCTCGCGGCGCCAGCCAGAACGCATCTCGCCGGGGGTGCTGATCAGGCTCGAATGCAGGGTGGCCAGCAGCGGTGCCGGCAGCACGTCGGGGCGGTGGCCGGTGTGGGCGAGCAGCCACTGCGCCATGTCGCTGGCGCTGGCATTGACGCCGGCCGCCGGGGCGACCCGGTAGTAGGTCGGCTTCGGCGTCAGCGAGACCCAGCCGTTGCGGCTGCGCACATGCGGACGCGCCCAGCGCGAGCTGGCCTGGATGCCGGCCAGGCCGAGGCTGGCATCGTTCATGCCCAGCGGCTTGAAGATGCGGCGCTCGACCGACTGCTCGTAGAAGCTGCCGGAGGCCGCGTAGACGACATCGCCGATCAGGCTGAAGGCTACGTTCTGGTAGGCATAGCAGTCGCCCGGCAGGCACTTCAGGGTGGTGTTGGCCAGTTTCTGGGTCAGCGCGTAGTACTCGGCGTTGCCTTCGATGTCGCGGTCGTAGGCGTTGTAGGGCAGGCCGACGCGATGGCTGAGCACGTCGGCCACGGTCAGGCGATCAGTGGCTTCCGGCGAGTTCAGGCGGAAGCCCGGCACGTAGTCGGTGACCTTGCTGTCCCAGCGGAGCGTGCCGTCGTTGACCAGCAGGCCGGCCATGGTGCCGGCGAAGGCCTTGGACAGCGAGGCCAGGCGGAACACGGTGTGGGCATCGACCGGCAGCGGATTGTTGACGTCGGTGACGCCATAGCCGCGCGCGCTGAGGATACGGCCGCCCTGCACGATCGCCACGGCCATGCCCGGCACGCGTTCGCCATAGGTGAGCTGCTGCGCCATCGATTCGATGTTGGCAACGTTGAAGCCGGGCGCCGGGGCCTGCACGCGCGGCACCAGGCCGGTGCGGTAGGCCGCCGGCTGGGTGTGGGCGACAGTGGGACCCGCAGCGGATTCGATGTTGGTCGGCATCGGCGGCAATGCCGGCGGTGTCTGCGCGGTGGTGGACAAGGCAACGGGCATCAGCATGCCCAGCAAACCGGTGGCCGCCGAACGGATCGGGCGACGCAGGCTGTTCTTTTTCATCGGTTGGACCCGTGCGCGACTGCTGATGGCGATTCTAGCGCCGCTTTTCCCTTGTGCACAAACAAAGCGAAGATGAATGCGCATCTCGTTGAAAAAGTTGGAATTTTGACGCCCCGAAAGCATGTGTCGGAACGTGTCATCCGGGCCCGGCCACAGCGCCCATCCGCAGGCGGGAAGGCGCGTCGTGCTGGCGATGTTGCGGTGCATTGGCTAACGTACGCGCTTCACCGCCCCGGAGCCTGCCATGCCGCTGTCCAACCGCCGTCTTCAGGCGAGGGACACCGCGTGAGCGCGGTACGGGGGAAGGGGCCGCTGCAGGGCCTGACGGAGGCACTGCGCGAGTCGCCGGCGCTGTGGTGGTCGTTCCTGTACTTCTTCTGCCTGCTCAGCGGCTACTACGTGCTGCGGCCGGTGCGTGAGGCGATGGCCGCCTCGGCGGACCTGGAAACGGTGTTCCCGCCCGTGCTGATCGCCTGGTTCGCCAGCCACGGCATCGCGTTGAAGGACTTCGTCCTGCAGTTCCTGTTCTCCTGCGTGTTCGTGATCATGCTGGTGCTGCAGCCGGTGTACGGCTGGCTGGTCAGCCGCTTCCCACGCCGCGTGTTCCTTCCCGTGGTGTACGGCTTCTTCATCGTCACCCTGCTGGGGTTCTACGCACTGTTCGACAGTCAGGTGCCAGGGCGGGGCATGGCCTTCTTCCTCTGGGTCATGGTGTTCAACCTGTTTGCGGTGGCGGTGTTCTGGAGCTTCATGGCCGATGTGTTCTCCAATGCACAGGCGCGTGCCTGCTACGGCTACATCGGTGCGGCCGGTACCGTTGGCGCGTTCCTCGGCCCGTTGATCACCAGTGCGCTGGTGCAGCGCGTGGGCATCGCCAACCTCATGCTGGTCTCGGCGGGATTCCTGGTCGTGTGCCTGTTGTGCATCTGGCGGCTGCGGTATTGGGCGGTGCTGCGCGAACGCGAGCAGCAGCTGGTGTCCGGCGAGCAGCCGATGGGCGGCAGCGTGCTGGACGGCCTGAAATTGATCGTGCGCGAGCCGCTGCTGCGCTGGCTGGCGGTGATGGTGGTGTTCGGCGTGGGTGTCGGCACGCTGCTGTACAACCAGCAGGCCAGCATCGTGCGCGCGGCCTTCACCGACCCGGCGGCCAGTACCGCGTTCTTCTCGCGCATCGACCTGGCGGTGAACGCGCTGGCGCTGCTGATGCAGGTGGGCCTGACCCGCTGGCTGCTGTCGCGCCATGGCATCGCGCCGGCGCTGCTGATTCCTGGTTTCGCGATCCTGATCGGCTTCTCGGTACTGGCTGCATCGCCGATGCCGCTGATGGTCGCGGTGGTGCAGGTGATGACCCGCGCCAGCGAGTTCGCACTGGCCAAGCCGGCGCGCGAGACGATCTACACCCGCGTGGATCGGCAGTGGCGCTACAAGGCCGGCGCAGCGATCGACACTGTCGTGTACCGCGGCGCGGACCTGGGTTTCACCTGGATCCACAAGGCGCTGACCCTGTTCGGTTCGCACGTGGTGTTCATTGGCGGCGTGCTGGTGGCCGGTTTCATGACCCTGGCGGCGTTCGGCGTGCTGCGCGAAGAAAAGAAGCTGCCGCGTGATCGATAGAGCACCAATTGATGCTTGAAGGCCGTGCAACCATGGGCTCTTGCAGGGTTGTTGATTGCCTGGTTTCAGGGAGAGTGGGATGGCCAAGGGGAGCGCAAAGGACCACGTTCTGGACGAGGCTCAGTTGGAAGCATGGGTGTTCTCGGTACTGGAGCTGGTCAGCCAGCTACGAAATGGGAACCTGGAGAGAACGCTCTTCGCCAACGCCCTCGATGAGCAGGAGGATGTCGGACGATGGCTCAAGGGCAACCTCGGGCTGATGAACTTCTCGGCGCGTGGATTTGGCGGTCGGCTCATCTTTCCGCACGTTATCGGCCCCAGCTCCCGAGCGTTTGCGAGGGCGGTCGATGCAGCCCGACGCGATCTGGAATTTGATGTTCTTACCCGCACCACACACGGAAAGTTGAACGTCCTTCGCCGCAGCAATGACCTGAAGCCAGACGCGTGGTTGAGTGCTGTTCCCCAGCTCACCGCGGGGCGGTTGAAAGGCGGGTCTCCAGCTGGCAGGGGAGGTCAGAAGAGGCGGCAGGGCCCTGGCGGAGGCGAGGGGCAACTCCGTCATGCCGATCAGTGTGCAGGGTACCCGCACAAGCGATCGGTCTACCACGACTCGGAGTTCCTGCTGCTCAACTACTTTGATCTGGCACTTCGGCGGCTCTACCGGTTCTCCCATTGGAGGCGGATGGAGGGGGTGTTGTATCTTTTTACGGAGCGACGCCCTTGCAGTGATTGCTGCCATGTCATCATCCAATTGCTGCGTCGCTATCGCAGGATCCAGTTGGTGATCGTGCGGGCAACAGGAGGGCGCGGCTCTGACGAGAACATGCTGGAACGGCTGTCGCAGCATCCAAGGGTTCATCTGCGGAAGGTGGTGGTCCAGCCAGTAGGTGTGGAACTCTCCTCGCCATTATCCGTCGTGGAGACGGGCCCATTGGCGCTTCCGTACCCTGATGGGACACCGCGTAGAGGTTGGTCGCCCAAGGGTGCAGAAATGCGGCGTTGACCATCACCATCACCATCACCATCTGGAGGCTGGATTTGATATGCAAGTGATCGCGCTGTTGCTGACCGTGCTGGTCGCTGTGCTGCACCTGTACTTCCTGGTGCTTGAAATGTTCCTGTGGACCCGCCCGCTGGGCCTGAAGACCTTCCGCAACACGCCGGAGAAGGCCGACACCACGCGCGTGCTGGCGGCCAACCAGGGCCTCTACAACGGCTTCCTGGCAGCGGGCATCGTGGTGGGGCTGGTGATCGATCAGCCGGTGCTGGTGACGTTCTCGCTGGCCTGCGTGGTGGTGGCGGGGTGCTATGGCGCCTACAGCGTGAGCCGCCGCATTTTCATGATCCAGGCGGTGCCTGCGATCCTGGCGTTGGTTCTTCGCGCGGTGGCGTGATTTCCAGCCAACGGCGCATCCCCTCGTGGGATGGTCGCGTAGAGCGGGTCATGTGTTGGGTGTGGCGGGTGGGCCGTGCAGGGGACGCTGCAAGTACGTCCATGTAAGCTCGATGGCGCCATCCATGGCGCCAACGCCCCTGCACGACCCACCCGCCACTCCCCTGACAGTTTCGGTGCGCGGCCAGCCCACGGAGAAGAAAAAGTAGATCAAGGGCAACAGCGGGTCGCTGCGCTCGTGGGTTCTGCGCGCATGAAAAAAGCGGCCGGTGGGCCGCTTTTGCTTTTGCTTCTTGCTCTTCTTTTTTCTCTTCCGTGGGTGGACGCCACAGAGATCTGTCAGAGGTCGGAGGGGTGGGGCCGGGCGGGGTATCCGCGCCATGGATGGCGCGGCTAAGCCTACACGGACGTACTTGCGGCGTCCCCGCCCGGCCCCACCCCTCCGGCCAGCCTATAAACCGCATTTAGCGACCCACCCACGAGGGGCTGCGCCGTTCGCGGGAATTTACTTCGCCGGCGACATCCACATGTCGATGACCGCGCTGAACACTTCCGTCCCCGCGCGGTCGCGCACGCTGACCGTCACCGGCAGCGCATAGCCCTCTGCCGCGACCACAATGGGCTGTGCCGGCAGCGCCACCGCCTGCAGCGTGCCGCGGGCCTTGGCCAGGTACTGCACCTGCATCCCCTTCGGGATCCAGCGCATGCCCTTCGGCAGCGACGCGTCGACCATCAGCCCGGCGGTCAGTTCGGCCAGGTTGCACATCGCGATCGCGTGCACCGTGCCGATGTGGTTGCGCACCCTGCGGCGATCGGCCAGCGTGCCTTCGCAGCGACCGTGTTCCAGGCGGGTGATGCGTGGCGCGATGCTGGCGAAGTAGGGCGCCTTGAAACACACCGCGCGCGAGAACAGCCAGGTGCCGGCGGGCCAGCGCTGCAGGCGTTGGTAAAGCGAGAGCAGGGGCGTGGACATGAGGGGTATTCCGGTCGGCGGATAACGCGACGGCGGGCCGAGGCCCGCCGTCGAAGGCAACGCGTGTCGCGGGCGATCAGGCCGCCTGCGAATGCGGATCCTTGTGCTGGTGGTCGTAGTAGCTGGCCGCGCGCAGTTCGTGGGTGTCGAAGTCGTCCACGGTGATGGTGTCCAGGGTGAGCGTGCGCAGCTCTTCCAGCAGGCTGCGCTCGTCCTGGGTGATCACGCCCTCGGCCACGGCTTCGTCCAGCTGCGCCTTGAAGTCCAGCGCCTCGATGCCCTTGCTCTTCAGCGCCTTGAGGAACTTGCGCTCCACCGGCTCGGCCATGATCGCCTTGCTCAGGTAACTGTTGATGCGGCCACCCGGGTTGTTCTCGCACGGGGTCAGGAACACGCCATTGGCGAGACGGTCGCGGGCTTCATTCGGTGCCATCAGCAGGGCGGCGACGCGGCGGCTCAGGCGATCACCCGGAGCCTCGGCACGACGGCCCAACGGGAAGATGAGCGCCCACATCAGCCAGCCGATCGGACGGATCGGGAAGTTGCGCAGCGCGGCCGACAGCGACTCTTCGATCTTGTGCACGCTGTCATGGAAGGCCCAGGCCAGCAGCGGCTGGTCGGCCTGCGGTGCACCTTCGTCGTGGTAGCGCTTGAGCATGGCGCTGGTCATGTAGACATGGCTCAGCACGTCGCCCAGGCGGCCGGACAGCGATTCCTTGAACTTCAGCTTGCCGCCCAGGGTCATCATCGAGATGTCGGCCATCAGCGCCAGGTTGGCCGAGTAACGGTCCAGCTTGCGGAAGTAGCGGCGGGTGTAGGCGTCGCCCGGGGCGGCGCCGAAGCGCGCGCCGGTCAGGCCGAACCAGAACGAACGCACGGCATTGGAGATGCCGAAGCGGATGTGGCCGAACAGGCTGCGGTCGAACTCCTGCAGGCCGGCACGGGTATCCGGATCCTGCGCGGCCTTCATTTCCTTCAGCACCCACGGGTGGCACAGGATCGCACCCTGGCCGAAGATCAGCAGGCTGCGGGTCATGATGTTGGCGCCTTCCACGGTGATCGCGATCGGCGCGGCCTGCCAACTGCGGCCGGCGAAATTGCGCGGCCCCAGGATGATGCCCTTGCCGCCGATCACGTCCATCATGTCCGAGATCACTTCACGGCTCATGGTGGTGCAGTGGTACTTGGCGATCGCCGACGGCACCGACGGCACATCGCCACGGTCAACCGCAGCGGCGGTGGCCTGCGACAGCGCACTGATCTTGTACGCCTTGCCGCCGATGCGGGCCAGCGCTTCTTCCACGCCCTCGAAGCGGCCGACCGACAGGCCGAACTGCTTGCGGATGCGCGCATAGGCGCCGGTCACGGCGGCACCGGCCTTGGCACCGCCGCTGGCGGTGGACGGCAGGGTGATCGAGCGGCCCACCGCCAGGCACTCGTTGAGCATGTTCCAGCCCTTGCCGGCCATGGCTGCGCCGCCGATCAGCTGGGTCAGCGGAATGAACACGTCCTTGCCGCGGATCGGACCGTTCTGGAACGTCGAGTTCAGCGGGAAGTGGCGACGGCCGATTTCGACGCCGGCGGTATCACGCGGCAGCAGGCCCAGGGTGATGCCGATGTCGCGGGTATCGCCGATCAGGCCATCCGGGTCGTACATGCGGAAGGCCAGGCCGATCAGCGAAGCGACCGGGGCCAGGGTGATGTAGCGCTTGTCGAAGGTCAGCTTGACGCCGAGCACCTGCTCGCCGTTCCACTCGCCCTTGCAGACGATGCCGTAGTCCGGGATCGAAGTGGCGTCGGAGCCGGCGAACGGACCGGTCAGGCCGAAGCAGGGCACTTCGCGGCCATCGGCCAGGCGCGGCAGGTACTGGTCCTTCTGTTCCTGGGTGCCGTAATGCACCAGCAGTTCACCCGGGCCCAGCGAGTTGGGCACGCCGACGGTGGAGCTGACCACCGAGGACACCGAGGCCAGCTTCTGGATCACCTTGTGGTGGGCCAGCGCGGAGAAGCCCAGGCCGCCGTACTCCTTCGGGATGATCATGCCGAAGAACTTGTTCTTCTTGATGAAGGCCCACAGCTCCGGCGGCAGGTCGGCGTGGACGTGGGTGATTTCCCAGTCGTTGACCATCGTGCACAGCTCTTCCACCGGGCCATCGAGGAAGGCCTGTTCTTCAGCGGTCAGCTGCGGCTTGGGGTAGTTGAGCAGGATGTTCCAGTCCGGATCACCGGTGAACAGTTCGCCCTCGAAACCGACCGAACCGGTTTCCAGCGCGATGCGCTCGGTCTGCGACAGCGGCGGCAGCACCTTGCGGAACACCTTCATCATCGGGCCGGTCAGCAGCGGCTTGCGGATGAACGGCAGCAGCAGCGGCACGGCGATCACCGCCAGCACCGCCGCAGCGACGATGGTGGCGGTCTGGTTGACGTAGGGAATGAACCAGCAGGCGGCCAGCAGGGCCACGCTGATCAGCGTCCAGGTAACCAGCCGCATGCGGTGGTAGGCGACGAAGGCGCCTGCCAGCAGCAAGGCGAGGAAGGGAAGAACGATGCTCATGAGCGTGCTCCGGTGACGTGCTCGTTTGTGGCGGACGAAGCCGCAGCGTCCGCTGCGGGCAACACGTCCAGATAGTCCAACACAGTAGCGGTAAAGGCGTCGTTGTCATCGCCGGCGACCATGTGGGTCGCTTGCGGCAGCTGTACATGGCGCGCATGCGGCGCCAGCGCCAGGAATTCGGCCACGGTCTGCGGCGTGACCAGGTCGCTGCGGCCGCCGCTGACCAGCAGCAGCGGGCACTTCACCTGGCGTGCGGCCTCGGCCAGTGCGTCCTGGTGCTGTTCGCTGTCGCGGGCCAGCTCGGCCACCAGGCGTGGGTCCCAATGCCAGCGCCAGCGCCCGTGGCCGTCCTCGCGCAGCAGCGCACGCAGCGACTGCTCGGATTTGCGCGGCCGGTGCGGCATGTAGGCCGAGATCACGTCGGCGGCCTGGGTCAGTGAGGCGAAGCCGTCGGGATGGGCGGTCATGAAGGCGAGGATGCGCTCGACACCCGCGGTATCCCAGCGCGGGGTGATGTCGACCAGCACCATGGCCGAGAACAGGCCCGGCCAGCGCGATTCGGCCAGCAGGCCGAACAGGCCACCCATCGAAGCGGCAACCAGTACCGGCGGGCGCGGCTGTTCGCCGGCCAGCACGATCAGGTCGTCGGCGAACTGTTCGCCGTGATAGGGCAGATCGGTGCCATTCCAGTCGGAATCGCCATGGCCGCGGGCGTCGTAGGCCAGCGTCTGCAGGCCGGCCGCGTTCAGTGCGCGGGCAGTGGCGTTCCAGGCATGGCGGGTCTGGCCGAAGCCATGGGCGAACAGGACCCGGCCGCGCCGGCCATGCTCGCTGGCGGTCGCCGCCAGGCGGGCGCCATGGGCGGCGTCCAGGCGCAGGTCATGGAACGCAGCGGGAGTTGGGGACATAACCATACTTGCTAGTATGGAGAGCTTCGAGGGGAAGTCAATACTGCACGGTATGGTGCGTTGCAGAATGCGCGTGGAGGGACCCTTCCGAGGGGCCTGCGACGGTTTCGACCGCAACCGCGTACTGCAACGAACCCCGGCGTATGGTTAAATCAGCCCATGAATCAACCTGACGCTTCCGCCGGCGAACCGCGCGCCGGCCGCAACAGCCGCCTGAGTGCCGAAGACTGGGCCCAGGCGGCCCTCGATCTGATTGCTGAACAAGGGGTCGGCGCCGTCGCGGTAGAGCCGCTGGCACGGCGGCTCGGCGTTACCAAGGGCAGTTTCTACTGGCATTTCCCTTCGCGCGATGCATTGCTGCAGGCGGCGCTGGAACGCTGGGAACTGTTCGAACAGGAACAGGTGTTCGGCAGCCTGGAAGACGTACCGGATCCGCGTGTGCGCCTGCGCCAGCTGTTCCAGATGGTGGCGCATGAAGTGCAGCCGCACATCATCTACAGCGAGCTGCTGAAGGCATTGGATCATCCGATGGTGCGGCCGGTGATCGACCGGGTCTCGCAGCGTCGCCTCGACTATCTGGTCGCCTCGTTCCGCCAGGCCGGCCTCAGCTCGACCGATGCGCGTCATCGCGCACGCCTTGCGTACGCCGCTTATGTCGGCTTCCTGCAGTTGTCGCTGCAGCTGCAGCAGCCCAAGCAGGCGCGCGAGGATTTCGAAGCGTACGTCGAGCATCTGATCGAGACGCTGATTCCGAACGGATGAGCGCCCGGAAATGATCTCGAAGGAAGGCCGCAGCGATGCTGCGGCCTTTTTTGTTGTGCGCTGGCCAGCGCCCGTCCATGGCGCACAAAGAACAACGGCCCCTTTCGGGGCCGTTGCTGCATCAGCTGATCAGGTTCCCGATCAGAACTTCTGCTTGTACTGCATGTACATGAAGCGACCGATGTCGTAGCCACCGTAGTAGGAGAACTGCGAGTTCGGTGCCGAGTACATCTGCGGGCCGTAGTGGTCGAACACGTTGCGCGCACCGACGGCGATGGTCGCATTCCACGGTGCGTTCCAGGAGACCTGGACGTCGTGGAACATGGTCGAGCCACGCTTGTTCATCGGCTGGTCACGCACCGGATCCGGCGAACCGAAGTCCGGCAGGCTGCACTCGTCGCTGTAGTAGCAACGCTCCTTGACGCTGGAGAAGTAGCGCGTGCCCCAGGTCACGCCCCAGTCGCCACGCTCCCAGCCCAGCACCAGGTTCGAACGCAGGCGGAAGTTGCTGCCGAAGCCGTTGAGGATCGACACCGGCACCTGCTGCGCGTTGGTGGTCTTCAGCACGTTCTTGGTGACGTAGCTGTTCTGCAGGTTGGCGCTGAAGGTACCCCAGCTGTCGGTCTCGAAGCGGTACGCCACGTCGAAGTCGAAGCCTTCGGTTTCCTGGTAACCGGCATTACGCGGTGCGTAGGTCAGGTTGATCACGTTGTGACGGTTCGGATCACGGGTGAACGAGTTGCAGCGCTCGGCGATGCCAAGCACGTAGCAGTCGTTCAGCTGGTCATCCGGGCTGTCGGTGACGATGGTGTTGGTGATCTTGATGTTCCACCAGTCCAGGCTCATGTTCAGGCCCTGGGCGAAGGTCGGGCTCCACACCAGGCCAACGGTCTTGGACTTGGACTTTTCCGGAGTCAGGTTCGGGTTGGAGACGGCGTTGAACGGATCCGGCGTCTGCTCATCCGGACCGCTGGCCGGCACATAACCCTGGCGCAGCTGGCGGAAGGTGCTGGCGGTCGGACCGATGGCCGCGGCACAACGGGCAGCGACGCCCGGCTGATCAGTTGAGCCGAACGAGGTGTCGCACGGATCGGTGAAGTACGCGAAGGTCTGCGAGCTGCCACCGTACAGATTGTCGATGGTCGGCGCACGGAAGCCTTCGGCGTAGGTCGCACGTACCAGCAGCTGGTCGATCGGCTTCCACTTCAGGCCGAACTTGTTGTTGGTGGTGTCGCCGAAGGTGCTGTACTTCGAGTAACGGGTGGCGGCGTTGAAGCTCAGTTCCTTGGCACCCGGCAGGTCGGCCAGGATCGGAACATTCAACTCCAGATAGACTTCGTTGACGTCGTAACCGCCACCGGTCGGGCCGGCGGCCAGATCGGTCGAGTAGCCGGTCTGCGACAGCGCGTCCGGATTGTACGAACCCTTGTCTTCGCGGTACTCGTAACCCAGCGCGAAGCCCAGGTCACCGGCGGGCAGGGTGAACAGGCTGCCGGCGATGTTCGCGTAGTAGGTCTTGGTGGTGACTTCACCGGTGTTCTTGGTGGTCGGGAACAGGAACTGCTGCAGATCCGGGTTGCCGGTCAGGCCACCGTCACCGGTACGGCCGTACGGAATGGCCGGGTTCCACGGCAGGCAGCCGCCGGCGCCCGGGCCATAGATCGGATTGGAACCGTCAACCAGGCCAGCGGCCGTACCGCACTCGACGCGGCCGGTGGCCGGGTTGAAGAACGACGGACCGGTGGCGGCATTGACCGCCAGCACGTTGTAGTTGCCGGTCTGGCTCTGCTGGTTCTCCGAGTTCTGGTAGATGTAGCCGGCTTCCCAGTCGAAGTACTTGTCATTGAACTGGAAGCTGCCCTGCAGGGCGCCGGTGAAGCGGAAGGTGGTCAGCTTGTTGGTCGACAGGCGCGGCACTTCCCAGCCACGGCGCATGAAGCCCATGTCCTTGCCGAAGGGGTTGTAGTAGCTGTCGGCATCCCACTTGGCACCCAGGCGCTCATACGACGCGGACTGCAACGGATAGCCTGCGACCTGGGCCTGCGACTCACGACGGGTATACAGCAGGTCGGAGACGAAGCGGATGTTGTCGGTCAGGTCGTACTGGACGTTGGCGAACACCGAGCGACGCTTGGTCGGCGTCAGCAGGTGCATCTGCGTGTTGGAGTTGCTGGTATCACCGGTGATGCCGGCGAAGTCCTGGTCGTGGTACTGGTTGACGTCGCGATAGTCGCCACCGCGGTTCAGCACCAGCCAGTCATCGGTATCCGGATCGATGATGGTGCCCCACTGGCTGACCGGGCTCCAGTTCTGGGCCGGGTGGAAGGTGGTGCGCGGGTAACGGCTGAACCAGCGGTCCTTGGCCCACACTTCCTTTTCTTCGGCGTACTCGGCGCCGATGGTGATCGAGCCACGGTCACCGGTGAAGCCGGCCACGAAGTCGTAGCTGGTCTTCTGGCCGTCGCCTTCGCCGTACTGGCCGACGTAGGCGTTGGCTTCCAGGCCCTGGAAGTTCTTGCGGGTGATGATGTTGATCACGCCGGCGATCGCGTCGGAGCCGTAGATCGACGACGCGCCGTCCTTCAGTACGTCGATGCGCTCGACGATGGCCGACGGAATCTGCGACACGTCCTGCAGGCCGCTGACGCTGGCGCCGAGGCGCTTGCCGTCGACCAGCACCAGGGTGCGCTCGGCACCGAGGTTGCGCAGGTCGATGTAGAAGCCACCGACGGCTTCGCCGGAGGACAGCGGCTCGGAACGGCTGATGGCCGGGCTGCCGGCGGCTGCGATGTTCTGCAGGACATCGGCAACCGTCTTGAAGCCGCTCTTCTCGATCGAAGCACGGCTGATGCTCAGAACGGGCTGGGCGGTTTCGGTATCGACCTGACGGATGCGCGAACCGGTGACCTCGATGCGGTCGAGGTTGGTGGCTTCCTGGGCGTGGGCCGTCGCGGTGGTGGCACCGGCGACAAGCGCGATCACAACTGCGTCACGCAGCTGGCTGGACTTGAGTTTCATTGGCTCTCTCTCTCCAAGAAATCTTGGCTGGGGTTAATGCCCGGCGGGGGAGCGAAAAAGCGCTCCCAAATCGCGAGGCTGACCCGATAGTAACGGGCGTTCGCCAAGAATTAAAGCTGTGTTAATGAAGTCTGTGATTTTGGTAAAAACTCGCTTTTACCAGCCCAATCAACGAGTTGCTGGTATGGTCATGCTGATCTGCCTCGTTTGTTAACGCAGAATGATGAAAAAAGTTTCGACTGATATGTATCCCAATATGTCGATACGCTCTGCGGTCGATACCGCTCATGCAAGTGCAAGCCAGGCACGCAGATGCAAAAAAGGCGCCTTTCGGCGCCTTCGGGAATATCGTTGCTGAACCTGATAGGGGATCAGAGATCCTGTTCGTAACGCACGTACGGCACGGTGCCGTCGTCGTTGCTTTCGTTGCGCGGGGAGAATGGATTCTTGCCGCGGCTGATCACATTCTCGGCGCCGACGGTCAGCTGGCCGGACCACGGGGTACGCCAGGTCAGGCCGATGCCCAGGCCTTCCCACTTGCCGGGCTTGCCCGGCACGTCGACCACGCGGCCGATGATGCTGCCGGTGAAGTTGCCGTAACCGGCACCGATGCTCAGGCTCTTGCTGTCCCAGCGATCGACGATGGCCGGCGAAGCGTCGGCCAGCGGTACCAGGCGTGCCTTGGCGTAGGTACCGGCGATGGAGACGAAGCCTTCGCGGCCGATGTTCTTCTGTGCGAACACGGTCAGATCGTTCTGCTCGGCGCGCAGCGAGGGCGTCTTGTTCGGGCCCGCCAACCAGGCGGGCAGGGTTTCACGGCCGGTGCCGGCAGTGATGCCCAGGCGGCTGTTGCCGCGGTTCAGCGCGGCGGTACCACTGAAACGACGGCTGTTCAGATCATCCTCGTCGCCCAGGCTGGCCAGCATGCAATGGCTGGCCAGGCCGCTGATGCTGGTGCCGCTGCTGCTGTTGCAGAGCAGGCCCAGCGAATCGCCGGAGGACAGGCCAAAGGCCGCGTCCAGCGAATTGCGGCCGAAATGCCAGCGGGCGCCGGCTGCCTGTTCGCCGGTCGGCTCCAGGTACAGCAGCGCCTCGACCTTGCCGCTGCCCTTGTTCCATACCGGCAGCACGGTGCGGGTGTCCTTGCTCTGCGCATGCACGCCCGTGATCGCGCCAAGGGCGATCAGCAGGGCCAGCGGTAGACGCAGGAAGGTACGCATCGGACCAGTTCAGACAGGGACGGACAACGGAAGTTCCCGTGGGGACGGGAACTCGATCCTAGGGTGTTTATGAATTCTTAACAAGCCTTGATCCTCCCCAGGTACAAGACTGCCGTTTACTGAAGTCGTTCAGGCGCCGCTACAGCCCCCTGGGCGCCGTGGAACAGTATGCCGAACTCCGTCAATGGAAAGTGATACTCACGCCCGCAGAATTCGCAACGCACCTCGACGGCGCCGGTGGCCTCGGCGGCCGCGCGGGCCTCCTCTTCCCCCAGCGACTGCAGCATGCCGGCCACCCGCTCGCGCGAGCAGGAGCAGGCAAAGGACAGCGGCTTGCCGCCCAGCAGTTCCGGCCGCTCCTCGTGGAACAGGCGGTGCAGCAGCTGCTCGGCCGGGGTCGCCAGCAGTTCGGCCTTGCCCAGGGTTTCGAACAGGGCGCTGGTGCGGGCCCAGCCATCCTCGTCGCCTTCGTCGCCCGGCAGCTTCTGCAGCAGCAGGCCGGCGGCACCGTTGCGGTCGGCGGCCAGCAGCAGGCGGGTCGGCAGCTGCTCCGACTGGCGGAAGTAGTCCTCGAAGGCCTCGTCCAGTTCCGGCGCAGTCAGCGCGACCAGGCTCTGGTAGCGCTGCGGCTCGCGCGGGTCCAAGCCGGGGTTCTCGATGGTGATGGCGAGGATTGCGTCATCACCGAGGCGGGACAGGTCACGCGGTGCGTCGCCACCCTCGCTGAGCTGGGCGATACCGCGCAGGGTTCCGGCGGCGGTGCATTCGGCGAACAGGGTGCGCAGCGCGGTGCTGCTGCGCAACTGCACCGACAGGCGCCCGTCGATCTTGGTGTGGCCGGTGAACAGCGCCGAGGCGACGCAGGCCTCGCCAAGCAGTTCGGCAGCGGCGTCCGGGTAAGCGGCATGGGACAGGATTTCCTGCCAGGTGGCCTGCAGGTGCACATGCACGCCACGCACGCCGGCGTCGGGGAGCAGGAAACGGATCAGGGAATCGGGATTGGCGGTCATCGGCTCACATCGCGCGTAAACGGGGGCGGTTGCCGGATAATGCGCCGACAACCAGACAGAAGAAGGATGCACCAGTAATGGGGGCAGCGGGAGAGCAGCACAAGGTAGAGGCGGTGGTGGCCGCGCCGCGCCGGCGACGCTGGCGCTGGAAGCGGCTGCTGTGGCTGCCGGTGCTGCTGGCCGCCTTCAGCTGCCTGCAGGTGCTGGTGTTGCGGTTCATCGACCCGCCGGTGTCCATGGTGATGCTGTGGCGCTATGGCGAGGCGCTGGGCGAGGCCGACTGGTCCTATCGGCTGCATTACCAGTGGCGCGACCTCGACCAGATGGCGCCGAGCCTGCCGATCTCGCTGGTGGCGGCCGAAGACCAGCGCTTCCCCGACCACAACGGCTTCGACCTGCAGGCCATCGAAAAGGCGCGCGACCACAACGCCAGGGGCGGGCGCCTGCGCGGCGCAAGCACGATCAGCCAGCAGGTGGCCAAGAACCTGTTCCTGTGGCAGGGCCGCAGCTGGGTCCGCAAGGGCCTGGAAGTCTGGTACACGGTGCTGATCGAGGCGCTGTGGCCAAAGGAGCGGATCCTGGAGATGTACGCCAACATTGCCGAATTCGGTGATGGTGTGTATGGCGCGCAAGCGGCAGCGCAGAAATTCTGGGGCAAGGATGCTGCTCGGCTGAGCCCGGCCGAGAGCGCGCGCCTGGCCGCGGTACTGCCGGCACCGCGTCGTTACAACGCGGCAAAGCCTGGGCCGTATGTGCAGCGGCGGGCCGCGTGGATCCAACGCCAGGCGCGCCAGCTGGGTGGTGCGTCCTATCTGTCGGAGGACTGAGCCCGGCGCTGCAATTGGCGAACGACGGGCCGGGCGCGTGCCGGCAACGTACAATCCGGGCATGACCCGCGAACGGCTTACCTTCGTCATCGCCGCCTACAACGAGGCCCTGGCACTGCCGCTGCTGCATCCACGGCTGTGCGCGGTGCTCGACGGCATGCCCGACATCGAAGGTCACATCCTCTATGTGGACGACGGCAGCCATGACCGTACCTGGGAAGTGATCGCCGGGCTGGCCCAGGCCGATGCACGCGTATCGGCGCTGAAGCTGTCGCGCAACTTCGGCAAGGAAGCGGCGCTGACCGCCGGCCTGGATCTGGTGCACGAGGGTGCGGCGATGATCCTCGATGCCGACGGCCAGGACCCGCCGGAGCTGGTGCCGGAGTTCGTCGCGCGCTGGCGCGAAGGTCATGACAACGTCTACGGCACGCGCATGGCCCGCGATGGCGAGGCCTGGATCAAGCGCGCCACGGCAGCGATGTTCTATCGGGTGATGGGCCGCCTGTCGCGGACACCGATTCCGGCCGATACCGGGGACTTCCGCCTGCTGTCACCGCGCGCGCTGAACGCCCTGCGCGGGATGCGCGAGCGCCACCGTTTCATGAAGGGGCTTTTCAGCTGGGTGGGATTCAAGCGGATCGCCGTGCCCTACCACCGCCACGCGCGCGTGGCCGGCACCAGCAAGTTCAGCCTGTGGCGGCTGTGGAATTTCGCCCTCGAAGGCATTACCGGGTTCTCGACCGTGCCGTTGCGGGCGGCGACCTACCTCGGGCTGGCAACCGCGGCCGTCGCTTTCCTGTTCGGCCTGTGGGTGATCGTGAAGGCGGCGCTGTATGGCGACCGGGTGGCGGGTTGGCCGACGATGATGGCGGTGATCCTGTTCCTGGGCGGCGTGCAGCTGATCGCGCTTGGCCTGATCGGCGAGTACCTGGGGCGGCTGTACGAGGAGTCCAAGCAGCGGCCGTTGTACCTGGTTGACGCCTGGCTAGCATCGTCCGTGGCAGACTCGGTCCCGCAACCCACCCTGGGAGGGCAGGCAGATGACCACGGTACGGCAACTGTTGGACGGCAAGTCTCCTGAAGTACACGCGGTCGCGCCGGATGCGGCGGTGATCGATGCGATCCGGTTGATGGCGGAAAAGGGCATCGGTGCGGTGCTGGTGATGGACGGCCCGCGGCTGGTGGGAATCCTGTCCGAGCGTGATTACGCGCGCAAGATCGTGTTGCGTGATCGCTCTTCGCGCGATACGGCGGTGGCAGAGATCATGACGTCGCAGGTGGTGACGGTGTCGCCGGGCGAGCAGGTGGAGCATTGCCTGCAGTTGGTGACCGATTATCGCATCCGCCATCTGCCGGTCGTGGAGGGCGCGCAGGTGCTGGGGGTGATCTCCATCGGCGACCTGGTGAAGTCGGTGATCGATGCGCAGCGGCGGGAGCTGGATCAACTGCAGCAGTACATCGTCGCCGGGTGAGGGTGTCGCTGGCGGGCCTGCGGCCCGCCGGCCCGCTTTTCGAAGCTCAAAGCCACAGCCAAAGCCAAAGCCAAAGCAGCGCCTTCCTGATACGTTGGGAGGCGGAGGGCATGGGCGTGCAGGACACGCCGCAAGTACGTCCCTGTAGGCTCGATGGCGCCATCCATGGCGCCAACGGTCCTGCACGCCCATGCCCTCCGCCTCTGGAACATTTCCGCGAGCGCGGTGCGTACATGCGCTGTGCCTCGCCTTTGGTAGCCGCCAACCTTGGTTGGCAACAGCTTTTGACTTTGCTTTTTTCTTTTTGACTTTGAATTTCGCTCTCGTTCCGCGCGCGCAGGAAACTGTCCGGAGCCGGAGCAAGGCGGCAGGCAGGACCGTGAGGCGCATGGATGCGCCGACCGAGCCTACAGGGACGTATTTACGGCGTGTCCTGCCTGTCGCCTTGCTCCGGCTCTACGCGCGGGAAAAGAGGCGCCGCGAACAACGCTGTAACTCTACTTCGCATACTGCCCACCGCAGTCGGCATCCTTGCCCGGCCCCAGTTCGATCGTCGCCAGCAAGGCCGCCGGCGGGGCGATGCTGCCCAGTGCCAGGGCCACCACTCCGCGGATGCCCAGCGCCTTGAAGTCCGGGCGGAACGACGGGTCCTTGAACGTGCCGGCAATGTGCAGCGGCGAGCGCAGTACCAGGATGCTCCTGTCCTTCGGGCGCGGCTTCAACAGCAGGTCCAGGGTTTCGTCGCGCAGGCTGACGGTGCCTTCGCCGATGAGGATCGTGTCGGTGGTGTCCACCGCCAGCGCCTGGCTGGTCATCAGGCCGTCGCGCACACCGAACTCGGCGAAGGCGCAGCGCAGGGGAATCTGCTTGTCGCCGGTCACCAGGAATTTCAGCGATTCGGTGATATCCAGGCCGGCCAGCTCCATCACCAGGTTGCCGACATGGCCACGGCCCATCGCCAGGCCGACCTTGCCGCTGCTGCTGCCGAGCATCGCGGCGATCGAATTGCCGCGGCCACTCAGGTCCACCTCACCGCCGATGCCGCCCTTGGCCTGTTCGGCCAGTTTGGCATCGGGGAACAGCTGGCCCAGCTGAACGCCGCGCACGCTCGCCTTCAGCGCAGTGCTGATCTGCGGCTGGCGTGCGTCCATGCGGATGATGCTGCGGATATCGCCGCCGGCGACGCCGAAGTTCAGTGGTGCCAGCCGCAGCACCCCGTCATCCAGCAGCAGATGGGCATCCATGTCGTCCAATGGCAATGACGGTGCGTTGATGCGGTGGGCCTTCCAGCGCACATCGGCATCCATCGCACGCAGCTTGCCGAGGTTGTAGGGCGTGTCCGGAAGCACGCGCGCGCGCGCGGCCACCCGTGCGGCCTCGGCCTTCTGCTCCGCATTGGCGGTTTCGCCGCCGCCGGTCTTCGGCGGCGCGCCGACGAAGCCGGCCAGGTCATCGAAGTCCAGGCGCTTGGATTCCAGCGTCGCGGTCAGCCGCGGACGGTCGCGGCCCACCTCGAACTGAAGACTGCCACCGAGGTCGCTGTCGCCCACCTTGCCGGTGAAACCGTCGTAACGCCAGAGGTCGTGGTCGCGTTTCAGGCGTCCGTTCAGCGCGTAGGGCGGGGACGGTGGAATGGCGATGCCGAGCAATGGGTAGAGATCGGCCAGGTCCTGGCCACTGAGTGCGAACTGCAGGTCGAACACGCGCAGCTGGAACGGATTGGTCAGCGTGCCGCTGGCCACCGCGTGGGTGGCGCCGGCGCGTCCGTCGAGGTGGATGCGGAACGGGTGGTCGCTGTTGGTCAGTTCCAGCGGTGATTCGGTTCCGCCCTGCAGGGTGAACGGGTTTCCCTGCCAGTGGCCCTTGCCCTGCACCAGCAGCGGCGGCGAGGCATCGGCCTGCTTCGGCTGGCCGCTGCGCACGCCCACGCGGATATCAGTACTGCCCGGTGCGTCGAGGAACTGCAGCCGGCCGTCGTCGATGCGCAGGCGCTTGAGCTGCGGGCTGGTGCCGCCAGCGCTGTCACCGAGGAAGTCCCAGTTGCCCGGTTCGCCCTTGCGAGGGGCAGTTTCCAGCAGCACGTCCGGTCGGGTCAGGCGCACTTCCGGCAGCTGCACGCTGCCGCGCAGCAGGGGCCACACGCGCACATCGATCTCGACGCGGTCGGCCGTGGCCATGTTCGGCTGCCTGGCCCAACCGGCATTGGCGAAGGTGATCGCATCGGCACGGATGGTGCTGGTCCGGCCGAGGTCGACATCCAGATGGCCGATGTGCAGTGCGCGGCCGGTACGGGCCTGCACGGCGCGCTCGACCGGGCCCTTGAACCAGTTCCAGTCCCACAGTGCGATCAGTACCAGGATCGCCGCGAGCAGGAAGATCAGCAGCGTCAGCCAGCGCCGGCCTCGCGGGCCGGGGCTGCGCAGGCGCCAGCGGTTCGTGCGCTTTGTGGCAGGGGAGGCGGCGGCATTCACGCTGCCATGGTTGCCCCCTCATCGTGGACGGGGCGCGAAGCGTCCATGTGCGCGGCGTGCACGCGCCACGCACGGGCCGGTGCTACAGCACCTGCATGGTGACCGCGACGAAGTGGCAGACGCTGCCACCGATGACGAACAGGTGCCAGATCGCATGCGAATAGGGAATCGATTCGCGGTGGTAGAAATAGGTGCCCAGCGTGTAGGACAGGCCGCCGGCCAGCAGCCAGCCCAGCGTCCAGCCGTCGATCGAGGCCAGCATCGGCTTGACCGCCACGATCACCAGCCAGCCCATGGCCACGTAGATGGCAGTGGACAGGCGCTTGAAGCGACCGGTGTAGAACAGCTTGAACACCACGCCGGCCAGGGCCAGGGTCCAGATCGCGGCGAACAGGCCCCAGCCCCACGGGCCGCGCAGGCCGATCAGGGTGAATGGGGTATAGGTGCCGGCGATCAGTACGTAGATCGCACAGTGGTCGAACACTTTGAGCCGGCCCTTGGCGACCGGGTGCTGGATGGCGTGGTACAGGGTGGACGCGGTGTACAGCAGCAGCAGCGCGATGCCGAACACGATGGCGCCGGCCAGCTGCCAGCCATCGCTGTAGATTGCGGCCAGGGTGATCAGCACCGCGCCGGCGCCCAGGGCGAGCACGGCACCGAGGCCATGGGTCAGGGCGCTGGCGATTTCTTCGCGGATCGAAGCAACGGAAGTCGTGGACATGGCGTAGGCATCGTTCGCGGGGAGGGGGACCCGCACCCTCCTATCATCGCCGCGATGGGCGGCACGTGCACGCCCGTCACCGTATGGTCGATGAATTGCCGGCCTGCGCCGGGTCCATGGTAGATCCACGCCATGCGTGGATGAACGCCCGGCACTGCAGGGGTCAGAGCCCTTTCCTGAGGAAAGGGATCCGACCCCGTGGCATCAGCCTGCCGAAACGGTGTGCGCCGCTTCGCGTGTGGCCGAGAAACGCACATCCGGCGAGCGTTCCTGGGCCAGCTGCAGGTTGACCCGGGTCGGAGCGAGGTAGACCAGGTGGCCGGCCGCATCCAGCGCCAGGTTGAGCGCGTTCTTCTCGCGGAACTCTTCCAGCTTCTTCTCGTTGCTGCAGTGGACCCAGCGCGCAGTGGTCACGCTGACCGGCTCGAAGGTGGCTTCCACACCGTACTCGTCCTTCAGGCGGTAGGCGGCCACGTCGAACTGCAGCACGCCGACGGCACCCAGGATCAGGTCGTTGCTGGTCAGCGGGCGGAAGAACTGGGTCGCGCCTTCCTCGGACAGCTGGGCCAGGCCCTTCTGCAGCTGCTTGAGCTTGAGCGGATCACGCAGGCGTGCGCGGCGGAACAGTTCCGGGGCGAAGTTGGGAATGCCGGTGAAGGTCACCGCTTCGCCTTCGGTGAAGGTATCGCCGATGGAGATGGTGCCGTGGTTGTGGATGCCGATCACATCGCCGGGCCACGCTTCGGCCGCGATCTCGCGGTCGCTGGCCATGAAGGTCAGCGCGTTGGCCAGCTTCATTTCCTTGCCGGTGCGCACGTGGAAGGTCTTCATGCCGGCGCTGAAACGGCCCGAACAGACCCGCATGAATGCCACGCGGTCACGGTGCTGCGGGTCCATGTTGGCCTGGATCTTGAACACGAAGCCGGTCAGCTTGTTCTCTTCCGGTGCGATTTCGCGGCCGGTGGTGGTTCGCGCCTGCGGCGACGGTGCATGCTCGACGAAAAAGTCCAGCAGCGGCTGCACGCCGAAGTTGTTCACGCCCGAGCCGAAGAACACCGGGGTCTGCTTGCCGGCGCGGTAAGCGTCCAGATCGAACGGATGGCTGGCGCCCTGCACCAGTTCCAGTTCGTCGCGCAGGTCGGCCAGCATCTGTGCACCGATCTTCTCGGCCAGGCCGGGCGCATCGATGGACGGGAAGATGGTCGAGTCCTGGCGGGTGAAGTTGCGACCCGGTTCGTACAGGTGCACCTCGCCGGTCAGCAGGTGAACCACGCCCTTCAGGCGCTGGCCCATGCCGATCGGCCAGGTGACCGGCGCGCACTGGATGCCGAGCACGGTCTCCACTTCATCCAGCAGCTCGATCGGGTCCTTGCCCTCGCGGTCGAGCTTGTTGATGAAGGTCATGATCGGGGTGTCGCGCAGGCGGCACACCTCCATCAGCTTGATGGTGCGCTCTTCCACGCCCTTGGCTACGTCGATCACCATCAGCGCCGAGTCCACTGCGGTCAGCACGCGGTAGGTGTCCTCGCCGAAGTCGGCGTGGCCAGGGGTGTCGAGCAGGTTGACGATCTTGCCTTCGTACGGGAACTGCATCACCGAGGAGGTGACGGAGATGCCGCGTTCCTTTTCCAGCGCCATCCAGTCGGAGGTGGCGTGGCGGGCGGCCTTGCGGCCCTTGACCGAACCGGCCATCTGGATCGCGCCTCCGAACAGCAGCAGCTTTTCGGTCAGCGTGGTCTTGCCGGCGTCAGGGTGGGAAATGATGGCGAAGGTGCGGCGACGCGACGCTTCGATGGCGACTTCGGACATGGCAGTGGCGCCCGCCCGGGGCGCTTTTCAAAGAGATAAGCGCCCGATTATACCGGCCGGGGCCGGTCAGCGCCCGATACCGCCGTCGGCCTCGCCGTGGCGGGCGAACTGCAGCTGGCCCTGCCCGGCGAAGATGCGCACCGGCACCGAGCGCAGGCCCATGCCGCGGTTGACCTGCACCACGAAGTGCAGGTGCGGCGCAGTGCTGTAGCCGCTGTTGCCGGACAGGCCGATCGGTTGCCCGGCTCCCACCGCCTGGCCGCGGCGCACGCGCATGCCGCCGGCCTGGAGGTGGCCGTACAGGGCCATGCTGCCGTCGCTGTGCAGCACGCGGACGAAATTGGCACGGGCACCATCGCGCTCGCGGTCCTGGCCGTTGCCACGGAAGCCATCCTGGATCTGCATCACCGTGCCCTCGCGCGCGGCCAGCACCAGGGTGCCCTCCGGCAGTGCGAAGTCGACCGCGTCGCGGTTCTCCTCGTCGTCATGGCTGAATCGCCCCTGCGGCGCCTGGTCCACACGCAGGCGGGCCGCATCGAACGGCAGGCGATAGCCGACATCTTCGGCCTGTGCGGCAGGGTTGCCCGGCACCGACTGCAGGCGCAGATCCAGCAGGCGGCCATCGATCGGGGCGGGCAGGTGGCCGACCACCAGGCTGCTGTCGCCCTGGATCAGCGACTCGACCGGGAGGCCTTCGACCGGGTGTCCGGGGGCGGCGCGCAGCTGGATCTGCAGCGGCCCTGCCAGCCCGTTGTCGATCCGCGCCTGCCATTGCGTACCGACCGGCTGCAGGCGCAACCGGGCCATGGGGGCGGCGCCCTCGGCACTGCCTGCGCGGGTGGCAGGCGCGGAAGGGGGAGCCAGTCCCCAGCCCTGGCGCCAGTCGCCGGCGTGTGCGGTCGCGCTCGCCAGCAGAGGCAACAGCAGGCAGGACAGGGGCAGGCGCGGCATCGGCGTTTCCAGCGAGAGGACCGCCGGGACTGTACCCGATCCTGAACGGGGCGACCGGGACGGCCCTCGCAGACTGATTCTGGAAATATCTATCGCTTTATCCGCATGAAGGGATTGACAGTGCCGGAAAGGGCTGGCATCGTGGCTCCACCATCGAGACCGGCAGAGGGACAGGCCCTTTGAAGCCGGGGCAGCCCGCAGGCGCGCTAGCGTCTGCGTAGGTGCCAAATCCTGCGGGGACCGTGGCGTCCACCGAAAGATGGTTCGAACCATGCACCCCACGTGCATCTCGAACGCGGGCCCGCGAAGGCTCGATGGCCGATTCCCCAACCGGATCCCGCCATGAGCTTCGCTGCCAGTACCGCCATTCGCCCCGAGCCCTTCGTCCCCGTCAGCGTGCCGGTCGCAGACCGCGTGCACGCCGAGCGCGGTGAGTTCGCCGCGGTGCTGTCGATGCGCCATGCAGGCCCCAGCCCGGTGCGCCTGCGCTATGAGTGGGTGGGCCCGGCCAACGCGCCGGTGGTGGTGCTGGCCGGTGGCATTTCCGCCCATCGCCACGTGGCGTCCAACGCACAGTTCAGCGAGAAGGGCTGGGCCGAAGCGCTTGTGGGTACCGGCCGCGCGCTCGACCCGCAGCAGCTGCGCGTGCTGGCCTTCGATTTCATCGGTGCCGACGGTGCACTGGATGTGCCGATCGATACTGCCGACCAGGCCGATGCGCTGGCGCTGCTGCTGGACCATCTCGGCATCCGCACGCTGAAGGCCTTCGTCGGCTATTCGTATGGCGCGCTGGTCGGCCAGCAGTTCGCGATCCGTCACCGCGCCCGCGTGCGCCAACTGGTGCTGGCCAGCGGCGCGCACCGCCCGCATCCCTATGCCGCCGCGTGGCGCGCGCTGCAGCGCCGCGCGGTTGCGCTGGGCCAGCTGCAGTGCGGCGAAGACCACGGCCTGGCCCTGGCCCGGCAGTTCGCCATGCTCAGCTACCGCACCCCGGAAGAATTCGGCGAGCGCTTCGACGCTGCCCCGGAGGTCATCAATGGCCGCGTGCGCGTGGCCGCCGAAGACTACCTCGACGCCGCCGGCGCGCAGTACGTCGCGCGCACGCCGGTGACCGCCTACCTGCGCCTGTCCGAATCGATCGACCTGCACCGTGTCGACCCCGCCGCGATCCTGCCGCCGACCGTGGTGGTGGCCGTGGAGGGCGACCGCCTGGTGCCGCTGGCCGACCTGGTCGGCCTGGTCGAAGGGCTGGGCCCGCGCGGCAGCCTGCGCGTGCTGCGTTCGCCCTATGGCCACGACGCCTTCCTCAAAGAAACCGATCGCATCGACGCGATCCTCGCCACCGCCTTCCGCACCTCTGGAGAGTCCGCATGAGCCTGCACGCCAACGAGCCGTCCTGTAGTCGCACCACTGCCGCCGTCCGTGCGGGCATCGATCGGGACACCGCGCATGGCGCGGTCACGCCGCCGATCGTGCTGTCGTCGAACTTCAGCTTCGAAGGCTTCGGCAACAAGCGCCAGTACGACTACACGCGCAGTGGCAACCCGACCCGCGACCTGCTGGGTGAGGCGTTGGCGGAACTGGAAGGGGGCGTCGGTGGTGTGGTCACCGCCACCGGCATGGGCGCGATCAACCTGGTGCTGAACGCACTGCTGCAGCCGGGCGATACCCTGGTGGTGCCGCACGATGCGTACGGTGGCAGCTGGCGCCTGTTCAATGCGCTGGCCCGGAAGGGCCACTTTGAACTGGTCACCGCCGACTTGACCGATCCGCGCGCACTGGCACAGGCGTTGGCCACCCAGCCGAAGCTGGTGCTGGTGGAAACGCCGTCCAACCCGCTGCTGCGCATCACCGACCTGCGCTTCGTCATCGATGCCGCGCACAAGGCCGGCGCACTCGTGGTGGTCGACAACACGTTCCTGTCACCAGCGCTGCAGCAACCGCTGTCGTTCGGTGCGGACCTGGTGCTGCATTCCACCACGAAGTACATCAACGGCCACAGCGATGTGGTGGGCGGGGCAGTGGTCGCGCGTGATCCGGCAGTGCACGAGCAGCTGGTGTGGTGGGGCAACGCGCTGGGCCTGACGGGTTCACCGTTCGATGCCTTCCTGACCCTGCGTGGCCTGCGCACGCTGGATGCGCGCCTGCGCGTGCACCAGGAAAATACCGCCGCGATCGTTGCCCTGCTGGACCAGCATCCGGCGGTCGGCACGGTGTACTACCCGGGCCTGGCCGAACATCCCGGCCATGCCATCGCGGCGCGCCAGCAGAGCGGTTTCGGCGCGATGCTGTCGTTCGAGCTTGCGCACTGCGCCGGTGAAGATCCGCACGCGGCAGTGCGCGCATTCGTGGATGGCCTGCGCTGCTTCACCCTGGCCGAATCGCTGGGCGGCGTCGAAAGCCTGATCGCGCATCCGGCGACCATGACCCATGCGGCGATGACCGCCGAAGCACGCGCAGCGGCCGGTATCAGCGAAGGGCTGCTGCGTCTGTCGGTCGGCATCGAGGCCGAGCGCGACCTGCTGGCCGATCTCGGTGCCGCGCTGCAGCGCGCCGAAGTCGTGATCGATGCGGCCGCACGCCGCAAACAGGTGGTGGATGCATGAGCGCACTCGCTGCTGAAATTCCAGCGCTGGGCGCGGGACGCCTGGCGCTGCTCGGTACTGGCACAGTCGGCTCGGCCTTCGTGCAGCGCTACCAGACGCTGCAGGCTCGCGGGCTGGAACTGCCGAGCGTGCAATGGCTTGCCAACTCGCGCACTGCGCTGGAGATCGATCGTGACCTGGCGTTGCCGCTGGAACTGGCGCGACGTGCGCCACGCGATGGCCAGAGTTCGCCGGCGTGGGCCAGCACCGAAGGGCTGGAGCGTGGCGATGTGGTGGTCGATGCCACCGCCAGCGAAGACGTGGCCGCACGTCACGTGCAGTGGCTGGCGCGCGGCGTGCATGTGGTGACAGCCAACAAGCTGGGCCGTGGTGCGCAGCTGTCACGCGCGCAGGCCATTGCAGACAGCTGTGCCGACAGTGGTGCGCGCTATGGTGACAGCGCCACCGTCGGTGCCGGGCTGCCGCTGCTGAGCAGCCTGCGCGCACTGGTGGCCGGTGGTGATCACATCCATGCCATCGAGGGCGTGCTGTCCGGTTCGCTGGCGTGGCTGTTCCATCGTTATGACGGCAAGTCGCCGTTCTCGGCGGCGGTGCGCGAGGCGCTGGCGGCCGGCTACACCGAGCCGGATCCGCGACTTGACCTGTCCGGCGAGGACGTGCGCCGCAAGCTGCTGATCCTGGCCCGCAGCAGCGGGCTGGCGCTGGATGCTTCGCAGGTGCAGGTGGACTCACTGGTACCTGAAACGCTGGCCGCGTTGCCGCTGGAGGGCGCAGTGGCTGCGCTGGAGCAGCTGGATGCGCCGCTGCAGGCGCGTTGGCAGCGGGCACGCGAAAACGGCCGCGTGTTGCGTTTCGTCGGCCGTGTTGACGGTGGGGGTGCGCAGGTGGGCCTGCGCGAGCTGCCGGCCGATCACCCGTTGGCGCAGGGTGCGGGGACCGACAATCGCGTCGCCATCCACAGTGATCGCTACCGTCGCCAGCCGCTGTTGATCCAGGGCCCGGGTGCGGGCGCGGAAGTCACCGCCGCCGCGTTGCTGGATGACGTGCTGCGGATCGTCGGCTGATCGCACAGTTCTTGTAGAGCCGAGCCCATGCTCGGCTGCTCCTGACGGAATCCCCATCCTGTCGCATGAGCCGAGCGTGGGCTCGGCTCTACAGGGGCGCCCTGCCGGTCAGCGTGACTTCAAGGACTTCAGCAACGCGGCGTTGAACTGCTTCGGGTCCTGCACCTGCGGCGAATGGCCCAGTTCGGCGAACTCGACCAGCGTCGCGCCGGGAATCGCTGCGGCCGCCGCCTTGCCGAGCGCTGGATAGTTGCCCAGCGTCGCCTTCACCGAAGCCGGCGCCAGGTCGCGGCCGATCGCGGTGCGGTCCTTCTGGCCGATGAACAGCGTGGTCGGCACCTGCACGTTCTTCAGTTCGTAGACCACCGGCTGGTTGAACACCATGTCCGAGGCCAGCGCCTGGCTCCATGCAACGGCCTGCTTGCCGGGCCCTTCGTACATGCCTGACTGCATCCGCGCCCAGGGTTCGTAGGCCGGCTTCCATTTGCCGTCGTAGTACACATCCAGCTGGTAGCGGCGGATGCTGTCGTAGCTGATGTTCATTTCACCGGCATACCACGCGTCGACGCTGCGCCAGGGCACGCCCAGCGCCTTCCAGTCTTCCAGTCCGATCGGGTTGACCAGCGACAGGCTGCGCAGGTCCTGCGGGTACATCAGCGCGTAGCGCACGGCCAGCATGCCGCCCATCGAATGCCCGACCAGGTGCACCGGCACGTCGCCCAGTTGCAGCTGCTGCAGCAGGGCATGGGTATTGGCTGCCAGCTGTGCGAACGTGTACTGGTAGCGCTCGGGCTTGCTGGATTTGCAGAAGCCGACCTGGTCCGGAGCGATCACCCGATAGCCGGCGGCAACCAGCGGCTTGATCGATTCCTTCCAGGTGGCCGCACAGAAGTTCTTGCCGTGCAGCAGCACCGCCACGCCGATGGGTGCCTTCTTCGGCGCGATGTCCAGGTAGGCCATCTCCAGCGGCTGCCGCTGCGATTCCAGCGCGAAGGTCTTGACCGGATAGCCGTAATCGAAGCCCTCAAGCCGCGGCCCGTAGGTGGGGGCGGCCAGGGTGGTCAGCGGAAGGCAGGCAAGCAGGGCGGCAGCGATCACGCGCATGGGGCAATCCGGGGTGGGGGAGCCCCGAGCCTAACCGGAACGCGGTGACGGTGTCGTCCGACCGGCCAGGGACAACGGGGTAGAGTCGACTGTCAGTCGACTGCTCTTCGATCAGACCGCGAAAATCCCGCGCTGCACGCGATAGTCGACCAGCGGTCGACTCTACCCAGGGTCATCAGCACTCGATGACGTTCACCGCCAGGCCACCGCGGCTGGTTTCCTTGTACTTGTCCTGCATGTCGCGGCCGGTGTCGCGCATGGTCTTGATCACCTTGTCCAGCGACACCTTGTGCTTGCCGTCGCCACGCATCGCCATGCGCGAGGCATTGATCGCCTTCACCGCGCCCATCGCGTTGCGTTCGATGCAGGGAATCTGCACCAGGCCACCGATCGGGTCGCAGGTCAGGCCCAGGTTGTGTTCCATGCCGATTTCCGCGGCGTTCTCGATCTGGCTGGGGTTGCCGCCCAGTGCCGCGACCAGGCCACCGGCCGCCATCGAGCAGGCCACGCCAACCTCGCCCTGGCAGCCCACTTCGGCGCCGGAAATCGAGGCGTTTTCCTTGTAGAGGATGCCGATCGCCGCCGAGGTCAGCAGGAAGTCGAACACGCGCTGTTCGTTCGCGCCCGGGCAGAAGCGATCGAAGTAGTGCAGCACCGCCGGCAGCACACCGGCCGCACCGTTGGTCGGCGCAGTCACCACGCGGCCACCGGCAGCGTTCTCCTCGTTCACTGCCAGTGCGTACAGGTTGACCCAGTCCAGCGTGGTCAGCGGGTCGCGCATCGCCGCTTCCGGCTTCGACGACAGTTCGCGGTACAACGCCGGCGCACGACGGCCCACCTTCAGGCCACCCGGCAGCACGCCTTCCTCGCGGATGCCGCGCGCCACGCACGACTGCATCGCACTCCAGATCTCGTGCAGCCGCGCGCGGATCTCGTCTTCGCTGCGCCAGCACTTCTCGTTCTCGAACATCAGCTGGGCAATGCTCAGGCCGCTGCGCGCGGTCTGCGCCAGCAGCTCGTCGCCGCTCTTGAACGGGTAGGGCAGCGGGGTCTCGTCGGGCACGATGCGATCATCGGCCGCGTCGTCCTGGTTGACCACGAAGCCGCCGCCGACCGAATAATAGTCGCGGGTGGCGATCACTTCGTCGTCGGCGTTGTAGGCCGTGAAGCGCATGCCGTTGGTGTGGTAGGGCAGCTTCTGGCGCTTGTTCATGCCGAGGTCGCGCTTCTCGTCGAAGGCGATCTCGTGCTGGCCCATCAGCTGGATGCGCTTGCTGCTGCGGATGCGCTCCAGCGTGGCCGGAATGATGTCTGGATCGATCAGGTTCGGCCGCTGGCCTTCCAGGCCGAGCAGGATCGCCTTGTCGGTGCCGTGGCCGCGGCCGGTCAGTGCCAGCGAGCCATAGACATCGGCGCGGATGCGCGCGACCTCGTGCAGGCGGCCCGGGTCGAGCAGCCAGCGATGGATGAATCGCTCGGCGGCCTTCATCGGCCCGACGGTGTGCGAGGAACTCGGGCCAATGCCGATCTTGAAAACGTCGAACGTGCTGACAGCCATGGTTGCCGTACTGCGGGTACCGGAAGAGATCGCTATTCTAGCGGTTCACGCCGCACTTCCATGGCTGCGGCGCAGCATTTCCGCCACGGGAGTCCGGCCGGTGTTGACCCTTATCCAACGTGACGATTGCCACCTGTGCGACATGGCCCTGGCCGAGCTGGCCAGGGCACGGGCGCCGGAGTTCGAATCGGTGTTCCTGGACGACCAGCCGGCGCTGGAAGCGCGCTATGGCACGCGGGTGCCGGTGCTGCGTGACGAGCGCGGCGACCGCGAGCTGGACTGGCCGTTCGACGCGGCCACGGTTCAGGCGTGGTTGGCCGTCGATCGGTAGTGCCGGGCGCTGGCCGGCAACCCCTCTGTTCCCGGTGATGCCGGCCAGCGGCCGGCACTACCAGATGCGGTTTATTTCGCGTCGAACTTCACGATCGTGCTGATCGCGGTTTCGTCCGGGATGGTCTTGGTGTCGGCCCAGTCACCGCCGCCGACGCCGAAGTCCAGGCGCTTGACCGTGGCCTTGCCGGTCAGCACCGGCTGGGTGCCCGGCTTCCAGGTGAAGGTCAGCGTAACCGGCTTGCTGACACCACGAAGCTCCAGGGTGCCATCGGCGGCGAACTGGTCATTGCCCATGGCGCGGAAGCCCTTGGCGGTGTAGCGCGCGGTGGCGAACTTGCCGACGTTGAAGAAGTCGGCGCCCTGCAGGGTCGAGTCACGATCGCTGTTGCCGCTCCTGGCGCCTGCCAGCGGAATCACCACATCCAGCGAACCGGCAGCCGGGTTGGCCGGGTCGAAGCTGAGCTTGGTCGCGAAGCCAGGGAAGCTGCCGGTGAACACTTCGCCGTCGTACTTGGTGGCGAACACCAGGATCGAACCGGCGCCGGGAGCCTGCGCGTAATCGGCAGCGAGTGCCGGAGCGGTGGCCAGCATGCCGGCCAGGGCGGCGGCCACGGCGGCCGGAGTGGTCAGTTTCAGGTTCATCGGTCAGTCCTTCTGAGGGGAGGCGAGCCAGCCACGCGGCAACATGCGGGACAGCGTTGCATCGCGCTGAAACAGGTGGTGGTAGAAGGCAGCGCCGGCATGGGCCAGCACCACCGCGATCAACAGCCAGAAGCCGTACTCGTGGATGGCATGCGATACCGCGACAACCTGCGGGTCGGGGCCGCTCAGTTTGGGCACGTCGACCAGGCCGAACCAGCGGAACGGGCGCAGGCCGCTGGCCGAGTCGTACAGCCAGCCCGACAGCGGGATGGCGAACATCAGCACGTACAGCAGCACGTGGGTGGCGCTGGCAATGCGCTCCTGCCAGCTGGGCACGCCCGGCACCGGCTTCGGTGCCCCGGCGTACAGGCGCCAGCCCAGGCGGAACAGCACCAGCGCCAGCACGGTGATGCCGATCGACTTGTGCGCGGTGTAGACCCAGAAGTACTTGGGCGTCTTGGGCAGTTCGCCCATGGTCAGGCCGACCACGCCCAAGGCGAGGATCAGCAGTGCGATCAACCAGTGCAGGATCTGGCTGACACTCCCCCAGGCGGCGGGGGTGTTCTTGGCGGTCATGAGGGGTCCTCTAGCGGGCCGTCTTGGGGTCGGAGTGTGGAAGGGGAGCGGGAGTTCCCGGGGCGTCGCTGCGGTCGAGGGTGGCTTCCGCCTCGATCCTCAGCTGTACTGCATCACCGATGACGCCCGGCCAGGCGGTGATGCCGAACGCGCGCCGGCTCAGCGTGGTGCTGCCGGAAAAACCGGCGGTGCGTCGGAACGGGGGAAGCGGATAGCGCTTGATGGCGTTGAGGGTCACATCCAGCGTGATTTCCTGGCTGACCCCGCGCAGGGTCAGCGTGCCGATCACGTGGGCGCGCCTGGCATCGATCGGTTCGACCTTGGTGGAGACGAACCGCGCGGTCGGGAAGCGCTCGCCGTCGAGCAGGCTGCGGGCCAAGGTGGCCTGGTTCCACTTGGCATCACCAAGGTCCAGCCGCGACACCGGAATATCCACTTCCACGGTGGCGTCGCGCCAGTTGTCGGGATCGAACCGCACGCGCCCCTCGCTGCCCGATACCGTGCCCATGGCCTGCGAGTAGCCTGCGTGGTCGATCGAGAACAGCACCCGCGTGTGCACCGGATCGAGGCGATAGGTGTCAGCGGCCGCCCAGGCAGGGGCGGTGGCGAGCAGCATCGGCAACAGGGCCAGGCAGGGACGCATCGATGGCGGGCTCCGGAAGGGGACGCTGCGATCATACGCACAGCCCCCTGCCAACGTTGCGTGCATGGGTGCAACAGTTCGTGGTGGTGCCGCCGCTGGAAACAGGCTGTTGCAGCCATGACCCCGGCCCTGTGTGACAATCGGCGCAGGACAGGGGGTTCAGGATGACGAGCGGCTGGCGCCGGTGGTGCCGTGGCATCGCAGGTATGGGACTGCTGCTGGTGGCGATGGCCACGGCGGCTGCGACCCTGGACATGGCAGAAACACCACGCCTGCGCCGCTTCGGTGCCGCCGAAGGCTTGCCGTCTCGCATGGTGGTGGCGCTGGCCGAGGATCGCCAGGGCCACGTCTGGGCCGCCACCGATGGTGGACTCGCCCGCTATGACGGCAACAGCCTGCGGGTCTGGGAGCACGACCCGGAACAGCCGGGCTCGTTGCCTGGCAACGAGATCGAGACCCTGCTGATCGACCCGCTGGACCGGGTCTGGGTGGGCATCAATGGCAAGGGCGTGGCACGCCTGGATGCCGACCGCGAGCGCTTCCAGACCTTCGATACGGTCAATTCCACCTGCCAGGGGCAGTTCTGGGCACTGGCTTATGTCGACGACGCCTTGTGGATCGGGACCAACAACCATGGCGTCTGCCGTTTCGGCGAAGACGGCAGCGTGCGCCTCTACACCCATGATCCCGCGCGCCCGGGTGGCCTGCCCAGCAACAGCATCTTCACCAGCCTGGTCGACGCGCGGGGCCGCCTGTGGGTCGGCACCGAAGCCGGTGTGGCGCGTTGGAACGGCAGCGGCTTCGAGCCGGTGGCCGCGCGGGAACTGGGGAGGCTGAGCGTGCTCCGGTTGAGCCGTGATGCAGACGGTTCGATCTGGGTAGGCAGCCAGAACGATGGCCTCTACCGCATCGATGGGCAGGACCGGGTCAGTCGCCCGCGATGGGCCGACAGTGCCCAGCTGCGGTCGGCCCTGGTCCTGGCCGATCGCCAGGGGGGCTACTGGGCGGGTACCTCCGATGGCCTGTTGCGAGGGGATGCGGCGGCGTTGCGCCGGCTGGAGGGGGACCGCGGCAGCGGCTTCCTGACCGCGCACAGCGGTGTGCTTGACCTGCTGCAGGACCACGAGGGCGGTTTGTGGGTGGCGTTGCTGACCCAGGGCCTGGCCTATCTGCCACCGGACTGGCGGCGCTTCTCGATCTGGAACCAGCTCGACGGCAAGCCGCTGGACAGCCAGTACCTGTTGAGCGCGGCCAGCGACGGGAAGAACTACTACGTCGGCTCGGCGCGAGGGGTGTACCAGCTCGATGCGCAGGGCACCCTGCGCCTGCTGGCCAGCGACCGGCAGCTCGGCAACGGCGTGGTGTGGTCGGTGCTGCCGCGCCCGGATGGTCGCCTGTGGCTGGGACGCGGCGGCCGCATCAGCGTCTACGATCCGGCCACCGGCGCATTGCGTGATCTGCGGATCGATGGCAGTGCCGACCTGCGCCAGCGCATCGACCTGATGCGGCAGGCCCCTGATGGCACGGTGTGGGTGTCGGTGATGGGCCTGGACCTGCAGCAGCGCGATGCAGAGGGCCGGCTGCTGCACAGTCATCCGCTGGAACATTTCCGCGGGACGGCCGATGCGCCGATCGAGCAGATCCGCTTCGACGCCCACGGCCGGCCCTGGGTGATGGGCGACATGGGCATCTGGCGTGAGCAGGCCGGACGCTTCGAGGCAGTGCCCGGCGTTTCGCGCGGCCCGATCTACGATCTGGCATGGATCGATCCGCAGCAGTTGTGGCTGGCGCGCCAAGGCGCCTTCGAGCGCTACCAGTGGGATGGCATGAGCCTGCGCCTGATCCAGCGCATCGACGGCAGTGCGGGCGTGCCGCCGGTGACCATGGGGGGGCTGGCGCTGGCCGACAATGGCCAGCTGTGGGCGACGACGCCGCGCGGCCTGCTGCGGTGGGACCCGAAGACGCGGCGCCTGCAACAGTTCAACGAACGCGATGGCCTGTCCGATGCCGAGTTCACCGGTCGGCCACCTGCGGTGAACGCCGATGGCCGCGTGTTGGCGGTTACCCAGACCGGCCTGGTCGCCTTTGATGTGAATGCCGACGACACCGTGCTGCCGCCTTCATCGCTGGTGATCGCCGAAGTGCGGGTGCGGCGCGACGACGCACGCGGCTGGCAACCGCTGCCGCTCACCGGCACCCTGCTGCTGGGACCGGACGACCGCGATCTGCAGATCGATGCGCGGCTGCTTTCCTATGCCAGCCCGCAGGGCAACCGGTATCGCTTCCGCGTGCAGGGTTACGACCAGGACTGGGTGGAGCAGGGGGGCGATGGCCAGCGCACCCTGTCGCGGCTGCCGACCGGCCGCTATGTCATCGAGGTGCAGGCCGCGACTGCCCGGGGCGCGTGGACACCTTCGCAGCAGTTGCAGGTGAAGGTGCTGCCGCCGTGGTGGCGCAGCGGCATGGCGATATTCGGCTACATCCTGCTGGGGTCGTTGCTGCTGGTGGTTCTGGTCTGGTCGATCCGCGCGCGGCTGCGCCGCCGCCAGCAATGGCAGCTGACGGTGCACAAGCAGCAGTTGGCCGAGCAGGCCTCGCAGGCCAAGAGCCGTTTCCTGGCTACGCTGGGCCACGAAGTCCGCACGCCGATGACCGGCGTGCTGGGCATGAGCGAACTGCTGCTGGCGACTCCGCTGGATCCGGTGCAGCGCGGCTACGCCGGGTCCATCCAGCAGGCCGGCAGCCATCTGCTGCGGCTGGTCAACGATGCCCTGGACCTGGCCCGGATCGAAGCCGGGCGGCTGGAGCTGGACCTGCGCCCGTTCGATCTGGGGGAGCTGCTGGACCAGGTGCAGGGCCTGATGCAGCCGATGGCGCAGCAACGCCAGCTGGTGTTCCAGCGCGGCGAAGACCCGCCCGGGCCGGTCAGTGTCAGTGGCGACGAGATGCGCGTGCGCCAGATCCTGCTGAATCTGCTCGGCAACGCGATCAAATTCACCGAGCGCGGCCACGTCGGCCTGGCCGTACGCCTGGAAGAAAAGGGCGGCCTGTGTTTCGAAGTCCATGACAGCGGCCCGGGCATCAACGCCGAGCAGCAGCAGCGCCTGTTCCATCGTTTCGAACAGGCCGACGGCCCGCGTACCGCGTCGCGCTACGGCGGCAGTGGTCTGGGGCTGGCGATCTGCCAGGAACTGGCGGTGGCGATGGGGGGGCGCATCGAAGTGGACAGCCAGCCTGGCAAGGGCGCGCGGTTCCGCGTGCGCCTGCCCCTGCCCTGGACGCGCCAGGCCGCCAGCGAAGCGGGCGACGTGGCGGCCCTGCCGGAACTGCCGCCGCTGCGCATCCTGCTGGTCGAGGACGATGCCACGGTGGCCGAGGTCATCGCCGGCCTGCTGCGCGTGCGCGGGCATGAGGTGGTCCACGTGCTGCATGGCCTGGGCGCGCTGTCGGAGATCGCCACCGATGGTTTCGACGTCGGCCTGCTCGATCTCGATCTGCCCGCGCTGGACGGTACGGCCATCGCCCGCCAGCTGCGTACCATGGGCTATGAACTGCCGCTGGTGGCAGTGACTGCGCGTTCCGATGCCTACGCCGAAACCCAGGTGCTGGCCGCAGGCTTCGATGGCTTCCTGCGCAAGCCGGTGACCGGTGATCTGCTGGTGGCGGCCATCGCCCAGGCACGTGCGAAACGACAGGCGACTGCGTGACGACGCCGACGCCGGGCGTGAACGGCGCGACTTTCGGTTTACCATGCCGACGCCCGCAGCGCGGGAATCATCAGGACCAGCGTGAGGAGGCAATCGGTGGTGTATCTGCGGGCGGCGATGCTGCTGCTGGTCCTCCTGTGCTGCGCGTTGCCCGCTGCGGCACAGCCGGTGCCTCCGAGCCCGCGGCAGGTGACGGTGTTCGATGGCCTGCCGTCCAATACCGTCAACCGCATGGCCGAGGATCGCTACGGTTACCTGTGGATCGCCACCAACGATGGCCTGGCCCGCTATGACGGCCGCACCTACCGCGTGTGGCGTTCCGAGGATGGACTGCGTGACAACCGCATCTGGACGGTGCTGGTCGATGCCCGCAACCAGTTGTGGATAGGCACCGAGAACGCCGGCCTGGTGCGCATGTCGGCCGACCGCCGCCAGTTGCACTTCTACGACCGCAGCAGCCAGCCGTTGATGGGTACCAACACGGTCTGGAGCCTGGCCAGCACGCCTGATGGCTCGATCTGGTTCGGTACCCACGAAGGCGGCCTGTACCGCCTGGACAGCCAGGATCGCCTGCAGCGCTTCCTGCCCGAGCCGAACAATCCGCGCAGCCTGCCTTCGTCGTCGGTGCCCTACCTGGCCACGCTGGCCGATGGCAGCCTGTGGATCGGCACCAAGCATGGCGTGGCGCGCTGGACCGGGACCGACTTCGAGCGTGTCGGTACGGACATCATCCCCAGCCTTCTGATCAACGGACTGACCGCCGAACCGGATGGCAGCCTGTGGATCAGCACGATGGCCGGCGCCACCGTGCGCCGCCCGGATGGCCGCTTCGAAGCCCCCCCGTGGAAGCTGCCGCCGGGCGAGCAGGTGCTGGGCATGATGCTGCGCGATGAGCAGGGCGGGCACTGGCTGGATACACGCACCGGGCTGGGGCGTGCGGTCGATGGCCAGTACCAGACCGTGCCGCTGTACAGCGCGATCGCGCGCGGTCCGGTACGGCCGAACTGGACCGGTGCCTACGAGGACCGCGAAGGTGGCATCTGGTTGGCCAGCACCAATGCCGGGCTGTGGCACCTGCTGCCACGCTGGTGGCAGTTCTCGGTGCTGTCGCGCCTGGAGGACGACCCCAGCTCGCTGCGCAATGCGCTCGTGCTGGGTACCAGTCCCTCCAGCAACGGCGGCGTCTGGACGGTGGGCAGCCATGGCGCGCTGGACCGCTTCGATCCGAAGACCGGCAGGATCGAGCAGCATCGCACCTGGGTCAACGGCATGCACTGGTTGACCTCGGTGCGTGAGGACCGGCGTGGCCAGGTCTGGATTGGATCGACCGATGCGCTGGTGCGCTACGACCCGCAACGGCGCGAACTGCGTCGTTGGGGCCGTGATGCCGGCGCAGATGCGGCGATGGAAGGGGTGGTCGAAGCGATGATGACCTGCGACGGCGACAGCCTCTGGTTGATGCTGCCCGCAGGCGTGCAGCAGCGCGATCTCGACGGCCACGTGCGGCGCCAGCTGGACAATGGCCAGCGCGGCCTGCAGCAGGGCCAGCTCAACCTCGATGTGGAATGCGGTCCGCAGGACCACATCTGGCTGGCCAGCAGCCGTGGCCTGCTGCAGTGGCTGCCGGAAAGCGAGCGCTTCCAGCCGGTGCCGGGTGCGCCGGCAACGGCGATCCATGCGTTGCATGTGGGCCGTGACGGCCAGGTCTGGTTGTCCGAGGATGGTCGCCTGTCCCGTTACCGCTGGAGCCAGGGACGCCTGGAACGGCAGGCGGTGGTCGGTGCCGAACAGGGCTATCCGGCGATCTCCGCCTCCGGCCTGGTGGTGGATGCGCAGGGCGTGGCCTGGGCGACCAGCGCACGCGGCCTGGTACGTGTCAGTGCCGATGGGCAGAGCGTGCGCCTGTACGGCGTGCACGACGGCCTGCCAAGCCAGGAATTCCGCGAGCACACCTTGATCGCAGCGGCCGATGGCCACCTGGTGGCCGGAACGGCAGCGGGCGCGGTGGTGTTCGACCCGGAGCAGGTACGGCCTTCGGTCCGTCGCGCCCCGCTGGTGATCGAGCGGGTGGAAGTGCGCCGCAACGAGCAGGTGCTGGACATGACCCACGATGCGCCGTTGCAGATCGCCGATGGCGACCGCGACCTGCGCATCGTCGCGCGATTGCTGTCCTTCGCCGACTCGGCGTCCAATACGTACCGCTACCGCCTGGCCGGCTACGACCCCGATTGGGTCGAAGTCGGCCCGGCCGGCGAGCGCCTGTTCTCGCGCCTGGCGCCGGGCAGCTACCGGCTGGAAGTACAGGCCCGGTCGGCCGACCATGTGTGGTCGCGGGTGCAGAGCCTGGAATTCCGCGTGCAGCCGCCGTGGTGGCGCAGCCTGTCCGGCCTGCTGGTGCTGGCGTCGGTCGGGTTGCTGCTGACCAGCTGGTTTGCCTGGCTGTACCGACGCCGCCTGCAGCGGCGGCACGCCTACCAGCTGGCGCTGCACAAGCAGGAACTGGCCGAGCAGGCGTCGGCGGCCAAGACCCGCTTCCTGGCCAACCTTGGCCATGAGATCCGCACGCCGATGACCGGCGTGCTGGGCATGAGCGAGCTGCTGCTTGCCTCGCCACTGGACCCGCAGCAGCGTGGCTACACGCAGTCGATCCGGCATGCTGGCGAGCACCTGCTGCACCTGGTCAACGATGCGCTGGACCTGGCGCGGATCGAGTCCGGGCGCCTGGAACTGCAGTCGCAGTCGTTTGCGTTGAATGGCCTGTTGCAGGATCTGGCGGCGCTGATGGGCCCGCTGGCTGCACAGAAGGGCCTGCGCTTCGTCCTCGACAACCAGCTGCCTGCGGGCCTGCAGGCGACCGGTGATGCCATGCGCGTGCGGCAGATCCTGCTCAACCTGCTGTCGAACGCAGTGAAATTCACCAGCCGCGGCACTATCACCCTGCATGCACGTTGCGATGGCGAGCTGCGTGCGCTGCACTTCGAGGTGCGCGATACCGGCCCGGGCATCAGCCAGGAACAACAGCAGCGCCTGTTCCGCCGCTTCGAGCAGGCCGATGGTGCACGTACCGCCGCGCAGTACGGTGGCAGTGGCCTCGGCCTGGCGATCTGCCGCGAGCTGGCGCATGCGATGCAGGGGCGGATCCAGGTGGAGAGCCAGCTGGGCCGGGGCACCTGTTTCGGTGTGACCTTGCCGTTGCCGCTGGTGGTGAACAGCGATGCCGAGGCATCGGCCGAGGGACAACGCGACGAAGCGGCGAACATGCCGCCGCTGCGAGTGCTGCTGGTCGAGGACGATGCCACCGTGGCCGACGTGGTGCGTGGCCTGTTGAGCGCACGCGGCCACGAGGTGGTGCATGCCGGCCATGCGCTGGCGGCGCTGCGCGAGGTCAGTGCCGGCGATTTCGACGTCGGCCTGCTGGATCTGGACCTGCCGGGCCTGAGCGGTTTCGAGCTGGCCCAGCACCTGCGCAACCAGGGCTACATGCTGCCGCTGCTGGCGGTGACCGCGCGGACCGATCCGGACCTGCAGCAGCAGGTGGAAGCAGCCGGCATTGGCGGCTTCCTGCGCAAGCCGGTGACTGGTGAGCTGTTGGTGGAAGCGATCGCCAGGGTCACGGGTAGGTAGGTTCTGCAAGGCCTGCGGCCCTGCACCCGCCTTCGACAGAATTCTGCGTGCTGTCGAAATGGCGTGGGGTCAGATCCGTTTCCCGTAGGAAAACGGATCTGACCCCAGATCGATTTCGATATCTGACAGATGTGTCGTTCAAGGTCGACACCTATTAAGAGCCGCCGGAATCTGTCAGAGGTGGGGCGGTGTCCAGAGGTGGGGCGGTGTCGCAGTGCGGGGTGTCAGCCGCATGGATGCGGCTGCCAAGCCTACAAGGACGTACTTGCGGCGTCCCCGCACTGCGACACCGCCCCGCCAACCCACGGAATGCCGCTTTGGCTGTTGCTGTTGCCGGCCAGCGGCCGGCACTACCGCGGGTGCAGGGCCGCAGGCCCTGCCGAACCACCCTCACTCCGCGACGTGCTCGACCTGCCGCGGTTCGGGCTTGGTGTCAGGCAGCTGCCAGAAGATCATCGTCGAGGTCAGGGTGATCGCGCCCACGCACAGGAATGTGGCATGCAGCGCGGCGGTCGCGCTGTTGCTGTCCAGGTGATTGCCGAACGCGGCCAGCAGGCTGCCGGCCGCCGCAGCGCCGAAACCGGCGGCCAGCATCATCACCATCGACAGCAGGCTGTTGCCGGAACTGGCGAATTCGCGGTCAAGGTCGCGCAGCGTCACGGTGTTCATCACGGTGAACTGCAGTGAATTGACCGCGCCGAAGAACGCAAGCTGCACCAGGCGCCAGGCCAGGTGCTGGCCAGGTGTCATCAGGATGAAGCTGGCCATTGCCAGCCCCACCAGCACGGTGTTGGTCATCAGCACGCGGCGGTAGCCGTAACGTTCGACCAGCTTCACTGCCAGTTTCTTCGACACCATGCCAGCCGCCGCTACGGGCACCATCATCAGGCCGGCGTTCATCGGGCCGAGGCCGAGGCCGACCTGCAGCAGCAGTGGAATCAGCATCGGCATGGCACTGCTGCCGATGCGCGAGAACAGGTTGCCGAGGATGCCGATGCGGTAGCTGGGTACGCGGAACAGGGCCAGCGAGAACAAGGGTGCGGTGGAATTGGCGGCATGCAGCCAGTAGCCCACCAGCGCAGCCAGGCCCGCGACCGTCATCAGCATCACCAGCGCGTGTGGGGTGCCGAGTCCGGAGATGCCGTCCAAGGCCAGCGACAGCACCACCATCGCAAAGGCCAGCATGATGTAGCCGCGCAGGTCGAAACGGGTGCGATGGCTGGCGTAATGGTCGGGCATGATCTTCATCGCGGCGATGAAACCGATCACGCCGATCGGCAGGTTGATCAGGAACACCCAGTGCCATGAGGCGATCTCGACCAGCCAGCCGCCCAGCGTCGGGCCGATCAGCGGGCCGACCAGCGCGGGGATGGCGATGAAGCTCATCGCGCGCAGGAAATCCTCGCGCGGCACCGAGCGCATCACCGCCAGCCGACCGACCGGCAGCAGCATCGCACCGCCGATGCCCTGCAGCACGCGCGCGCCGACCAGCTGGTGCAGGTGCTGGGCCAACGCGCAGGCCAGCGAGCCGAGGGTGAACAGGATGATCGCCACCAGGAAGGTGCGCCGGGTGCCATAGCGGTCGGCGATCCAGCCCGAGGCGGGAATGAAGGTGGCGACCGCAAGCGCATAGCTGAACACCACCGACTGCATCTGCAGGGGGCTCTCGCCCAGGCTGGCCGCCATCGCCGGCAACGCCGTGTTGACGATGGTCGAGTCCAGCATCTGCATGAAGATCGCCAGGGACACCAGCCACAGCAGGGGACGCTGGCGGTTGTAGGTCGATGGCGATGTGGACATGGGGTGTGGCCGGTGCAGCGTGGGGGCCGCCATGATCGCGCACTGCGGGTCACGGCGCGATCAACATCGCGCCGTGATGGCATGCGGAATGCTCAGCGTTGGCTGTGCGCGTGCACCGCGTCGACCAGGACCTGCACATGCGCCGGGTCCATGTCCGGCGACATGCCGTGGCCGAGGTTGAACACATGGCCTTCGCGCGAGCCGCCGTTGCCGGCGGCATAGGTGTCGAGCACGCGCGCTGCGGCCGTGGCGATCGCATCCGGCGAGGCGTACAGCGTGGTCGGGTCGAGGTTGCCCTGCAGCGCGACGCGACCACCGGTGCGGCGCATTGCTTCGTCCAGGTCCAGCGTCCAGTCCAGGCCAAGTGCATCGGCGCCGGTCTGCGACAGTGCTTCCAGGTGCAGGCCGGTGCCCTTGCCGAACAGGATCAGCGGCGTGCGCTCGCTGCCTTCGCCGCGATCCAGGCCCTGTGCAATCCGCTGCAGGTAACGCAGCGAGAACTCGCGGTACATCGCCGGGGACAGCACGCCACCCCAGGTGTCGAACACCTGCAGCGCCTGCGCACCGGCCGCGCGTTGCGCACCGAGGTAGGCGATCACCGCTTCGGTGGTGACCTCCAGCAGGCGGTGCAGCGCCTGCGGATGGTTCAGCGCCATCGCCTTGATGCGTGCGAAATCCTTGCTGCCGCCGCCTTCCACCATGTAGCAGGCCAGCGTCCAGGGGCTGCCGGAGAAGCCGATCAGCGGCACCTGGCCGTCCAGCTCGCGGCGGATCAGGCGTACCGCATCCATCACGTAGCCCAGGTCCTGCTCCATGTCCGGCACCGCCAGCTTGGCGATGGCCGCTTCATCACGCACCGGATGGCGGAACTTCGGGCCTTCGCCTTCGACGAAGTACAGCTCCAGGCCCATCGCATCGGGAATGGTGAGGATGTCCGAGAACAGGATGGCTGCGTCCAGGGGGAACCGGCGCAGCGGCTGCAGGGTGACTTCGCAGGCGATCTCCGGGGTCTTGGCCATGGCCAGGAAACTGCCGGCCTTGGCCCGGGTCGCGCGGTATTCCGGCAGGTAGCGGCCGGCCTGGCGCATCAGCCAGATGGGGGTGCAGTCCACCGGTTCGCGGCGCAGGGCGCGCAGCAGGCGATCGTTGCGGAGAGGGCTGGTCACGATGGGCATTCCTTGGACGGGAGGAGCAGCGGCGTCAGTCGCCGTGCGAAAGGATCTGGAAGCCGCGATGCAGTTCGGCATCGCGGGCCTTCTCGAAGGCGTGGCGGGCGTCGTCGGCCTGCAGGAACAGCTCGCGCCGCAGCTGCGAGCGGCTGCCGACGCGGCCGCTCTCGCGCAGCAGCTCCCAGCCGCCGAACAGGTCCGGCTGCAGGCTCAGGCGCAGGAAACGCGGTGCCTGCGCACCGGCGTCGGGATGTTGCAGGTAGACGTGCATGGCGCCGATTGTAGCGGGGCAGGGGTGACCCTTGCCGCAACGTGGTAGTGCCGGCCGCTGGCCGGCAACTTCATGCGTGGAGGAGCCTGCCAGCGGCCGGCTCTACCTGGCTGACAGCACCTTCAGTACCGCCGCCTCATCGACGTCCGGCACCACTTCGGCGCGCCCCATGCCGCGCCACAGCACCAGGCGCAGGCGGCCGGCCACGTTCTTCTTGTCCAGGCGCATGCGGCCGAGCAGGGCCTGCGGGTCCAGCCCGGCCGGGATCGCCACCGGCAGGCCGAGGCGTTCCAACAGTGCCTGCAGGCGAGCGCGGTCGGCATCGTCGGCCAGGCCGAGGTCGGTGGACAGCTTCGCCGCCAGCACCATGCCCACCGCTACCGCCTCGCCATGGTTCAGCGCATCGCGGCCTGGAGCCGAGTAGCCCTGCTCGGTTTCGATGGCATGGCCGAAGGTATGCCCGAGGTTGAGCAGGGCACGTTCGCCCTTCTCGAACGGATCGCGCTCGACGATGGCGGCCTTGTGCCGGCAGCTGCGCGCGATGGCTTCGGAAAGCACGTGGTCTTCACCGGCGACCAGCGCATCGGCATGCTGCTGCAGCCATTCGAAGAACACCGCGTCGCCCAGCGCACCGTACTTCACCACTTCGGCCAGGCCTGCACGCAGTTCGCGCGGCGGCAGGGTGGCCAGCACGCGGGTATCTGCGATGACCGCACGCGGCGGATGGAAGGCGCCGACCAGGTTCTTGCCGGCCGGGATGTCGACGGCGGTCTTGCCGCCCACCGACGAATCGACCATCGCCAGCAGGGTGGTCGGCAGCTGCACGCAGTCCACGCCGCGCATCCAGCAGGCGGCGGCAAATCCGGCAAGGTCACCGACCACGCCGCCGCCGAGGGCGAAGACACAGGCGTCGCGCGTGGCGCCGAGCGCCGCAAGCGCTTCGATCGCGCGGCCGAATTCGGCCAGCGTCTTGGAGGCCTCACCGGCGGCCAGCACGTGCTCGCCGATGATCAGGTCGGGGCGCGCGGCCAGCAGGGTCTGCTTCACCGGCGCCAGATAGCGCGGGGCGACTTCGCTGTCGCTGAGCAGCAGCACATGGCGGCCACGAACGTGCGCGGCCAGCGCGGCGCCATCGGCCTGCGCACCGGCGCCGATGGTGATGGTGTAGGGGCGGTCGCCGCCAACGGCGACCTGCAGCAGGGCGGGGGAAGTCATGCAGTCAGGTCCTGGCGCTGCCATTGCGTGGCCAGCTTGACCACCAGCTGGGCAGTCGCATCGGCAGCGGTGTACGGGTCGGTATCGAGGGTGAGGTCGGCCAGTTCGCGGTATAGCGGGTCGCGGTGTGCGGCCAGGTCGTGCAGCACCTGCTCGCGGTCCGGGCGTTGCAGCAGCGGCCGGCCCTTGTCGCGGGCCAGGCGTTCCAGCTGCGCGGTCACGCTGACCCGCAGGTAGACCACGAAGCCGCGGCGGGCGATCAGTGCACGGTTGCCGGGGTCCAGCACCGCGCCGCCGCCGGTGGAGACCAGCTGGCTGCGGCCTTCCAGCACACGGGCCAGGGCCTCGCGTTCATGGTTGCGGAAACCGGCTTCGCCGGCGTGCTCGAAGATGGTCGGGATGCTGGCACCGGCGGCATCGACGATGGCCTGGTCGACATCGACGAAGTCCAGCGTGAAGCGCTCGGCCAAGCGGCGGCCGATGCAGGTTTTGCCGGCGCCCATCGGGCCGATCAGGATCAGGTTCGGAGCAGGATTCATGCCCTCTGATGCTAACACCTCCGTGCCCTGGCCTTTACGTTCTTCACGTCAGGGTAGGCGTTCCAGCGGGGTCTCCCGCGCCAGCCGGAGTACAGGCCATGACAGTCGCCAAGGTCATCGAAATCACCGCCTCCTCGCCGAAGAGCGTGGAGGACGCCGTGCGCAGCGGGCTGAAGAAGGTCTCCGAGACGGTCAAGGGCATCCAGGGCGCCTGGGTGAACGAGACCAAGGTGGTCACCAATGGCAGCGGCGAGATCACCGAATGGCGGGTCAACCTGCGGGTGACCTTCCTGGTGGAATAGGCGTGCTCAGCGCACGTCCTGCACCTGTCGCTGGCCGTCCAGGACCACCACGTGATCGGCAAGCGCCGGCAGCGCGCGCAGTGCCTGCCGGCTGACCCGCTCGTAGTACTGCACGAAGCGTTCCAGCTGTGGCCGGCTCATGCCGTGCCGGCCTGGCTGAAAGGCCTGCAGGTTCTGCTCCTGCTGCCAGCGCCAGCGCGGTACCACCGAGAAATCCGGCGGCTGCAGGAACCATAGCCGGTCGTAGTGCTGCCACAGCGCCGGGTAGTCGCGGGCCAGCGCCTGGTTGCACCAGCGCCGCCAGCGGCCATCGGCGTCGGCCTCGCGCTCCAGCGCGTTCAACGGGCTGTCCAGCGCGTTGTCATCCTGCGCGGGCGTGCCCAGAAACCAGCCTTCGAACACCAGCAGGTCCAGCGGTTGATGCAGGTGCGGCCATTGCGCTTCGGGCAGGCGTTCGTCGGCCAGCTTGTCGAAACGCGGCATCGCGAAGGGCTGGCGCGCGGCCACCGCATCCAGCACTGCGTGGGCCAGCGGCAGGTCATGGGTGCCCGGCGGGCCCCGGGTGATCAGCAGTGGATGCACCTGGCGGGCCAGCCGCTGCCGCTGTGCGCGGGTCAGGTAGACATCATCAATGGACAGCGTGGCGGCGTTCAGGCCGCGTGCCTGGGCGCGGGCCACGACCTGCGCGGCCAGCGTCGATTTGCCGCTCCCCTGCAGGCCGCTGATCGCCAATACTGGAACCGCTGCGCCACTGCCCAGTGCGTCGTCCAGCACCTGTTCGGCCAATGTTTCGGGGAATCCTTTCACCTGGGGCATATACGCAGCAGCGGCCATGCAGCCACAATAGCCCAATCCGTGTGAGAAGAACGCAATCATGAGCGACCTGTACGCCGAAGCCCTGTCCACGTTTGCCAGCCTCTTCGAAGAGGCCAGGCAGAGCCGCGAGGTCGAGCCGAACGCCATGACCGTGGCCACCGCCGATACGCACGGCCGTCCCTCGGCGCGCACCGTGCTGCTGAAGGCGTTCGATGAGCGTGGCTTTGTGTTCTACACCCACCTGGACAGCCACAAGGGCCGGGAGCTGCAGGCCAATCCGCAGGCTGCACTGCTGTTCCTGTGGCGCAGCCTGCGCGAGGCCGGCATCCAGGTGCGCATCGAGGGTCGTGCCGAGCAGGTGGCCGATGCCGAGGCCGACGCCTATTTCGCCAGCCGCCCGCGGATGAGCCAGATCGGCGCCTGGGCTTCGCAGCAGTCGAAGACGCTGGCCACGCGCGAGGAATTCGACGCGCGCGTGGCCGAGGTCGAAGCCCGCTTCGAGGGCCAGGACGTGCCGCGCCCGGACGGCTGGAGCGGCCTGCGCGTGGTGCCTGACCGCATCGAGTTCTGGTACGGCGCGCAGTTCCGCCTGCACGAGCGCTGGTGCTATGAAGCCGGTGCGGAAGGGCGCTGGAGCAAGCGCCTGCTGTACCCGTAAGGCTGACTGATGCAACGCCTGCCGCTGTACCGCGTGGTGGTGTTCGTGCCGTCGGCAGCACTGGACGCAGTGAAGCAGGGCATCCTTGCGGTGGATGCCCTGGCAGGGGGTGACTACGAGCACGGCATGTGGTGGTCGGCGCCGGGGTTCGAGCAGTTCCGCCCGCGCGTGGGTGCGTCGCCCGCGCAGGGTGAGGTGGGGCGCACCGAAGTGGTCGACAGCGTGCGCCTGGAGTTCTGCCTGCCTCGGGATCCGCTGCGGTTGCAGCGCATCTTCGAGCAGGGCATCGTGCCGCATCATCCATGGCGGGTGCCGGTGGTGCAGGTGGAGGAAGTCGAGCTGCTGCTGGCCAAGTAGATCCACGCCATGCGTGGATGGGATGCTTGAAGAACGGTGCGAATCAAGGTTCGCACCCACCAGGCAATGAGTGGTTACAACCCCTCCGCGCGCAGCCAGCGCCACAGCGTCGTGCGTGATACGCCCAGCGCCTGCGCCATGCCCTCGCGGTCATTGCGGTGTTCATGCAGCAATGCTTCCAGCTGCGCACGCGGTGGGCGCTTGCCGTTGCTTTCCACTGGCAGTGTGGCGATACCTTCCTTCACCAGCTCGGGCGCGAGCTGCAGCAGGCGCGCTGCATCGATCAATCCTTCCCCAGGCTGCCAGTGGATGCGTAGTCGATCCACCAGATTGCGCAGTTCGCGCACGTTTCCCGGCCACTCGGCCGCGCTCAGCAACGCCAGTGCATCCTCATCCAGTGGCGCGTCGATGCCACGCAGCTGGCGGAAGAAGTGCTGTGCCAGCAGCGGGATGTCACTGCGCCGCGCACGCAGCGGGGGCAGGGCGATGCGTAGTGCGGCCAGCCGGTAATACAGGTCGCGACGGAAGCTGCCGGTCGCCGCGCGCTGCTCCAGCGACTGCAGGGTGGCGGCCACCACGCGCAGGTCCACCGGCGTCGGTTCGGTAGCGCCGACACGCAGCACCTCGCGTTCTTCCAGCACGCGCAGCAGGCGGGTCTGCAACGGCAGCGGCAGTTCGCCGATCTCATCCAGGAACAACGTACCGCCATCGGCGGCCTCGACCAGGCCCACGCGACCACCGCGCCGTGCACCAGTGAAGGCACCATCGCTGTAGCCAAACAGTTCGGCTTCCAGCAGTGATTCGCTGATGGCGCCGCAGTTCAGCGCCACGAAGCGTCCGCGACGGCCACTGGCTGCGTGCAGCTGCCGCGCCACCAGCTCCTTGCCGGTGCCGGTTTCGCCGGTCACCAGTACGGTGCTGTCATGCGGTGCATAGAGCGCGATCTGTGCGCGCACCTGGGCCATCGCTTGGCTGTCGCCGAGCAGTTCATGCGTGTCGGCACGCGCTGCCGGGCGCCGGCGCGGGGCGGCTCGGTTGCCGCTGGAGCGGGCCAGCGCCTGGGTCAGCTCCAGCGCATGTTCAAACGCTTGCCGCACCGAGTCGGCCGAATAGAGCAGTACCCCCGGCAGGCCGGCCTGTTCGGCATGGTCGATGGCCATGCCGGTGCCGACGATGACCTCGATGCCGTTGGCGCGCAGGTCGGCGATGCAGTCGCGCGCATCCTCGCGGGTGACGAAGCGGCGGTGCTCGATATCCAGGCCGAAACTCTGCTGGAAGTTGCTGAACGCCGGTACGTCGCTGGCGTGGGTGACCAGGCCGATGCGGCTGGCGATGCGGCGGGCACGGGCCAACGCTTCCATCAGGTCGAAGCCATTGGCCTGGATCGGCACCAGTGGCAGCTCCAGCCGACCGCGCAGCCAGGCCGCGTTGGAGCCGCCGGCGATGACCACGTCGCAATGCTCGCGGCGCAGGCGTTGGCCGATCACATCCACCGCTTCCTCGAAACCTAGGTTGATCTGCTCGATGCGCGCGCGTCGATCGAATTCGGGAATGACATCGCCGAGCAGGCCGGTCAGGCGCGAGACGCTGACCGTCCAGATCACCGGGCGACCGGGGTCGGTGTCGGCGTGGCGCAGGGGTGAGCGGGGCAGGTACATGGCGGCTGGAGGTCGACGTGATGTTTCATGATACATCCGTTTCAGTGTTTCATACGTTTCACTATTGCGTGGCGGTCATCCCCGTGAAATCAACGGCTTGCAGCTTGGCATGGTGCTTGCGCCTACCTATCCGTTCTCCAACCTGGATTGCCGCATGACCGCTTCCGCCCCTTTCTCCGCCGGTGCTCGCTTCCGTGAGGCGCTTGCTGCCGAATCGCCGCTGCAGGTGATCGGCGCCATCAACGCCAACCACGCCCTGCTGGCCAAGCGCGCCGGCTTCCGCGCCATCTATCTGTCCGGCGGCGGTGTTGCCGCGGGCTCGCTGGGCCTGCCGGACCTGGGCATCAACACCCTGGAAGACGTGCTGGTGGACGTGCGCCGCATCACCGATGTCTGCGACCTGCCGCTGATGGTGGACATCGATACCGGCTTCGGGCCGAGTGCGTTCAACATCGCGCGCACCGTGAAGTCGCTGATCAAGGCCGGCGCGGCCGCCTGCCACATCGAAGACCAGGTTGGCGCCAAGCGCTGCGGTCACCGTCCGGGCAAGGAGATCGTCTCGCAGGGTGAAATGGTCGACCGCGTGAAGGCTGCCGCCGATGCCAAGACCGATCCGGACTTCTTCCTGATCGCGCGTACCGACGCCATCCAGGTGGACGGCGTGGACAAGGCCATCGAGCGCGCCATTGCCTGTGTCGAGGCCGGTGCCGACGGCATCTTCGCCGAGGCGGCCTACGACCTGGACACCTACCGTCGCTTCGTCGACGCGGTGAAGGTGCCGGTGCTGGCCAACATCACCGAATTCGGTGCCACCCCGCTGTTCAGCCGCGATGAACTGGCTTCGGCCGGTGTTGCGATCCAGCTGTTCCCGCTGTCGGCGTTCCGCGCGGCCAACAAGGCGGCCGAGAACGTCTACCAGGCGGTGCGCCGCGATGGCCACCAGCGCAACGTGGTGGAAACCATGCAGACCCGCGAAGAACTCTACGACCGCATCGGCTACCACGCCTTCGAGCAGCAGCTCGATGCGCTGTTCGCCGCCAAGAAATAAGCAGTACCCTGCACCATCAAGTTTCGGAGGGAAACATGAACGATACGACCGCAACCCCGACCTTCAAGCCGAAGAAGTCCGTCGCCCTGTCCGGCACCGCCGCCGGCAACACCGCGCTGTGCAGCGTGGGCCGCAGTGGCAACGACCTGCATTACCGTGGCTACGACATCCTGGACCTGGCCAACACCAGCGAGTTCGAGGAAATCGCCTACCTGCTGGTGCACGGCAAGCTGCCGACCCGCGCCGAGCTGGTTTCGTACAAGGCCAAGCTGAAGTCGCTGCGTGGCATCCCGGCCGCGGTGAAGGCCGCACTGGAAGAACTGCCGCCGTCGGCACACCCGATGGACGTGATGCGCACCGGTGTGTCCGTGCTCGGCTGCGTGGCGCCGGAGAAGGATGACCACAATCATCCGGGCGCGCGCGACATTGCCGACAAGCTGATGGCCTGCCTCGGCTCGATGCTGCTGTACTGGTACCACTGGAGCCACAACGGCCGTGCCATCGACGTGGAAACCGACGATGACTCGATCGGTGGCCACTTCCTGCACCTGCTGCACGGCGAGAAGCCGCAGGACTCGTGGGTGAAGGCGATGCACACCTCGCTGATCCTGTACGCAGAACACGAGTTCAACGCCTCGACCTTCACCTGTCGTGTCATCGCCGGTACCGGCAGCGACATGTACAGCGCGATCTGCGGTGGCATCGGCGCACTGCGTGGCCCGAAGCACGGCGGCGCCAATGAAGTGGCGTTCGAAGTGCAGAAGCGCTACGACAATCCGGATGAGGCCGAGGAAGACATCAAGGCCCGCGTCGAGCGCAAGGAAGTGGTGATCGGCTTCGGCCATCCGGTCTATACCGTCTCCGATCCGCGCAACAAGGTGATCAAGGACGTGGCCCGCGAGCTGTCCGAAGAACAGTCGAGCATGAAGATGTACGACATCGCCGAGCGCCTGGAATCGGTGATGTGGGACATCAAGAAGATGTTCCCGAACCTGGACTGGTTCAGCGCCGTCAGCTACCACATGATGGGCGTGCCGACCGCGATGTTCACCCCGCTGTTCGTGATCGCGCGCACCGCCGGCTGGAGCGCGCACATCATCGAGCAGCGCATCGACGGCAAGATCATCCGCCCGAGCGCCAACTACATCGGTCCGGAAGACCGCGACTTCGTCGCCATCGACAAGCGCGTCTGATCCACCTGCTGTCCCCATCCGGCCGGCCGCGTGCCGGCCGGATGCTTTCGCCGCCGCACCGCCGGCACCCGGCCCGCCCCAAGCATTCCGCCAGCCCATGAATACCGATTACCGCAAGAACCTCCCCGGCAGCGCGCTGGACTATTTCGACGCGCGCGCTGCCGTCGATGCGATCCAGCCCGGCGCCTATGCCACCCTGCCGTACACCTCGCGCGTGCTGGCCGAGAACCTGGTACGCCGCTGCGATCCGGCCACGCTTGGCGACTCGCTGAAGCAGCTGATCGAGCGCCGCCGTGACCTGGATTTCCCGTGGTTCCCGGCGCGCGTTGTGTGCCACGACATCCTCGGCCAGACCGCACTGGTCGACCTGGCTGGCCTGCGTGATGCGATCGCCGACAAGGGCGGCGACCCGGCCAAGGTCAATCCGGTGGTGCCGGTGCAGCTGATCGTCGATCACTCGCTGGCGGTGGAGTGTGGTGGTTTCGATCCGCAGGCGTTCGAGAAGAACCGCGCGATCGAGGATCGCCGCAACGAAGACCGCTTCCACTTCATCGACTGGACCAAGCTGGCGTTCGAGAACGTGGACGTGATTCCGCCGGGCAACGGCATCATGCACCAGATCAACCTGGAGAAGATGTCGCCGGTGATCTACGTGCAGGACGGCGTAGCCTTCCCCGACACCTGCGTGGGCACCGACAGCCACACCCCGCACGTGGATGCGCTGGGCGTGATCGCCATTGGTGTGGGCGGCCTGGAAGCCGAGAACGTGATGCTCGGTCGTGCCTCGTGGATGCGACTGCCGGATATCATCGGCGTCGAGCTGACCGGCAGGCCGCAGCCGGGCATCACCGCCACCGACGTGGTGCTGGCGCTGACCGAATTCCTGCGCAAGGAGCGCGTGGTCGGCGCGTACCTTGAATTCTTCGGCGAGGGAGCGGCGGCACTGACCATCGGTGACCGCGCCACCATCTCCAACATGTGCCCCGAATACGGCGCCACCGCCGCGATGTTCTACATCGACGGGCAGACCATCGATTACCTGCGCCTGACCGGGCGCGAGGAATCGCAGGTGGCGCTGGTGGAAAACTATGCGCGCACCACCGGCCTGTGGGCTGACGACCTGGCCACCGCACAGTACGAGCGCGTGCTGCGCTTCGACCTGTCCAGCGTGGTGCGCAACATGGCCGGCCCGTCCAACCCGCACAAGCGCGTGGCGACCGCCGAGCTGGCCGAGCGCGGCATCGCCGACGAGGCCAAGCTGGCAGCGGGCAAGGCCGAGCAGGCGCAGGGCCTGATGCCGGATGGCGCGGTGATCATCGCCGCCATCACCAGCTGCACCAACACCTCCAACCCGCGCAACGTGATCGCTGCCGGCCTGCTGGCACGCAAGGCCAACGAGCGCGGCCTGCTGCGCAAACCGTGGGTGAAGTCATCGTTGGCGCCCGGCTCGAAGGCGGTGCAGCTGTACCTGGAAGAGGCCGGCCTGCTGCCGGACCTGGAAAAGCTGGGCTTCGGCATCGTCGCCTTCGCCTGCACCACCTGCAACGGCATGAGCGGCGCGCTCGATCCGGCCATCCAGCAGGAGATCATCGACCGTGACCTGTACGCCACGGCTGTGCTGTCGGGCAACCGCAACTTCGATGGCCGCATCCACCCGTATGCGAAGCAGGCCTTCCTGGCGTCGCCGCCGCTGGTGATCGCCTATGCCATCGCCGGCACCGTGCGCTTTGACATCGAGAAGGACGTGCTGGGCGTGGACGCCGACGGCAACGAGGTGCGCCTGAAGGATATCTGGCCGAGCGATGCCGAGATCGACGCGGTGGTGAAGGCCTCGGTGAAGCCCGAGCAGTTCCGCAAGGTCTACAACCCGATGTTCAACGTGCGCGTGGAGAACGGTGCCGCAGTCAGCCCGCTGTACGACTGGCGCCCGCAGAGCACCTATATCCGTCGCCCGCCGTACTGGGAGGGCGCACTGGCCGGTGAGCGCACGCTGTCGGGCATGCGTCCGCTGGCGGTGCTGCCGGACAACATCACCACCGACCACCTGTCGCCGTCCAACGCGATCCTGGCCTCCAGTGCCGCCGGTGAGTACCTGGCGAAGATGGGCCTGCCCGAAGAGGACTTCAATTCCTACGCGACCCACCGCGGTGACCACCTGACCGCGCAGCGCGCCACCTTCGCCAACCCGAAGCTGTTCAACGAGATGGTGCGCAACGACGACGGCAGCGTGAAGCAGGGTTCGCTGGCGCGCGTGGAGCCGGAAGGCAAGGTGATGCGCATGTGGGAAGCCATCGAGACCTACATGGAGCGCAAGCAGCCGCTGATCATCATTGCCGGTGCCGACTACGGCCAGGGCAGCTCGCGTGACTGGGCCGCCAAGGGCGTGCGCCTGGCTGGCGTGGAGGCGATCGTGGCCGAGGGCTTCGAGCGGATTCACCGTACCAACCTGATCGGCATGGGCGTGCTGCCGCTGGAGTTCAAGCCGGGCACCACCCGCCTGACCCTGGGCATCGATGGCACCGAGACCTTCGACGTGGTCGGCGAGCGCACCCCGCGCGCCGAGCTGACGCTGGTCATCCACCGCCGCGACGGCCAGGACGTGATCGTGCCGGTCACCTGCCGCCTGGACAGCGACGAGGAAGTGGCGATCTACGAGGCCGGTGGCGTGTTGCAGCGCTTCGCGCAGGACTTCCTGGAAGGCGCCAAGGTGGCGTAAGACATCCGACGGCCCGGCAACGGGCCGTCTTTCTTTGCAAGGAACACATCCATGACCTTCCTCCCGCAACTCCGTATTCCCGCCACCTACATGCGCGGTGGCACCAGCAAGGGCGTGTTCTTCCGCCTGCAGGACCTGCCCGACGCCGCGCAGGTGCCGGGCGCCGCACGCGATGCGCTGCTGATGCGCGTGATCGGCTCGCCCGATCCGTATGGCAAGCAGACCGACGGCATGGGCGGCGCCACCTCCAGCACCAGTAAATGCGTGATCATTTCCACCGCCTCGGTGCCGGACCACGATGTGGACTACCTGTACGGCCAAGTCTCGATCGACACCGCCTTCGTCGACTGGAGCGGCAACTGCGGCAACCTCAGCACTGCGGTGGGTCCGTTCGCGATCGCCAACGGCCTGATCGATCCGTCCCGCGTGCCACGCGACGGCCTGTGCACCGTGCGCATCTGGCAGGCCAACATCGGCAAGACCATCATCGCCCACGTGCCGATGCGCGATGGCGAAGTGCAGGAGACCGGTGATTTCGAGCTGGATGGCGTGACCTTCCCGGCCGCCGAGATCCAGCTGGAGTTCATCGATCCGTCCGATGACGGCGATGCGGGCGCGATGTTCCCGACCGGCAACCTGGTCGACACCCTGGACGTGCCGGGCGTGGGCAGTTTCGAGGTGACCATGATCACCGCCGGCATTCCGACCATCTTCCTCAATGCGGCCGACCTGGGCTACACCGGCACCGAACTGCAGCCTGCGATCAACGAGGACGAGGGGGCGCTGGAGCGCTTCGAGAAGATCCGCGCCTACGGCGCCTTGCGCATGGGGCTGATCAAGAACCTGGAAGATGCGGCGACCCGCCAGCACACGCCGAAGGTGGCCTTCGTGGCACCGGCGCAGGACTACGTGTCGTCCAGTGGCAAGGTCATTCCGGCCTCGGCGATCGACCTGCATGCGCGTGCGTTGTCGATGGGAAAGCTGCACCACGCGATGATGGGTACCGCTGCCGTGGCGATCGGCACCGCGGCAGCGATTCCGGGCACGCTGGTCAATCGCGCTGCTGGAGGCGGCGAACGCGAAGCGGTGACCTTCGGCCATCCCTCCGGCACGTTGCGCGTGGGTGCGCAGGCCGGTCTCGTTGACGGCCAATGGACGGTGACCAAGGCCATCATGAGCCGCAGCGCCCGCGTGCTGATGGAAGGCAAGGTGCGGGTACCGGTCGAGTGATGCGTTGGTGAACGCCAACCAAGGTTGGCGACTACCGGGCCGCAGAGACCGATTGCTTTGGTAGATGCCAACCTTGGTTGGCATGGTGCACGGGCGACCGTGCACCGCAACGAGGAGATCGATAATGTCCGACAGCCACACCCCATCCAACGAGCGTGCAGCGTGGGATGCGCTGCTGGTGGGCATCGTCGACTACGTGCGCGACGCGCGCATCGACTCACCGCTGGCGTTCCAGACCGCGCACCACTGCCTGCTCGACACGCTGGGCTGCGGCCTGGAAGCGCTGTCGTTCCCGGCCTGCAGCAAACTGCTTGGTCCACTGGTGCCGGGCATCAGCGTGGTCAACGGCGCGCGCGTTCCGGGTACGCATTACGTGCTGGACCCGGTGCAGGCCGCCTTCAACATCGGCGCGATGGTGCGCTGGCTGGATTTCAACGATACCTGGCTGGCGGCCGAATGGGGGCACCCTTCGGACAACCTGGGTGGCATCCTTGCCGTCTGCGATTGGCTGGGGCGCAACGCGCAGGCTCTGCGGCGCCCACCGCCGACCGTGCGCGACGTGCTGCTGGCAATGATCAAGGCGCACGAGATCCAGGGCGTGCTGGCGCTGGAGAATTCCTTCAACCGGGTCGGGCTGGACCACGTGGTGCTGGTCAAAGTGGCCACCACCGCTGTGGTTGCGCAGCTGCTCGGCCTGGATCGCGAGCGCATGCTCAATGCGTTGTCGCTGACCTGGGTCGATGGTCAGTCCCTGCGCACCTACCGGCACGCACCCAACACCGGCTCGCGCAAGAGCTGGGCAGCTGGCGATGCGACCAGCCGTGGCGTGCGCCTGGCGCTGATGGCGGCCAGTGGCGAGATGGGCTACCCCAGCGTGCTCAGCGCGCCGACCTGGGGCTTTGAAGCGGTGTCGATGCATGGCAAGGCACTGACGCTGGGGCGACCGCTGGGCAGCTACGTGATGGAGAACGTGCTGTTCAAGATCAGCTACCCGGCCGAGTTCCATGGCCAGACCGCAGTGGAGGCGGCCATCATGCTGCACCAGCAGTTGCGTGCGATGGGGCGGCGGGTCGAGGACATCGCGCATATCGCGATCCGGACCCAGGAAGCCTGCATCCGCATCATCGACAAGCAGGGCCCGCTGCATAACCCGGCCGACCGCGACCATTGCGTGCAGTACATGGTCGCCATCGCGCTGCTGCACGGGCGGCTGGTGGCCGAGGATTACGAGGACGACGTTGCCGCTGATCCACGCATCGATGCCCTGCGGGCGAAGATGGCCTGCCATGAGGATCCGCAACTCAGCGCCGACTACCTGGACCCGGACAAGCGCAGCATCGCCAACGGCCTGGGCGTGCGCTTCAGCGACGGTACTGAGCTGCCCGAGGTACTGGTGGAATACCCGCTCGGCCATGCCCGACGCCGGGAGGAAGGCATTCCGCTGCTGATGGACAAGTTCCGCCGGCACCTGGCCCACCGCTTCCCGACGGTCCAGCAGCAGCGCATCCTGGCGGCATCACTGGATCCGGTGGCGCTGGCGGCAATGCCGGTGACCGACTATGTGGACCTGTACCTGCCGGGGTAGCAACGCTTTGGTGGATCTGACACCACGCCTGCTTGCCGGGCATGTGGCTCGACCCGCTTTGGTAGGTGCCAACCTCGGTTGGCACGGCCGACGCCAACCAAGGTTGGCATCTACCGGGATGCTTTGGTCCGCGCTGCAGTCCGCTGAGGTTCCGCAGAGATAGTGTAATCCCGCGATAGCGATAGGCTCAGCCGGATCAGATCACATATGTGGAAAGGCATCCGTAGTCGGTTCGCACCGAGATGGCATTGTCTCCTGTCCATGCAATATGCGCGGTACGCACCACATGATCGACGGGAAAGCGTCGAATTTCCCTCATGTCTGCAAAGTCATAAAGTGCAATATGACCGCGGTGCATGACGGCCAATCGCTTGCTATCGCAGTCCAGTGCAAAGTCAGTTCGTGTCATATCAGTGAACTCCGGCCACCCGGGGCGGGATTCGCCTGTTGCCGCGTCCAGGCACAGTAGGCGCCACCGTCCATACTGTTCCAAGGCCAACAACCAGCGTCCATCCGCGCTCCACTCCATCTTGACGATCATTTCAAAATCAGCCTGATGTCGGCGCACAGTCTTGGCCTGGGCGACATCGATGTACTCGATCTCCCCCGGATTGGCACAGCAGGCAAGCATCGTGGCATCCGCTGAGAGCGTGCTCATCATCTGCTCGGAATGCCCGCCAACCATCGCAGGGGAGCGCACCAGCTGCATGATGTGCCTTCCATCGTCGAGTCTCATTACCGTTAGCTGCTCACCGTCATACCATGCGGCATGCCCGTTGGACCTTGTCAGGAAGGGCGATGACAGTATGGATGCATCGCTGATCCGCTGGGGAGGACTGCCATCTGAAGTCCAAAGGTAGATTCCAGAGTCGAATCGAATCAGGAATCCTGTCCGGTCATCCGTAGGTAGTGCCGACCAGGCAAGGTCCGTCTTGCTTGATCGCCAACCATGGATGATCTCAGTGTCTTCACCAATGAGCAGCAACATGTCGGTTGCCGCACCATGCGTGTCTTCGTCCTGGTGCTGATTGGTCGCCAGCTTCCCATTGCAACCCGCAATCATCAGGGCTCCCGTGTAGCCCCCGCCAATGTAACGATGCATGCAGGGTTCGCCTGCGGCAGCAGCAGGGTTCACGAGTACGAAGCCCTTTTTCAGCCGCGACCACTCCTGTTTGATGGCCCATTTCAGTGCCTCGTCGGGACTCGGGAAGTCTTTCAACTGTGACTTCAGCTTCCCCGGGTTTCCGGAGGTGACTTCGACGGTACCTCGGTCACATCGCGTACCCCAGACCTTACCGGTCGCTGGATTCTGAATCATACGTACTCGTGTCATTGCAATGTTCACTGCTGTCCAGAAGGCCTGATGCCGATGCTACAGCGGCGACTGAAGGCCGATTGGGAAGTCGCTCAATCGAGGGTTGAACCCGTCACTTTGGGGCGGCTTAGCCTTCTCTCCGCCGGGACATTGCGCGCCACGATTGGGGGGCGCCTGATCCCAAGCCAGACAGGTTGCCGGCATCGGCCTGTGCCTGGCGCAGCGGGGGAGGGGCGCTTGGGTAGGTGCCAACCTTGGTTGCCACGGCTATCGCCAACCAAGGTTGGCGGCTACCGGTCCAGCCGGCCGGCGGCCGGCACTACCCGCGCCCGGGCAATTGCCGAATCCGCGCCAACGCCTTGACGCGGCCTGCCTATAATGGCCACCTCGATCAAGGAGTGACGACATGAGCGGTCCGGCACGGCGGAAGCGGTGGGGATGGGCGGCGGCGGTACTGGCAGGAGGCCTGTTGCTGGGCCTGGCCGGCTGCCGCAACGACAGCGGGCAGTTGCCCAAGGCCAGTGGCGAGGCGATCACCACCAAGGCCGAGCAGGTGAAGGAATTCACCCTGCTGCGGGCCTACCCGGACCAGAAGAATGACGGCCTGTCGCTGGCGCTGGAGTTCTCGCGCCCGCTGGTCGGCACCCAGGATTTCGACACGCTGGTGCGCTTCGAGGAGAAGGTCGGCACCGAAGACAGCAGCTGGACGCTGTCCGATGACGGCCTGACCCTGCGCTACCCGTTTGTCGAGGCCGGCAAGGAGTTCAGCCTGGTGGTCTCGCCGGACCTGCTGGCCGCTGATGGCAGCCGCCTGGGCAAGGAACTGAAGCAGAAGGTGTTCAGCGGCGAGCTGAAGCCGGTGGTTGGCTTCGCCTCGCAGGGCAGCGTGCTGCCGGCCAAGGACAGCCGTGGCCTGCCGGTGGTCTCGGTGAACGTTCCGGAAGTCGACGTCGAATTCCTGCGCGTGCGCGAGAAGGATCTTCCGACCTTCTTCAGCCAGTACCAGCGCGGCGGCCGCCGTGGCAGCTGGGAGCTCAGCAGCGACTACGAGCGCAGCCCGATCAACAAGCTGGCCGAGCCGGTGTACGTCAACCGTTTCATCCTGGGGGGCAAGAAGAACGAGCGGGTGCTGACCTACCTGCCGACCCAGGACATCAAGGAACTGCAGGAGCCGGGCCTGTACTTCGCCCTGCTCAAGCGTACCGGTGACTACGAAGGCGAGTTCGACACCGCGTTCTTCTCGGTCAGCGACATCGGCCTGCATACCCGCGCCTACAAGGACAAGCTGTTCGTGCACACCGCCGGCCTCAAGGACGGCGCGCCGCTGAAGGGCATCGACCTGCGCGTGCTCGACGCCAAGGGCGAGGTGGTGCTGAAGGGCAGCACCGACGGCAATGGTAATGCGCTGCTGAACTACACCCTGGATGCCACCCACGTGCTGGTTGCCAGCAGTGGCAAGGACACCAGCTTCCTGCCGTTCAACCAGCCGGCGCTGGACCTGAGCGAATTCGCCGTGGCCGGCCGTGACAATGCCTGGTTCGATGTCTATGCCTGGTCCGGGCGCGACCTGTACCGCCCCGGCGAGACCGTGCGGCTGTCCGCGCTGCTGCGCGACAACGACGGCAAGCCGGTCAAGGCCCAGCCCGTGTTCCTGCGGCTGAAGCAGCCCGATGGCAAGACTTTCCGCGAGACCCGGCTGCAGCCGGGTGACCAGGGCTACATCAATTTCGAGCAGGTGATCCCCACCGAGGCGCCGACCGGGCGCTGGCAGGTCGAGTTCCGCACCGACCCGGCCAGCAAGGAAGCGATCCAGGGCATGACCCTGCGCATCGAGGAGTTCCTGCCCGAACGCATGAAGCTGGACCTGGACAGTGCGCAGAAGACGCTGAAGCCGGGTGAGGACCTGCGCCTGCAGGCCAATGGTGCCTACCTGTATGGCGCACCGGCCGATGGCAACCGCTTCACCGCACGCATGGCGGTGGCCGCCGAACAGAAGCCGGTGGACGGCCTGCCGGGCTATTTCTTCGGTGACCCGACCCTGCAGCTGCCGCGCGAGGCCAAGGACGTGATCGATACCACGCTGCCGGCCAATGGCCAGCTGCGTGAGGATGTGGCGTTGCCGGAAGAGGCGGCCAAGGCCAAGGCGCCGATCGCCGTGGTGCTGTCCGGCAGCCTGTATGAAACCGGCGGCCGCACAGTCACCCGCACCCTGAAGCGGGTGATGTGGCCGGCCAATGCGCTGGTCGGCGTGCGGCCGCTGTTCAATCCCGAAGACGGCGCCGATTCCAACGGCAATGCGCGCTTCGAGCTGATGCGCGTGGATGCTGCCGGTACGCCGCAGCCGGCCAAGGGCCTGAAGATCACCCTGGTGCGCGAGCTGCGCGACTACCACTGGACCTTCAACGACAACCGCTGGGACTACGACTTCACCCGCCGTTTCGAGAACAAGGAAACCCGAACCGTCGATGCCGGCAACAGCGCGGTCGCCTTTGATTTCCCGGTGGAGTGGGGCGAGTACCGGGTGGACGTGTTCGATCCGTCCACCGGCCTGACCAGCCGCTACCCGTTCCGCGCCGGCTGGAGCTGGGGCGATGACAACCGTGGCCTGGATGCGCGCCCGGACAAGGTCAAGCTGGGCCTGGACAAGACCGGTTACAAGGCCGGTGACACCCTGGAGGTGACGGTGACCCCGCCGCACGCCGGCAAGGGCATCCTGATGGTCGAAACCGACCGCATGCTGTATGTGCAGGACATCGAGGCCAAGCCGGGTTCGACCTTCAAGATCCCGGTCACCGCCGACTGGGAGCGCCACGACGTCTACATCACCGCGCTGGTGTTCCGTGGCGGCAGTGCGCCGAGCAAGATCACCCCGGCCCGTGCCGTGGGCGTGGTGCACGTGCCGATGGACCGCAAGGGCCGCACGGTGGCCGTCGGCCTGGTCGCGCCCAAGCAGATGCGCCCGGAGCAGGACCTGCCGGTAACCGTCAGTGCGCCGCAGCTGGCCGGCAAGACCGCGCACGTCACCGTTTCGGCGGTGGACGTGGGCATCCTCAACATCACCCGTTTCCCGGTGCCCGATGCCGGTGCACACTTCTTTGCCCAGCGTCGCCTCGGTATCGATGCCTACGACATCTACAGCCGGGTGATCGAGAGCTTCGACGGTGGCAGCGGCAAGCTGAAGTTCGGCGGCGACATGGCGCTGCAGGCATTGCCGCAGGCCAAGCGCCCGACCGCGCGCGTGCAGACCGTGGACCTGTTCTCCGGCCCGGTACAGCTCGATGCCAAGGGCAATGCCCGCATCCGGCTGAAAGTGCCGGACTTCAACGGCACCCTGCGCGTGTCGGCGCTGGTCTACAGCGATGACCAGTACGGCAAGCGCGACGTGGAAACCATAGTGCGCGCACCGATCCTGGCCGAAGCCAGCATGCCGCGCGTGCTGGCCCCGGGCGACCGCAGCACCGTGACCCTGGACGTGCAGAACTTCACCGGCAAGCCGGGCCAGTTCAACGTGAAGGTGGAAACCGAGGGCCCGTTGAACCTGGGCGAGGGCAGCCGCAGCGTGCAGTTGAATGCCGACGCCAAGACCACGCTGAGCTTCCCATTGTCGGCACGCGAAGGCCACAGCGTGGCCAAGGTGAGGGTGCGGGTGGACGGCAACGGCTTCAAGGCCGATCGCCGCTACGACCTGCCGGTGCGTGCGGCGTGGCCGCAGGTGCTGCGTTCGCAGGTGCGCACGCTCGATCCGCTGGCGGCGGTCAGCCTCGACAACAGCCTGACCGAGGGCCTGATGTCCGAGTCGGTCAATGCCCGCCTGCTGGTCAGCCCGCTGCCGCCGATCCCGTTCGCCAGTGCACTGCAGGGCGCGCTGAACTATCCATATGGCTGTGCCGAGCAGACCACCAGCAAGGGTTACGCCGCGCTGATCCTGGACCAGGCCACCTCGTCGATGCTCGGCGCCGATGGCCTGGATGCCAAGACCCGCCGCGAGCGCATGGAAGGTGCGTTCGGTCGCCTGGCGTCGATGCAGGTGGCCAACGGCAACTTCTCGATGTGGGGTGACGACGGCTACGTGAACCCGTGGCTGACGCCGTACATCACCGAGTTCCTGCTCGACGCCAAGGACGCCGGTTTTGCGGTGCCCGACAACGTGCTGCAGAAGGCGCTCAACCGGCTCAGCGAGGATCTGCTGTCCGGCGGCAATCAGTTCTACGGCCAGGATGACCGCGAGAAGCTGAAGTTCGCCAACCAGGCCTATTCGGGCTACGTGCTGGCCCGGGTCAACCGTGCGCCGCTGGGTACCCTGCGTACGCTGTACGACAACGAGCGCAGCAAGGCGGTGGGCGGCCTGTCGCTGGTCCACCTGGGCGTGGCGTTGTCACTGCAGGGCGATGCCAAGCGGGGCCAGGCCGCGCTGGCGGCGGCCTTCGCCAAGTCCAGCAGCGAGCGCCCGTCGTACTTCGGCGACTACGGCAGCGCGATCCGCGATGACGCGCTGATGATCGCGCTGACTCACGAGAACAAGCTGGCCAGGCCGGCCTGGGACGCGCGCGCGGTCGACCTCGGTCGTGGCCTGGATGCGCGCCGCAATGCCGGCTGGATGTGGCTGAGCACGCAGGAGCAGGTGGCGATTGCCCGCCTCGGCAAGGCGCTCGCCGCCAATCAGAAGGCACTGGTAGCGGGTGAGCTGGTGATCGGTGGCAGCACCGAAGCGATTGGCGAGCGCAAGCTGTTCGGACGCAACTTCAGCGCCAGCGAGCTGGCCAGTGGCGTGCGCTTCACCCCGCAGGGGCAACCGCCGATGTTCGCCAGCATCGACGTGGCCGGTATCCCGCGCAGTGCACCCGCACCGGACAACAGCGTAGTGGGTATTGAACGCAGCTACTTCGGTACCGATGGCAAGCCGTGGTCGCCGCGCCCGCTGAAGGAAGGCGAAGCGCTGATCGTGCGCGTCACCGTCACCGCCGACACCACGATGCCCGATGCACTGCTGACCGACCTGCTGCCGGCGGGCCTGGAGATCGAGAACTTCAACCTGGGCGATGCCAAGCAGTGGGCCGACGTGGTGGTCGATGGCATCACCATCAGCGACCGTGGTGAGGCCGCCGATACCAAGCACGAGGAGTTCCGCGACGACCGCTACGTGGCCGCGCTGAAGCTCTCGCGTGGCAGCAAGGCCAACGTGTTCTACCTGGTCCGCGCGGTGACGCCGGGAACCTACTCGGTGCCGCCGCCGCTGGTGGAGGACATGTACCGGCCGCAGCTGCGAGGCGTCGGCCGCAGCAACCCGACCACGATCACGGTGGTACAGCCGTGACCGCGCGGACGGGCCGCGACGGCGCGGCCCGTCCTGCTGGCAACCCGCAATGAAGAACACGATGACGAACCGGCTGGCGGCCCTGCGCCGCCGGTGGCGGCCGCTGTGGCCATGGCTGCGCTGGGGCATGGCCGCTACGCTGGCGCTGCTGCTGGTGCTGGATTTCGCCTTCCCGCCACCGCTGCCGAAGCAGCGTGATACCAGCACCCTGGTGGTGGCTGCCGACGGCACGCCGCTGCGTGCATTCGCCGATGCCGAGGGCGTGTGGCGCTATCCGGCCTCGATTGACAGCGTCTCACCGCTGTACCTGCAGGCGTTGCTGACCTATGAAGACCGCTGGTTCTGGCGGCATCCGGGCATCAACCCGCTGGCGATCCTGCGTGCCAGCGGCCAGCTGCTGCGTGGCGGCCGCATCGTTTCCGGTGGCTCGACCCTGACCATGCAGGTCGCGCGCATTCTCGATCCGCACTCACGCACCCCGTGGGGCAAGCTGAAGCAGATGCTGCGTGCGGTGCAGCTTGAGGTGCACCTGAGCAAGCAGCAGATCCTGGCCCTGTACCTGGAGCGTGCACCCTACGGCGGCACCATCGAAGGCGTGGAAGCGGCCAGCTGGGCCTATCTGGGCAAGCCGGCGGCGCAGCTGTCGCATGCCGAGGCTGCGCTGCTGGCGGTGCTGCCACAGGCGCCCAGCCGGCTGCGCCCGGACCGCCATCCGGAAGCTGCGCAGAAGGCGCGCGACAAGGTGCTGTCACGCATGGCCGAGCTGGGCGCGTGGACACCGGAAGAAGTGGAGGATGCGCGCGTCGAGAACGTGGTGGCGCGTTCGCTGCGCCCTCCCTTGCACGCCGCGCTGCTGGCGCAGCGCCTGCACTCGGCGCATCCGGGCCAGGCACGCATCCAGAGCAGCATCGACATCGGCCTGCAGCGCACGCTGGAAGAGCGCGTGGCCAGCTATTTCTCGACGCTGCCCGAGCGTACCTCGGCGGCCCTGCTGGTGGTCGACAACCGGACCCTGCAGGCACGCGCCTATGTCGGTACATTGTCCTTCGGTGACCGCCAGCGGCTGGGTCACGTGGACATGGTGCAGGCCTGGCGTTCGCCAGGCTCCACGCTCAAGCCGTTCCTGTACGCGATGGCGCTGGACGATGGCCTGATCCATTCGGAAAGCCTGCTGGTCGATGCACCGCAGAGTTTCGGCAGCTACCGCCCCGGCAACTTCGACATGGCCTTCAATGGGCCCATCGGTGCCTCCAGCGCATTGCGGCTGTCGCTCAACGTACCGTCGGTGGATCTGCTGCAGCGGGTCGGCGCGGCGCGCTTCGCTGCCCGCCTGTCGCACGCCGGGATCCAGCTGCGCTTCCCGCCGGGCAGTACGCCCAACCTGTCGCTGATCCTGGGCGGCACCGGCGCGCGCCTGGAAGACCTGGTCGGCGCGTTCGCCGCGCTCAACCGGAGCGGTATCGCCGGCCGCGTGCGTTACACCGACGACGAGCCGATGATCGAGCGGCGCCTGGCCTCGCCGGGCGCCAGCTGGATCGTGCGCGAGATGCTCGAATCAAACCCGCGCCCGGGATACAGCGCCGGGACGTTCGATGTCGGTGGCCGCCCGCGCGTGGCGTGGAAGACCGGCACCAGTTACGGGTACCGCGATGCATGGGCGATCGGCAGTACCCGCCACTACACGGTGGGCGTGTGGGTGGGCCGGCCGGACGGTACTCCGTTGCCGGGCCAGTACGGCGCGGTCACCGCGCTGCCGCTGATGTTCGAAGTGGTGGACAGCCTGCCGCGCCAGCGTGGTGATTCGGCGGCCGCGCCGATGCCGGCCAGTGTCAGCCAGGAAGACATCTGCTGGCCCACTGGCGAACGTGCCGAGGGACTGCCGGCTGCACTGTGCCAGCGCAGGATGCCAGCCTACCTGCTCGATGGCGCCGCACCGCCGACCTTCCCGGAGCGCGAGGCGCGGCGCTGGCAGCCGGGGCGTCAACGTTACCTGGCCGATGCCCACAGCGGACTGCGCGTGTCTGCCGATTGCCGCCTGCCGCACGAAGAAGTCGCCCGCGAGATCGCGCGCTGGCCGGCGTTGCTGTCACCGTGGCTGCCCAAGGCCACGCGCGAGGCGTCGCAGTTGCCGGGACTGTCGCCAGACTGCCGCGACGACGGGCGCGAGGCCAGCGTCGCGCTGCATGTGGACGGGCTCAATGACGGTGCCACGCTGGCGCGCGCGCCGAATTCGGAACACGGCGTGCGCCTGCAGCTGCGCGCGCTGGGCAGCGAGCAGGCGGTGGACTGGTTGCTGGACGGCCGCTGGATCGCGCAGACCCACGGCGCGCAGTTGATGCAGCGCGAGTTCGCCGATCCCGGTGCGCATACCCTGACCGCCTTGGCCGCGGACGGCGCGTGGACGCAGGTACGGTTCAACGTGCTGCGGTAGCGCCGGGCCATGCCCGGCGGAACCGTTCGGATCACATTGCATACGCCGGGCATGGCCCGGCGCTACCGGATCACTCCCCGATCCACCCATCCAGCAGATCGGCGAACTCGTCGGCGTGTTCCTCTTCCTGTGCCAGGATCTCTTCGAGGATGCGCTTGGTGGTGGTATCGCGGTCGCCGATGAAGTTGATCATCTCGCGGTAGCTGTCGATGGCGATGCGTTCGGCCACCAGGTTCTCGCGGACCATGTCGCGCAGGTCGCTGCCTTCCTTGTATTCGGCATGCGAGCGCGCGGTCAGCGTATCCGGGTTGAAGTCGGGCTCGCCGCCGAGCTGCACGATGCGCTCGGCCAGCTTGCCGGCATGCGCCTGTTCCTGCTGTGCATGTTCAAGGAATTCAGCTTTCACCGCGTCGGCCAGCATGCCCTTGGCCATGAAGTAGTGCCGGTAGTAGCGCAGCACGCACACGTACTCGGTGGCCAGTGCGTCGTTGAGCAGCTTGATCACCACCTTGCGGTCGGCGCTGTAGCTGTCGGTGATCGCACCATCCTCGATGTTGCGCCGGGCACGCTCGCGCAGGGCCGTGCGCTCGCTGATGCCGGGAATCTGCGCGGTGGGCTTGGGGGCTTTGGGTGGGTTGCTGGACATGGCTGGCCGTTTCCTCTTGCGGTGGGAGATCAGGTGGGCAGGTGCTCCAGCACGTAGTCGGCCGAAGACACTTCGAATTGACCGGGCTGTTCAACCCAGGCGGCGCGGACCACGCCGTCGACCACGTACAGGGCGAAACGGCGCGAGCGGATGCCCATGCCCGAGGCACTGGCGTCGAGCTCCAGGCCGAGCGCACGGGTCAGTTCGGCATTGCCGTCGGACAGCATCAGCAGGCCGTCGGGCACGTGCTGATCGGCGGCCCAGGCCTTCATCACGAACGGGTCGTTGACGGCCATGCAGTAGACATCGATGCCGCGCTGGCGGAAGGCCTCGAATTTCTCGACGTAGCCGGGCAGGTGGCGGGCCGAGCACGTCGGCGTGAACGCGCCGGGCACCGCGAACAGCACCACCTTGCGCGCGTCGAACAGCGAATGCGTATCGAGCGTTTCAATGCCCTCGCGGATGCGCTTGAGGGTGACTTCCGGAATGCGGTCGCCGACATGGATGGTCATGGGGAACTCCTTGCTGGGGCAGCGTAGTGGGCCGGATGGGACAGGGACGTCAAGACATTGGAAAACCGGCGTGCAGGGCCCATCTTCAGGCTTTGCGGAGCGGGCTTCCAGCCATAGCCTGGGGCAGGGCGATGGCAACCGCATTGCGCAGGATCAGTCGGCCTCACCGGGGCCGCACGAGGGGCGGCGTAGCATCGCCGGCGCGTAGAATGAACCTGGGGCGGCGCCACCGGCGCGGCCGAAGCAGATCGAGGTAGCTGGATGGAATTCAAGGATTACTACGCCACCCTGGGGGTGGAACCGAGCGCGGGCGAGGCGGAGATCAAGACCGCCTACCGCCGGCTGGCACGCAAGTACCACCCGGACGTCAGCAAGGAGGCCGGGGCCGAAGACAAGTTCAAGGCGGTCAACGAGGCCTATGAGGCGCTGCGCGACCCGGAAAAGCGTGCAGCCTACGACCAGCTGCGCGCGCAGGGCTATCGCCCGGGCGAGGAGTTCAACGTGCCGCCGAACTATGGCGGCGCCGGTGGTTTCAACTTCGAGGAAGTGTTCGGGGGTGGTGGCGCCAACGGCGGCTTCAGCGACTTCTTCGAAAGCCTGTTCGCGCGCCAGCGCGGCGGTGCCGGCCCTGGCCCGGGATTCAGCAGCCAGGGCCATGCGCCCAACCGCGACACCCGCGCCAAGCTGTCGGTACCGCTGGAAGCGGCCTACAGCGGCGACAGCCTGCGCATCACCGTCAACGGCAAGCAGCTGGACGTGCGCGTGCCCAAGGGCATCCGTCCGGGCCAGGTGATCCGCCTGGCGGGGCAGGGCAACCATGGCGGCAACCTGCTGCTGGAAGTGGAGTACGCCGCACACCCGCAGTTCGAGGTCGATGGCCGCAACATCCTCTACACCCTGCCGGTCACGCCGTGGCAGGCCGCGCTGGGCACCAGCATCAGCGTGCCGACCCTGGGCGGCGCGGTGGAACTGAAGATCCCGGCCGACTCCGATGCCGGGCGCAAGCTGCGCCTGCGCGGGCGTGGCCTGCCGGGCAATCCGGATGGCGACCAGATCGTCGAGATCGAGATCGTGGCCCCGGCCGCGACCGACGAGGCGCAGAAGAAGGCCTACCGGAACCTGGCCAAGGCGTTTGGCGAGACGATCTGAGATGGATCCTGGTGGGTGCGGACCTTGGTCCGCACGCCTTTCGGCCGTTCAAGGCGTGCCAACCAAGGTTGGCACCTACCAAACAAGAGCGTGCCGACCAAGGCCGGCACCCACCCGCGCGCGTCTCAGCCCTGCCCGGCGAACACGCGCTCCAGCACTTCGGACAGCTCGTCTTCCGAGAACGGCTTGGTGATGTAGGCCTTGGCGCCTTGGCGCATGCCCCACATGCGGTCGGTGTCCTGGTCCTTGGTGGTCACCAGGATCACTGGAATATGCCGGGTTGCCTCGTCGCGGGCGAGGGTGCGGGTGGCCTGGAAGCCGTTGAGATTGGGCATCACCACGTCCATCAGGACCAGGTCGGGCAGCTCGGCCTTGGCGGTTTCGACCCCGGCGGCGCCATCGGTGGCGGTCAGGATCTGGTGCCCGAGCTTCTCGACGATGCGCTGTATCCCCAACAGCTGCGACGGTGAGTCGTCGACGATCAGAATGCGTGCCATGTTGTTCCCCATGTAATGCCCGCAGTGTAGTGCGGGCTCATTACCGGCGGGAGGGGCGCATCTGCCGTCCGTCGCCTGCCTGCTACGTTCAGTCGATCCGCACCACGGTGCGGCCCAGCGAGCCGCCCGCCAGCATCCGCTCGAACACGGCCGGCAGGCCATCAAGGCCAACCTCGGCGGTACAGATGCGGTCCAGGTGCTGCGGTTTCCATTCGTTGCCCAGCCGCGCCCAGACGTCCTCGCGCAGCCCGCGTGGCGCATTGGCCGAGGACACGCCCAGCAGCGACACGCCACGCAGGATGAACGGCATCACGGTCATGTCCAGCGCCGGGCTGGCCGCCAGGCCGGCACTGACCACGCTGCCGTAGGGCGCGGTCTGCGCCAGCAGGCTGGCGAGCATGGCGCCGCCGGCATTGTCCAGGCCCCCACCGAAACGCGCCGATTGCAGTGGGCCGGTGTCGGCCAGGGCCTCACGCGGCAGCACCTCGGTGGCGCCGATGGCGTGCAGGAAACCGGTCTGGTCGGGTTTGCCGCTGATCGCATGCACCGTGTAGCCGGCGCGGCTGAAGATCGACAGTGCCAGCGCGCCGACGCCGCCACTGGCGCCGGTGACCGCCAGCGGTCCAAGTTCCGGGCTCTGCCGGTTGTCCTGCATGCGCAGCAGCGCCAACGCCGCGGTGAAGCCGGCGGTGCCCAGCACCATCGCCTCGCGTGGGCTCAGCCCGGCCGGCTGGGCGATCACCGCACGCGATTCCAGCCGCACATACTGGCTGTAGCCGCCGTCGCGGGTCTCGCTGAGGCCGCAGCCGGTGGCCAGCACCGCGTCGCCTTCACGCCATTCCGGATCGGTGCTGGCGACCACGGTGCCGGCTACGTCGATGCCCCCCACCAGCGGGAAGCGGCGCAGGATCTTTCCCTTGCCGGTGCCGGCCAGGGCGTCCTTGTAGTTGACCGAGGACCAGTTGGCGCGGATCAGAACCTGGCCGGGGCTGAGGTCTTCGACCTTGAGCTGGGCCAGGCCGCTGCGGTAACCGGCGTCGTCGTTTTCGATGCGGAAGGCGGTGAACGGGGTGGTGGGGGCCATCGGCATTGCCTGACTTCGAGGAAAACGCCACCTTACCCCGTTGCCCCCCTTTCGATCCTGCCGATCCGCCCCATCTTGTATGATCAGTAATGGTTTCACGGCTGGCGCCGCGGGAAGGGCCCGCGCCGCAGCCCACATCTTGATGGAGCGTGCATGGCCTGGAATACACCCGGCGGCAACAAGGGCGGACAAGGCCCCGAGGACAATCGACGCGGGCCGTTCGGGTCACGCGGCGGTGGCAATGGTGGTGGCTGGGGCGGTTTGCCCGGGCCACTGAAGGACCTGTTCGATGGCGGCATCGTGCGTTGGGTGGCGGCGGCCGTGGTGCTGCTGGTGCTGTTCTCCAGCTTCCAGTTGATCGGCGAACAGCAGCGTGGCGTGGTCCTGCGCTTCGGCCAGTTCTCGCGCATCCTGCAGCCCGGCCCGAACTTCAAGCTGCCGTGGCCGATCGAATCGGTCACCAAGGTCAACGCCACGGAGATCAAGACGTTCTCGATCCAGGTGCCGGTGCTGACCCGCGACGAGAACATCGTCAACGTCTCGCTGAACGTCCAGTACCGCATCGACGACCCGCAGCAGTACCTGTTCGGCACCGTCGATGCCAACCAGGTGCTGGAGCAGTCGGCGCAGAGCGCGGTGCGCGAGGAAGTCGGCCGTGCCGACCTCAACGCCGTGCTGAACAACCGTGGCCCGCTGGCCGTGGCCGCCGAGGAGCGCCTGCAGGCACTGCTGAAGGCGTTCAAGACCGGCCTGACCGTGACCGGCCTGACCCTGCAGGACGCCCGTCCGCCGGAAGAAGTGAAGCCGGCCTTTGACGAGGTCAACGGTGCCCAGCAGGTCAAGGAACGCCTGATCAACGAGGCCCAGGCCTACGCTGCCAAGGTCGTGCCGGAAGCCCGGGGCCAGGCCTCGCGCGCCCGTACCACCGCCGAAGGCTACAAGCAGGCCGTGGTGTCCAAGGCCGAGGGTGACGCGCAGCGCTTCAGCCTGTTGCAGGCCCAGTACAAGGACGCCCCGGAAGTGACCCGCAAGCGCCTGTGGCTGGAGACCGTGCAGCAGGTGCTGAGCGAGAACCGCAAGGTGATCGGCGGCGATGGCCGCCAGCTGATCTACGTGCCGATGACCGGCGATACCCGTCCCACCACCTCGGCCCCGGCCGCAGTGGCGAACCCGGACGTGGTGATGCCGTCGCTGCCGGGTGCAGCGGTGGAAGCTTCCCGTGATCCGGGCCGGCCGGTGGGCCGCCCGACCGGGCGACCGAGCGGCCGTGAGGAGGGCAGCCGATGAAGAGTCCTATCTGGATCGCCGTGATCGTGGCGGTGGTGCTGGGCCTGCTCGGCTCGGTGTACGTGGTCCGTGAGGACCAGACCGCCATGGTGCTGAACCTGGGCAAGGTGGTGCGTTCGGACATCAAGCCGGGCCTGCATTTCAAGGTGCCGGTGGTGGAAACGGTGAAGGTCTTCGACCGCCGCTTCCAGGTGCTCGACACCGCGCCGGCGCGCTACTTCACCGCCGAGCAGAAGGACGTCAGCGTCGACTTCTTCGCCGTCGGCTACATCTCCAACGTAGGTGACTACTTCCGTGCCACCGGCGGCGATCCGCGCATCGCCAATGCCCGCCTGGCACCGATCATCACCGACTCGCTGCGCAACCAGATCAACTCGCGCACCCTGCAGCAGCTGGTGTCCGGCGACCGCAGCGAGCTGATCGCCGAGCAGCTGAAGGGGATCAACGAGGCGGTGGCCGGCCTCGGCATGCAGATGATCGACCTGCGCATCAAGCAGGTGGACCTGCCGACTGACAGCCAGGTGATCAACGACGTGTACGAGCGCATGCGCGCCCAGCGCAAGCAGGAAGCGGCCAAGCTGCGTGCGGAGGGCGAGGAGCAGTCGCTGACCATCCGTGCCCAGGCCGACCGCGACAGCACCGTGCTGATCGCCGAGGCCGAGCGTGATGCACAGCGCCTGCGCGGTGAAGGCGATGCCGAGGCGGCCCGCATCTACGGCAAGGCTGGCGCGGCTGATCCGTCGTTCTATGCGTTCTACCGCAGCCTGGAGGCCTACCGTGGCTCCATGACCGACGGCAATGGCGTGATCGTGCTCGACAAGAACGACCCGTTCCTGCAGTACCTGAAGAACGACCGCTGAGGTCGCAGGGCACTACCCCACGGGGCCCGGCCAGACGCCGGGCCCCGTGCTTTTTCCGGAGTCCCCCATGAAAGATCTGTTCGCCGCCGTCTGCCTGGTCGCGGTGCTGGAAGGCCTGTTCCTGTTCGTGGCGCCGTTCGCCTGGAAGCGCATGGCCGAGCGCCTGCTGGACCTGCCCAGCCCGGCCCTGCGCAGCTTCGGCGGGCTGGTGCTGCTGGCCGGCCTGAGCCTGCTGTGGTGGGTGAGGCATTAGCAGGGGTCAGATCCCTTTCCGCAGGAAAGGGATCTGACCCCATTTCGGTCCCCTGACCGGTGGGTGAAGCCGTCCGTCGGAAAGGTGGCAGCGGACCCCGGAAACCCGGATAATGCACAAAAGCCGGACGGGCCTCCCCGTTCGGCTTTTTCCGTGTCTGGGCCTTCCATCGCCGGCCGCTCCCCGTCTGGAGCCGCCCTCCAGGTGCTGGCCAGCCCCGCCACGGTTTACCCGTCCGCGGCCCCGATGGCCGCAACAAATCGAGGAGCCCGTCATGGGTCAGTCTGTCGTAGTGTTGGGTGCCCAGTGGGGCGATGAAGGCAAGGGCAAGATCGTCGATCTGCTCACTGAGGAAATCGGCGCCGTCGTGCGCTTCCAGGGTGGCCACAATGCCGGCCACACCCTGGTCATCAACGGCAAGAAGACCGTCCTGCACCTGATCCCGTCGGGCATCCTGCGTGACGACGCGCTGTGCCTGATCGGCAACGGCGTGGTGATCTCGCCGGCCGCGCTGCAGAAGGAAATCGCCGAGCTGGAAGCCTCCGGCGTGGAAGTACGTTCGCGCCTGAAGATCTCCCCGGCCGCGCCGCTGATCATGCCGTACCACATCGCCCTGGACCAGGCGCGCGAACGCGCTGCCGGTGGCAAGGCGATCGGCACCACCGGCCGTGGCATCGGCCCGGCCTACGAAGACAAGGTGGCGCGTCGCGGCATCCGCATCGCCGACCTGCATTACCCGAAGCAGCTGGAAGAACTGCTGCGCACCGCGCTGGATTACCACAACTTCGTGCTGACCAAGTATCTGAACACCGATGCGGTCGACTTCCAGAAGACCTTCGACGAGGCGCTGGCCTTCGGCGAGTACGTGCAGCCGATGAAGTCCGACGTGGCCGGCATCCTGCACGACCTGCGCAAGCAGGGTAAGCGCGTGCTGTTTGAAGGCGCGCAGGGTGCGCTGCTGGACATCGACCACGGCACCTACCCGTACGTCACCAGCTCCAACACCACCGTCGGTGGCGCGCTGGCCGGTTCCGGCGTCGGCGCCGATTCGATCGACTACGTGCTGGGCATCGCCAAGGCCTACGCCACCCGCGTCGGCGGCGGCCCGTTCCCGACCGAACTGGACGACGAAGTCGGCCAGGGCATCCGTGACCGTGGCGCCGAGTATGGCGCATCGACCGGCCGCCCGCGTCGCTGCGGCTGGATGGACATCGTCGCGCTGAAGCGCGCCGTGGCCATCAACGGCATCAGCGGCCTGTGCATCACCAAGCTGGACGTGCTCGATGGCATGGAAAAGCTGAAGGTCTGCATCGCCTACGAATACAACGGCAAGCGCACCGAATATGCTCCGCTGGATGCGCAGGGCTGGGAAGAGTGCACCCCGGTGTACCTGGAGTTCCCGGGCTGGAGCGAGAACACCCACGGCATCACCCAGTGGGACGAGCTGCCGCCGGCGGCACGCGCCTACCTGCGTTCGCTGGAAGAACTGGCCGGCTGCCCGATCAGCATCGTTTCCACTGGCCCGGACCGCGACCACACCATGGTCCTGCAGGATCCGTTTGCCTGAGTGAGAGACCGGTAGCGCTGGGCCCTGCCTGGTGTTGCTGAAGGAAAAGCCCCGCGCAAGCGGGGCTTTTTCGTTTTCGGTACTGTGGCGGCACAGCCGGCAGGGCAACGCAGCGATGACGGAGACTTCGGCATGAAGGGCGAGACGGTCGCACGGGTGACTCTGTCGCTGCTGTGGAGCCTGTGGATGCTGGCCTGCATCGTGCTGGTGCTGGGCGCGCTCGCCAATTACCTGGCTTCGCGCACGCAGACCCTGCCGCTGGTGCTGCAGCCGGGCGCGACCGCCGAGATCACGGTGTACCGCTTCATCGACGACCCGCTGCGACTGCGTCTGCGTTATGCGGATGACGGCGCCGATCCGGCGGTCGATCCCGAGCTGCGCCTGCGCGCGGAAACCCCAACCGATCGCACCGAGTTCCGCGCGGACAGCCGCTCGGCGGTGACCGATCCGGAGATCCACCGCGCACTGGAATCGGTCGAGCGAGACCGGTTCGCCGCCTCGTACTTCGGCTACGGCCGCAGTGACGCACTGCGGCGAGGCCGTTCCTCGCTGCGGCTGACCGTGCTGGAGGTCGATCCGGCGTTGGCCGGCCGTGCGGCCTCGGTGGACCTGCTGCCGCCGATGGACGTGCTGAAGCTGACCGACCTCGACTACCTTTGGCTGTGGCCGTTCTTCTTCTGGAAATTGGCGGCGCTGTTGCTGATGATTCCAGGAGCTGCGTTGGCCGTCTTTACTGTGGCATTGCGACGCTGGCAGCGCCGGGCATCATCGCTGCCGACTTCAGCAGCGGATAGGGATTGATCGACTCTCCCTTCCACCACTGCTTCTCCGGCCCCAGCACATGCACCTCGAAATGCAGGTGTGGGGTCTCGGCGCTGGCGTTGCCCGTGCTGCCGACGTAGCCGATCACCTCGCCGCGCTTGATCACCTGCTTCTCGGCCAGGCCATCGGCGTAGCGCTGCAGGTGCGCGTAGTAGTAGCACCAATGCCCGCTGGGCTCGAACTGGTAGATCGTCAGGCCACCGCGCTCGCTGTCGAACAGTTTCTCCACCGTGCCATCGGCCACCGCCAGCACCGGCGTACCTGCATCGGCCATGATGTCGATGGCATCGTGTACGCGGCCCTCGCTGCGTGCATCGCTGAAGGTGTCGTGCAGCTGCGAGGGCAGGATGCCCTGCACCGGCAGCAGCAAGCCGGACGGTGCATCGGCAGCCTGGGCGGCCGGCGGCGCGGTGGAGGCGGGTGGGGCTGTTGCGCCTGGCGCTACCGGTTCCGTCACCGGCGCGGCGGCCACCGTCGATGGCGCTTCCGGCAGCGCGTCGGTCATCGGCTCATCCATATCGCGGTGCAGCCACCAACCTGCACCCAATCCCAGCAGAACACCCAGCACGATCAGTTGCGAAAGACGCATCGACTCACTCCTGCATCACGACAGGCACCGAGGTGTCCACTGCGTCGGCCACGCGCAGTGCATCCCAATTGGTCATGCGTACGCAGCCATGCGACTCGGTCTTGCCCACGTGGCCGGGTTCAGGCGTGCCATGCAAGCCGTAATGCGGCTTGGACAGATCGATCCAGACCCGGCCGACCGGATTGTTCGGGCCGGGCGGCAGCGTGGCTTTCTTTTCCCCCTTGCGGGCATCCCAGAACAGCTTGGGGTTGTAGTGGAACGGCGGGTCGCGGTACACGCCCAGGATTTTCCATTCGCCGATCGGCAACGGGTCGTGCTGGCTGCCGGATGACACCGGCACCTGCGCGATCAGCTTGCCCTGCGCGTCCAGTAGCTGCAGCGTGGAGTCGGATTTGTCGACCACGATCCTGGCGGCCTTCGGCAATGCGGCCGGGGCGATGTTGGGGACCTGGATGCGGCTGCCAGCCCTGGTCAGATCCACGCCGGGATTGAGCATCTTCATCAGCTCTGGGGACGCGTGGAAGCGCTCGCCCAGGGCTTCTTCCACACTGCTGTAGCCCAGCGATTTCAGCTTGGCCTGGGCGGCGGGTCCTTTCGGTATCGGCTGGAACGGGCCGGCGACATCCTCAGCAGTCAGCGTGTAGCTGGCCAGCGGCGTGATCGTATCGGCCTGCAGAGCCTTCCAGGTGGCGTCGTCCAGCTCACCCGTTACGGTCAGGCCGTGTGCCGTCTGGAAGCCTGACACCGCCCGCCGCTGGTTGCTGCCTACCTCACCATCAATCTGGCCCGGAGAGAAGTTCGCACGATCCAGCAGCACCTGGGCATGCAGTGCGGAGCGCACTGCGGTGTCCGGGCCAGCCTTCTCGGCAATGGGGGCGGGCAGGTTGGGCGGCGGCGCCTGCGCGAAGGCCGGCGACGCCAGCAGCGAGATTGCGAGCAGGGTGGATCGAGACACAGATGAGCGCATTGGGATCTCCAGCAGGTACGCCGCCACCTTGCCCGCAGGCGGCGCCGAGCCGCCGTGAAAGGGATCTGATGCCCGCATGAGCAGGCATGTCATTGCGGCCGGTTGCCAGCGGCAGGTGTCGCTGGGACGGGGGGTCACCAAGGTGAACGGTGGCCGACGCCGTCGATGGGCGGCGATCAAGATTGCCTGCCGTGCCGCCGATAAGGCCACATCCCCCCGTTTTGGATACCCCCATGAACTACTTGAGGAACGTCAGGGTTGCCTGGCGTCTTGGGCTGGGCTTTGGCCTGTTGCTGCTGCTGGTTGCCGCCGTAGTGGCCACCGGCGCCACCGCCAGCGTCGTGCAGAAGCGCGCGATGCAGCAGGTGGTCGACGTCAGCGTGGCCAAGGTGCGCCTGTTGTCGCAGATGCTCGACGCCAACAACCAGATGATGGTGGTGCGGCGCGAGATGCTGATCCGCCAGGGCGAAGACCGCGGCAGCGATGAGAAGCGCATTGCCGATCTGGTCAAGCGCTATGAGGCCAGCTGGACCGCCTACCAGGCACTGCCAGGCGATGCGGAGGGCAAGGCCATCGCGGAAACCATCGCGGCCAAGCGTGCCATCGCGCGCCCGCTCAACAAGCAGACCAGCGAACTGATGGAGCAGGGCGACTACCCGGGCGCCGTGGCGCTGACCCTGGGTCCGGTGCAGGAAGCCGCTAACGGCTGGAACAAGGCGCTGTCCGATGGCGTGGACTTCGAGGAGAAGGAAAGCCGTGAGGCTGCCGCCGAGGCGATCCGCCTGGGCGAGCGCAGCCTGCTGCAGCTGCTGGTGCTGGGCGGCGTCGCGCTGCTGGTGGGTATCGGTGCCTCGGTGATGATCGGCCGCAGCCTGACCGGTCCGCTGGCGCGCGCGGTGAACCTGGCCGAGCGCCTGTCCAAGGGACAGCTGGACCAGGAGTTCCGCCTCGGTGGCCGCGACGAGCTGACCCAGCTGGGCGAGGCGATGGCCAGCGTGCGCCAGAGTGTGCAGGCGGCGATCGGCGCGCAGTTGCAGATGGCCGAGCAGCACGAGGCCGGTGCAATCCGCTATCGCATGGACGCCAGTGCGTTCCCCGGTGATTTCGGCCGCATGGTGCAGGCCACCAACAGCCTGGTGGAGTCGCACGTGCAGGTGGAACTGCTGATGGCCGAGGTGATGCAGCGTTACGCCATGGGTGACCTCAGCCGCGACCTGCCGGACTACCCGGGCGAGAAGGGCACGCTGACCCGCACCCTGGCGGCGGTGAAGCAGAGCCTGATGGCGATCAACGCGCAGATCGATGAACTGGCCCGCGCCGCACGCGCCGGCGATTTCAGCATGCGTGGCGATGCCGCTGCGTTCCAGTACCAGTTCCAGACGATGGTCGAGCACCTCAACGGCATGATGGCCAGTTCGCAGGCCAGCATCGCCGATGTTTCCGACGTGCTGCGCGCGATCTCGCATGGCGACCTGACCGCACGCATGGAGGGCGAGTACGACGGCGTGTTTGCGCGCATGCGCGACGATGCCAACACCACCACCGCGCAGCTGACCGGCATTGTCCGCGGCATCCAGGTGGCTGCCGACAGCATCAACAACGCGGCCCAGGAACTGGCCGCCGGCAACAACGACCTGTCGCGCCGCACCGAGCAGCAGGCCGCGAATCTGGAAGAAGCGGCCGCGTCGATGGAGGAGCTGACCTCCACCGTACGCCAGAACGCCGAACTGGCGCGTCAGGCCGACAGCGAAGCGCATGCCGCCGGTGCCGCCGTGCGCGAGACCGAGCAGGCGATGGCACAGATGGCATCGGTGATGGGCGAAATCGATCAGTCCTCGGCGCGCATCTCGGAAATCTCCACGGTGATCGACGGCATCGCGTTCCAGACCAACATCCTGGCGCTGAATGCCGCAGTGGAAGCTGCGCGTGCAGGCGAGCAGGGCCGTGGCTTTGCCGTGGTCGCCAGCGAAGTGCGCACGCTCGCACAGCGTGCCGGTGTCGCCGCCAAGGAGATCAAGGAACTGATCGAGGACGCCGCTTCCAAGGTGAAGAGTGGCCTGGCGGTGACCGTTGAATCGGAAGCCGCGATCGCACGCGTGGCGCAGGCCAGTTCGCGCACCACCCAGCTGATGAGCGACATCGCAGCGGCCAGCAAGGAGCAGGCCGCCGGCATCGAGCAGGTCAACCAGGTGGTGGTGCAGATGGACCAGGTGACCCAGCAGAACGCCGCGCTTGTGGAAGAAGCCACTGCCGCGAGCCGCGCGCTGGAAGAACAGGCGCATGCACTGACCACGTCAGTGGCGGTATTCCAGCTGGAGCAGGGGCCGCGCATGCCGGTCATGCCGGCGCGGGCGGCGTAAGCGACCTGTAACTGGATACTGGATGGCGCCCTGCCTGCGATGTCCCGCATGCAGGGCGTCGATGCACCCACCGGAACGATGCCGCGGGCTAGCGCCCGCGGGCTGAGCGTTCGATCAGCCAGCCGGCTGCGTACAGCAACAGCAGTGTTGGCGGAACCAGCACTGCATATGCGGTCGACCAGGGCTTGCCACGCAGCAGGCCCCCTGCGCCGATGGCATCGAGTGCGGCAGACTGCAGGGTGATGGGGAGCGCCATCAGGATATAGGTACCCTTCGGGTCCCCCTCCGACTGCGCGCCGTGAACCAGCCATGCGGTCAACAGCAGGTAGACCACGCAAAGCGCAAGACCGGTCCAGCTCAGGAGTCGCCGCATCTTCATCCGCATGCCCCGGTTCAACGGACGTCGAAGCGGGCCTGCAGCGGCAGGCTCACCTTCCGCAGCAGATCCCGGACCACCACCTGCGCAGTCCACGTGCCTTTCGGATCACCGGCCTCGGCGACGAACTTCAGGTGCAGGTTGGTCATGTACAGCAGGTTTGGCGGGCCGGTCAGGGCGGCGGTGAAACAGGGAACATCGCGTTCGTCGATACTGGTACTGCCGTCCGGGCGCAGCATGCGCAGATCGCAGTGCACCTTGGGTACGCGGTTCTCGTCCAGTTGCGGGTTGGAGAGGAATGTCAGCAGGAACAACTCACCGCCCAGGTGGACTTCGTTGGCCTCGTTGAAGCCGGGAGTGGTCTCCGGCGGGGTCTCCCACTTGGCCCGCCAGTCGGCATCGGAAGTGACCAGCAGCGATGCCGCGAAGCCGCCGCTGGATTTCATGGCATCGGTCTCCGTCAACGCCTTGCCATCCCCATTTATCCAACCATCGCTGGCGGAGCTGTTCAGTGGCAGCATCATGGCCATCATGGCCAGCGCGCAGGTCCATCGCATCAACGGCTCTCCCGGGTAGCCGCGTCCCGCGGCAGAGCGGGTAGTATTGCCCAACATTGGCCGGCAAAGCAGCAGGACAGCCGGAGCAGGGGTTCCGTTGCCTGCCGATGTGGGTGATGCTTGCCAGCAAAGGAGGTGGCATGGGAATCGGGACCGAGGAAACGCCGATCTGTTTCCCTGCATCGGCCGCGCCGCAGCACGTGCTGATGCTGCCCGGTCTGGATGGCTCCAGCAGGCTGTCGCCCCCGTTCCTGTCGGCACTCCAGGCTTACGGTCTGACAACGCAGGCGATCACGCTGCCCGCGCAGGGACCGCAGGATCACGCCACGCTTGCCCAACGGCTGTGGTCGCAGTTGCCCAGTCGTCCCTTCATCCTGCTCGCCGAGTCTTTCTCGGGCCCGTTGGCTGTTGAACTGGCCACGCGCCATCCCACCGGGCTGCGCGGACTGGTGCTTGCAGCGACCTTTGCGCGTCGGCCGGTGCCACTGCCGGCGGCCAGCGCAGCCCTGCTGTCGCCGGCCTGGCCGCTGCCTCCCGTGGCATTGCTGGCGCGCCTGTTGCTGGGGCCGTGGTACACCCGCGGGCACACGTCGATGCTGCGCGATGCGTTGGCCAGGACTCCGACGAGCACGTTGCGGCAACGCGCCGCAGCGACCCTGCGGGTCGACGTGCGTGCATTGCTGCCAGCAATCCAGGTGCCGACGCTGTGCCTGCACGCGTGCCACGACCGCCTGCTGTGGCCGCCCAGCGTGGCCGAGCTGCAGGCCCTGTTGCCCGATGCCCGCCATGTGTCGTTGGAGGGGCCACATCTGCTGCTGCAGGCGCGTGCCGACGCAGCTGCAGCCGAAGTGGCCGCGTGGATGAGGACGTTGCCGCGTTGAACGATGCGCTCAGCTGCGGGCGCGGGTACGTGCCGCTTTCCTGGCCGCCACCTTGCGCACGGTCTTCTTCGCCGCACGGGTCTTGGCCGCCTTCTTCGCTGCAGCACTGCGCGAGGCGGCTGTACCGGCCTTCTTGACCGCTGCCTTCTTTGCGGCCTTCTTGGTGGCGGTCTTACGAGCCGGTGCCTTCTTTGCCGCCGCCTTCTTCGCAGGCGCCTTCTTCGCGGCCGTCGCCTTGGTCGTGGCCTTCTTTGCGGCTGACTTCCTGGCAGGCGCCTTGCTGGCCGCCTTCTTGCTCGCCGCCTTCTTCGTACCCTTGCGTGCGCTGCCGCTACGTTTGCCGCCACCGTCCTGCTTGTTCACGGTGGCCCAGGCGATGCGTTCGGCGGTGCCTTCGCTGGCACCGCGCTCGCGCTCGCTTTCCTCGATGTGCTCGGCCTGGCGCTTCTGTTTGTCGGTATATGCGGATTTGTCACCACGGGGCATGACGGTTCTCCTGTTGTAGTAGTCAGGCCAGCAGGCGCAGCTTGGGTTCACGCGCCCACTGGCGGGTGGCGGCCGCCGCCAGGAAGGCCTTGGCGTCTTCCGCTTCGACGATGCCGGCATCGTTGCCGACGCGCGCCGCCTTCAGCAGCGCCTGGCCGCCTGCGTCGCTGGCGATGGCCTTCAGGTGCGCCCACGCCTGGCTGACGAACTCGATGGCTGCACTCTCTTTCGACAAGGCCTTCGCGGCTTCCGGGCTGAGCACCACGGCCACCGCATCGAACACAGCCGATGGCGTGCCCGCCAGTTGCCCATCCGCCGCCTGCATCGCCCCATCGCTCAGCGTGGCGCCGCCTACTTTGGGCGCGACCAGCTTCACGTCTGCACCCGCCTTCCGGGCCGCTTTGCTCAGGCTGGCCATCACGCGCGCGTCGGAGCCCTCATCAAACAGGATGCCGATGCTGCGCCCTTGCAGGGTGGGCTTGTTGCGCCCGATCACGCGCACCTCGGGAGCGGCAGGCATGTCCTGCACCGGCGTGGCGGTCGGCGCGGGGTCGGGCAGTGCAGGCAACGCGAGCCCATCAGCTACGCGCTGCGCCAGTGATTCGTCGATGTTGCGCAGGTGGCTGACGGTACGCACCCGCACCTTGAGTGTTTCCACCTTGGACAATTCGAACACGAGTGCCGATGCCAGATGCGCCTGTTCCGGCTTCTCAAGGCTACGGAAGAACATGCGTGCCTGGCTGTAGTGGTCGGCGAAGCTCTCCGCGCGGGTGCGGCCCTTGCGGCCATCGTCGGCGCTGGCGTGGCTGCGGAAACCTGCGGGCGTCTCGCGCGGCGAGTCCTCCTGCAGCGAGCTGGGATCATAGGCGACGCGGCCCTTGGGCACCTGCATCTGCATGTGGCCGTCGCGCTGGTGATTGGCGAACGGGCACTTCGGGGCATTCACCGGGATCTGGTGGAAGTTCGGGCCGCCAAGCCGCAGCAGCTGGGTGTCCAGGTAGGAGAACAGGCGGCCCTGCAGCAGCGGATCGTTGCTGAAATCGATGCCCGGCGGCACGTTGGCCGGGCAGAACGCCACCTGTTCGGTCTCGGCGAAGAAGTTGTCGGGCCAGCGGTCCAGCACCATGCGCCCGATCACCTGCAGCGGTACCAGCGATTCAGGGATGATCTTGGTCGGATCCAGGTGATCGAACGGAAATGCCTCGGCGTCCTCTTCCGTGAACAGCTGTACCGCCAGTTCCCACTCGGGGAAATCACCGCGCTGGATGGCCTCGAACAGGTCGCGGCGATGGAAGTCATTGTCAGCCGATTGCAGCTTCAACGCTTCGTCCCAGACTGTTGACTGGATGCCCAGCCTGGGTCGCCAGTGGAATTTGACGAAGGTCGACTCGCCCGCCTCGTCCAGCAGGCGGAAGCTGTGCACACCGAAGCCCTCGATCATCCGCAGTGAACGCGGGATGGCGCGGTCGCTCATCGCCCACATGATCATGTGCATCGACTCGGGCATCAGCGAAATGAAGTCCCAGAAGGTGTCATGGGCCGAGGCGGCCTGCGGGAACGCACGGTCTGGTTCCATCTTCACCGCATGCACCAGGTCCGGGAATTTCATGGCGTCCTGGATGAAGAAGACCGGGATGTTGTTGCCGACCAGATCCCAGTTGCCCTCCTTGGTATAGAACTTGACCGCGAAGCCGCGGACGTCGCGCGGAGTGTCCACCGACCCTGCGCCACCGGCCACGGTCGAGAAGCGGGTGAACACGGGCGTCTTCACGCCTACCTCGGTCAGGATGCGCGCCCGGGTGTGGGCGGCCAGAGACCGGGTCAACTCGAAGTAGCCATGTGCCGCGCTGCCACGTGCGTGCACGATGCGCTCGGGAATGCGTTCGTGATCGAAGTGGGTGATCTTCTCGCGAAGGATGAAGTCTTCCAGCAGCGTGGGCCCTCGAGTTCCCTGCCGCAGGGAGTTCTGGTTGTCTGCCACCGGGATGCCCTGATCGGTGGTCATCGCCGGGTGGCTGCCGCCGGCGCGCGGGTGCAGTTCATCGCCATTGCCGCGGTGGTGGTTTTCGGTTGCGCGCTTGCCGGTCGGCTTGCTGGCGGCCATGGGGGGCTCCGGATCATCAAGGGAACCACGACACTGGAACCGAGCCCGTTAAACCCAGGTCCGGCAAAGGTGAACGTACGGGCAAAAGCAGGCTCGGGTATGCTTGCCCCATGCGAGTCGAGCCTGCCGACATCGAAGCCCTGTTCGACGCCATCCCGGACGTGCTGTTCTTCATCAAGGACCGCCAGGGGCGGTACACCCACGTCAACCAGACCATGCTGCGACGGCTGGGCCTGCGCGCGCGCAAGGACGTGATCGGGCGCACGGCGGCCGAGATCTACCCGACCGGCCTCAGCGCGGACTATGTCGACCAGGACGCCCGCGTGCTGTCCGGCGAGGTGATCGAGAACCTGATGGAGCTGCACCTGTTCGCCAACCGCGAACCGGGCTGGTGCCTGACCTGCAAGCGACCGCTGCTGGTCGATGGCGCCATCGAGGGCCTGATCGGCATTTCCCGCGACCTGGGCCAGAAGGACAGCCTGGGCGCCCAGTACGAGCAGCTGCGGCTGGCCCTGGCCCACCTCAACGCGCACTACGCCGAGAACGTGCGCATGCAGACCCTGCTGGACATCACCGGCTTCTCGCTGTCCAAGCTGGAACGCAGTTTCCGCAAGGTGTTCCAGATGACCCCGCAGCAGGTGCTGACCCGGCTGCGGATCCAGATGGCCATGCACCTGTTGCATGGCGACGACAGCATTGCCTGCATCGGGCAGGCCTGCGGTTTCAGCGACCAGAGTGCCTTCACCCGCAAGTTCAAGGCTGAAACCGGTTTCTCGCCGCGCGCCTATCGCGCCCGTATCGGCGGCAACGTCGGCGAGCCCGCACTGGCCTGAGCCGCCTGCTGCGCTGTGCCTATCCCCGTGGGCACGGGACAGGGTAAGGTGTCGCCCCTGTAGCCCGCCGCCAGCCCCGCCGATGCCCAACTCGATTCCGACCGCTTCGCCGTCCCGCCTCGGACATTCGCTCAAGCCCCGCCAGCTGATCATGATGGGCCTGGGCAGCGCCATCGGCGCCGGCCTGTTCCTCGGCTCGGGCGTGGGTGTGCAGGCGGCCGGCCCGGCGGTTCTGGTCTCGTATCTGGTCGCCGGCGCGCTGGTGATCATCGTGATGAACGCACTGGGCGAGATGGCGGCGGCCAAACCGACCAGCGGCGCGTTCTCGGTGTACGCCGCCGATGCCATGGGCGCCACCGCTGGCGCCACGGTCGGCTGGTTGTGGTGGGTGCAGCTGGTGATCGTGATCGCCGCCGAGGCGGTGGGTGCGGCCGGGTTGCTTGCCACGGTCTGGCCGGTGGTGCCGGTGCCGATGGCTGCGTTGGCCTTCATGCTGTTCTTCACTGCGATCAACCTGCTCGGGGTGAAGAACTTCGGCGAGTTCGAATTCTGGTTCGCCATCCTGAAAGTGGCGGCGATCCTGGCCTTCATTGCCATCGGCGTGGCACTGCTGATGGGCTGGCTGCCGCAGGTCACCTCACCTGGCCTGAGCAACTTCACCGAACATGGTGGTTTCGCACCGAAGGGCCTGGCCGGGATTGGTGCGGCGCTGCTGGTTGTCGTTTTTGCCTTCGGTGGCACCGAAATCGTTGCCGTTGCGGCGGCCGAAACCGAAGATCCCGAACGCAGCATCGCCCGTGCCATCCGTACCGTGGCCTGGCGCATCCTGGTGTTCTACATCGGCTCGCTGAGCGTGATCATCGCCGTGGTGCCCTGGACCAGCGAAGCACTGAAGTCGCCCTTTGCCGCCGTGCTGGACATCGCGCGCATTCCGGGCGCCGGCACTGCGATCACCCTGATCGCGGTGATCGCGCTGCTGTCGGCACTCAATGCCAACCTCTACGGCGCCTCGCGCATGATGTATTCGCTGGCGCAGCGCCGCGAAGCGCCGGCCGTGCTGGGCTGGACCGATCCGCGGCAGGTGCCGGTCATCGCCGTGCTGGCCAGCGTGCTGTTCGGCTTTGCGGCCACGGTGATGGAGCTGCTGTTCCCGGACCGGGTGCTGCCGGTGCTGCTGAACATCGTCGGTTCCACCTGCCTGCTGGTGTGGACGCTGTCGCTGGTTTCGCAGCTGGTACTGCGCCGCCGCGCCGATCGCCTGGGTACCCGCCTGCCGTTCCGCATGGCCGGTTTCCCGTGGCTGACCTGCTGCGCGCTGGCGATCCTGGCGTTGATCTTCGGCCTGCTGCTGAGTGAGTCGCACACCCGCCTGCAGTTCCTGTCGATGGTGGCGCTGACCGCCACGATCGCGGCCGGCAGCGCCATCGCACGGCGCGTGCGCGAGGCCTGACTGCTGTTGTAGAGCCGGCCCCACGGTCGGTTGCGGTCGCCGAATGTTCTGTAGAGCCGACCCTACGGTCGGCTGCTGTTCGCGTGGCCGCCAGCCGAGCGCGGGCTCGGCTCTACAGCAGGCATACATCTGCCGTGCCATCCTGATCGCGTGGGCCGCCAGCGGCCCGTCGACCAGGAGTACCGCATGCTGCGCAGCCGTCCCTTCCTGATGTTCACCGGCCAGGCCGAGGCCGCCCTGGCCCTGTACGCCGAAGCCTTCGCCGATTTCCGCCTGCTGGCCCTGCAACGCCACCCCGAGGGGGCCGGCGCCGGCGTGCCCGGCCAGGTCCGCCAGGCGATCTTCCTGCTCGGTGGCACGCATTACCTGTGCTTTGACAGCCTGGACGTGCACGATTTCACCTTCTCGCCGTCGATCTCGTTGTTCGTCGAGTGTTCCGGTGCCGAGCAGTTCGAACGTGCGGCACGTGTGCTGGGCGAGGGCGGCCATTGGCTGATGCCGGTGGGTGATTACGACTTCAGCAATCGCTACGGCTGGGTGCAGGACCGCTTCGGGGTGTCGTGGCAGCTGAGCCTGGGGCAGATGCCGGACCCGTGATCGGGGGATTGTGGGTGTGGACCTTGGTCCACACGCCCTCATGAAAACGGCCCGCTTGCGCGGGCCGTTTTCTTTATCGATGCAGTGAGGAATCAAGCCTCGACTTCATCATCCTTGTAGGCATCGACCGGGATGCAGGCGCACATCACGTTCTTGTCACCGTACACGTTGTCGACGCGTGCCACCGGCGGCCAGTACTTGCTCTGCTTCAGGCTGGCCAGCGGGAAGGCGGCCAGTTCGCGCGGATAGGCGTGGGTCCACTCGCTGGCGGTCACCGCGGTGGCGGTGTGCGGCGCGTTCTTCAGCGGGTTGTCCTCGCGGTCCAGGCGACCGTCTTCGATCGCGCTGATTTCCTCTCGGATCTGGATCATCGCGTTGATGAAACGGTCCAGCTCGTGCAGCGACTCGCTCTCGGTTGGCTCGACCATCAGCGTGCCGGCCACCGGGAAGCTCAGGGTCGGGGCGTGGAAGCCGAAGTCGATCAGGCGCTTGGCGACGTCCTCGGCACCGATGCCGCTGGTCTTCTCCAGCGGGCGCACGTCCAGGATGCACTCGTGCGCCACCAGGCCGTTACGGCCGGTGTACAGGGTCTTGAAGTGCGGAGCCAGGCGCTTGGCAATGTAGTTGGCGTTGAGCTGCGCGACCTGGGTGGCCTTGCGCAGGCCTTCGCGGCCCATCATCGCGATGTACATCCAGCTGATCGGCAGGATCGAAGCACTGCCGAAGCTGGCCGCGCTGACCATGCCGACCGGGCCGTTGTCACCCAGCTTGCCCGGCAGGAACGGGGCCAGGTGCTCCTTGACCGCGCACGGGCCCACGCCCGGGCCACCACCGCCGTGCGGGATGCAGAAGGTCTTGTGCAGGTTCAGGTGCGAAACGTCCGAACCCCACTTGCCCGGCTTGGCCACGCCGACCAGGGCGTTCATGTTGGCGCCGTCGGTGTACACCTGGCCGCCGTGCTTGTGGATGATCTCGCAGATCTCGACCACCTCTTCCTCGAACACGCCGTGCGTGGACGGGTAGGTCATCATGATCGCGGCCAGGCGGTCGCTGTACTTCTCGGCGTTGAGGCGGATGTCCTCGACGTCGACGTTGCCGTTGGCATCGGTCTTGGTCACCACGACCTTCATGCCGCACATCTGCGCCGAGGCCGGGTTGGTGCCGTGCGCCGAGTCCGGGATCAGGCAGATGTCGCGGTGGCCTTCGCCGCGCGAGCGGTGGTAGGCACGGATCGCCAGCAGGCCGGCGTACTCGCCCTGCGCGCCGGAGTTCGGCTGCAGGCTGACCGCGTCGTAGCCGGTGCATTCGACCAGCATCGCTTCCAGCGTGTCGATCAGTTCCTTGTAGCCCAGCGCCTGGTCGGCCGGCACCAGCGGGTGGATCTGCGAGAACTCCGGCCAGGTCACCGGGATCATCTCGGCGGTGGCGTTGAGCTTCATGGTGCACGAACCCAGCGGGATCATCGTGCGGTCCATCGCCAGGTCCTTGTCGGCCAGCGAACGCAGGTAGCGCAGCAGTTCGTGCTCGCTGTGGTGGGTGTTGAACACCGGGTGGGTCAGGAACGCCGACTGGCGCAGCAGGCCCGCCGGCAGCGCGTCGGCGGTGCTGGCGTCCAGCGCCTCGACGTCAGCCTGCGCGCCGAACACGGCGGCCAGCGCGACCACGTCGGCGCGGGTGGCGGTCTCGTCCAGGCTGATGCCGACCGAGTCGCTATCGATCGCGCGAAGGTTGTAGCCGGCGGCGCGTGCCTTGGCGTGGATATCATCGGCATGCACGCCGGTGATGTGCAGGGTGTCGAAGAAGTCGCCACCGACCTGCACGCCGGCGTTGCGCAGTGCCGCAGCCAGGATCGAGGCCAGGCGGTGGGTGCGCCGGGCGATGCGGGTCAGGCCTTCCGGGCCGTGGTAGACCGCATACATCGAGGCCATCACCGCCAGCAGCACCTGTGCGGTACAGATGTTCGACGTCGCCTTCTCGCGGCGGATGTGCTGCTCGCGGGTCTGCAGGGTCAGGCGGTAGGCCGGGTTGCCCTGGGCATCGACCGAAACGCCGATCAGGCGGCCCGGCATCGAGCGCTTGTAGGCGTCACGGCAGGCCATGAACGCGGCGTGCGGGCCACCGAAACCGAATGGCACGCCGAAACGCTGGCTGTTGCCGACCACGATGTCCGCGCCCCATTCGCCCGGGGCGGCCAGCAGGGTCAGTGCCAGCAGGTCGGTGGCCACGGCCACCAGGCCGCCGCGCGCGTGCACGGCATCGACCAGCGCCCTGTAGTCGCCGACCTGGCCGAAGGTGTCCGGGTACTGCAGCAGCAGGCCGAAGGCTTCCGCTTCCAGTGCTTCGGCCGGGGTGCCGACGCGCAGCACGATGCCCATCGGTTCAGCGCGGGTGCGCAGCAGTTCCAGGGTCTGCGGGTGCACGGCGTCGTGCACGAAGAAGGTGTCCGATTTCGACTTGGCCGAACGCTTGGCCAGGGTCATCGCTTCAGCGGCGGCGGTGGCTTCGTCCAGCAGCGAGGCGTTGGCGATCTCCATGCCGGTCAGGTCGGCGCACAGGGTCTGGAAGTTGATCAGCGCTTCCATGCGGCCCTGCGAGATCTCGGCCTGGTACGGGGTGTAGGCGGTGTACCAGGCCGGGTTTTCCAGGATGTTGCGCAGGATCACGTTCGGGGTGTGGGTACCGTAGTAGCCCTGGCCGATGAAGCTGCGCAGCACGGTGTTCTTGTCGGCGATCGCACGGATCTTCGCCAGTGCCTGCACTTCGGTCATCGACTCCGGCAGCGCCAGCGGCGCCGGCGACTTGATCTTGGCCGGCACGATGGCATCGGTCATCGCATCCAGCGACGCGTGGCCGACGACGTCGAGCATCTGCGCGATCTCGGCATCGTTGGGGCCGATGTGGCGCTCGACGAACGCATTGTGGTGCTCGAGCTCACGCAGGGAAGGGGTGTTCTGGGACATGGCGAAGGATCCGTCAGGAAAGGGCACACGCACGGGCACAAGCCGCCGGTCGGCGGTCTGCGGGGCGCCCCTCTGTCCTTTTGCCTGAGAGTTTGGAAGCGCGGAAAACCGCGGCTTCGTGCCCCTTCGGCGCCGGATCGAACCGGTCTCTCCAGAGTTCTGTTACGGGTGGTATCGGGCCTGAGCGATTACGGGCGTTGCGCCTTCGGCAGCGGTGTTCCGCTTCTCCCACCGTGTTGCCCGCCGATTATAGCCCGTTGCGGGCCCGCTGGCCGTCTACGGGCCTGGCCGCTGCGCCTGAATGGCCGATGGCCCGGACGTGCGTTTTGTGCATCGCTGCATGGCATCAGGCGCAATCCCCACCTATGATGGCCAGATACCCGAATTCATCTGGCGCCCTCCCTGCAGACAGGGACCGGCGCCCGCCGTGCGTGCCACGCATGGCCCTGCCGGACGCCTTTCCCATGACCGCCGCTGTTGCTCCCTCCACCCGCCGCATGGCCCTGCTGCTTGCCGGCCTGGCCATGTTCGGCCCGTTCTCGATCGACACCATCTTCCCGGCCTTCCCGCAGCTGGCCCGGCGCCTGGCGGTGGACGAGGTGGCGGTGCAGCAGACCATCAGCGTGTACCTGCTGTTCTACGGCCTGATGAGCCTGGCGCACGGCCCGCTGTCCGACGCCTGGGGCCGCAAGCGGGTGATCCTCGGTGGACTGGTGGTGTTCGTCGGCGCCTCGGTGGGCTGCGCACTGTCCACCGACCTGACCACGCTGCTGGCCTTCCGCGCGCTGCAGGGCCTGTCGGCGGGTGTCGGCATGATCGTCGGCCGCGCGGTGATCCGCGACCTGTACCACGGCCATGACGCGCAGCGGCTGATGAGCCAGGTGTCCATGCTGTTCGGCATCGCCCCGGCCATCGCGCCGATCATCGGTGGCTGGATCCTGCTCAGTGGCGCGGGATGGCCGCTGATCTTCTGGTTCCTGGTGGTGTTCGGGCTGGTCCTGCTGGCGGCCACTGCACGCTACCTGCCCGAGACCCATCCGGTCGAAGCGCGCGTGCCGTTGTCACCGCGCGCGTTGATGCGTGATTACGTGCGCATCGGTTTCAATCCACGCTTCCTGCGCCTGGCGCTGGCCGGCAGCATCGGCTTTGGTGGAATCTTCCTGTACATCTCCTCGGCGCCGGTGTTCGTGATGCAGCACCTGCACCTGGGCGAGGGCGGGTTTGCCTGGTTGTTCATCCCGACCATCGGCGGCATGACCACCGGCTCATTCCTGTCCGGGCGCATGGCCGGGCACACCACGCCCACCCGCCAGGTCTCCATTGGTTTCGGCCTGTGCGCATTGTCGGTGCTGTTGAACGTTGGCTACGTGGTGCTGTCGCCACAGTTCGTGCTGCCATGGGCGGTACTGCCGATCTTCCTGGGGGGCATGGGCATGGCGCTGATCTTCCCGATCCTGGCGCTGGCGGTACTGGACATGTACCCGCATCAGCGCGGCCTGGCCTCGTCGCTGCAGGCCTTTGTGCAGCTGATGATCAGCACCGTGGTGGCCGGCGTGGTGTCACCACTGCTGAGCGGTAGCCCGCTGCATCTGGCACTGGGCCAGGCCGCGTTCTTCGGCGCCGGTTTCGTGTTCTGGTACTGGGAACACCAGCGCGAGCGTGCGGCGCAGGCAGCCTGCACGGGTCACTGAGCAGCGCGCAGGGGTAGGGCGGGCCACGATGCCCGAAACACTTGCGGCAGGGAACGGCCGGACTAGGCTGGGCACTCCAGCCAGCCGGTGCGTGGATGCACGACAGCCAGCCGATCCGATGTCGTTGCATGAGGTTTCCCCCAAATGGCTGCGCAGCAGACCTACCGCCTGTTCGAGGTGGCGCTGAAGGAGCGCCGCGTTCTTTCCCCTTCCCTGGATCGCATGGTGTTCACCGGCGCCGACGTGGCGCGGATGAAGACCGAAGGCCCGGACCAGCGCATCAAGGTGTTCTTCCCCTTGCCTGGCCAGGACCTGCCGCAGGTGCCCTGCGGCGAGGACTGGTATCCGCGCTACCGGGCGCTGCCGGACGATCAGCGCCCGCCGATGCGCACCTACACCATCCGCCAGCTGCGTGCAGAGCTGGGCGAGGTCGATGTTGATTTCGTGCTGCATGGCGAGACCGGGCCGGCCTCACGCTGGGCCATCCATGCACGCCCCGGCGACCGTGTGGTGTTGCTGGCTCCCGATGCCGACTGCGCCGACAGCAGCGAAGGTTGGGAATGGAAGCCGCCGGCCGGCGTCGGCCAGGTGCTGCTGGTGGCCGATGAAACCGCGTTACCGGCGGTGGCTGGCATTCTTGAGGAACTGGCGGCCATGGTGGATCCGCCGCGTACGCTGGCCTTGCTGGAAGTGGCGCAGGCCGGCGACGCGGTGCCGCTGAAGGCACCGGCTACCGCCGAGCTGGTCTGGCTGCCGCGCGGGCGCGCGGCGTACGGGGCGCCGCTGTTGCAGGCGGTGCAGGCGCGGCTGGCAGCCGCCTCGAGCGTGGCCGCTGGCGACGAACTGGAAGAGATCGACGTTGACGCGCAGATCCTCTGGGAACAGGCCGATGCCAGCGTGGCCGGGCCGCTGTATGCCTGGGTGGCAGGCGAGGCGGGGGCGGTGATGGCGATCCGTCGCCATCTGGTCCGCGACTGCGGGCTGGACCGCCGCGCGATCACCTTCATGGGCTACTGGCGGCACGGCAAAGTGCTGGATTGAGGGGGTGTGAAGCGGCGTGGCGGGTGGGGTGCGCTATCCTTGCGCCCCCCTCGCAGCGGTATTGCACCATGTCCACCAGCTCCAAGACCCGCCGCGACCAGCGCCGTCGCCAGGAAAAGCAGGCCGCCAACAAGGCCGCTGCCCAGGCCTCGCCGGTGGAGCCGCATGCCGAACTGCGCGACGCGCAGCGCACCCTGCTGGCCGGTGTCGTGCGCCGCGACGGCGAATGGGTGCTGGGCATGGACGGCCGTATCGCCGGCCACAGTGACTCCGCCGCACAGGTACTGGCGCTGATCATGCAGGCCGGTGAACTGCACGAGCGCAACGGCACGCCGGTGCGCCTGATGTACTCCGATGCGCTGCGCGACGCCGCGCACGCCGAAGCGAAAGAGAAGGGCCAGACCTTCGAGGAATTCAAGGCGGAACTGGCCGCGGCGATGGCGGCGAAGAAGGACAGCTGATCCGCCGTGGGTAGCGCCGGGCCATGCCCGGCGAGTGCAGCGGTGCGATGAAGAGCCGCCGGGCATGAATCACTCTCACTGCTTGGCGAAAGGCTCCGCGCGCATGGCGATGCGTTCGCTGCAATGGCGCCCACCGGTCACGTGGGCGCGGCCCGGCGCTACATCAGGGGCGGATCCTCGCGGACCCGCCCCTTTTCTCATTTCGCCGCCGGGGCGGCGTTGGCCTGCCAGCCACACATCTGGCCTTCGTTCTGCTGCTTCAGCCACTCGTTGACCGGAGTGAAGTACTCGATCATCGGGCCGGCATCGAGCTTGTCGGTGCCGGTCAGCTCCTTCAGCGTGGCCTGCCACGGCTGGCTGGCACCCTTGCTCAGCATCGCCCAGTATTTCTGGCCGGCTTCCTTGTTGCCGTAGAAGGTGCACTCGTGCAGCGGGCCCTTGTAGCCGGCTGCATCGCACAGGCCCTTGTAGAACTGGAACTGCAGGATGCGGGCCAGGAAGTAGCGGGTGTACGGGGTGTTGCCCGGCACGTGGTACTTCGCGCCCGGATCGAAGAATTCTTCGCCACGGGTGCTGGCCGGGGCCACGCCCTGGTACTTGGCCTTCAAGTCCCACCACGCCTTGTTGTAGTTGTCAGCGGTGATCGAACCATCGAATACGCCCCAGCGCCAGCGGTCGATCATCAGCCCGAACGGCAGGAACGACACGCCCGACAGCGCCATGCGCATCTGGTTGTTGATGACCGCTTCGCGGCTCTCGGTCGGTGCATCGACCAGGCCGATCGAGCTGAGGTACTTGGGCGTCATTGCCAGCACGATGGTGTCGCCGATCGCCTCATGGAAGCCATCGTTGGCACCGCCCTGGAACAGCGGCGGCAGCGGGTTGTAGGCCAGGTCGTAATAGATGTGGCCCAGCTCGTGGTAGATGGTGGTGAAGTTCTCTTCGTTCGGCTTGATGCACATCTTGGTGCGCACATCGCCTTCCATGTTCATGTCCCAGGCGCTGGCGTGGCAGACCACATCGCGGTCGTCGGGCTTGATGAACTGGGTGCGTTCCCAGTACGACTGCGGCAGCGACGGCATGCCCAGCGACACATAGAAGTCCTGTGCGCGTTCAGTCATCTGCTTGGCGGTACGCAGTTCGGCTTCGCGCTGCGCCTTGTACTGGGCCGCCACACTGGCGTCCTTGCCGGCCTTGGCCAGCGACGCGCTCAGGTTGGTCTGGTACTGCTTTTCCAGTGCAGCGGTGATGTCCAGGCTGCCGGCACCCGGGTACGGTTCCAGCTGGTCCCACAGGTTCGACCAGTCCTGCTGCCACATGTTGCCCAGCAGGTGCGCGGCGATCAGGCCGTTGCCCACTTCGGCCTTGTCCTTGCCGTAGGTCTTGTCCAGCTTGCCGCGTGCGTAGCAGTGCAGCTGCTCGTACATCGGCTTGACCTGTTCCCAGAGGCGGTCGGTTTCCGGGCCGATCTGTTCGGGCGGCATGTCATAGCCGCTGCGCCACATCTGGCCGGCATCGGCAAAGCCCATGCCCTTGGCGCCCTCGTTCACCAGGCCGACGAACTTCTGGTAGTCGCCGCGCATGCTCCTGGTGGTGCTGTGCCAGCCCTGCCAGGCGTCGAGCTGCTTGTCGTAGTCGCGGCTGCGCGCCAGCACCTGTTCCAGCTCGCCCAGCTGGCGGCAGGAGTTCGGATCATTGGCATCGGTGCAGTACTTGCCGGCACCGTAGCTGCCTTCCATGCGGGTGGCGATCTGGGTCAGCTCGGCCAGCTTGGCCGGGTCGCGCGGCGCCGGCATCGACGACATCAGCTTCAGCAGGTGGATCGCGCGCTTGCTGTCCTCGCTCATCGGCTTGCCGTCGAACTTGGCGGCCTGTTCGATCCAGCTGTTGAGCTGGGTGAGCGAACGCTCGTTGGCTTTGGCCGCAATGCGTTCCGAATCACCGTTGATGTAGGTGGAGGACAGCCACTGCGCCGAGGTCATCTCCGGGTAAGCGGCCTTGAATTCGGCATTGATGCGGGCCACGAACTGGTCGGCGGTTTCACCGGCCGGAGCGCTGCTGCTGGCGGTATCGGTGCCTGGGGCAGCTTCCTTCTTGCAGGCGGCCAGGGCCAGCGTGGCGGCGGCGATTGCCGAGGCCAGCAGGAGATGACGGTGTTTCACGGGCGGTCCTTGGGTGGTGAACGACGGCCGAAGGCTAGTGGGCCGTCGCTGCCACCGCAAGTGGCGGACGTCAGCCGGGCGGCGCCCGGCACCCGCAGAGGCCAGAGCACAAGCAACAGCAACCGCCGAAGCAACCGCAACAGCGGGGTATCCGTGGGATGGCGCGGCGGTGTGGGCTTGCAGGACACGCCGTAAACCCATCCATGGGGGCTCGATGGCGCCATCCATGGCGCCAACGGTCCTGCAAGCCCACACCGCCCCACGTCTGACAGATCGTGGCGGCTGTTGGTAGGTGTCGACCTTGGTCGACACATCTGTCAGGTATCGACAATCAAAATGGGGTCAGATCCGTTTTCCTCCGGAAAACGGATCTGACCCCAAGATCGTTCCAACAGATCGCGGAAAACTGTCGAAGGCGGGGTGGGTCCGGTTGCGGGGGCGTGAGCCGCATGGATGCGGCGACCGAGCTTACATGGACGTACTTGCAGCGTCCCCCGCAACCGGACCCACCCCGCCACCCCTCAGGAAACCCGCTTCTGCTGTTGCTTCGGCCGTTGCCGTTGCCCCTGCAGGTGCAGGGCTGCAAGCCCTGCCGAACAACCCTCAACCTTCGCAGTTGGCGAACACGTCGCGGTCGCGCTCGTACAGCGCCGTCTTCACCTGCATCAGGCCCAGCACCGACGGGAACAGGTTGTCGTGGTCGGTATACGCCGCCGAACGCTTGCGCACGCACTGCAGATCCAACCCACGGCTGCTGGCGAAGCCCGGCGAGAACCACATCGTCATCGGTACGCGGGTCTGCTCGGCCGGTGCGATCGCATACGGCACGCCATGCAGGAACAGGCCCTTCTCGCCCAGCGATTCACCATGGTCGGACAGGTAGATCATCGCCGTGTCGTAATCCTGCATGCCCTGCAGGGTACCAATGGTCTTGCTCAGGAAATGATCGGTGTACAACACCGCGTTGTCATAGCTGTTGGTGATCTCGTCGCGCGAGCAACGGCCGATGTCACGGGTGTCGCAGGTTGGCTTGAAGCGGGCAAAGGCGGGCGGGTAGCGCTCGAAGTAGGCCGGGCCGTGGTTGCCCAGCTGGTGCAGCACCACCACCCGGTCGCCGGGCTTGGCCCGCACCTGGGTGGCCAGGTCCTGCAGCAGGATCTCGTCCATGCAACGACCATCCGCGCACAGGCCGGGTGTAGTGGCGTCGGACAACGACTGGAAGTCCAGGCCCTCGCACACGCCCTTGCAGCCGGACTGGTTGTCACGCCACAGCGGCGCGATGCCGGCGCGATTCAGTACGTGCAGCAGCGACTGGTGCGCACGGATCTTCTTCTCGTCGTAGTCGTGGCGGCCCCACGGCGAGAACAGGCACGGCAGCGAGACCTCCGTGCTGGTGCCGCATGAGTGCATGTCCGGGAAATTGATCACGCTGGCCTGGGCCAGTTCCGGAGTGGTGTTGCGGCCACCGTTGAGGCCCCAGTTCTGCGCACGGACGGTCTCGCCCATGACGATCACCAGCAGGCGCGGCTTGCTGGCCGGGGCGCGTGGCGTGGCCTTGGCGTCGGTGCCGATCGGCAGCTTCGGTGCGCGCTGCACCGGGTTGTCGCCACGCAGCGCACGCGGCATGCCCAGCAGCACGTTGGCCGGGGTGGCGAGGTAACGCACTTCGCGCTGGTTGCGCATCAGTGCCGAAACATCCTGGAACGAGATCAACGCGCCGCCGACGGCGGTCACCGCGGCCACCGCCAGGAAGCCCAGTCGCCACAGCAGGCTGCGTCCCCAGCTGCGGCGACGCAGCTGCACGCGCCACAACACCGCCATCGGCAACACCGCCAGCAACAGTACCGGCCACAGCAGCGACACGGTCATCAGCTCGCGGCTTTCCTTGGGGTCGGTCGCCAGCACGTTGCGCAGCATGTCCGCATCCAGGTAGATGTGGTAGCGGCTCATGTAGTGCGCGGCGAATGCGGTCACCAGCAGCAACAGGCTGATCACCACCTTGGCGTTCCAGCGCCAGACCAGGATGCCCAGCAGCACGCCGTGAGCACCCAGCAGCAACAGCAGCAGCGAAAGCGCGTAGCGCAGGCTGCCTGGATGGCTGGCCATCGCGCTGTGCCAGAACAGGCCATTCCCGGCTACCGCGAAGAACAGGCTGGTCAGCGCGATCAGCGCTTCGGTGGACAGCTGCGGCCGCCAGTGGCGCAGACCCGCAAGGCCGGGGAGGCGGGCGGGCCGTTGGACCGATGCACTCATGCGTTTGCCTCCTGGCGGTTGGGACGGTCCCGCTGACGGCGTGTCAGGACGCGTTTGACGATCAGATACAGGCCGAGCGAAAGCAGCCAGCAGATCAATGCGGTGGCGACGTCATGCGAGAGGAAGTGCGCGCCGCGCAGCTGCTGGCTGATGCCGAACACCAGACCGGTGCCAAGACCGATCCACAACCCGGCCCAGCGCCATGAAGGGCGCCACAGCAGGGCAAAAAAGTAAAGGGACAACCATGCATAACCCGCGCTGGCGTGGCCCGCCGGGAAGCAGGCCTGCGCGGCCATGCCTGCGGGGCGCGCCGTGAAAAGCCCGATGAAAGGCTGGTGGCCACCGTAGCGGAGCAGATCCCACGGGCATTCCATCGGCACCAGCGACTTCAGCAGGGAGATCACGCCGGTGCCCAGTGCAATGGCAATTACGACATAAAGCAGCGCCCATTGCAGGGTGCGATCGCGCCCCCTACGCCAGTGATGGAAGCACAGCAGGAGCACGACCAGCGCCGCCGCAGTGCTCAGCCATTTACCGGCCTTGTGCACGACGCTGCGGGTGATCCAGGCGTCCTGCAATGCCCAATGGCCGCCCTCAAGACGGAACAGGTGGTCGGCCACCCACTGATCGCCGCCGAATCCCATCAGCAGCGCAAACACCGGCAAACCGATTGCGACAGGCAGCCAGATGTGCGTTACGGCAAATTTTGACGCCAGTGGCGATGTCGCAAGCGGTGCTATCGCATCAAGGGGACGGACGGGCATGCGGGGAAGGGGCGGTTCGGGAATCCGCGGTCATGCTCGTCACCTTGATGTCGGAGAAGGGTCGGACGCTCGTTCGTGCCGGGTTAATGCTTGCCCGGCACGTGTCAACGTTCAGTCTTCTTCGGCGGTCGATCCTGTCCGCTCGGCATGGCATTCCGGGTTCCATGCAGTACCGGGAAGCAGTTGCCAACGATTCCTGTTGGCAACACCGATATCGATCACCTTGGCCGGATCCACGCAGGGACTCATCGCGTCGTCCAGCACCAGCAGCCAGCGCTTGTCCGGCGCCTCGGCCACCCACGGGCCGGCGTCGTGCCATTGCTCGGCCCAGGGGCGCTTGAAGCCGAACTCGCGTACCGGGCGGTCAGCCTGCAGCAGGTTCTGCTCGCGCCAGGCGACCAGCGCCAGTTCGGCGTCCGGACCGATCCGTGCGCCGACGCGGCGCATCAGCGCCGATGCCGATGCGTAGGGATCCAGTGCCGGAATCAGCACCAGGCCGTAGAGCATCCACAGCATGCCGTGGGTCAACAGCACCAGTGTCGTGGCGCGGCGCACCCGCAACCAGACGACCAGCGTGGCCAGCGCGATGGCGAAGGTCAGCAGGCCATCACCCAGCACCGGCAGCAGCGCATCGGGCATGGCCCGGCGCTCCAGTTGCGCCAAGGCCCACGGGTGCTCGGTCATCAGCATCACGCCGAGCACGCCGGTGGCCAGCATCAGCACCACGCTGTAGCCGAACAGATAGCGGCGCACGCACAGCCGGCGCAGCAAGCCGGGCAACAACGGCGCAACCGCCAGTGCCATCGCAGGCAGCATCGGCAGCACATAGACCTCGCGCTTGCCCGGGCTGGCGCTGAAGAACACCAGCACCAGCAGCGCCCAGCCCAGCAGCAGCCACTGCCGGCGGTCGCCCCGGCGGATGCGGCGCCACCACGGCTTGAACAGCAGCGGCAGCAGCAGGCTGCCCGGCAGCCATAGGGTCAGGATCACCTGCAGGTAGTACCAGGCCGGTTGGCGATGGTGCCAGGCGTTGGCATAGCGGGTACCGGTCTGCTTGAACAACAGTTCATGCGCGTAGGCCTGCAGTTCGGCGCTGGGCGTGTGCAGCAGCGCCCAGCCCAGCGGGGCAAGCCACACCGACACGCCCAGCAGGAAGGCCGGGATCAGCCACAGCAGCGTTGCCGGGTGGGGGCCGTCCACGCTGCGACCGCGGCGACGCTGGTACAGCCACCAGCCGAACCACGGCAGGACCATCAGCAGCGGCAGGAAACCCACGCCTTTGGTCACCGTGCCGAGGCCAGCGGCGAACCCCGCCAGCCACAAGGCAGCCAGGTTGCGGCGTTCGCACAGGTGGCGCATCAAGCCCCACAGGGCCACCGTGGTCATGCCGACCAGCACCATGTCGATCTGCGCGCGCTTGGCCATCAGGCCAAACTGCAGGGTGCAGAACAGCGCCGCCAGGGCGTACAGGGAATGCCGCGGTGACCACAGTCGGCGTGCCAGATCCGACACCAACCACAGGCTGAGCAGGGCGCCCAGCAGCGACGGCAGCAGGAACGACCACTGCCAGCTGCCGACGATCTCGTAAGCCGCCGCCTGCAGCCACATGAAGACCGGCGGCTTCTCCGCATACAGCTCCACGCCCCGGTGCGGCAGCAGCCATTGCCCGCTTTCGACCATGGTGCGGGCCGCCAGCACGAAGCGCGGCTCGTCCGGTGGCTGCGGCTGCCGAAGGCCGATCCCCGCTGCCAGCGCAGCAACGATCAACAGCCACAACAGGGGCAGGCGCCAACGGCGGGGCAGGGCTACGGGCACGGCAGGCTCCGGGAGCAAAACGGCCATTCTGAGGTGGCGGGGGTTGGAAAAGCGTCAGAGGAGGCCGGGGCGACCGCATTCCGACATGCGCAGCGCTACCATGGTACGAACTTCCGTGGATGTTTCGTGCATGCGTCTGTTGGTGATCGAGGACAACCGCCAGCTGGTGGCCAACCTGTTCGACTACTTCGAGTCGCGCGGGCATGTGCTCGACGTGGCCCCGGACGGCATCACCGGCCTGCACCTGGCCGGCAGCCACCCCTACGACGCGGTGATCCTGGACTGGATGCTGCCACGCATGGAGGGGCCGGAGGTGCTGCGTCGCCTGCGCGCCGAGCACGCTTCGGAGGTGCCGGTGATCATGCTGACCGCGCGCGACGAGCTGCCGGACAAGATCACCGGATTCCGCGCGGGTGCCGACGACTACCTGACCAAGCCGTTCGCCCTGCCCGAGCTGGAAGTTCGGCTGGAGGCGCTGCTGCTGCGTGCGCAGGGCCGAAACCCGCGCAAGCGCCTGCAGGTGGGCGACCTGGTGCTGGACCTGGCGACCCTCGAAGCCCAGCGGGGGGGGCAGGTACTCCACCTGTACCCGGCCTGCCGCAAGCTGCTGGAGGTGCTGATGCGTGCCAGCCCCGGTGCGGTCACCCGCCAACAGCTGGAGTTCGCCCTGTGGGGCGATGAGCCACCGGATGGTGACCTGCTGCGCTCGCATGTCTACGAGCTGCGCCGCAGCGTCGACGGTCCGTTTGCCGACAAGCTGATCCACACCCTGCCGCGGGTTGGTTATCGCCTTGCGGTGACCGCGGCCGCCGGTGCAGGCAAGGATGATGATGAAGGCGCGTAGGCCGGGCCCGCTGTACCGGCGCGTGGTGTGGTGGTTGCTGGGCTACCTGGCCCTGCTGTCGATCGCCGTGTTCAGCGTCGGCAACTACGTGCACGAACACGCCGAACATGCCGCCTGGCGCGCGCTGCTCAATTCCGAGCTGGACAGCATCGTCGAGCACGTCGAGCATGAACCGCACTATCGCTGGCAGGATTCGGACACGCTCAGCCTGTACCGCTTCGATGCAGTCAACCTGCCTGACAGCCTGCGTACGCTGCATCCGGGTCTTCACGACGGCGTGATGATCAAAGGCCGGGAGACGGCGGTGATGGTGCGCGAGACCCGGTCGATGGGACGTGTCGCGCTGGCGCTGGACATCTCCGACTTCCATGACCTGGAGCAGTTCGCCACGCGCTGGGTGATGCTGGCCGGGGTGATCATGATCTTCGTCACCGTGCTGATGGCGTCCTTCGGTATGGAACGCATGGTGCGCCCGTTGAGCCTGCTGGCCCAGCACATCGGCGCATTGCGGCCGGGCGTTCAGGGCCAGCGCATCGAGGTCGACCCGCGCGGCAGTTCCGAGCTGCACACCATCGCCGATGCGCTGAACGACTACCTGGACCGCAACGAGCAGTTCGTCGAGCGTGAGCGGGTCTTCATCAGTACCGCCAGCCACGAACTGCGCACGCCGATCGCAGTGATGACCGGTGCAGCCGAGCTGGCGCTGGAGCAACCGGGCCTGCCCGAACGTGCCCGCCAGCAGATGCAGCGGGTCCTGCGCACGGCACAGAGCGTGGAGCAGCTGATCGAGCTGCTGCTGGTGCTGGCGCGTGATCCTGCGCGCCTGGCCGCGCGTGCCGAGCGCATCGCACTGGACCAGCTGCTGCCGGAGATCGTCGACGACCATCGACACCTGCTCGGCGACAAGGACCTGAGCATCGGTATCCAGGCCGCGCCGGTGGATATCGTCGCGCCGCTGGCGGTGGTGCAGGCGGCGATCGGCAACCTGCTGCGCAATGCCATCGAAAACAGCGGCCGCGGCCATATCGAGCTGCAGCTGAGTTCGTCGGCGGTACTGACGCTGCAGGACCCCGGGCATGGGATGAGCCCGGAGGAGATCGCGGCGATCCACGCGCGCATGGCCCGCGGTGAGCGTGCCGATCGAGGCAGTGGCATCGGCCTGGACCTGATCGCGCGGCTGTGCGAGCACCTGGGCTGGACGCTGCAGTTGCAGCCCTGCCAACCGCGCGGGACGCGTGTCACCCTGGACTTCGGCGCTTCGCGCCCCGCCTGATCGGACGGCCGACCTGCTCCGCGCTGCGGCATGACCCGGCGTGAAGACAGTGTTAATCTCGACCTGCGCCGCTTCATGCGGCGCTTTTTTTTCCCGCTCTTTCGATCGACAGAGGATCCCATGCCGACCGAACCCGCTACTGCCCTGATCAGCAACGATATCGTTGGACTGGGCCTGATTGCCGCCACCCTGGCCCTGATCTTCTGGGCCGCCAGTGGTCCGACACCGCTGTTGAAGAAGATCTTCGCCTGGGTGCCGGCACTGCTGCTGTGCTATTTCATCCCCGCCATCTACAACACCGCCGGTGTCATCGATGGCCACAACACCTCGCTGTACAACCCGGTCGCGCGTGACGTGCTGCTGCCGGCCGCGCTGGTCCTGCTGACGCTGTCGATCGACCTCAAGGGCGTCATCAAGCTGGGGCCGAAGCTGTTGCTTGTGTTCTGTGCCGGTACCGCTGGCATCATGCTCGGTGCGATCGTCTCCTTCCAGCTGATGAAGCTGATCCATCCGGAAACGGTGGCCGGTGATACCTGGGCCGGCATGGCCGCACTGGCCGGCAGCTGGATCGGTGGCGGCGCCAACATGGTCGCCATGCGTGAGGTGTTCGGCACCGACGCCACCACCTTCGGCCAGTTCGCCGTGGTCGACGTGGCCTGCGCCAGCCTGTGGATGGCGATCCTGCTGTTCCTGGCCAACCGCGCGCAGCAGATCGACACCCGCAACGGGGCCGATACGCGCGCCATCGACGAGATGAAGGCACGCATCAGCGCCTACGAGGCACAGAACGCGCGCATTCCCAGCATGACCGACCTGATGGTGATCGTCGGCGTGGCACTGGGTGGCGTCGGCCTGGCCCACGCCATCGCCGCACCGCTGTCGGGCTGGTTCAAGGCCAACGTCAGCTGGGCCAGCCAGTTCAGCCTGGACAGCCAGTTCGTGTGGGTGATCCTGCTGTCCACGGCGATGGGCCTGGGCCTGAGCTTCACCCGTGCGCGCCGGCTGGAAGCCGCAGGCGCTTCGCGGTTGGGCACGGTGTTCCTGTACTTCCTGATCGCCTGCATCGGCATGCAGATGAACCTGCTGTCGCTGCTGGATCGGCCGTGGCTGTTCCTGCTCGGCGCGATCTGGATGGCCACGCATGTGCTGGTGCTGTGGGTGGTGGCCAAGCTGCTGCGCGCGCCGCTGTTCTTCTTCGCGATAGGTTCGCAGGGCAACATCGGGGCGGCCGCCTCGGCACCCGTGGTAGCCGCGGCCTTCCATCCGACGCTGGCGCCGGTGGGGGTGCTGCTGGGTACGGTGGGCTATGCCACCGGTACCGGGTTGGCTTATGTCACCGGCCTGATCCTGAAGTGGATGGCCGGCGCCTGAGTTCTGACCGGACGATCCTGTTGCGGGTTCGCGGCGTGCGCCGCGAACCCGCTCTGCCCGTGTAGAGCCGAGCCCGCGCTCGGCCTTCTTTGGCCTGCTAAAAGGCCGTCCCGGCCCTCAACAGCAGCGGCCACCATTGCGTCCGCCGTAGCGCGCTTCCTGGCGCTCGCGGAAGAACGTCTTGTAGTCCATCGGCTCCTGGTCCGGATGCTTTTCCAGCATATGCCGGACGTAGTTGTCGTAATCAGGAATGCCACAGCACAGTCGTGCGGTCTGCACCAGGCGCCGCCAGATGCGGCGGTGCGCCTGGTACTGGCCGGCGGGAACCAGTTGCGTACTCATCACAGATCCACCATTTCATGCGGCTTCAGCGCCACGTAAGGGGTCTCGCGGTCGCTGCGCTGCGGATTGCGGCGTGCCGCCAGGATGGTCTTGATCGAATACACCAGGACTGCGCCCACCACCAGCAGGAACAGCGCGGTCAGGCCGGTATTGACGTAGGCGTTGACCACGATCTGCTTCATCTGCGCCACCGACTTGGCCGGCGCCGTGATCGTGTCGCTGGCGAGCGCGGCCTGGAACTTGTGTGCCTGTGCCAGGAAACCCTGCGCCGGGTTGCTGTCGAAGATCTTGATGAAGCCGGCATAGGTGGTGCAGATCAGCAGCCACACCGCCGGTACCGCAGTGACCCACGCATAGCGGTCGCGCTTCATCTTGAACAGCACTACCGTGCCCAGCATCAGTGCGATACCGGCCAGCATCTGGTTGGAGATGCCGAACAACGGCCACAGGGTCTGGATGCCGCCGAACGGATCGACCACACCGGTGTAGAGCAGGTAGCCCCACAGCGCCACGCAGCCGGCGGTACCGATGATGTTGGCGGTCCACGACTCGGTCTTCTTCAGGGCCGGCACGAAGTTGCCCAGCAGGTCCTGCAGCATGAAGCGTCCAGCACGGGTGCCGGCGTCCACCGCGGTCAGGATGAACAATGCTTCGAACAGGATCGCGAAGTGGTACCAGAACGCCATCATTGCGTCGCTGCCACTGGGGATTGCTTCGTGCAGGATCTGCGCGATGCCCACCGCCAGTGTCGGCGCGCCACCTGCACGATGCAGGATGGTCGGCTCGCCGATCGCCGCCGCGGTCGCGGTCAGCTGCTCCGGCGTGATGGTGAAGCCCCAGGTGTTGGTGATGTAGTGCGCCGCCGACGCAGCATCGGCACCGATCACCGCGGCCGGGCTGTTCATCGCGAAGTAGATGCCCGGGTCGATGATCGATGCGGCCACCAGTGCCATCACCGCCACGAACGATTCCATCAGCATGCCGCCGTAGCCGATGTAGCGCATGTGCGCTTCATTGGCCAGCAGCTTCGGCGTGGTGCCGGAGGAAATCAGCGCATGGAAACCAGAGACCGCACCGCAGGCGATGGTGATGAACAGGAACGGGAACATGCCGCCCTTCCACACCGGGCCGTCGCCACTGGCGGCGAACTGGGTCAGCGCCGGCATCTTCAGTTCCGGCATCACGATCAGGATGCCGACGGCCAGCGCGATGATCGTGCCGATCTTGAGGAAGGTCGACAGGTAGTCGCGCGGGGCCAGCAACAGCCACACCGGCAGCACCGATGCGACGAAGCCGTAGCCGATCAGCATCCAGGTGATCTGGGTGCCAGTGAACGTGAACGCCGGGCCCCACACCGGGTCGGCGGCGACCTTGCCGCCGTACCAGATCGCGGCCAGCAGCAGGATCAGGCCGACCACCGAGATCTCGCCGATCTTGCCGGGGCGGATATAGCGCATGTACACGCCCATCAGGATGGCGATAGGCATCGTCGCGATTACCGTGAACATGCCCCACGGGCTTTCGGCCAGCGCCTTGACCACCACCATCGCCAGCACCGCCAGGATGATGATCATGATCAGGAACGCACCGAACAACGCGATGGTGCCGGGTACCTGGCCCATCTCTTCTCTTACCAGGTCGCCCAGCGAACGGCCGTTGCGACGGCTGGACAGGAACAGCACCATGAAGTCCTGCACCGCACCGGCCAGCACCACGCCCACCACCAGCCACAGCAGTCCAGGCAGGTAGCCCATCTGCGCGGCCAGGACCGGGCCGACCAGCGGGCCGGCGCCGGCGATGGCGGCGAAGTGGTGGCCGAACAATACGTGCTTGTTGGTCGGCACGTAGTCCAGGCCATCGTTGTTGATCACCGCCGGCGTGGCCCGGGTCGGATCCAGCTGCATCACCTTGTTGGCGATGAACAGGCTGTAGAAGCGGTAGGCCACCAGGTACAGCGAAACCGCGGCGACGACGATCCACAGCGCATTGATGTGTTCGCCGCGGCGCAGGGCCACGGTGCCCAGACAGAAGGCGCCGAGCAGGGCGAGGACCGCCCAGCCTATTTTGGAAAACCCTTTCATGAGGTGCTCTCTCCCGGAAAGACAGTCAAAGAGTCCCGCGTGCCCTCGACAGGGTCAATTGGCACAGGACGAATCGGCGGTAGTACTTTGGTCGTACGCTTGTTGTGCTGACGTGCAGCGAACATCAGGGATGGAACAATCGGTTGCGGCGCCGTCCATTGGCGTGTGGCCGTGCGGCGTCCATCTTCAGTGGCATCCATCCAACAGGAGTCGCCATGAGCTTTCCCGAACCGGTCCGCGTGCTGCGGACCATCCGTGGCATGCCCACCTCCGACGGTGCCGGCGTGCGCCTGACCCGCGTCATCGGTGGCCCGACGCTGCCCGACCTCGATCCGTTCCTGCTGCTCGATGAATTCGGCACCGACCGCGCCGAGGACTACATCGCTGGTTTCCCGGAGCATCCGCACCGCGGATTCGAGACCGTCACCTACATGCTCGACGGGCGCATGCGGCATCGCGACAACCATGGCAACGAAGGCCTGCTGACCCCGGGCAGCGTGCAGTGGATGACCGCTGGCCGCGGCCTGGTGCACTCGGAGATGCCCGAGCAGGAAAGCGGGCAGATGCGTGGCTTCCAGCTGTGGGTGAACCTGCCGGCGAAGGAGAAGATGACCGAGCCGAAGTACCAGGAGTTCGCGCCTGAGCGGATTCCGGTGGTGCACCCGGAAGCGGGCGTGGAGGTGAAGGTGATTGCTGGCACGGTCGATGGCACCCGCGGCCCGATCGTGCAACCGGCCACCGACCCGCTCTACCTCGACATCACGCTGGCGCCCGACCGTGCCTGGACCTATGCGCTGCCGGAAGGGCACAACGCCTTTGCGTACGTATTCGAAGGTGGCGTGACCGTGGGTGAGCAGGACGCCGCGCGCGACGTCGCCCGCCAGGAACTGGCGGTGCTGGGCGGTGGCGAGCAGTTGCACATCTCGGCCGGCAATGAAGGCGCGCGCCTGATCCTGGTGGCCGGCCGTCCGCTGCGCGAACCGGTGATGCGCCACGGGCCGTTCGTGATGAACACGCGGCAGGAACTGATGCAGGCCTTCGTCGATTTCCAGGAAGGCAAGTTCTGACGTAGTACCGGCCGCTGGCCGGCAACTGCCTCGCATGGAGGCGGATCGGGGTGCCGGCCAGCGACCGGCACAACCGTTGGATGGGGTCGCGCTGCGGGGATGCTGCCAGGCAGCCATCCCCGTCATCCTCAGCGCCCGGCGGCCACGGCCGACGGGGTCAGGCTCATGCCCTGCGCCAGCTGTTGCAGTGACCCCAGCTCCTGCGCGCTGTCCGGATACAGCGAAATCTGCGCGTAACGCCCCTTGTCGAGCTTGACCACGCTGATGCGCCGTTCGGCATACCCCGGCGGTTGCTGGCCGCCCAGGTCGGGCTGGTACCAGTACAGCGATTCACCGCCGAAGCTGCCTTTTTCCTGCCGAAGCGAGCGGTTCAGCGGAATGGACGGGTCACGCGCGCTGAGCATCAGGCTCAGCACTTCGCGGCCATCAGGGGTGCTGGCGCGGCAGACCAGGAAATCGGCCTGCACCTGCTGGTGCCATTGCAGACCGCTGCTGGCCGGCAGCGAAGGACATTCGGACGGCGCCTGCGCGGCGGCGTGGGCCGCAGCGAAAAGCAGGCTCGACAACATGACAGGCACGAACTTCATGCATCCCCCAAGGTGATGAATTGGTTGGCTTCGCCAGCAGAGCCGGCGACCATGGCATCCCATCCCCGGACGCCCCCCATCCGGCATGTGCACGGACGGTCAACTCAACCTTAACGGAACGTGAGCAATCGCACAATTCGCGGTTGCAAGCGCAACCATTGCGGCCGAGGGCCGCCCGCAATGGTTGCTGCGGGGATCAGCGGTCGTTGCCGATCCACTTGTAGATCAGGCCACCGATCGCGCCGCCCAGCAACGGGGCGACCCAGAACAGCCACAACTGGCTGACCGCACCGCTGCCGGCGAAGAAGGCAACGGCCGTGGAGCGGGCCGGGTTCACCGACGTGTTGGTGACCGGGATGCTGATCAGGTGGATCAGGGTCAGCGACAGGCCGATCGCCAGCGGGGCGAACCCGGCCGGTGCCTTGCCGTGGGTGGAACCCATGATCACGATCAGGAACACCGCGGTCAGGACCACTTCGCACAGGAAGGCCGCCGCCACGCTGTAGCCACCGGGCGACAGCGCGCCATAGCCATTGCTGGCGAACGCTCCGGCCTGGCTGCCATCGATGGCGAAGCCACTGGCGCCGGAGGCGATCTGCAGCAGGATGAAGCCGGCCAGCAGGCCACCCGCAACCTGGGCGATGACGTACGGCACCAGGTCCTTGGTCGGGAAGCGGCCACCCGCCCACAGGCCGACGCTGACCGCCGGATTGAAGTGCGCACCGGAGATATGGCCGAACGCATAGGCGCCGGTCACCACGGTCAGGCCGAAGGCGAGCGCCACGCCGAGGAAGCCGATACCCAGCGGATTGCCGTCACCACCGAACTTGGCGGCCAGCACTGCACTGCCACAGCCACCCAGAACCAGCCAGAACGTGCCGAGGAACTCGGCGGACAAGCGTTTACCCATGCTCATGTGTTGCACTCCTTTGACGGTCGAAAGTGTGATTTATGTCACATTTCAATGATCAGCGGGTGACTGTAGCGTCAACGCCGGGTGCAGGAATACACCCTCGGATGTGTGCAACACGCGATGCTCAGTACTGCGGCAGCGGGATGAACTCCTTGTCGTCGCCGGGGATGGTGCCGAAGCGACCGGCTTCCCAGTCGTGCTTCGCCTGCTCGATACGCTCTTTCGAGCTGGACACGAAGTTCCACCACAGGTGGCGCGGGCCATCCAGCGGCTCGCCACCGAACAGCATCGCCTTCACCGGTGTCTTTGCGCGCAGGCGGCCGCGTGCGCCGGCTTCGGGGATGACCAGGTGCTGTGCGGGAATGTCCACGCCATCCAACTGCGCGTCGCCCTCAAGGATGTACAACGCGCGCTCGCGGTGGCCGTCGTCGATGTCGATTTCCGCGTCCGGGTCCAGATCGATCGCCACATTGAGCGTATCGGCGAACACTTTCACCGGCGATTCCTCGCCATAGGCGCGGCCAGCGATCACCCGAAGCCAGGCACCCTTGCGGCGCTGCTCGGGCAGGGTGGCAGCGGCATGGTGATAGAACGCCGGCTCGATTTCCTCATGCGACTTCGGCAGCGCGACCCAGGTCTGCATGCCGTGGATCGGGTTGTCATGGTCGCGGTCCGATTGTGGCGTGCGTTCGGAATGGGCGATGCCGCGGCCGGCGGTCATCCAGTTGACGTCACCGGGACGAATCACCTGATCCGAACCCAAGGTGTCGCGGTGGCCGATGGCGCCCGACCACAGATAGGTAACCGTGGCCAGGCCGATATGCGGATGCGGGCGCACGTCGATGGCGGTGCCGGGGTGCATCAGTGCCGGGCCCATCTGGTCGACGAACACGAACGAGCCGATGCTGCGCGCCTGCAGGGTGGGGACGGCGCGGCGGACTTCGAGGCCGCCGATGTCGTGCACGCGCGGAGCGATGATGGTGGTCATGCGGGCGTTCTCGCTGGCAGGGATCAGGTGGTCAGCATCGCATGCGGCTGTGACGGGGACATGCCTCGTATGGGTAACAGGGTGTTCCAGCCAACGGCGCAGCCCCTCGTGGCTGTGGGGTTGGTCGCTGAAGGCGGAAGCAAGATCAAAAGCCGCGCTTGGCCGGGCGGGTGGGTTGCGCAGGACACGCCGTAAACCCGTCCATGGGGGCTCGATGGCGCCATCCATGGCGCCAACGGTCCTGCGCAACCCACCCGCCCGCCCTCTGACAGTTTCCGTGTGCGTCCAGCCACGGAGAAGAAAATAGAAAATCAAAATCAAACGCCGGTCGCTTCGCTCGCATCCACGCATGGCGTGGATCAAGCGTGTCGACCAAGGTCGACACCTACCAGTCATCGCAGTTCACCCACCGTCACCGGGAAACTGTCAGGGGTGGGGCGGTGTCGGGGTGCGGGGTGTCCGCGGCATGGATGCCGCGGCCAAGCCCCCAAGGACGGGTTTACGGCGTCCCCGCACCCCGACACCGCCCCGCCCAACAAACAGAAAAGCCAGAGCCGCTTTGGCTCTGGCTTCTGCTGTGGAACTTGACATTGCCTCTGCGGGTGCCTGGCCGCAGGCCCGGCAGATCAACTCAAACCACTGGTTCGCGCAGGGCGGGGTTGTCCCAGCCCGGGCGCGGGGCGAAACGGTCGCCGTGGCGCTGCTGCAGCGCCTTCAACCGCTCGACGATCGCATCGGCACCGACCGCACGGATGTGCTGGATCGGACCGCCGCGGAACGGGGCGAAACCGGTGCCGAAGATCACGCCGGCATCCAGCAGGTCCGCATCGGCCACCACGCCTTCGTGCAGGCACGCCACTGCCTCGTTCAACAGCGGCAGGATCAGGCGGTCTTCCAGGTCGGCCGGGGCCTGGTAGTCGCTGGCCACGTCCGGTTTCTTCGGCTTGCCGTTTTCCCAGGTGTAGATGCCCTGGCCATCCTTCTTGCCACGCTTGTCCGGTTCCACCGTCTGCAGCGCGGCCGGAATCTGCAGGCCCAGGAACGGTGCCAGTTCGCGGCCGACGCCGGCGGCCACGTCCAGGCCGACGGTGTCGATCAGTTCGATCGGGCCCATCGGCATGCCGAACTTCACTGCGGCCTTGTCGATCACCGGGCCCGGGACGCCTTCGGCGTAGGCGGTGGCGGCTTCCAGCATGTACGGGAACAGCACGCGGTTGACCAGGAAGCCCGGACTGCCGGCCACCGGCACCGGGAACTTGCCCAGCGCCTTGCAGAACGCGGCCAGGCGGCGCTCGGTCTCCGGCGCCATGCCATCGTGGTGGATGATTTCCACCAGCGGCATCTGCGCTACCGGGTTGAAGTAGTGCAGGCCGGCGAACTGCGCCGGGCGCTGGATGTGATCGCGCAGTTCCACCAGTGGGATCGACGAGGTATTGGTGGTCAGCAGGGCGTCCTGCTTCATCTTCGGTTCCAGCGTCTGGTACAGCGCACGCTTGGCTTCCGGGTTCTCGATGATCGCCTCGATCACCAGATCCGCTTGGGCAACCCCATTGCCTTCCAGGTCGGCACGCAGGCGTGCGGCCACGGCTGGGCGCTTGCTTTCGTCGCGCACCTTCTTGGCGAACAGCGCCTGTGCGCGTTCCATGGCCGGGTCGATGAAGCGCTGCTCGCGGTCCTGCAGGGTCACCTCGAAGCCCTTGTAAGCGGCCCACGCGGCGATGTCGCCGCCCATCACGCCGGCGCCGACCACGTGCACGTGACGGATGCCGGAATCACCACTGCCCAGGCCCTTCAGTCGCTCGGTGAGGAAGAAGATACGGATCAGATTGCGCGCGGTCGGTGTACTGGCCAGCTTGACCACGGCGCGCCGCTCGGCGTCCAGGCGGGCCTGGATGGGCTTGCCGCCACTGCGTTGCCAGGTGCTGATCAGCGCGTACGGCGCCGGGTACTGGTCCTTCTTCGCCTTGCGTGCGACCTGCTTGACCATCTGCGGCGCCAGCAGCCTGCGTGCCAGCCAGGTGTTGGTGGCCCATGCCGTCGCGCGCTGCTTGAACGGGCGGGTGGTGCCGGACAGCGCCAGCGCGACGGCGGTGTCGAGCACCACCGCTGGCGCCACCACCTTGTCGACCAGGCCGATGCCACGCGCGGCCGAGGCCGACAGGGTGCGGCCGGTCAGCATCATGTCCATTGCCGCCGGCGCGCCCACCAACTGCGGCAGGCGGGCGCTGCCGCCCCAGCCCGGGAAGATGCCAAGCTGGGTTTCCGGCAGGCCGATGCGGGTGCTGCTGTCATTGGACGCCACGCGGTAGCGGCAGGCCAGCGCCAGTTCGGTGCCGCCTCCCAGGCAGTGGCCGTGGATCGCCGCAACGGTGGGGCAGGGCAGCTCGGCCAGCTTCTGATAGGTGGCCTGGCCACGACGGATCGCGTCATTGACGGTGCCGCGACGGTCGAATTCCTGGAACTCCTTCAGGTCGGCACCGGCAATGAAGCCGGCCTTCTTCAGCGACTGGACCACCACGCCCTTGGGTGGGTCCAGCGCGATGCGCTCAAGCAGGTCGCCCAGCTCCAGCAGCACGTCCTGCGACATCGCGTTGACGCTGCTGTCCTGACGATCCAGGGAGAGAACCACCACGCCGTCGTCGCGGATCTCGGGGTGCCAGTGGCTGAAGCGGAGACCATCGAAGCCTGAAAGCATGGACGTTCCATCCGGTTGTGTATGGAGAAGCGGCTATGATCCAGAGGTTGTTTCCCTCGCGTCAAATCCCAATAGCAGGGGAGTGGCGCCCCCGGATCCATGGCCGTGGACCGGGACGCTAACGGAACGGTGGTTAAAAGCTGGTGCGGCGCCAGGTGATCGGCGACTGAACTTTTCCCGGGATTGGCAGTCTCATTGCCCGACGTCGGTTGGGCTGACAGGAGTGCGGCCCCTCATGGCCGAGGTTGATACACCACAGGAGCTGGATCTGGAACTGGTCCGGCGCGTGCAGCACGGCGAGAGTGCCGCCTTCGATGTCCTGGTGCGCAAGTACCAGCATCGGGTGGTGGCCCTCGTCGGTCGCTACATCGCCGACTGGAGCGAATGTCAGGACGTCGCCCAGGACACTTTCATCCGTGCCTACCGCGCGATCGGGAGTTTCCGTGGCGATGCCCAGTTCTCAACCTGGTTGCATCGAATCGCCGTGAATACCGCCAAAAACTACCTGGCTTCACACAATCGACGGCCGCCGACCGATGACATCGACATCGGCGATGCCGAACAGTTCGACAGTGGTACGCGCCTGCGTGACACCGACACGCCCGAACGCGAGTTGATGCGCCAGGAGCTGGAACAGACGGTGATGAAGGCCGTCAACGCGCTGCCGGAAGAACTCCGGTCAGCGATCACCCTGCGCGAGGTGGAAGGCCTGAGCTACGAGGATATCGCGCAGAAGATGGGGTGCCCGATCGGCACGGTGCGTTCACGGATCTTCCGGGCGCGCGAGGCGATCGACACCGAACTCCGGCCGCTGCTGGACATCGGCAGCGCCACCCGTGAGAAGAGCCGCGTATGACCAGTAACCCGTTCAACGAATCGCAGAACCATCAATCGCCCGCCGGGCAGCGCCTGGACCAGCGCCATCGCGAGCAGCTGTCGGCCCTGGTCGATGGCGAGCTGGGCGCCGATGAAGCGCGTTTCCTGCTGCGCCGGATGGAGCACGACCCCGAGCTGGCCGGTTGCCAGGAGCGCTGGCAGCTGCTGGGCGACGTGATGCGCGGGCAGGCGTCGGCACTGGCTCCGGCCGGGTTCAGTGCCGCCGTGGCTGCCGCCATCGCGGCCGAGCCAACGTCGCAGGCCGAGCCGCGTCGCCAGGTACGTCGCAGTGGCTGGCGGGCCTGGGGCGGCGGCGCGGCTCTGGCCGCATCGGTTGCTGCGGTCGCCCTGTTCATGGGGGGCGAGAAGCTGAAGGAGGCCACTCCCGGCGAGCCATTGGCCCCCCAGGTGATCGCCAGCCAGGCGGAACTGCCGCCGGCGCCGACCTCGCCGGCCCCGGTGACCGAAGCATCGGTGGATACCGCCGCGATGGCCGTGGCGGCGGCGCCGGCTGTGGCGATGGCTGCTACCAGCCGTCGCCAGGACGCCCGCCGCGCCAGTGCAACCCGCAGCCAGCAGGCCGCGCGTGCCGCCCAGCGCGATGACGCTCCGCAGCGCGCCATCGCCGCCGTGCAGGCACCGCTGGCTCCGACCGTACCGGCCAACGCCAACCGCAACCTGCCATTCGGCGAGGTCGGCGGGCTGCAGGCCCGGCCGTGGCCGCGCTCCAGCCTGGCGCCGACCGCAGGTGGCGCGCTCAATGCCAGTTTCCCGGCCCGCGCCGGCGGTGCCGCGTTCTACCCGTTCGAGCCGCGCCTGCAGGACGACCTGCCGGTGCCGCCGCGCCCGCGCGACTGAGCCGGGCGCCTTCACGCCCCGCCGTCGGCGGGGCCCGTATTCCTCTTTCCATCCGACCCGGAGGTTGCCGTCCGATGACTCCCCGACTTCGCACGCAGGCCATTGGCCTGCTGGCCCTGACCCTTCCCCTGGTGGCCTGCGCGCAGGCGCCGGCGCCGGCGCCTGCCGCCCCGGCCCAACCTGCGCCGGCCGCGGCGCCGCGGGCGCCTGCACAACCGCTGGTCAGCGGCCTGCCCGACTTCACCAACCTGGTCGAACAGGTCGGCCCGGGCGTGGTCAACGTCGACACCACCATCGTCCGCAACAACCGCCAGGCCTCGCGCGGCCCGATGGGCGACGATGACATGCCCGAGTTCTTCCGCCGCTTCTTCGGCCCTGATTTCCCGATGCCGGGGCAGGGGCCGGGTGGGCAGGATGGCGGTCCCAGCATCAAGGGGCGTGGCATGGGATCGGGCTTCATCATCTCGCCCGATGGCTATGTACTGACCAACTACCACGTGGTGGCCGACGCCAGCGAGGTGAAGGTCAAGCTGGGCGACAGCCGCGAGTTCACCGCCAAGGTGGTCGGCAGCGACCAGCAGTACGACGTGGCCCTGCTCAAGATCGATGGCAAGAACCTGCCCACCGTGCGCGTGGGTGATTCCAACACCCTGAAGCCGGGCCAATGGGTTGTCGCGATCGGCTCGCCGTTCGGCCTCGACCATTCCGTTACCGCCGGCGTGGTCAGCGCCGTCGGTCGCAGTACGGGGGGTCCTGACCAGCGCTACGTGCCGTTCATCCAGACCGACGTGGCGATCAACCAGGGCAATTCCGGCGGTCCGCTGCTGAACACCCGCGGCGAAGTGGTCGGCATCAACTCGCAGATCTTCTCGGCCTCCGGCGGCTACATGGGCATCAGCTTCGCGATCCCGATCGACCTGGCGATGAGCGCGGTCGAGCAGATCAAGAAGAGCGGCAAGGTCACCCGCGGCCAGCTCGGCGCGGTGGTCGAACCGATCGATTCGCTGAAGGCGCAGGGACTGGGCCTGCCCGACAGCCGCGGCGCGCTGGTCAACCAGATCGTGGCCGGCAGTGCGGCCGCCAAGGCCGGCGTGCAGGTGGGCGATGTCATCCGCTCGGTCAACGGCAGCGCGGTCAACAGCTGGTCCGACCTGCCGCCGCTGATCGGTGCGATGGCGCCGGGCAGCAAGGTGAACCTGGTGGTTTACCGCGACGGCAAGCCGCATGAGCTCAGTGCCACGCTGACCGCACTGAGCGAGGACGGGCAGGCCAATGCCCGCGGGCCGTCGGCTGGCGCTGGCGAGGCGGCTCCGCAGACCGGTGCCAACGCCCTGCTGGGGCTGGACGTCAGCGACCTGAACGCGGCCCAGCGCAAGCAGCTGGGGCTCAACGGCAATGAAGGCGTGCGCATCACCGGGGTCAAGGGCCAGGCAGCACGCGATGCCGGCCTGTCGCCGGGCATGGTGATCCTGCAGGTCGGCCGCACTGCGGTCGGCAGCGTCGATGCCCTGAACCGGGCGTTGTCCAGCTTCAAGAAGGACGACGTGGTGATGCTGCTGGTCCGCACGGCCAACGGCAACAGCGCCTTCGTGGCGGTGAAGGCCGGCCAGTAAGGCCCCTGCCAGGGCCGCTTCGGCGGCGCCGGCGCCGCCCCCGAAGCCCCGCCCCGGCGGGGCTTCGTCCGTTCTGGACCCGGTCCGATGAGGCAGTTTTCGCGGCCGGGCGCCGGGCGTGCGATAATCGACCGTTACCCTGACGACGCCGCGCGCCGCCGCCACCTATGTCTTCTGATTCGATGCGGAACATCCGCAACTTCTCCATCATCGCCCATGTCGACCACGGCAAGTCCACGCTGGCCGACCGCATCATCCAGCTCTGTGGTGGCCTGCAGGCCCGCGAGATGGAAGCGCAGGTGCTCGACTCCAATCCCATCGAGCGCGAGCGTGGCATCACGATCAAGGCGCAATCGGTGTCACTGCCGTACCTGGCCAAGGACGGGCAGACCTATCACCTGAACTTCATCGACACCCCCGGCCACGTCGACTTCTCCTATGAAGTCAGCCGCTCGCTGGCCGCCTGCGAAGGCGCGCTGCTGGTGGTCGATGCGGCGCAGGGCGTGGAAGCGCAGTCGGTGGCCAACTGCTATACCGCAGTGGAGCAGGGCCTGGAAGTGGTGCCGGTGATCAACAAGATCGACCTGCCCACCGCCGACATCGAGCGCGCCAAGGCCGAGATCGAGGCCGTGATCGGCATCGACGCCTCCGACGCCGTGCCGGTCAGTGCCAAGACCGGCCTCAACGTGCAGGACGTGCTGGAGGCGATCGTCCATCGCATCCCGCCGCCGGTGCCGCGCGACACCGACAAGCTGCAGGCGCTGATCATCGACTCGTGGTTCGACAACTACCTGGGCGTGGTCTCGCTGGTGCGCGTGATGCAGGGCGAGATCAAGGCCGGTGACAAGTTGCAGGTGATGTCCACCGGCCGCAACCACCAGGTCGACAACGTCGGCGTGTTCACCCCCAAGCGCAAAGTGCTGCCGGCGCTGCGTGCCGGTGAAGTGGGCTGGGTCACCGCCAGCATCAAGGACGTGCATGGTGCGCCGGTCGGCGACACCCTCACCCTGGCCGGCGATCCGGCGCCGAAGCCGCTGCCGGGCTTCCAGGAAATGCAGCCGCGCGTGTTCGCCGGCCTGTTCCCGGTCGATGCCGAAGACTACCCGGACCTGCGCGAAGCGCTGGACAAGCTGCGCCTGAACGATGCCGCGCTGCGTTTCGAGCCGGAAAGCTCCGAAGCGATGGGCTTCGGCTTCCGCTGCGGCTTCCTGGGCATGCTGCACATGGAGATCGTGCAGGAGCGCCTGGAACGCGAATACAACCTGGACCTGATCAGCACCGCGCCGACGGTGGTGTATGAGGTCCTGAAGACCGACGGCTCGGTCATCAACATGGACAACCCGGCCAAGCTGCCGCCGGTGAACCAGGTCGAGGAGATCCGCGAGCCGATCATCCGCGCCAACGTGCTCACTCCCGAGGAGTACATCGGCAACATCATCAAGCTGTGCGAAGAAAAGCGCGGAAGCCAGATCGGCATCAACTACCTGGGCAGCCAGGTGCAGATCAGCTACGAGCTGCCGATGGCCGAGGTGGTACTGGACTTCTTCGACAAGCTCAAGTCGGTCAGCCGTGGCTATGCCTCGCTGGATTACCACTTCGTGCGCTTCGACGCCGGCCCGTTCGTGCGCGTTGACGTGCTGATCAACGGTGACAAGGTCGACGCACTGTCGCTGATCGTGCACCGCAGCCACGCCGACCGCCGCGGCCGCGAGCTGTGCGAGAAGATGAAGGACCTGATCCCCCGCCAGATGTTCGACGTGGCCATCCAGGCTGCCGTCGGCTCGCAGATCATCGCCCGCACCACGGTCAAGGCGATGCGCAAGAACGTGCTGGCCAAGTGCTATGGTGGCGACGTCTCGCGCAAGAAGAAGCTTCTGGAAAAGCAGAAGGAAGGCAAGAAGCGCATGAAGCAGGTCGGCCGCGTGGAGATCCCGCAGGAAGCGTTCCTGGCCGTGCTGCAGATGGACAACAAGTAAGCCCGCACCGGCCTCGCGGGGCCGGTCGTCTGGTGACGTTGCAAAGGACCCTGAATGAAACTGTTTGAGATCCTCCTGGTCGTGCTGACCCTGGCCTCGGGCCTGATCCTGCTCGCCGACAAGCTGTACCTCGCCAAGCGCCGCGCCCAGCGCGCGGGCCTGCTCGACACCGAGCCGGTGCTGGTGGACTACTCGCGTGCATTCTTCCCGGTGCTGGCGATCGTGCTGATCGTGCGCAGTTTCATCGCCGAGCCGTACAAGATCCCGTCCAGCTCGATGATGCCGAACCTGCTGATCGGCGATTTCATCCTGGTCAACAAGTTTTCCTACGGCCTGCGCCTGCCGATCAGCAACACCAAGATCGTCCCCTTCGGCGAGCCGTCGCGCGGCGACGTGGTGGTGTTCCACTTCCCCGGCCACAGCGACAACGATCCGGCCAAGGGCGAGAACTTCATCAAGCGCGTGATCGGCGTGCCGGGTGACACCGTGGTCTTCGAAGGCGACGGCGTGATCCTCAATGGCGAACCGCTGAAGTACGACAACAAGGGCATCTATGCCGGGCACAAGGGCCAGGGCGAGGGCGCCAACCTGCTGGTCGAGCACCTGCCGGGCCGTACCCATACCGTGCTGGAGACCGACTATCCGCGTGGCCAGGGCCAGTGGACCGTACCGGCCGGCAAGTACCTGGTGATGGGCGACAATCGTGACAATAGCGACGATGGCCGCTTCTGGGGCCTGCTGCCGGAAGAAAACCTGCGCGGCAAGGCCTTCCTGATCTGGCTGAACTGCCAGGGCTGGTTCTGCAAGGATGGCTTCGAGCCGTCGCGGATCGGCTCGAGCATCAACTGAGTACCTTCACATCCAACGCGTATCTGGGGAGAACGCAATGAAGACGATGAACACGCAGCGTGGCATGACCCTGACCTCGTTCCTGGCGGTCCTGATCGTGGTGGGTTTCTTCCTTTACATCGGCATGAAGCTGTTCCCGATGTACCAGGAGTATTACGCGGTGCGCTCGGCGATGAAGAGCCTGGCCAAGGAGCCGGGCGTGGGCAGCATGGAGCCGGCCCGGATCCAGGATCTGTTCTTCAAGCGCCTGTACATCAATTACTCGGAAAACGTGAAGCCGGCCAACGTGAAGTTCGACCGTCGCGACAATGGCTGGACCCTCAAGGTCAACTACGAAGTGCGCCGTCCGCTGGTCGGCAACCTGGACGTGGTTGGCAAATTCGATTCATCCCAGGACCTGACCCGAAGCGGTGCCGAATAAACCTTTCCAACGTGGTGACCTGATCGGTCATCCCTTCCGCGACCCGGCGCTGCTGAAGCAGGCGCTGACGCATCGCAGTGCCGGTGCGCCACACAACGAGCGCCTGGAGTTCCTGGGCGACAGCATCGTCAACATGATGGCGGCCGAGGCGTTGTACCGACGCTGGCCCAAGGCCGACGAGGGCGCGATGACCCGTGCCCGCGCCGAGCTGGTGCGTGAGGGCGCGCTGGCGGTGATTGGACGTAGCCTGGAGCTGGGCGAGCGGCTGATCCTGGGCCCGGGCGAAATGAAGTCCGGTGGCCACCGTCGTGATTCGATCCTGGCCGACGCGGTGGAAGCCGTGGTGGCTGCGATCTACCTGGATGCCGGTTTCGAGGCCTGCCGGGCGGTGGTACTGCCCTGGTTCAGCGCTTCGATCGAGGCACTGCCGGCCTCCGGCCGGCCCGAGAAGGACCCCAAGACCCGCCTGCAGGAATGGCTGCAGGCCCGACAGAAGGCGTTGCCGCAGTATGAACTGGTGTCAGAATCCGGTGACGACCACGCCAAGCACTTCCGGGTACGCTGCAACGTAGCCGACCCGGCCGCCAGCACCGAGGGCGAAGGCGCCTCGCGGCGGCTTGCCGAACAACAGGCGGCTGCGGCCGTCCTAGAACAACTGGATTCCAAGTGAGCGAACAAACTCCCCATCATTGCGGCAGCGTGGCCGTCATCGGCCGCCCGAACGTGGGCAAGTCGACCCTGACCAATGCTCTGGTCGGCGCCAAGGTCAGCATCGTCTCCAACCGTCCGCAGACCACGCGCCATCGCCTGCTGGGCATCGCCACCTATCCGGAAGGCCAGCTGGTGCTGGTCGACACCCCCGGCCTGCACAAGGTGCAGAAGCGGGCGATGAACCGGGTGATGAACCGCGCCGCGCGTGGCTCGCTGGAAGGCGTCGATGCGGGCCTGCTGGTGATCGAAGCCGGTCGCTGGGATGAAGAGGACAGCCTGGCGTTCAACGTGCTGCGCGACGCCGGCATCCCGGTGGTGCTGGTGGTCAACAAGATCGATCGCCTGAAGGAAAAGGGCGCGTTGCTGCCGTTCCTGCAGCAGGTGACCGAGGGTCGCGACTTCGCCGCCGTGCATCCGATCTCCGCGCAGAAGCGCAATGGCCTGGAAGCGCTGGTGCGCGACGTGCTGAAGCTGCTGCCGGAAGCCCCGCCGATGTTCGGCGAGGATGAGATCACCGACCGCAGCCAGCGTTTCCTGGCCGGTGAACTGGTGCGTGAGCAGCTGATGCGCCAGCTCGGCGAGGAACTGCCCTACGCCACCACTGTCGAGATCGAGCGCTTCACCGAGGACGGCAACCTGCTGCGCATCGGTGCGGTGATCTGGGTCGAGCGTGAAGGCCAGAAGGCCATCGTGATCGGCAAGGGCGGCGCCCGCCTGAAGGAGATCGGCGCCAAGTCCCGCCTGCAGATGGAGCGTCTGTTCGGGGCCAAGGTGTTCCTGGAAACCTGGGTGCGCGTGCGTGAAGGCTGGTCCGACGACGAGGCCGCGCTGAAGGCCTTCGGTTACGAGTAAGGCGTTGCAGTCGCTTCGATGATGATCGAGGACGACACCGGCTTCGTGCTGCACGCACGGGCCTACCGCGAGACCAGCCTGCTGGTCGAAGTGCTGAGCGCACAGCATGGCCGTATCGGGCTGCTTGCGCGTGGCGTGTCCACTGCCAAGGGCCAGGTGCTGCGCGCCGCCCTGCAGCCGTTGCAGTGGATCCGCTTCAGTGCCCAGCAGCGGGGGGAACTGGCCCAGCTGCGTAGCGCCGAGGCGCTGGATGCCGCGCCACGCCTGGTCGGGCAGGCCATGCTGGCCGGTTTCTACCTGAGCGAACTGATCCTGCGCCTGGCCCCGCGCCAGGACCCGCTGCCGGAGCTGTACCTCGCCTACGGCGAGGCGCGTGCGCGGCTGGCGGTGGGCGCTGGCCTGGCCTGGACCCTGCGCCGTTTCGAACGCGAGCTGCTGTCTGCGCTGGGCCTGGGTTTCGAGCTGGACAGCGCCAGCGATGGCCAGCCGATCGATCCGGCGGCGCGCTACGAACTGGACCCGCAGGAGGGTGCGCAGCGCCTGCTGAGCGAGCGCGGAGGGGAGCGCCGGGCAGCCGCCACCGGGTCGGCGCTGTTGGCGCTGGCGGCTGACGAAGAGCCGGATGCCGCCGATCTGGCCAGCCTGCGCCTGCCGATGCGGCGGGTGCTGGCCCATCACCTGGGGCCGCGCGGCCTGAAGTCCTGGGAAATGCTCGAGCAGCTGGCGCCCCGCAGGTAGGGGGTGTTGAGCAGGGCTTGCAGCCCTGCACCTGCCGAGGCCAAAGCCGAATCAACGTCAACTTCAACGTCAACGGCAAAAGCTGGCTATCCGTGGGTAGGCGGGGTGGGTCCGGTTGCGGGAGACGCCGTAAACCCGTCCTTGGGGGCTTGGCCGCGGCATCCATGCCGCGGACACTCCCGCAACCGGACCCACCCCGCCTTCGACAGAGTCTTGCGAGCTGTTGGACATGCCGACGGGGTCAGATCCGTTTTCCGAAGGAAAACGGATCTGACCCCAGTTTGAATTTCGATATCTGACAGATGTGTCGACCAAGGTCGACACCTACCAACAGCCGAGTGAACCTGTCGAAGGCGGGGCGGTATCGGAGGGCGGGGTGTCTGATCTGGCCCCCTGAAAACGGACGCCATGAAGCCGTTTCAGGCGGCAGCCCGGAGCTGCCGGGCGTAGTTGTTAGGCGAGTGGTAGCCCAGCGCCGAGTGTAGCCGGGCTGGATTGTAGAAGCCGTGGATGTAAGCAGC
>NZ_JCAFTR010000011.1:0-151797 GCF_059370435.1 Stenotrophomonas sp. YJH_SMC_94-11 | reverse complement strand
GCTGCTTACATCCACGGCTTCTACAATCCAGCCCGGCTACACTCGGCGCTGGGCTACCACTCGCCTAACAACTACGCCCGGCAGCTCCGGGCTGCCGCCTGAAACGGCTTCATGGCGTCCGTTTTCAGGGGGCCAGATCAAGATCCCTTTTCCGCAGGAAAAGGGATCTGACCCCTACTCCTCTTCGATCTGACAGATCTCATCCACGCTTGGCGTGGATCTACTTGTGTCGACCAAGGTCGACACCTACCGGGAATCGCGATTTACCAACCGTCACCGGGAAACTGTCGAAGGCGGAGAGGTGTCGGATGGCGGGGTGTCCGCGGCATGGATGCCGCGGCCAAGCCCCCAGGGATGGGTTTACGGCGTCCCCGCCATCCGACACATCCCCGCCTCCCCACGGAACACCCCAGAGCCGCTTTGGCTTTGGCTTTGGCCTCGGCGGGTGCAGGGCGAAGCCCTGCAAAGAAAAAGGCCGCCTTTCGGCGGCCTCACTTTTCTTTACTTCAGCTTGATCTCGCGCAGGCGCTCCTCGAGGAAGCCGTGGGCGGTGATCGGCTCCGGGTACCGGCTCGGGTTCTCCGGGGTGATGCACGAGGGCAGCACGTCGATCAGGAAGTCCGGGTTCGGGTGCAGGAAGAACGGCACCGAGTAGCGCGGCTGGCGCGCCAGCTCGCCCGGAGGATTGACCACGCGGTGGATGGTCGACGGATAAACATGGTTGGTCAGGCGCTGCAGCATGTCGCCGATGTTGACCACGATCGTGTCCGCGTCCGAGGTGAACGGCACCCACTCGCCGTCGTGCGACTGCACTTCCAGGCCCGCGGCACTGGCACCCACCAGCAGGGTGATGAAGTTGATGTCGCCATGAGCACCGGCACGAACGTTCGGGATGTCGTCGGTGGTGATCGGCGGGTAGTGGATCGGGCGCAGGATCGAATTGCCGAAGTTGGTCTTGTCGGCGAAGAAATTCTCCGGCAGGCCGATGTGCAGGGCGAGCGCCGACAGCACGCGCGACCCCAGGTTGTCCAGCGCCTGGTACAGGCCGTACCCCCGCTCGCGGAAGCCCTCGACTTCGGTCGGCCACAGGTTCGGCGCCATCACGTCACGGTACTTGGAGTCGTCGGCGATCTCGCGGCCGATGTGCCAGAACTCCTTCAGGTCGAAGTGCTTGGAGCCCTTGGCGGTCTCCACGCCGAAGGGGGTATAGCCACGGGCGCCGCCGCTGCCAGGCACGTGGTACTTGCGCTTGACCTCTTCCGGCAGGGCGAAGAAGGCCTTGAAGGCATCGTAGGCCGCGTCGATGTCGGCCTGCGGGATGCCGTGGTTGCGGATGCCCGCGAATCCCCATTGGCGATAGGCCGCGCCCAGCTCGGCCACGAAGGCCTCGCGGTCGCTGTCGAAACGGGTGATGTCGAGGGTGGGGATCTGGCTCACAGCGGTTCCTGGCTTGTCATTGGGTCTGGGGGGCCAGCGCATTCATGGCCCGCCTGAACATTGTGACAGATCGCCCGGGGGACGCCACTCGATACGAAGAAACAAACCGATACAATGCGCGACCCGCGCGCGGATTAACGCTTCCGTCACGTTGGGCCCGCCCCTTTGCCCGCTCCCTGAATCCGCCCCGCCATGTCCGCAGCCGACCCTGCCGCACCCGCCCTTGAAGGTTCCACCCGGCGTTGGCGCCGGCTGGCCTGGTGGTCGCTGTTCGTCGCCGGCAATGCGGCCCTGGCTGCGGCGATCGCACTGGGCAACGTGCCGCTGCGGGACAATCCAGGCGGCAGCGCGGGCCTGGCCTACCTCGCCATCGCCCTGCCCGGCCACCTGCTCGCGTTCGGTGCGCTGGCCGGCCTGCTGCCGTTGCTGCTGGGGCTGTGGCCACGCACTGCCCGTACGCTGAGCATCAGCGCCGTTCTCCTGCAGGGCCTGTGGCTGTGCCTGCTGCTGGTCGACGCCAAGGTGTTCACCCTGTACCGCTTCCACCTCAACGCCATGGTCGTGAACATGGTGTTCGGCGGCGCCCTGCAGGACCAGGTCGCCCTGTCCTGGAAGACCTGGCTGCAGGTCGCGCTGCTGGTCGCCGCGGTCTTCGCCGCCGAAGGCCTGCTGGCCTGGGCGTGCTGGAAGCTGTTGCCGGCAGCGCCGCGCCGGCGACGGGTGCTGCAGGCGTGGGCAGCGGTCGCGCTTCTGATGGCCGGCGGCCAGGTCGCCACCGCCTACTACGACGCCCGTGGCGACCGCGATGTGATCGCGCAGTGGAACTACCTGCCGTGGGCGCAACCGATCACCGCCAAGAGCTTCATGCGACGCCTGGGCGTGGTCAGCCAGCAGCAGGCCGGCCTGCCCGACCCGCGCCATGCGCAGCTGCAGTACCCACTGCACCCGCTGCGCTGCCAGAACCCGCATCGCCCCAATGTGCTGATGGTGGTGCTGGAATCGCTGCGCCAGGACGTGCTGACACCGCAGCTGATGCCCAACACGTCGGCGCTGGCGCAGGACGCGCGCGTGTTCGACCAGCACTTCAGCACCGGCAATGCCACCCGCTACGGCCTGTTCGGGCTGCTGTACGGCCTGCCCGGTGGCTACTGGCCAAGCATGCTCGACGAGCAGCGCGGCTCGCAGCTGTTCCAGGTGCTGGGCCAGCAGGGCTACGACCTGCACCTGTACGGCAGTGCGCCGTTGTACAGCCCGGAATTCGATCGCACGGCTTTCGCCGATGTGCGCGACCAGCTGCACCAGGGCCCATCGGCACTGAAGTCCGACGGCCGCGACCGCGCGATCATCAGTGCACTGCAGCAGGACATCCGCGCCAGCCAGGCGGCGCAGCGCCCGTGGTTCGGCTTCGTGTTCCTCGACTCCACCCACGCGCCCTACCACATGCCCGATGGTTACCCGCCCGTGGCGACGCCGATGGCTGCGGACATCGACTTCCTCAAATTCGGCCCGGAGCATGACCCGACGCCGGAACTCAACCGCTACCGCACCGCCGTGCACTACGCAGACAGCCTGATCGGCTCGCTGCTGGACGACCTTCGCGCACAGGGCCTGGCCGAAGACACCATCGTGCTGGTCACCGGCGACCATGCCGAAGAGTTCAACGACCTCAAGCTGAACTATTGGGGCCACAACGGCAACTTCTCCGACTACCAGCTGCAGGTCCCGTTCGTGCTGCATTGGCCGGGCATGGCCGCTGGCCGCGACGCCCGCACCAGCTCGCACGAAGACTGGGTACCGACACTGATGCGCCACGCGCTGGGTTGCGAGAACGCACTGACCGATTACAGCACCGGCCAGGACCTGCTGGCCGAACCGCAGGGCCCGCGTGCGCTGGTGGTCGAAAGCTGGTCGCAGCGCGCGGTGCGCCATGGCGATGCCATCTACGTGTTCGACAAGTTCGGCAACGCCACCGCTTTGGACCTGCGCTACCGGCCGCTGTCACAGCAGGCGCCCGACGCGGCCGCCGTACGCACTGCATGGGAAGCGCTGACCCGCTTCCGCAACCGCTGACCCTCAAGGATCGATCCTGCATGAACCGTCCGCTGCGCATCCTGCACACCGAAGCCGCCAAGGGAATGGGTGGGCAGGAGATCTACATCTTCCGCCACATGCAGGTGATGCGCGCGCGTGGCCATGAGGTGGCGCTGCTGTGCCAGCCCGAAGCGCGACTGGCCAAGCTGGCACGCGACGACGGTTTCACCGTGCACACCCTGCGCATGGGCGGCCTGCTGCGCCTGCTGCGCGGCATCTGGTCGGTCTCGCGCCTGGTGCGCCGCGAACGCTATGACGTGGTCAACACCACCAGCCGCCGTGACGCGCTGATCGCCGCCGCCGGCGCACGCCTGGGCGGCACGCCGCTGGTGGTGCGCTCGCGCCACCTGATGAGCCCGGTCAACTCGCTGCTGACCTATACCGGCCTGCCGCACCGGGTGCTGACCGTCAGCAGCTTCGTCAAGCAGTTGCTGGCCGAGCGCGGCATTCCGGCCGAACACATCGGTATCGTGCCGCCCATCGCGGTCCCGCCGCGCTGGAGCGAGATCCGCAAGGACGACCCCTGGCAATGCCTGCAGGAGGTACGCGCGGAAGTGCGCGCCGAGCTCGGCTTCGGCGAACAGGACGTCGTGGTCGGTTGCGTGGCGGTGCTGCGCGAACCCAAGGGCCACGCCGACCTGCTGCAGGCGATGGTGCCGCTGTGCAGGACGCACCCGAACCTGCACCTGGTGGTGGTCGGCGATGGCCAGCCGGTCATGGATCGACTGCAGGCGCTGCGCGACGAGCACGGGCTGCAGCAGCAGGTCCACCTGCTCGGCTATCGTGACGGCGCGTGCCGGCTGATGGCCGGCTTCGACATCTTCGCGCTGGCTTCGCACAAGGAAGCGGCCGGTACCGTGTTCCTGGAGGCCGCCTATGTCGGGGTGCCGATCGTGGCCACGCGCGTGGGTGGCGTGCCGGAAATGGTGGTCGATGGCAGCAATGCCATCCTCACCCGATTGGGCGACAATGCAGCCCTGACAGGCGCCCTGCGCCTGCTGGTGGACGATCCGGAACGGCGGCGGCAGATGGGCCGCGCCGGGTGGGACTGGATGCACGGCGCGCACCGGTTCACCCCCGATGGCCACGGTGAGACCACCGAACACTACTACCGCCAGTGGCTGAAGGAGCTGGGACATGGCTGATGCCCGAACCGTACCGGTGCTCATGCACCACCACGTCAGTCCGTCGCCGGGCATGATCACCGTGTCACCGGAGAATTTCGAAAGCCAGATCGCCTGGTTGGCCGGCAACGGCTGGACCTCGCTGACACTGGACCAGTACGCCGGCTTCCTGGCGGGCAAGCCGGTGCCGCGCAAGTCGATCGTGATCACCTTCGACGATGGCTACCTGGACAACTGGGTGTATGCGCACCCGATCCTGCAGAAGTACGGCATGCACGCAGTGGTGTTCGTGGTCACCGGCTGGATGGGCGAAGGCCCGGAGCGGCCCCATGCGGGGCTTGCCGGGGCAGTGCTGCCTGCCACGCCGGACCACCGCGGCTGCGAAGCGGCGATCTACGAGCAGAACCGCAGCGACGACGTGATGATGCGCTGGAGCGAAGCGCGCGCGGCCATCGCCGCCGGCACCTTCGAAGTGCATTGCCACACCCATACCCACACCCGCTGGCTGCGCCGCGACGACCTGGACCGCGCACAGCGCCGTGCGGGCCTGAGCCACGATCTGGCAGTCTCGCGCGAAGTCCTGCGGGACAAGCTCGGCGAGGTGTCCGATACGCTGTGCTGGCCTTACGGCGATTTCGACCAGGACCACATCGAGGTGGCGCGCGAGCACGGCTTCCGCTACCTGCACACCACCCACCCGTTCGGCCGCAACGTGGTCGGCGGCGATCCGGAACGCATCTACCGCTTCGCGATCCGCAACCGCCCGGCAAGCTGGTTGCGCAAGCGCATCGCCCAGAGCTACACCCCCCTGATCGCGCCGCTGTTCAATGGCTTCAAGGCACGCCAGAAGAAGATGGTGCCGGGGCCGTAGGCGGCCCAACGCCCTGCCCCTTCAAAGAAAACGCCCCGGCATTCCGGGGCGTTTTCGTTGGGCGGATGTGCAGCGGCCTCAGGCGGCGGCTTCACGTACCGCCGCGGACAGTCGGTCCAGCGTGTCCTGCATCAGCGTTGCATCATCGGCCTCGACCGTGACACGCACCACCGGCTCGGTACCGGACGGGCGCAGGAACGCACGGCCACGGCCGGCCACCGACTGCTGCGCGTCGGCCAGCGCGGCCTGCACGCTGTCGGCCTGCACCGTTGCCTTGGCCGAGACATTGCCCAGCCGCACGTTGACCGTCTTCTGCGGCACCCGCACCAGTCCCTTCAATGCCTGGCGCAGGGTCTGCCCGCTGTTGCGCAACGCCACCAGCACCTGCAGCGCACTGACGATGCCGTCACCGGTGGTGGCCCGATCCAGGCACAGCAGGTGGCCGGAGGCTTCGCCGCCGAGCACCCCACCGCCTTCGATCAGCGCCTGGTGCACATAGCGATCACCGACGTTGCTGCGCACGAACGGAATCTGCAGATCGGCGAAGGCCTTCTCCACGCCGTAGTTGCTCATCAGCGTGCCGACCACCGGGCCGCGCAGGCGGCCTTCGGCTTTCCATGCGCGGGCCAGGATGTAAAGCAGGTCATCGCCGTCGACCGGGTTGCCCTGGTCGTCGGCCATCAGCACGCGGTCGCCGTCGCCGTCGAAGGCAATGCCGAGATCAGCGCGGGTTTCGCGGACCTTGGCCGCGAGATTGTCGATATGGGTGGAGCCCACGCCGGCGTTGATGTTGACGCCGTTGGGCTCGGCGCCAATGCCGATCACCTCGGCACCCAGCTCGCGGAACAGCAGCGGTGCGATCTGGTAGGTGGCGCCGTGCGCGCAGTCCAGCACCAGGCGTACGCCACGCAGGTCGAACGCGCGCGGCACGCTGGCCTTGCAGAACTCGATGTAGCGGCCAACCGCCTCGCGGCCACGCGATGCCTTGCCCAGCTTCTCCGATTCGGCGGTGGTGAACGGAACGTCCAGCGCCGCTTCGAGGGCGAGCTCGGTGGCATCGTCGAGCTTCTCGCCCTGGGCGGAGAAGAACTTGATGCCGTTGTCGTAGTGCGGGTTGTGCGAGGCACTGATGACGATGCCGGCATCCACGCCCAGCGTACGGGTCAGGAACGCCACCGCCGGAGTCGGCATCGGCCCCAGCAGCTGCACGTCGGCACCGGCGGCCACCAGGCCGGCTTCCAGTGCCGCTTCGAACATGTAACCGGAGATGCGGGTGTCCTTGCCGATCACCACGATCGGCCGGCGCCCGTCCTGGCCGCGCTGGGCGACCAGTACACGGCCCAGGGCGTTGCCCAGGCGCAGCACGAAGTCGGCCGAGATCACGCCCTGGCCGACCCGGCCACGGATGCCATCAGTACCGAAGTACTTGCGGCCTCCCATCAAGCCACCTCCGGCGCCGGCTGACGGCCCAGCATCGCCAGCAGGTCGGACAGGCGGTCACGCAGCTCGCGGCGGTCGCAGATCTGGTCGATGGCACCGTGCTCCAGCAGGAACTCCGAGCGCTGGAAGCCTTCCGGCAGCTTCTCGCGCACGGTCTGCTCGATCACGCGCGGGCCGGCGAAGCCGATCAGCGCCTGCGGTTCGGCGATGTTGATGTCGCCCAGCATCGCAAAGGAGGCCGAGACACCACCGGTGGTCGGATGGGTCAGCACCGAGATGTACGGCAGCCCGGCTTCACGCAGCTTGCCCAGCGCGGCCGAGGTCTTGGCCATCTGCATCAGCGAGAACAGGCCTTCCTGCATGCGGGCGCCACCGCTCTGCGAGAAGCACACGTAGGGCGCACCGATCTCGACCGCGGTTTCTGCGGCCAGTGCGAAACGCTCGCCGACCACCGAGCCCATCGAGCCGCCCATGAAGGCGAAGTCGAAGGACGATGCCACCAGCGCACGGCCCTTGAGCAGGCCGCGCATGGCGATCAGCGCGTCGTACTCGCCGGTGTTCTTCTGCGCGATCTTGATGCGCTCGCTGTACTTCTTCTGGTCCTTGAACTTGAGCAGGTCGGTCGGCCCCAGGCGCGCACCGATCTCGGTGGTGCTATCGGCGTCGAACAGGGCGGCCAGGCGCGCGCGCGCTCGGATCGCCATGTGATGGCCGCACTTCGGGCAGACTTCCAGGTTCTCTTCCAGTTCCGGACGGTACAACGCGCTGCCGCAGTTGCTGCACTTTTCCCACAGGCCCTCGGGGACACTGCGCTTCTTGCTGGGGGTGTTGTCGGTGCGGATGCCGGACGGCATCAACTTGCTGAGCCAACTCATGCGGGAGGACACTTCCGTTCAGGGCGGCCCAGGGGCCGCAAAGGCGGACAGTCTAGCTCCGCTTTCCCCGCCCGTGCACCCCCTTTCCAGCCGCGGGGCAGCCGGAAAAAACCATGCTGGGACGTACGTTTAGGTGCTGGGCGGTACCCGCCGCTGGCCGGCAGCCCTTGCACGCGAGCCATCAGGAGGATGCCGGCCAGCGGCCGGCAGTCCTGTTACGCGTCCAGCGCCTGCCGCAGCGGGGCGAGGAAGGCCCGGGCGCGCTGCACCGCGTCTTCCGCCGAGCCCGCTTCTGCCAGCGCCGCCACCAGCGCGCTTCCGACCACCACGCCATCGGCCTGGCGGGCCATGGCCGCGGCACTGGCGGCATCCTTGATACCGAAGCCCGCCACTACCGGCACCGATGCGCGCGCGCGCAACGCCTGCAGTCGGGTACTGGCGGCATCGCTGTCCAGGCGCTCGGACGCGCCGGTGACACCGGCAAAGCTGACGTAGTAGAGATAGCCACGGGCCAGCGCCAGCAGCTTGTCGGCTCGCGCCTCGCTGGTGGTCGGCGACGCCAGCAGGACCAGCGCAAGGCCGGCTGCGTCGAACGCCTGCTGGGCGTCGCCCGTTTCTTCCGGCGGCAGATCGACCAGCAGCACGCCGTCCACGCCGGCGTCGACGGCGGCCTTGGCGAAGGCCGCGTAGCCATGGATCTCCACCGGGTTGAGGTAGCCCATCAGCACCACGGGGGTCTGCGCATCGCGTTCGCGGAACTGCGCCACGGCCTGCAGGACGTAGCGGCTGCCGGCGCCGCGCGCCAGCGCGCGCTCGGAGCTGCGCTGGATGGTCGGGCCATCGGCCATCGGGTCGGAAAACGGCACGCCCAGTTCGATCACGTCGGCGCCGGCCTCGACCAGTGCGTGCATGACCGGCACGGTCGCCTCCAGCGAGGGATCACCGGCGGTGACGAAGGGAATCAGCGCCTTGCGCTGCTGTTCGCGCAGACGCAGGAAACAGGCATCGAGTCGGGATACGGGCATTTCAGGCACATCCTTCAATCAGTTCAATCGCATCGCTGGTTCCCCAGTACATCCGGGTGACCTTCCCTTCAAACAGTTCCAGGCGGATACCCAGGTCCGAACCCGGGTCCTGCCAGGTGAGGTACTCGCCCTGGTCACCGTCGTAGGCATGCGGGCTGGATACCGGCGGCTTCGGGAACTGCGCCATGGCCTGGGCACGGGTCATGCCGATGCGCAGGCCGAATGGACCGGGCTGTTCAACCGGCAGCTCCGGGTCGTCGCCCGGCTTCAGATCAAAACGGACCACGCGGTCGTCGTCGGTCATCATCGACACGCCCGGCGGCAACCCCCTGCCGTCGTAGTACTCGCAGTCGCCTTCGAAGAACTCTTTCGCGCCCTGCGCCTTCCAGGGCCCCAGTGACTTCAGGTCCCCCATGTGCTGGCCGACCAGCACTTCGCCGGCATGGTCCAGTGCCACCGAGGCGACGGCGGGGGCGTTGTCGCCGTTGCTCTCTTCCGCAGACGGCGGATCGACGATTGGCGTACGCGCCATCGGGTCGAGGTCATCGTTGGCGGCCGGCTGCTGTGCGGGCTGCGCGGTGGCTTTGGCAGCCGGCGCAAGCACTGGCGGTTCCGGCGGCTGGCACGCGGCCAGGCCCAGCACCAGCAGAAGCACCCCGCTGTTCCGCAGCAGCGCGCTCACAGCACCAGCCCTTCGCGCGCGGCGATGGTGTGCACGTCCTTGTCGCCACGGCCGGACAGGTTGCACAGCACGATCTGGTCACGCGGACGCTCACGCGCCAGCTTGATCGCCTGTGCCAGTGCGTGGCTGGACTCCAGTGCCGGCAGGATACCCTCGGTATGCGCCAGCAGGTGGAAGGCCTGCAGCGCTTCTTCATCGGTGATGCCGAGGTAGCGCGCACGGCCGGTATCGGCCAGGAAAGCATGCTCCGGGCCGACGCCCGGATAGTCCAGGCCGGCCGACACCGAGTGGGTCTCGATGATCTGGCCGTCGTCGTCGCACAGCACATAGGTGCGGTTGCCATGCAGCACGCCCGGTCGACCGGCGGCGATCGATGCGGCGTGGCGGCCGGTGCCGATGCCGTCGCCGGCGGCTTCGGCGCCAACGATCTCGACCTGGCGATCGTTGAGGAAGGCGTGGAACAGGCCGATGGCGTTGCTGCCGCCGCCGACGCAGGCGGTGATCGCATCGGGCAGGCGGCCATACTCGGCCAGCATCTGCTCGCGCGCCTCGCGGCCAACGATGGCGTTGAAGTCACGGACCATGCGCGGATACGGATCCGGGCCGGCCACGGTGCCGATGATGTAGAAGGTGTCCTGCACGTTGGTCACCCAGTCGCGCATCGCTTCGTTGAGCGCGTCCTTCAGGGTGGCCGAGCCGGAGGTGACCGGCACCACCGTCGCGCCCAGCAGCTTCATGCGGTAGACGTTGATCTTCTGCCGCTCGATGTCGGTGGCGCCCATGTACACCACGCATTCCAGGCCCAGGCGGGCGGCAACGGTGGCACTGGCAACACCGTGCTGGCCGGCACCGGTCTCGGCGATGATGCGCTTCTTGCCCATCCGCGCGGCCAGCAGCGCCTGGCCGATGGTGTTGTTGATCTTGTGCGCGCCGGTGTGGTTCAGGTCTTCACGCTTGAGCAGGATCTGCGCGCCGCCGACATGGTCGCTCAGGCGCTGGGCGTGGTAGATCGGGCTCGGCCGGCCCACGTAATGGGCCAGGTCGCGGTCGTAGGCAGCCTGGAATGCCGGGTCCTGACGGGCCTGGTCATAGGCCTGGGCCAGTTCCTGCAGCGGACCCACCAGGGTTTCGGCAACAAAGCTGCCGCCGTAGCGGCCGAAATGGCCCTGGGCGTCCGGGAAGGCGTGGTAGTCGGCAATGGGGGAGGCAGACATGGAAGCGACCGCTGGTTCGAGACAGGTGGATACTCTAGCGCACGGGTCTTGACCGGAAAATGGATATTATCTGGCGCATATCGTCAGGAAATCTCACATGAGCCGTTCCCTGCTGCCGCCGCTCAATGCGCTGCGTGCGTTCGAGGCCACCGCCCGTCTCGGCGGCGTTGGCCGCGCCGCACACGACCTGCATGTCACCCACGGTGCGGTCAGCCGCCAGCTGAAGCTGCTGGAAGACCATCTCGGCCTGGCGCTGTTCCAGCGTGCCGGTCGCGGCCTGCGCCTGACCGCTGCGGGCACGCGGCTGCAGGCAGCGTGCAGCGAGGCCTTCGGCGGCATCGAAGACTGCGTGCGCGAACTGCGGCGGCCGGCGGCGGCCCCGGCGCTGGTACTGGGCTGTAGCGGCAGCGTGCTGGCGCGCTGGATGATCCCGCGCCTGCCTGCGCTGCAGGCCGCCCTGCCCGGCGTGCGCCTGCAATGGTCAGCGCTGGATGGCAGCTTCACCGAGGCACAGGCGGCACTGGATGCGGTATTGCTGCTGGCGCAGGGGCCGTGGCCCCGCGGCTGGCAGGTGCGTGAGCTGGCCCCGGAACGGGTCGGCGTGGTGGTGGCCCCCTCGCATCCGGCCGCGCAGCGCCTGCGGCATGTACCGCCCTCGGCGCTGCTGCAGGAAACGCTGCTGCACACCAGCTCACGGCCGCAGGCGTGGCCGGCGTGGGCGCAGGCGCACGCTCTGGACCCCGCGAAGCTGCAGCTGGGTACGGCCTTCGAGCATCTGTACTACCTGCTGGAGGCAGCGGTGGCCGGGCTGGGCCCGGCGATCGCACCCGAGCCACTGGTGGCCGAGGACCTGGCCGCCGGGCGACTGGTCGCGCCGTGGGGGTTTGCCGCCACCGGTGGTTTCTGGGTGCTGGCGCGACCGGACGGACCACCTGATGCGCGCGTGGATGCGCTCGCCGACTGGCTGGGCCGGCAACTCCGCTGACAACAAAAAGGGGACGGAGGGAATTAAGTCGTTTGTGCCACTTGCGACTTAATTCCCTCCGTCCCCTTTTTTCAGCTGGCGGTCGGTGTGGCCAGGCGCTGCTGCAGGTCTTCGCGCAGGCGCGACAGCTCGACTTCGGCCTGCTGCCGCTGCTGCATCCCTTCGCGATGGATGCTGCGCACTTCTTCCACCGTGGCGATCAGCTGGTCGTGCACATGGCGCAGCGTGGCCACGTCGATCACGCCGCGCTGGTTGCTGCGCGCGGTATCCACCGAGGCCTGGCGCAGCAGGTCGGCATTGCGACGCATCAGTTCGTTGGTGGCGTCATCGATGGCCGTGGACAGTTCGACCGCAGCCTTCTGTTCGCCCAGCGAGAGCTGGATGGCGAACTGGCGCTTCCACGACGGAATGGTGATGTCGCGGACGGTGTTGAACTTCTCGATCAGCTGCAGTGCGTTGGCCTGGATCAGGCGGACCATCGGCAGCGACTGGTCGGCGGCGTGCTGCATCAGCTGCAGGTCGGACACGCGCTTCTCGATCAACCGGATCGCATTGTCGATCTCGCCCTGGCGGATGCGCTGCTGGGGGTCCTCACTGCCCTGCCCGGCCAGCTGTTCGGCCTGCAGTTCGGCCAGCCGCTGCTTGCCCGCTGCCGCATACAGTCCGAGCGCACGACGTTCTTCGCGGACGATATCGTGCATGCGGTCGAACTCCCCCACGCGCTTTCCCATCAACGCCTGCTGCACGCCGACGTCGGCCAGCAGCTGTTCGATCTGCGCATTGGTGTCGCTGAACTTCTGCACCAGCTCGCCCTTGGAGGCGCGCATGCGATCAATCAGGCCACCGATCACCGGCACCTTCGATCGCTGCGTGAAGCCATCCAGCTTCAGGCTGCGCGCGATGCGCACCACTTCGCCCAGCTTCTCGCCACTGGCATCCAGGTCACGATTGCGCACCTGGTCCAGCAACTGGCTGGAGAACGCTGCGGTGCGCGTGGCCGCTTCGCGGCCGAACACCTGCAGGTTGCCCGGGCGCAGATCGTCCAGTTCCAGACGGATCTCGGCGATGCGCGGCAGATCCTCGCGTACCAGTCCCAGCGCCTGCAGCGCACCTTCATCGAGCGCAGTGGCGGTGGTCGTGCCGGGTACGAGGGCACCGGGGGTCTGGCTGTCCTGGGTCATCGGGCAGTCTCCTTGCAGTTGGGTAAGCGGCAGCGGCGGCCGGCTCAAGGCAGTCTAGCCTGAGCCGCGGCCACCTCGTCATCGATCTGTGCGTGCAACGTGGCAGCCTTGCCAGCCAACGCAGCGCCCGCAGCGGCCTGGCCCGCCAGTACAGCCTGCCGCCAGGCCGGCAGCAGCACGTCATGGATGCGCGCGAAGCGTTGCAGCAGCATGTTGTCCTGGTCCTGCAGCAGCTGCCATTGACCGGCTTCCAGGCGGCGCAGCGAGGCCAGCCGGCGAAGATGGTCCAGCCGATGCGACAGCGCGGCCTGACCGGCGCTATCCAGCGTCGTCAGCCGCGACGCAGCCAGTTCGGCCCAGCCATCCAGCGCCGCGGCCGCCGCGGAATGCTCAACGATGGCCATGGCCCGCAGCTGCATGTGCTGCTGCAGGTGCTGGGCCTGCTCACGCGCCTGCAGGGCCAGTACGCCCAGCTGCGACTGCAGCGCGTGCCCTTCTGCTTCGCGAGCGACATCGCGCCCCAGCAGCCGTCCCCACCAGCCTTCCTGCTGCCGGATCTGCGCCGGGTTGCCGGCCTGCAGGGCCAGCGCGATGCGCGCAAGCGCAGCCACCAGGCGCTCGCCCGCATCCGGTGGCAACGGCGTTTCGCGCCGCGCCAGCGCCTGCAGCAACGGCGCACCATAGTTGGCCAGCGCAGCGACATCGACCGTATCCGGCAGCATCGGTGGCGGCAGTGGCACGCGCGTGGTCACGGCAGCGGCGGCGGCTTCGGCGTGGATGCCGGCATGCCATCGCCGTCTTCCGGTGGCAATGACTCGCCGTAGAAATGGCGCATCAGCGCCTCATCCAGCGCCCGCTCCTCCGGCGTCGCGGCGCGGCGCACGCGCGCGCGCTGCGCCACCACAGCGCTCGGCGTGCCCCGCTCGACCTGCTGTCGCGCCCAGCCGGCGAACGCGGCCAGGGTCTGCGACACCTGCACCTGCTGCGCCTGCGATGCCGCCAGCAGCTCCACCAGCGGCGCCAGGCCCGCCTGCAGGTCTTCGGCCAGGGCCGTGGCCGGCACGCTGGGGGCTGCCACGACCGGCGCCGGCGCGGCGGCGGGACGCGCCTCTGAAAGGCGATGCAGGGCCTCCAGCAGCGCCGGCCACGGCGCCGGGTCCGCAACGGGGATCGCTTCCGGCGCGGGCGATGGCAGCTGCAGCGCGGTGGCGATATCGGCCAGCTGCGCCACCACGCGCCCGCCGACATCGCTGTCGTCGGCACCCATGGCCTTGTTGCGCAGGAAGTCGCGCTTGATCTGCGCCCAGCGCTGCGCCTGCGTGTCATCCAGTACGCCGCGCAGTTCGGCCAGCTTCAACAGGTTCTCCTCGGCGCCGGTGGTCAGCAGCTGCGCCTCGCCCAGGTAGTGGTCGGAGATCAACTGCTGCAGTTCGTCCTCGTTCATCACCGGGGAGATCTTCTCGGCCAGCTTGTTCATGTTGCGGTAGCTGCCCTGCAGGCGGAACGGCGGCTCGGTGCGGTAGCGGTCGTCCTGTGCGGCGCTGGCGATGTACTGCTGGTTGACCCGGTAGACCACGTCGCGCACACGCAGCATGCGCTGCAGGGTGGCGGTGATCTCGTTGATCTCCGCGCTGCTGTAGGCGTGGCTGAGGCTGTTGGTCGAGACCTCCTTGCCCATCGCGCGGTCGACCAGCACATACAGGTCGGCCATGTCGCGCGTGGCCAGCGGCGCCAGCACCGGATTGGAGGTCAGGCTGTTCTCGATGTAGCTGAGGGTGAAGGCGGCCTCCATGCCACCGAGCACGTCACCGAGGTTGTAGATGTCGGCACGGTTGGCCAGCATGTCCGGAATCTTGAACACCTCGCCGGACTCGGTGTACGGGTTGCCGGCCATCACCACGCAGAACTTCTTGCCGCGCATGTCGTAGGTGCGTGTGCGACCGCGCCACACACCCTCGATACGGCGGGTGCCATCGCACAGCGAGATGAACTTCTGCAGGAACTCGGGATGGGTGTGCTGGATGTCGTCCACATACAGCATGGTGTTGTTGCCCATTTCCAGCGCCAGGTTGAGCTTCTCCAGCTCCTGCCGCGAGGTCGCGTCCGGTGCCTGGGCCGGGTCCAGCGAGCGCACCTCGTGGCCCAGCGCCGGGCCGTTGATCTTCATGAAGACCAGGCCCAGCCGGTGCGCCACGTATTCCATCAGCGTGGTCTTGCCATAGCCCGGGGGCGAAATCATCATCAGCAGGCCCATCAGATCGCTGCGCTTGTTCTCGCCGACCGTGCCCATCTGCTTGGCCAGGTTGTCACCGATCACGCCCAGGTAGACATCGTTGATCAACTTGTTGCGTACGAACGAGGACAGCGGCCGCGCCTTGAACTCGGAAATCCGCAGGGTCTCGCGCTCGCGACCGATGATGCCCTGGCGCAGCGCCTGGTAGGCATGGAACGCTGGCACGAAATGACGCAGGTGCTGCTGCAGGCGCGCCAGGAAATCATCCAGCGATACCACCAGCGTGCCATTGCTGATGCGTGCGTGTTCACCCAGCAGGCCATTGACCTCCGCCTGCAGTGCGGCATCGCTGGTACGGGTGCGCAACTGGCGCTGCACCAGCAGCAACGCGGCGGCTTCGTCGACATAGCCGGCATGCTGGGCATGCGCCGGCATCCGCGCCACTGCGCGCAGCCACTGCCCAGCCAATGACCAACGCGTAGCCAGCGGATCCTGGCCGCGCTGCAGGGCACGCTCGACCGCCTCACGCTGCCCCGCCTGCTCCAGCTGCTGGGCCAATGCCTCCAGCAGCGCCACCGCGTGGCGGCTGCTGCTGAACACCGGATCGCCCGCCGCCAGTTCTTCGCCCAGATAGGCGGATGCAGCCTGCGCGGCATCGGCATCGAACGGCAACACGTGGGACTGCGCATACGCCAGCAGCGCCTCGGCCATTTCTGTGCGCAACGCCAGACGCCCTTCGTCGGACCCCAGCAGGCGTGCCAGCGCCTCGGCGCCCACCTGCCGCGCAGGCCATTGCGCCACCGCTTCGCGCCGCTGCTCGGCGGCCCAGAACAGCAACGCCAGCGCACGCACCCGCGGTGCATGGCGCAGGCTGCCGGCCGCCTGCTGCAAAGGCAGTAGCGCACGCAGGATCAGTGCCGCATCGTGGTCATGGATGCCGCGCTCGTAGCCTTCGCGATAGCGTGGTGCGGCAAACGCACGCACGCGCTGATCCAGCGCTTCCGGGTTCGCGACGTCGTGCTGCAGCGCAGCCAGATCGAGGCCGTCGCGCCCCTCCTGCGCGGCCAGCAGCAGGCTGCCGGCCAGGTACTCGCCGCGATACAGCGTGGGCGATTCCGAGTCGAGGGTGACCGGCCAGAACGGCTTGAGTGCGTCCAGCTCCGGGTCGTGCAGGGTCTCCAGGAAGTCGGTGCCGGTCAGATGGATGGCCAACGTATCGCCACGCGGCAACAGGGTCAGGTCCAGTGCCTGCGTATTGACGCTGAAGCGATGGCGCGGGCCCAGCCGCACCACGTTGCCGCCGGCTTCGTACAGGTCACTGCGGTCGCGCAGCTGGCGCACCGCCTGGTCACGCACGCCCTTCAGCCGCGCCTCGATGTCGTCGGCCTTGACGTTGTCGTGCAGCGTGCGCAGGCGCTCGGCCAGCTCACGCAGCTTGAGGATCAGCGGATCGCCGGCAAAGAACGCGTTGAGCTCATCGGCGGTGGCGAAGCGCTCGGTGCGCCTGGCCAGGCCGTCGAGGATCCGATTGGCCGCATCCAGTACCGAACGCGCCTTGCGCTGGCGGTCATCCAGCAAGGCCTGCTTGTGCGTTTCGAAGGCCTCGACCAGCTCTTCGCGCTTGCTCAGGATGTCGCCGAGGAACTGCTCGTGTTCGCCGAACTGGCTCTCCAGTTCTTCCAGCTGGACCAGCAGGCGCGACAACTGCTCGTCGGCACGTTCGGGGTCGGTGGCCAGCGCCAGCGCGCTGGTGATCGACTGCGAGAACAGCGCGAACTGGGCGGCGAACTGCGCCACGGCCTCGGCCGAACCGAGTGACCTGCGGCGCTGGTCAGCACGCGCGCGCGCCTGGTTGAGGCGACCGTACAGCACCGAGATCGACTCGACCACGCGGGTGCGGACAGTGGCATCGTCCACCTTCAGGCCGGCCATCAGCTCGGACAGCATGTCCAGGTCGGACGCCATGCCACGCAGGCCTTCCAACTGCTCGTCCAGCTGGCGCGCCGTCTGTGCCTGCTGCGCGGCATCGTCCAGCGCCTGCAGGCGCGTGGCCAGCGGCGCCAGCGCCTCCTCGCCGGCGAGGAAGTCACCGGTGGCGGCGCCAACACGGTCCTGTGCCTCCACCAGTTCGACGGTCATCGTCTCGATGCGCGCGGTGTCGATGTAGCGCAGCTCGCGGAGGGTCAGCAGCCGCCCGCGCAATGCGGTGATCGCGTTGAGGGCCTCGACGAAGGCCTGCACCTCGCTCCAGTTCTGCGGTTGCAGCCGGCCCAGCAGCGCCTTGTGCGCGGCCTCGGCCTCCAGCATCGCCTGCGCCGATTGCTGACGGATCGACTGCACCTTCTCGTACTCGTCCAGCACCGATTCGCCGGTCGCGCTGATCTGCCGCAGCAACGCCTCGGCGCCATCGCAGGCCGCGTCACCCAGCCAGTGGTGCGCATCGAACAGGCGCCGCGTATCGGCCACCAGGCGCTGGTAGCGCTGTACCGACACGTCCTGGCCATCGATCTCGCGCGCCAGGTTGAACAGGTTGGAAATGCCGCGCACCAGCTCGGCGTTGCCGATGCGGCCCATGAACGTGTTGCCGGGCGGCCGGTTGGCGGCGAACTCGTCACTGCTGAACGGCGTCTGCCAGACCTGCATCGGATGGATGCGAGTCGGTTCGCTGCCCTCGGCATGGAACAGCACCATGCGCCCGTCCTGCATCAAGGCGTAGCCATGGCCGAACACCGGGTTCTGCAGCACGCGCTGGATGGTGTTGTAGACGAACAGCGCCGAGCGCCCGCCTTCGCGCTCGTAGAAGATGTACAGCACGTCCTCGCCGTTTGGCGAACGGATGCTGCGCTTGAACTGCATGCCGGCCATCGATGCATCAAATGCCTTGTGCTCGCCGCCCTGCAGGTAATAGCCACCCGGGAAGATCACGCCATGGTCTTCGGGCAGCTGCACGCAGGCCTGCACGATCGCATCATTGCGCACGATGCCGCCGCTCAGCGTGTTGTAGATCAGGCCGCGCCATTCGGTCTCGCGGTACGGCAGCACCTTCAGCAATACCAGCGAGCCGACCCGGGCGAACTCGAACTGGGCGTCGTCCAGCGACTGCGTGCTGTCCTCCACGGGTTCACTGTAGATGCCCTGTCCGGTTTCGGTGTTGTTTTCGACCTTGATGGTGAGGTCGCCACCGGTGGTCTCAACGAACAGGGTGTCGAGGATGTTCAGGTGCGAGTGGCGGCCGTTGACCGCGAGGTCGCGGGTCGCCCGGGTCCATTCGAAGTCGAACGGCGGCGGCAGTGCGATATCGCGCTCACCGCGCGCATCCAGGTAAGTCAGCTCGCCCTCGCGCGACAGCGCCCAGCGGAACACGCGCACGTCGCTGCTGCGCTCGCCGATCTGGAACGAGGCCAGCAGCTTGTCGCCGACCACGATCAGCTGCAGCAGGCGCGCGTGCTTGTAGTAGGCATACAGCTCGTTGAAATCGTGCACGAAGCCGGGCTGGTCGAGGAAGCTGCCCTTCAGTTCCAGCGCAGCGACGTCGTAGCCGTCGCTGCCCTGCACCAGCCGGTACAGGCCGAACACATCCTCGATGCGGGTCTGGGTCTTCAACCCGATGAACACGTTGTAGCCGAACAGCAGGCGGTCCGGGCCCACCTGCACGATGTCACGGCCGACGCAGTTGTTGTCGCTGCGGATGCGGAAGCGCCCGACCACCTCCAGGCGGCTGTCGCCGAACTCGGCCAGGCGCTGGCGGTTGAGCGTTTCGGCCAGGCCCTGCAGGCGCTGGCCCTGCTCGGCCAGGCGGCGGCGCAGGACTTCGTAGGCGCCGCCCTGGGCGACAGCCAGGTCGACGGTGCTGCCGCCGGCCTCCGGCGCAGTGGATTCGGCGGACGGATGGATTTCAGACATCAGCAGGTTTCCGGCTCACGGGCGGACGGCCGCGGTTGCGGCCGGCGCGGGCGGGCGATGGCGGCGGCCATCGCCCGATGCATCAACGGGCGCTGTCGACCACGGTAGCCGACACGGTCGGTACCGCTTCGGCATCCTCGGCGATCTGGCGCGGCGCCGGTTCGGCCACGGCCACGCCCAGGTAGCGCTGCATCAGCTCCTGCACGATCGGGCTCTTGCCGGCGAAGCCTTCGATCGACTTGCCCAGCGACACCGCCCTGACCAGGTTCTCGAACATGCCGCCGTCGCCACCGACCAGGTCGATATCGGCGTTGCGCAGCGCACTGGCGATGACATTGGCGTTCTCGCGCGAGACTTCCTTGCCGGCTTCGATCGAGGCCAGCGCCTGCTTCAGGCTGTTGTCCAGCATCATGCGGAACTCTTCATGGCCACGTGCCTGGTCACTCAGCGAGGCGATGGCTTCGAACTTGCGCACCAGGCCCTCGGCCTCGGCCAGCAGCTTCTTCTGCACCACGCCGGCTTCGGCATTGCCCAGCGACTCGGTGGCGGTGGCACGGGCCAGGCCCATCTTTTCCTCGCCCTGTGCCTGCGCCTGCAGGGTCTCGGCCAGCACGCGGGCTTCGTTGCTGCCCTGCTTCAGGCTGGCTTCGGCCTTGGCTTCGATCACGCGGGCCTCGGCAATGCCGACCTTCTCGATGGCCAGCGCCGAAGCTTCACGCACCTGCGCTTCGGCCAGGCCCGGCGCTGCCTGTTCGGCACGCAGGGCATCAGCCAACAGGCGCTTGGCTTCGGCCTGCTTGCCGGCCGCTTCATGCTCGGCCTGGGCCAGCGTGGTCAGTTCCACCGCGCGATGCTTTGAAGCGGTCTCGCGCGCCTGCGCTTCCTTGACTTCGCGCACCAGCGCTTCCTGCGCCTTGGCCTCGGCTTCCAGGATCAGCACCTGCTTCTGGCGGTCGGCCTCGGAGACTTCGCGCACTTCCTTGATGCGCTCCTCTTCCTGCGCCACGGTCTTGTCGATGGAGATGCGTTCACGGGTGATGTTGGCCACGTCCATCTTGCCCTGCTCGACCACCTTGTCACGCTCCACGCCCTGCAGCTGCACTTCACGATCGGTGGTGACCTGCTCCAGCTGGCGTGCGCGCTCCACGCGCTCGGCCTCGATGGCCACGGCACGCTGGCGGTTCTGCTCGGCCACTTCCACTTCGCGCAGGCGGTTCTGGTCGCGGATCTCGATCAGCTGCTGCGCTTCGATGCGGGCATTCTCGGACAGCTGGCGCTGTTCTTCCTGCACCTTGGCGGTCTCGGCCTCCTCGCGCGCACGGATGGTCTCGATCTCGCGCTTCTGCCGCGCTTCGGCTTCGGCCTGCTGGCGTTCCAGGGCCAGCAGCGCTTCGCGCGCTTCCACGTTCTTCTTGGTGATGGCGAGCTTCTCGTTCTGCTCCAGCTCGTTGGTCACCACGTTCTGCGCGGCGGTCAATTCGGTGATCTTGCGGATGCCCTGCGCATCGAGAATGTTGAACTGGTCCAGCAGCGATTTCGGGGTCTGTTCCAGGTAGTCGATCGCCACGTCCTCAAGGACGTAGCCGTTCAGATCATTGCCGATCACCGCGATGATCTCGTCGCGGAACTCCTGGCGCTTCTCGAACAGTTCGGTGAAGTCGAACTTCTTGCCGACCGTCTTCAGCGCTTCGGAGAACTTGGCGTTGAACAGCTCGTCGACGGCATGCTTGTCCGATGCACGGTCGGCACCGATGGCCTTGGCCACCCGCAGCACGTCGGCCTGGGTCTCGTTGACCCGCAGGTAGAACGCCACGGCGATATCGGCACGCATGTTGTCGCGGCAGATCAGGCCTTCCTTGCCGCGGCGGTCGATCTGCAGCGTGATCAGGCTGATCCGCATCAGCTCGGCGCGGTACAGCACCGGGATGATCAGCGCACCGGTGAAGTGCACCTTGGGCGTGGAGCTCATGTCGTTGACGATCAGGGCCACGCCCTGGTCGACCTTGCGGTAGAAGGCCTTGAACAGGCCGGCCAGGCCGAGCAGTGCGACCAGCAGCACGGCTACGCCGATCAGGAAGGGGGCCATGGTTGCCAACGTCATCAGTGATTCTCCTTGTTGCCCGGAAGCAGGTTGTCCTGGAAGTCGAGGGCGACCGCGTCGGCGCGGACCACCCGGTAATGGTGTTGATCAGCCACCTGTTCGACCAGCACGATGCGCTCGCCACGCTGCAGTTCGATCTCGCTGCGCACCTGCAGCACCAGTCCGGCGCCGCCATCGTCGAAGGTGGCGTGACCGCTGCGGGCATCCACCTTCGGCGAGGCAACCACGCCGGTACGCCCCAGCAGCGAGGCCTGCGCCACCGGGCGCAGGCGCAGCAGGAACCTGCGGACGGGGCGCAGCAGCAGCGCGGTGAACGGCACCGCCGGCAACGGCGCCAGCAGGGCCACGACCGCACCGATGGCCCAGCGCAGCAGGTCCGGCAGCGGCAACAGCACGAACAGATGGACGAAATAGGTGACGATCCAGGCGAAGAAACCCAGCAGCGTCACCACAAGCATGAGGGGAACCCCACCCAGGCCCCAGCGCGCCAGCAGCGCGGACAGTCCCTGCAGCTCATGTGGGTCGCCATGCAGTGCCCCATCGGCGCCGGCATCGCCAAACCCGTCGTCGACCAGGCCGAAGGCCGCCAGTGCCCAATACAGCACCGCCACCGCCAGCACGATGCTGTACGGCAGGGTCGGGAAACCGAACACGACGGTGAGGAACTCCTGCATCGCTTGCCTTCCTGGGCTGTGGGCGGCGGCCGCCCGTTCGGGACGCGCCGGACGCGCCCCGTCGATCCCCGCGCCGGCCCTCATGGCAGGCGCGCTTGGGACCATCCTATGTGAAGAATGCGTGCAGGCTCAAATCCAGGTCCAGATCACGGCAAATAGTGACGACAATCACTCAAGAACCGTGCAATCGGCGCGGCGCACTTCCTCGACGAAAGTACGCATCCTGTAGCCGTCCTTGATGCCCGGCTCCAGTTCGATGCCGCTGGAGACATCCACGCCCCACGGCAGGGTGGCCAGCACCGCGTCGTAGACGTTTTCCGGGTTCAGGCCGCCGGCGAGCAGGAACGGGCGATGCAGGCCGGTCGGGATCCGGCCCCAGTCGAAGGCCACGCCGGTGCCGCCACCGCCGCCCGGGGCATGGCTGTCGAACAGGAAACCGGCGGCGCTGGGATAGCGCAGCTGCAGGGTGCGGGCGTTGATCTCTTCACGCCCGCCCATGGCGATCGCCTTCAGGTAGGGCATGTTGAAGCTGCGGCAGAAGCCCTCGTCTTCCTCGCCGTGGAACTGCAGCAGGGTCGGTCGTACCGTGCGCAGCACCTCGCGCACCTCTTCCTTGCTGTTGTTGCGGAACAGCGCCACCACGTCGACCATGGGCGCGATCGCCTGGCGCATCGCGCGCGCTTCGGCCGGAGCGACCCGGCGGCTGCTTTCACGGGCAAAGATGAAACCCACCGCGTCCACGCCCAGCTCACCGGCCAGGCGGACATCGCCGGCCCGGGTCATGCCACAGAACTTGATGCGTGTGCGGTAGTAGGAGCGGCTCATAGCGTGACCTCGGCGGGCAGGTGCCAGTTGTCGGGGTACAGGGGCCCAAGGAACACCAGGCCCTGCGGCGGTGCGGTGGGACCGGCTACGGTGCGATCGCGCCCGGCCAGCAGTTCGGCGATCCATTCCACCGGCTTCTCGCCACTGCCCACCAGGATCAGCGATCCGACGATATTGCGGACCATGTGATGAAGGAATGCATTGCCCTGCACGGCAACCTCGATCACCTCGCCCTGGCGGCTGACCTGCAGTGACTGCAGCTCACGCCGGGCGTGCAGCGCCTGGCACTGCACCGAACGGAACGCGCTGAAATCGTTCTCGCCGAGCAGGGCCTGCCCGGCGGCGTGCATCAGGGTCTCGTCCAGCGCGCGGCGCTCCCAGCTCAAGGTCTGCCGGTCCAGCGCGGGCCGCACTTCGCGGTTGAGCAGGCGGTAGCGGTAGCGGCGTGCGCGCGCGGAGAAACGCGCGTGGAAATCCCCGGCCACCGGCACGCACCAGCGCACTGCGATCGAGCGCGGCAGGCGGGTGGTAGTGCCCAGCATCCACGCGCGCGGATCGCGCACCACGTCGGTATCGAAATGCACGACCTGGCACTGGCCGTGCACGCCGGCATCGGTGCGGCCGGCACAGACCACCTGCAGCGGCGAATCGGCCACCGACGACAGGGCCTGCTCAAGGCTGGCCTGCACGCTCGGGCCGCCCTCGCCCAGGTTCTGCCAGCCCCTGAAATCGCTGCCGTCGTACTCGACGCCAAGCGCGTAACGCATGTGCTACCTCAGATATTGCGGGAGGGGCGGCGCTCAGGCCGGATCGCGTTCGGACCACACCGCCAGTTCGTTGCCACCGGGCTCGACGAACTGGAAACGGCTGCCGCCGGGGAAGGAAAACACCGGCCGCACGATCTCACCGCCAGCGTCAAGCACCGCCGTTTCGATCGGTGCCAGCTGGTCAGCGTACAGCACCAGCAGCGGCGCACCGGCATCGCTGGCCCGCAGCGGCTGGCCGCGGAAGAAGCCGCCCTGCAGGCGGCCGTCGTCGAACGCGGTGTAGTCGCTGCCATAGTCTACGAACGACCAGCCGAACGCCTTCTCGAAGAAGGCGCGGCTGGCCGCAGGATCCGTGGAAGCGAATTCAACGTAGTCGATGCGGCGCTCGCGGCTCATGACGGGGTCCTTGTCGGCAGGGTCGATCACGGCAGGCGGGCCAGCAGTTCGCGGGCCTGGGCCTGGCAGTGCAGGTCGCCGCCCTCGGCCACTTCCTGCAGCAACGTTCGCGCGGTCTGGGCATCGCCCAGGTCGAGGTAGGCGATGGCCAGCTCAAGGCGCTCCTGCCCGGCGCGCGGCGCCCAGCCGGCATCGCCGGCCGGCGCCGCAGTACCGTCTTCATGCGGCGCTGCGCCTGAAGCCTCGCCGTCAGGGTGCTCGGCCGGCAGGTCGAACACGCCGCGGAACTGCGGCTGCTGTTCGGCGTGCAGCGCGTAGTCCGGCACTGCCACCTCGCCGGGGGCCGCCTGCGCGAGCGGCTCATCCTGCGCGGCGGCGGCCGGCGCGGGATCCTCCTGCGTGAGCACCGGCTCGTCCCAGCGCGGCAGGTCGGTCACTGCCTCGGGCAGCTCCACCACTTCGTCATCGCGCAGCGTCTGCGCCTGCCAGTCAGCCTGGGCGGCGACGTCGGCGACCGGTTCGGCAGCCACGTCATCCTGCCCCCCGGTTTCGCTCGCCCAAGCCGGCATCGCCGGCTCCTGGCGGCCCGCTTCGGGCCCCACCGACGACCACGAGGACTGCTCGGCCAGGGTATCCAGCGCCGCGCCCGCCGGTACCGCAGCGGTCAGACCGGCGGCATCGTCTTCGTCGCGCAGCGGCGGCAGCGGCGATGGCTTGCGACGACGCAGCAGCCAGGCTGCACCGGCCGCCAGCAGCAGCACTGGCAGCCCCAGCCAGTACCACGGCGTTGCCGCATCGCGGGTATCCGGTACCTGCGCCAGGCGCTGCTGCGCGGCGGCCAGGTCGTTGTCCTTCATCGCGATCAGCGACTGCTGCTGTTCCTTGAGTTTTTCCAGGTCGGCGACGCGCTGCTTCAGCTCGCCAATCTCGGCATCGCGGGTCGCGATGTCCTCGCGTGCCTGGCGCAGTTGTTCGTTGCCCAGCATGTCACCCTCGCTGCCGGCTCCAGTGCCGGTGGTTGTGCCCGCGCGCGCGGCGTCGGAAGCCAGCGCCGGGGCGATTTCAAGTCGTGCCCCATTGGCCGCGGCCGGGGAAGAAGCGTTCGTGGTTGCCGCCGCGGCCACCGGGGCGACGGTACCCGCCGGTTGCGGCACGGTGCGCGCCTGCCGCCACTGCGCGGCATGCTCGCGCACCAGCACTGCGGCCTCGGCGGCATCGACCGCCGCCAGTGCATCGCTGTCTGGCATGCGCAGTACGGCGCCTTGCTTGAGCAGGTTGACGTTGCCGCGGATGAAGGCCTCCGGGTTGGCCCGCAGCAGGGCGATCATCGCGCGGTCGCGGCTGACCTGGTTGCCGCGGGCCACCGCGCTGGCGATCTGCGACAGGGTCTGCCCACGCTGGACGATGACGCTGCCATCGGCTGCCTGCGCGGCAGCGGGTGCAGCCCCTGCCCGCGGGCGAGCCGATGCAGGTGCCGGCGCTGCCGCAGTGGACGGCGCAGGTGCGCTTGCGTTCTCCGCAGCGGCCGGTGCCGGTGCAACATCACGGACGATGGTGTTGGAGAGGGTACCTGCCGGCGCGACGATTTCCGGTTCGGCCACCGCCAGTGCGCTGGAGGGCGCATCAACCAGTGCCGAGTATTCGCGCACCAGGCGGCCCTGGCCCCAGTCGGCCTCGATCAGGAAGCTCAGCGACGGGGTTTCGACCGGCGTCTGCGAGGTCACCCGCACCACCGCCCTGCCCTGCGCATTGCGGGTCAGTTCGAACTGCAGCTCGCTGACCAGCCCGGCCGGCCGCTGCAGGCCGACGCGTTCGAAGGTGACCGCAGAGGCCAGCGCGACGCGCAGGTTCTCCAGTTCGGATGGATCGGCCGAGACTACCGGGATTTCGGCCAGCAGGGGCTGGCCCGGCTTGGACAGGACACGGATGTCACCCAAGCCCAGGGCAAGCGCCGAACTGCTGGCCAGGGCCAGCAGCGCGGTGGAAAGATAGAGGAGCGGGCGCTTTGCGCCCCTGGCCCGTTTATTCATGGGCGACACTATAAAGCGTGCGGACCGCGGTCCGCATCCACCGAGGGGGACCTTCGGCGGTGCTGGCCGCTGGCCGGCACCACCACATGCCCATCACGGCAATGCCGGCCAGCGGCCGGCACTACCGGTCAGGCAACCACGGTGATCAACGCTGTTCGGCGGCGACCAGCTCGGCCAGCTGCACGGCGTTCAGGGCAGCGCCCTTGCGCACGTTGTCCGACACGATCCACAGGTTCAGGCCACGCGGGTGCGACAGGTCCTCGCGGATACGGCCGACATACACCGCATCGGTCCCCGAAGCATGGGTAACCGGAGTCGGATAGCCACCGGCCTCGTGACGATCCACCACTTCGATGCCCGGCGACTGCTCCAGCAGCGCGCGCGCTTCAGCGACGGTGACCTTGTCGCGGGTCTCGATCGCCACCGACTCGGAGTGGCCGTAGAACACCGGCACGCGCACCGCGGTCGGGTTCACCAGGATGCTGTCGTCACCCAGGATCTTGCGGGTTTCCCAGATCAGCTTCATCTCTTCCTTGGTGAAGCCGTTGTCCTGGAAGTCGTCGATGTGCGGGATCAGGTTGAAGGCGATCTGCACCGGGAAGCGCTGCGGATCGATCTCCTGGAAGCTGAGCAGCTGGCCGGTCTGCTTGCCCAGCTCCTCGGTGGCCGAACGACCACCGCCGGACACCGACTGGTAGGTGGAGACGTTGATGCGCTCGATGCCGTACTTGCGGTGCAGCGGCGCCAGCGCCACCAGCATCTGCATGGTCGAGCAGTTCGGGTTGGCGATGATGCCGCGCGGACGGTTGGCGACCTGTTCCGGGTTGACCTCGGACACCACCAGCGGCACGTCATCGTCGTAACGGAAGGCCGAGGAGTTGTCGATCACCACCGCACCGGCGGCGGCGAACTTCGGTGCGTATTCCTTGGACACGCTGCCGCCAGCCGAGAACAGCGCGATCTCGACACCGGTCGGATCGAAGGTGGCCAGGTCCTGGACCTTGACCTTCTGGCCGTTGAATTCAATCTCGCCACCGGCCGAACGCTCGGAGGCGAGGACGCTCAGGGTGCCGACCGGGAAATCACGCTCGGCCAGGATCGACAACATGGTCTCGCCAACGGCGCCGGTGGCACCGACGACGGCGACGTGGAAACTGCGCTGTGCATTGCTCATGGGGAACTCTCACGAAAACGGGAATGGGGGAAAAACACGCACGACAGCTGGGTTCGGGGAACCTCCTCAAGCGGAGCGCGCGGAGGTTCCCTATCGTTTCCCGGTTTTTTTGCCCAGCGTCACGCGCGCGGCCATCGCCGCGTCAGCGTTGATCGCGCTCGGCATGCGCGACGGGCCGCCGTCCAGGCCGAGCCCGGCAGCCAGATTATCCACAGCCAGCTGTACCATCGCCGTGCGCGTGGCCAGCGAGGCGCTGCCGATATGCGGAGTGAGCACCACGTTGCGCAGCGCCAGCAGCTCCGGGCGCACCTTCGGCTCGCCCTCGTACACATCCAGGCCGGCGGCAGCCAGGTGGCCGTTGGCCAGCGCTTCGGCCAGCGCCAGTTCGTCGACGATGCCGCCGCGGGCGATGTTCACCAGGGTTGCCGTCGGCTTCATCTTCCCCAGCGCAGCCGCATCGATGATGTGATGCGAGGCCGGCGTGTAGGGCAGCACCGTTACCAGATGGTCGGACTGTGCCAGCAGCGTATCCAGGTCCACGTAGGTCGCGCTGAGCGACGCCTCGGTAGCGGCCGGCAACCGTGAACGGTTGTGGTACAGCACCTTCATGCCGAAACCGTGCGCGCCGCGGCGGGCGATGCCCTGGCCGATGCGGCCCATGCCAAGGATGCCCAGCGTGCTGCCATGGACATCCGCGCCCAGCATGGTCTGGAACGACCACTGCTGCCACTGCCCTTCACGCAGCCAGCGCTCGGACTCAGTGATCCGGCGCGCGGTTGCCATCAGCAGCGCGAAACCGAGATCGGCGGTGGTTTCGGTCAACACGTCCGGCGTGTTGCTGGCCAGGATGCCGGCCGCGCTGAGCGCGTCGACATCCAGGTTGTTGTAGCCGACGCCGACATTGGCGATCACCTTCAGCTGCGTGGCATCGGCTACCTGGGCCGCACCGATGCGCTCGTTGAGGGTGATGATCGCGCCGTCGGCGCTGGCCAGCTGTGCGGCGATCTGGTCCGGCGACCAGGCGGTGACGGTGTCGGTGCTGCGCAGCTGCACGCGATCGCGCAGCGGCGCGATGGCCGCCTCGATCAGCGGCTGGCTCACCCACACGGTCGGCCGCGTGTCAGCCATCGATCTGCCCGGGAATGCGCGGGGTGATCGTGCCGACATCGCCGCACTGCGCTCGATGACGCAGCGCTTGGTCCATCAGCACCAGCGCCACCATCGCCTCGGCGATGGGCGTGGCGCGGATGCCGACGCAGGGATCGTGGCGGCCGGTGGTGACCACCTCGACCACGTTGCCGGCCGTATCCAGCGACGGGCCCGGCAGGCGCAGGCTGGACGTCGGCTTCAGGGCGATCGACGCAACGACCGGCTGACCGGTGGAGATGCCACCGAGGATGCCGCCGGCATGGTTGCTGGCGAAGCCCTGCGGCGTCAGCAAGTCACGGTGCTCGGTGCCCTTCTGCGCGGCGCTGGCGAATCCGTCGCCGATCTCCACGCCCTTCACCGCATTGATGCTCATCAGCGCAGCGGCCAGTTCGCCGTCAAGCTTGCCGTAGATCGGCTCGCCCCAGCCCGGCGGCACGTTGTCGGCGACCACGTCCACGCGCGCACCGACCGAGTCGCCAGACTTGCGCAGCGCATCCATGTACGCCTCCAGCTCGGGCACCTGTGCGGCGTGCGGCCAGAAGAACGGATTGTCTTCCACCGCCGACCAGTCGAAACCGGCCGGAGTGATGTCGCCCAGCTGCGACAGGTAGCCACGCACGGTAACGCCGAAACGCTCGGCCAGCCACTTCTTGGCGACCACGCCGGCGGCCACGCGCATGGTGGTCTCGCGTGCCGAGGAACGGCCACCGCCACGCGGATCGCGGATGCCGTACTTGTGCCAGTAACTGTAGTCAGCATGGCCCGGGCGGAACTGCTGGCCGATATTGGCGTAATCCTTGCTGCGCTGGTCGGTGTTGCGGATCAGCAGCGCGATCGGGGTGCCGGTGGTCAGGCCCTCGTATACGCCGGACAGGATCTCGACCTCGTCGGCCTCGCGCCGCGCGGAAGTGTGCCGGCTCTTGCCAGTCGCACGGCGCTGCAGGTCGTGGGCGAATTCGGCCGCGTCCAGCGCCAGCCCCGGAGGGCAGCCATCGATCACGCAGCCGATGGCCGGCCCGTGCGACTCGCCGAACGTGGTGACGGTGAACAGCTTGCCGAACGAATTGGAGCTCACGGGCGCTGCGCCGCCAGTTCGGTGATGCGTGCGCTGTGGGCGATCAGCTCGCGGCATTCGACCGCGAAGATGCCCATCTGGCCGACCTTGAACTCGATCCAGGAAAAATCGACTTCCGGCAGCAGCTTGACCAGATGCTGTTCGGACTCACCCACTTCACAGATCAGCAGACCGTCTTCGCTCAGGTGCAGCGGGGCATCGCGCAGGATCTTCAGCACCAGGTCCAGGCCATCGTCACCGGCACGCAGGCCCATTTCCGGCTCGTAGGAATACTCCTGCGGGAGGGCATCAGTCTCGTCGTTGGTGACGTACGGCGGGTTGGTGACGATCAGGTCGTAGTGGCGGCCGGTCAGGCCATTGAACAGGTCCGACTTGATCAGGGTGACGTTGTGCGCCTGCAGGCGCTCCTTGTTCTCCTCGGCCAGCGACAGTGCGTCGTCACTCAGGTCGACGCCGTCCACTTCCCAGTTCGGGTAGTAGTGGCCCATGGCGATGGCGATGCAGCCCGAACCGGTGCAAAGATCCAGCGCGCGGCTGACATCGCGGCCGGCCAGCCACGGTTCGAAACCACATTCGATCAGTTCGGCGATCGGCGAGCGCGGCACCAGCGCGCGCGTGTCACTCTTGAAGCTCAGGCCGGCGAACCAGGCCTCACCGGTCAGGTAGGCAGCGGGGATGCGTTCGTCGATGCGACGCTGGAACAGTTCCAGCACGCGCAGCTTTTCGGCCCGCAGCAGGCGTGCCTGGCCGTAGGCCGGGCCGAGGTCGTGCGGCAGGTGCAGGCTGTGCAGCACCAGCTGGGTCGCCTCGTCCAGCGCATTGTCGTAGCTGTGCCCGAAGGTCAGCCCGGCTTCGTTGAAACGGCTGGTGCCGTAGCGGATCAGATCGATGATCGTGTGGAGTTCGGCGGCCGTTTCAGCGGTCATGGCGGTACTGCGGGCAAAGTGGCCCCCGATTATAGGGGCTGGCGCCCGCGGCAGCATCCGTTGCGGCAGAAACGATCGTGCCGCAGCCGGTATGATGGAGCCCATTTCGCGTGGGAGCCCCCATGTTCAATCGCAATGCCGGCATCATCCTGCTGATCGCCCTGGCGGCGGGGCTTGGCCTGCTCGCCGCCCAGCAGGTGTTCGCGCCGAAGCCGCCGGCCAACGCCCCGGCCACCGAAGCGATCACCCTGTACCCGCAGCCGCGTGAACTGCCCGACTTCAACCTGGCCCAGTCCGACGGCACCCGCCTGATCCCGGGCGAACTGAAGGGCCACTGGACCCTGGTGTTCCTGGGCTTCACCTTCTGCCCGGACGTCTGCCCGACCACCCTGGCCGAGCTGGCCGGTGCGCAGAACCAGTGGGAGGCCCTGCCCGATGGCCTGCGCCCGCGCGTGCTGTTCATCTCGGTCGACCCGGACCGCGACAGCGCCACCCGCCTCGGCGAGTACGTGCACGGCTTCCACAAGGACACCCTGGCCGCCACCGCGGATATCCCCTCGCTGGAGCGCTTCGCCACCTCGCTGGGTTTCGTGTTCCAGAAAGTGCCGGGCAAGCATTTCGACGAAAACCCCGAGGATTACACCGTCGAGCATTCGGCCAGCCTGGCCGTGCTCGACCCGCAGGGCCGCCTTGCCGGCCTGGTGCGCCCCCCGTTCAATGCGCCGGCGATCGCCCGCGACCTGCAGAAGCTGACCGAGAAAACCGCCCCATGAGCCTCACCACCGCCCTGACGTACGCCCTGCCCCATCGCCTGCTGTCCTCGATGGCACGCTCGCTGGCGTACTCGGACGATCCGCGCGTGTCGCGCTGGCTGATCGACACCGTCACCCGCAAGTTCAACGTCAACCTGGACGAAGCGGCCAACCCGGACCCGCGCAGCTATGCGACCTTCAACCAGTTCTTCACCCGCGCGCTGAAGCCGGGCGCGCGCGTGGCCGATGCCGATCCGCGCAGCCTGGTGATGCCGGCCGACGGCCGCATCAGCCAGCTGGGGAAGATCGAGGCCGGCCGCATCTTCCAGGCCAAGGGCCAGTCGTTCACTGCCGCCGAACTGCTGGGCAGCGACGAGGATGCCAAGCCGTACAACGACGGTCTGTACGCCACCGTGTACCTGTCACCGCGCGACTACCACCGCGTGCACATGCCGTGGACCGGCACCCTGCGTGAAACCGTGCACGTGCCAGGACGCCTGTTCAGTGTCGGTCCTGCGGCCGTCAACGGGGTGCCGCGCCTGTTCGCCCGCAACGAGCGCCTGGTCTGCCACTTCGACACCAGCTTCGGCCCGATGGTCAGCGTGATGGTCGGCGCGCTGCTGGTATCCGGCGTGGAAACCGTGTGGAGCGGCGAGGAGATCCCGGCCTACGGCGATCGCATCACCCGCAAGGACTACCGCGGCCAGGGCATCAAGCTGGAGCGTTTCGCCGAGATGGCACGCTTCAATTACGGCTCGACCGTGGTGGTGCTGCTGCCGCCGGGCGTAGCCGAATTCGCCCCGCAGCTGGGCGCCGAGAGCCCTGTGCAGCTGGGCCAGGCCCTGGCAAAGCTGCGCTGACCGTAGATCCACGCGACGCGTGGATGGATTCAACGGAATGCCGGCCAGCGGCCGGCACTACCGGGTCTGTAGAGCCGAGCACGGGCTCGGCTCTACAGTCAGAAGCGGATTACTGCAGGACCGGTGCTGGGCCGACGTCCATGCCGTCGTAGTCTTCCACGCCGTGCTCCGCCGCCAGCGCCGCGAATTCCTGGTTGCGGCGGTCCAGCGAGGCTTCGTCGTGGATTTCCACCCGCTCCACGTGCAGCACGTGGAACGGCGCGTCGCCCTCTTCCGGTTCCTGCTCGAACAGTTCCACGAACGTGTAGCCCTGCGCCTGCAGGTGCTGGGCCAGCGCCTGCAGCGGCTCGGCACTGGCGTGGACGAAGAAATACCCCCACAGCAACGGGCCGTTGATGTCCCAGTCGGTGTTCTCGCGGAGGTTGGCGAACAGGTTGCGGGTGGCTTCGAGGTCCATACGGATTCCAGTGGTCTTGGGAATTACTTGTCGCAGCCCTGCAGCTTCAGCGTCTGGCCCTGGCGCAGGCTGTAGGCCGGCGCCTTCAGGCCGTTGGCGCGGGCCAGGGTCGGCAGGTCGCACTGGAACTTCGCGGCGATGGCGCCCAGGGTCTCCCCCCGACCCACCTTGTGGCTGCGCGCCGGCTTCGGCCGGGCGGCCGGCGCCGGGCGCGGTGCCGCCACTGCAGCCACCGGTGCGGTCGCCACACTGGTGGATGCGGCCGCGTCGGCCACCGGCACCACACCACCCACCGCCACGCTGCCGGTATAGCTCGCCGCGGTCGGGCGCTTGATCGCCGCGTTGAGATCAGCGGTGATCAGCGTGCGGGCGAGGTCGGCACGCGGACCACTGACACAGTTGCGCTGGTACAGGCCGGCGATGCGGGTGGTGGCGTTGATCAGCGTACCGGCCGGAATCCAGCCATCGGCCTCATAGCGCGGGTTGAGGTTGCGCAGCGCACGCATGTAGCCATCGCGGGTACCGTGGCTGCCCAGGCAGATGGTCAATTCATAGATGGTGGTGGACTTTGCCAGCCGCAGCGTGGCCGGCTGCGCGCTGATCTTCGGGAACTCCACGCCGTACTGCTGCGGGTGCAGGAAGATCCAGGCCGCGGCAATCACCATCGGCACGTAGTCCTTGGTCTCGCCCGGGAACTGGTTGTAGACACTGTCGGTCCAGAAGCTCTGGCCGGCGCTCTGCTTGAACACGCGCGCGGCACGGCCTTCGCCACCGTTGTAGGCGGCCACCGACATTTCCACGTTGTTGTTCAGTTCGCGCAGGCGCTCGTTGAGGTAGCTGGCGCTGGCTTCAGCGGCGCTGCGCGCGTCGAAGCGGGTATCGAAGCCGGTGCCGTCCGGGCCCAGGCCGAAACGGCGGCCGGTGGCCGGCATGAACTGCATCAGGCCGGCGGCGCCGGCGCGCGAGGAAGCATGCACACGGCCGTTGGATTCCTTGGCCATGATCCCGAACAGCAGCGCCTCGGGCAGGCCGCGCTTTTCCCACTCCGGCCACATCACCGCGCGCAGGTTCTGGTAATTTTCGTAGCTGGTCAGCAGCGCCGGTCGCATGTCGGTCAGCCAGCGACGGATGCCGGCCTGCACCGCCGGGTTGTACTCGACCATGCTGTCGAAGGCGTGCCGCTTGTCGTTCAACAGCGCGGCAGCGCGCGCGGCCTCGGGCACGTCGGCGGTGAGGGGGCCGATGTGGTCCGGGTCGGCTTCCAGACGGTCACCGCCCTCATCGGCCACGTCATCGCTGGCGGCGGCATCGGCGTCGTGCTTGAGCAGGCGCTTGTAGCTGGCCAGCAGGGTCCCCATCTGGCAGCCCTTCTGCTTGACGCAGTCGTTGAGGACATCTTCCATGTCCTCCAGCGCGGCATCGGCTTCGTTGCTGCCCTTGGGATCGGCGTTGGCGACCAGCAGCAGGGCATCGCCGTAGCGCTTTTCGGCGGCGGTCATGCGCTGCTGCAGCGCATCCACCTTCACCTTGTCCCGGGCCGAAACCCGCTGTGCGTGGGCGTCGGGCGCCAGGGAAACCAGGCCGGCCAGGGCCAGCAGCGGCCAACCGCGGGAAATCAGGACAGGAACGGGCATTGATGGCACTGTGTGCGAAACAGGCAGGCAGAGTAGCGGCGCCGCCAAGGTCCGGGCAAGCCGACCTTCGGACCGTCACTGCCGGCGGTTAACATTGGGCTATTCATCACAAGGGCTGGACCATGGATCCGATTCTGCTCGGCAAAGGCATTACCGACGATGTTGCCGTCACCCTGCTGCCGAAACTCGGCAACCGCCACGGCCTGGTGGCCGGCGCCACCGGTACCGGCAAGACCGTGACCCTGATGACCCTGGCCGAGGGCTTCTCGCGACGGGGCGTGCCGGTGTTCCTGGCCGATGTGAAGGGCGATGTCTCCGGCCTGGCCGTGCCCGGCACCGGCGCAGAAAACCTGCTCCAGCGTGCCGCCGAGATCGGCGTGGCCGACTATGCGCCGGCCGCCAGCCCCACCATCTTCTGGGACCTGTACGGCAAACTGGGCCACCCGGTGCGCACCACGGTCAGCGAGATGGGCCCGACCCTGCTGTCGCGCATCCTCGAATTGAACGACACCCAGGCCGGGGTACTCGACATCGTATTCAAGCTGGCCGACGACCGCGGCCTGCTGCTGCTGGACATGGACGACCTGCGCGCCCTGCTCGGCCTGGTTGCCGAGGAGCGCAAGGACATTTCCACCGAGTACGGCCTGGTCAGTGCGCAGTCGATCGCGGCGATCCAGCGTTCGGTGCTGCGCCTGGCGCAGGACGGTGGCGAGAATTTCTTCGGCGAACCGGCACTTGAACTGGCCGACATCATGCGGGTCAACCACGACGGCCGCGGCATGATCGGCATCCTCGCCGCCGACCAGCTGGTGCTCAAGCCCAAGCTCTATTCCACCTTCCTGCTGTGGCTGCTGTCGGAACTGTTCGAGCAGCTGCCGGAAGTGGGCGACCTGGACAAGCCGAAGCTGGTCTTCATCTTCGACGAGGCGCACCTGCTGTTCGATGATGCACCGCCGTCGCTGGTGCAGCGCATCGAGCAGGTGGTGCGCCTGATCCGTTCCAAGGGCGTGGGCGTGTACTTCTGCTCGCAGTTCCCCGACGACGTGCCGGGCAACATTCTCGGCCAGCTGGGCAATCGCGTTCAGCACGCACTGCGTGCGTTCACCCCGCGCGACCAGAAGGCGGTGAAAACCGCGGCCGAGACGTTCGTGCCGAATCCGAAGCTGGACGTGGCCAAGGTGCTGAGCCAGCTCGGCACCGGCGAGGCACTGGTATCCACGCTGCAGGACAAGGGCGTGCCGATGCCCGTGCAGCAGACGTTGATCGCGCCGCCGCGCTGCCGGATGGGGCCGATCACCGAGGCCGAGCGTGCACAGGTACGCGCCGGCAGCCCGGTCGGCAGCCGCTACGACACCGCGATCAACCGCGAATCGGCCGCCGAACTGCTGGCCCAGCGCGCGCAGAAGAGCATCGAGCAGGCACAGGCGCCGGCCGCGCGCAGCCGCGAGCAGGACGAAGCTCAGGAAGGTGGTTTCGGCCAGGCCATCAAGGATGCGATCTTCGGCACCAAGCGCCGCCAGGGCATGATCGAAACCATGGCCAAGCAGACCACGCGCACTGTCGGCACCAAGCTGGGCAACCAGATCGTGCGCGGCATCCTCGGTGGCATCTTCGGCGGCAAGCGTTGATCTGCCACGGCCGGGGTCAGAGCCCTTTCCGCTGGAAAGGGCTCTGACCCCAGGGTCGGATCCCCCCGCCAGGGAGGGCTCCGACCCCACTCCCCATTCGTCATCCAGAAAAGAAGTCGTATTGCATGTCCCGTTGGCGTCCCCCCGCAGAAAAAAGCACCGCCCTGATCACCGCTTCCGGGCATGCGCGACTGAAGGCCGAACTGGATGAGCTATGGCGCGTGCGCCGCCCGGAAGTGGTGAAAGCGCTCGCCGCCGCTGCAGCAGAAGGCGACCGTTCCGAAAACGCCGAGTACACCTACCGCAAGAAGCAACTGGGCGAGATCGACCGCCGCGTGCGCTACCTGACCAAGCGGCTGGAATCGCTGCGCGTGGTCGATACGACGCCAACCGATCCGCTCGCAGTGTTCTTCGGCGCGTGGGTGGAACTGGAGAACGTGGACAGCGGCGACACCAGCCGCTATCGCATTGTCGGTCCGGATGAGACCGATGCAGGCCTGGGCTGGATCAGCATCGATTCCCCCCTGGCGCGTGCGCTGCTGAAGAAGCGGCTGGATGATGAGTTCTCGGTGGAGCTGCCCGGCGGGCAGTTCACCTTTGCAGTGATCGGCGTGGAGTACGAGCCTGTGTAGCGTCGAGCCATGCCCGACCTCGCTGTCCATGTAGAGCCGAGCATGGGCTCGGCTCTACAACGGTGGCGGGTACGTGCGCCCTGCACGCAGCGGGCGGAAATAGTCGGCATTGCGGTAGAAGGCAGAATCCTGCACGTCGTGCCAGCCTGGGATTCCAGCCAACGGCAGCGGACGCAGCTGCAGCGGATCGGTCACTGCCCTGCCCTCGGAAATGGCAGCGCTCACCACGTCGACACAGGCGGCTTCGACATCGCCCTGCACCACCACGCACTTGCCGACCAGCAATCGCCCCGGCAGCAGGGCCTGTTCCATCAGCGCATGCCCGAATACCACAGTGATGGCGATGTCACCGCTCTGCCAGTTCACCGGGTCAAACAACGCGGGCCAGTCGTGTGCATCCCAGGCAACCCGCAGTGAGTCATCGCGCACACGCACGATCACGCCGGTTTCGTCGAACTGGGTCAAGGCGGCCTGCGCGCGGTTGCGCTGGCCGGGTGGCATCGCCTCGATATGCAGGCACTGCCGCACGTTGAGCGCGCGCTTCAGCTGCGGCTGTGAGGCCCACACCAGCGCATTGAACAGGTCGTGCCAGTTGCCGGCACGGGTGGCGATGCGTCCCTGCGCGATACGCGCCTCATAATGCAGACCATCGGCCAGCAGCGCGGCGTCCTGTTCAACCAGGCGCTTGCCAGGCACGGCCAGACGTGCATCGAGCGCCGCGATGGACGGCCACGCGGTGCCGTCCAGCAGGTCACGGAGTCCTGAAGTCCGGCAAACAGCGGATGCTCGAACTGCCGTGCAGCTACCGCCGCACGTGGCGGCGGTACGAAGCGTCGTGAACCGCCGCCGTTGCCGGTGGCGGCCGACGCTGCGGTCACAGCACCTTGAGGTCGAACGCCGGACGGGGGGCGGCCGTCAGCGCGTCACCATACAGGTCGTGCTCGTCGCTCTCGGTGATCTCCACCTCGACGAATTCGCCCACGCGCAGCGGCACCTGGTCGGCATTCTGGATGTGCACCAGGCCGTCGATCTCCGGGGCATCGGCCTTGGAACGGGCCACGGCGATGTCGCCTTCGATGGCGTCGACCAGGCACTGCTGCACGGTGCCGATCTTGGCCTCAAGGCGTGCAGCGGAAATCTGCGCCTGCTTCTCCATGAAGCGGGCCAGACGCTCCTGCTTCACTTCCTCCGGCACAGCATCGGGCAGATCGTTCGCGGTCGCCCCCTCAACCGGCGAATAGGCGAACGCACCGACGCGATCCAGCTGCGCTTCGTCAAGGAACGACAGCAGTTCCTCGAACTCGGCTTCGGTCTCGCCCGGGAAGCCGACGATGAAGGTCGAACGCACAGTGATGTCCGGCGCGATACGGCGCCAGTTCTGCACGCGCTCCAGGGTCTTCTCCACCGCGCCGGGGCGCTTCATCAGGCGCAGGATGCGCGGGCTGGCGTGCTGGAACGGGATATCCAGGTACGGCAGGATGCGATTCTCGGCCATCAACGGCACCACTTCGTCCACGTGCGGATACGGGTACACGTAGTGCATGCGCACCCATGCATCCAGCTCCGACAGGCCTTCGCACAGCGCCTTCAAACGGGTCTGGTAAGCCTTGTCGCGCCACATCTTTTCGGCGTACTTCACGTCCACGCCATAGGCCGAGGTGTCCTGCGAAACCACCAGCAGCTCGCGCACGCCGCCACGCACCAGGCGCTCGGCTTCACGCAGCACCTCGTCGACCGGGCGCGAAACCAGCTTGCCGCGCATCGACGGAATGATGCAGAAGCTGCATTTGTGGTTGCAGCCTTCGGAAATCTTCAGGTACGCGTAGTGGCGCGGGGTCAGCTTGATACCGTAGTCGGGCACTAGGTCCACGAACGGATCGTGCTTGGGCGGCAGTGCTTCATGCACCGCTTCCATCACGCTCTGGTAATCCTGCGGGCCGGACACCGCCAGCACGTTGGGGTACGCCTCGCGGATCTGCTCCGGGCGCTTGCCCAGGCAGCCGGTGACGATGACCTTGCCGTTCTGGTTCATCGCTTCGCCAATCGCGTCCAGCGACTCGGTCACCGCAGAATCGATGAAGCCGCAGGTGTTGACCACCACCACGTCGGCCGAATCGTAGGACGGGACGATGTCGTAGCCTTCCGAACGGAGCTGGGTGAGGATGCGCTCGGAATCGACGAGGGCCTTCGGGCAGCCAAGGCTGACGAAGCCGACTTTGGGGTTCAGCTGGGACATGGAATCGCGGGACTCTGGGGGCCTGGGCCCCTGCCGTCGTGGCAGGGGTTCCTGGGGGCCGGGGCCTGAAAGGGCGCCAGTATACCGGGGTTGGCGGCCGCGCTCTGAATGGCCAGCCGCCCGATCCCGCACAGCCGCTGACATCGCGCTAACCCATGCAGCACCGACAATGCCGTTCTGTTCCCCACAACGAGATGGAAACGATGGCCGAGTGGATCACCCTGGATACGCATCACGGCCCGGTACGGGCCTGGCAGGCCCTGCCGGAGAGTACCGCGCGCGGCGGCTTGGTGGTGGTGCAGGAAATCTTCGGCGCCAATCCGCATATCCGCAGCGTGGCCGAACGCTTCGCGGCGGAAGGCTATGCGGTGCTGGCGCCCTCGTTCTTTGACCTGCTCGATGGCCCCGACGCCGATCCGGACGCGCTGTCCTACGACGCCGAAGGCGTGAAGCAGGGCCTGGAACGGGTCGGCGCGCTGGGCATGGAGCGTGCGCTGGAAGTGGTCCGCGCGGCGGCGACCCGGCTGGCCCCCTACGGCAAGGTCGGCACCGTCGGCTACTGCTGGGGCGGTACGGTGGCGATGCTGTCCGCAGTGCGCCTGGGACTGCCGTCGGTCAGCTACTACGGTGCGCGCAACGTCCAGTTCCTCGATGAGACACCCAAGGCGCCGGTGATCTTCCACTTCGGCGCCCAGGACCGCAGCATCCCGCCGGAAGCCGTGCAGGCCCACCGCGAGAAGCTGCCGCAGATGGCCACCTACGTCTATCCGGCCGATCATGCCTTCAACCGGGAGGTCGGACATGCGTATGATCCAGACAGCGCCGCCCTGGCGCTGCAACGCACCCTGGACTTCTTCTCGGAGCATCTTGGATGAGCGAATTCGAACTCGATTCACGCCTGGCCACCGATAGCGTGCTGGTGGCGGAAGGACCGTTGTCGCAAGTGCGGCTGATGAACGACGAACGATTCCCCTGGCTGGTGCTGGTACCGCGCCTGGCCGGGGTCACCGAGTGGATCGAGCTGGACGGCGAGCAGCAGGACAAGCTGCGCACCGAGCTCAACCGCGCCTGCAAGGCCCTGAAGGGCTCCGACGGGGTGGAAAAGATCAACATCGGGGCGCTGGGCAATATCGTGCGCCAGCTGCACTTCCATGTGATCGGCCGCCATGACGGTGATCCGGCCTGGCCGGGCCCGGTCTGGGGCAGCGGCCCGGCGCACCGCTACGAGCCGGCGGCGCTGGACCAGCATGTCGCCTACTGGAAGGAACGGCTAGGATATCCGGCCCTGTCCTGAGCCTTCGCCGACCCGATGCGATTCAACCTCGTTGCCGCCGTCCTGCTGATCCTGATCGGCCTGTTCATGCTCGCCAGCAATCTCGGCTGGACGCACCTGAACCTGTCCAAGCTGCTGCTGACCTGGTGGCCGGTGGCCCTGGTGGGTGTCGGCATCGCGATGCTGTTCGGTCGCGGCAAATAAGGAAGGCGGCGCATTGCGCCGCCTTCCTTCATGTGGAGCCGGGCCATGCTCGGCTGCCCTGCCTTGAAGCCGAGCAGGGCTCGGCGCTACCGATCGCCTGCAATCTTCAGGTCCGCGGCAGGGTCACGCCGGTCTGGCCCTGGTACTTGCCGCCACGGTCGCGGTACGACGTCTCGCAGATGTCATCGGCGGCCGCCTGGAAGAACAGCATCTGCGCCACGCCTTCGTTGGCGTAGATGCGCGCCGGCAGCGGCGTGGTGTTGCTGAATTCCAGGGTGACGTGGCCTTCCCATTCCGGCTCCAGCGGCGTCACGTTGACGATGATGCCGCAGCGCGCGTAGGTGCTCTTGCCCAGGCACACCACCAGGGTATCGCGCGGAATGCGGAAGTACTCCACGGTACGCGCCAGCGCGAAGCTGTTCGGCGGGATGATGCACTCATCGCCGACGATATCCACGAAGCTGCCCGGATCGAAGTGCTTGGGATCGACGATCGTCGAGTTGATGTTGGTGAACACCTTGAACTCGCGCGAGCAGCGCACGTCATAGCCATAGCTGGACGTGCCATAGCTGACGATGCGCTGGCCGTTGGCCTGCTTGACCTGCCCGGCCTCGAACGGCTCGATCATGCCGTGCTGCTCGGACATGCGGCGGATCCAACGGTCACTCTTGATGCTCATGCTTTGTCCTGGGGGGTACGAGGGGGCGCGAGGATTCTAGCAGGGGGCCGGCCTGCGCCGGCGGCCCCTGCCCCGGCACTTACAGCAGCGAGGACAGGATCGGGATCGAGGCCCGCGGGCGCTTGCCGACTTCCTCGATCAGGCGCTGCGCGGCATGGCGGTAGGCCTGGGCCGGTGCCGAATCCGGCTGGGCCACGGTGATCGGCGTGCCTGCATCGCCCTGCTCGCGGATGCCGATCTGCAGCGGCAGCGACCCCAGCAGCGGCACGCCGTACTGCGCGGCCATGCGCTCGCCGCCGCCCTCGCCGAACAGGTGCTCGATGTGCCCGCAGCTGCTGCACGTGTGCACCGCCATGTTCTCGACGATGCCCAGCACCGGCACCTCGACCTTCTCGAACATCTTCAGCGCCTTCTTCGCATCCAGCGTGGCGATGTCCTGCGGCGTGGTGACGATCACTGCACCGGCCAGCGGAATCTTCTGGGTCAGGGTCAGCTGGATGTCACCCGTGCCGGGCGGCAGGTCGATCAGCAGGAAATCCAGGTCGTCCCACAGGGTATCGTTGAACAGCTGGGTCATCGCCGAGGTGGCCATCGGGCCGCGCCAGATCATCGGGGTGTCTTCTTCGATCAGGTAGCCGATCGACATGGTGTCCACGCCGAACGCACGCAGCGGCTCGATGCTCTTGTTGTCCGGGCTTTCCGGGCGGCCGGACAGCCCCAGCATGGCCGGCACGCTGGGGCCGTAGATGTCGGCGTCGAGCACGCCCACCCGCGCACCGAGCTGCTGCAGCGCCACGGCCAGGTTCACCGAGGTGGTGGACTTGCCGACGCCGCCCTTGCCCGAACCGACCGCGATGACATTGCGGATGCGGGCATGCGGCGTAAGTCCCTTCTGGACCTGGCTGGCATGGGGACGGCGGGGAGAACTGTTCACAACGAGCACCGGCGGAGTCAGGGGGATAACCCAGCATCATACAAGCTGGACGTAACCTGACTGAAATTCAGGATTGCGACGGATTCGTGCACAGATTGTTAAGTTCATGTTACGTTCGATCAGCACTGTTTTGAGCTGCGGAGCCCGCTGTTCCGGCCCGCGCGATGGCGCATGCGCAGTGCCGTTTTTGTTTTTTGCTCTCCATTGGAACTACATGAAACACGTCAGCAATACCGCACGTCGCAACACGCTCGCCGTCGCCCTGATTTCCGCTCTGATGGCCGCCGCCCCGGCAATGGCCCAGGACAAGGCGACCAACCTGGACAAGATCACCGTCACCGGTTCGCTGATCCCGCAGACCCAGGTCGAAACCCAGACCCCGGTGATGTCCATCACCGCCGAAGACATCCAGACCCGCGGCTTCAGCAGTGTGGCTGAAGTGCTGCAGCAGTCATCGCTGACCACCGGCGGCCTGCAGGGTGGCCAGACCTCGGGTGCGTTCACCCAGGGCGCCGAAGCCGCCGGCATGTTCGGCCTGAATCCGGGCTACACCAAGTACCTGATCAACGGCCGCCCGATGCTCTCGTATCCGGCGCTGTACAACGGTAGCGAGTCGTTCAACAACATCAGCGGCATTCCGATCGACATCGTCGAGCGCATCGAAGTCCTGCCGGGCGGCCAGTCGTCGCTGTACGGCTCGGACGCGATCGCCGGCGTGGTCAACATCATCCTGAAGGAACGCATGGACGGCGGCACGATGTCGATCCGTGGCGGCACCTACACCGAAGGTGGTGGCAGCAACATCCGCTTCAGCGCCGCCAAGGGCTTCAACGCGTTCGACGACCGCTTCCACGCGCTGGTCAACGTGCAGATCGAAAACGGCAGCCCGATCTGGGGCTACCAGCGTGACATCACCAGGCAGAACAACCCGGTCGGTTACACCGCGCAGCTGCCGTCGAACGACTTTGCCGTCATCGGCAACGCCGACAACAAGCTGTACATGATGGACCCGACCCGCTGCGGCAACGTGGCAGGCCTGTACGACGGCACCACCACCGTCGGCAAGCGTGCATCGGGCGAATCGTGCGGCTCGGTGTACAGCGCCGGCTACAAGACCCTGAAGAACGGCAAGAACAGCGGCCAGTTCTACTCGTCGATGACCTTCGACGTGAACGACAACTTCCAGCTGTTCGCCGACGTGCTGTACAGCAAGGAAAAGACCGAGTTCACCTCCGGCTCCAGCGCCCTGTGGTGGGGCACCAAGTCGGTGATGGGCGGCTTCTACGACCAGGGCCTGGGCAAGGTCGTGAACCTGCAGCGCGCCTTCGCACCGGAAGAAATCGGCCCGGGCCACTACAACAACATCCTGAACTCCGATGAGAGCCGTTCCTACCAGGTCACCCTGGGTGGCAAGGGCATGGTCGGCGACTGGGACTACAGCGCCAGCTTCACCCGCGGCGAATACCGCCTGGACCAGAACCGCTTCGCGCGCTGGAAGGACAAGATCGAAGGCTTCTTCGGCGACACCGTGCTGGGCCCGCGCCTGGGTACCACCGCTGATGGCTTCGGCATCTACAACCCGGACTACGCCGCGTTCTACTCGCCGATCACCCCGGACCAGTTCGCCAGCTTCACCGGCTATGGCACCCACCGCAGCAAGACCTGGCAGAACCTGGGTCGCGTGCAGGTGACCAACGGGTCGCTGTTCTCCCTGCCGGGCGGCGACGCCGGCCTGGCCGTGGTGCTGGAAGGTGGCAGCGAAGGTTGGGATTACTCGCCCGACCAGGCCTTCGTCGATGGTAACGCCTGGGGCGCCACCGCCGTGGCCGGTGCCGGCCACCGCAGCAACTACGCGGTGACCAGCGAACTGCGCATGCCGGTGTTCGAGTCGCTGACCATCAGCGCCTCGGGCCGCTACGACGCCTTCAAGATCGCCGACAAGACCGTTGACAAGGCCACCTACAGCATCGGCCTGGAATACCGCCCGGTTGAGAGCCTGCTGCTGCGCGGCAAGTACGGCACCGCATTCCGTGCGCCGACCCTGTCCGATGCCTTCCAGGGCATGAGCGGCTCGTTCGCCTCCGGCCAGAACGACTACTACCGCTGCAGCCAGATGGGCTACGCGCTGCGTGACGAAGCCTGCTCGTTCTACAAGACCACCTCGGTGTACAGCGAAAAGTCCGGCAACCCGGACCTGAAGCCGATCACCGCCGACGTGTGGAGCGCGGGCGTGGTGTGGGCCCCGGTGAGCAACTTCTCGCTGTCGGTCGACTACTACAACTGGAAGATCAAGAACGAGGTCAAGACCCTGAGCACCGACCAGCTGCTGCTGGCCGAGTACCAGTGCCGCAACGGCCTGCCGAACAACACCTCGGCCAGCTGCCAGAACGTGACCGACTGGGTGTCCCGCGACGCCGGTGGCAACCTGGCCCGCGTGTACACCCCGAAGCTCAACGTGGCCAGCCAGAACCTGGAAGCGGTGACCCTCGGCGCCAAGTACCAGCAGGACCTGGGCCGCTTCGGTTCGCTGATGTTCTCCGGCAACTACACCAACATGCTCAAGCGTGAAGTGGTGGCCCTGCCGGGTGCGCAGAAGCTGGACCTGCTGAGCGATCCGTACAACATGTGGTACTACGACAACTTCGCCAAGGTGCGCGGCGATGTGTCGGTGGGCTGGGCCATCTCCAAGTTCACCACCACCCTGTACGCCAACTACGTCGGCAGCACCCCGAACTACCTGGCCTACACCGGCCGCAGCTATGACTACGTCCACTCCTCCGGCGCCAAGGCCGGCAAGTGGGGCTCGTACACCACGTACAACATGAGCCTGAACTACCAGGCACAGGACGATCTGACCCTGTCGCTGATGGTCAACAACGTGTTCAACAAGCTGCCGGAAGGCCAGCGCTACAACTACCCGGGCAACGAATCGACCCCGTTCAACGACGGCTTCTACAGCGTCTACGGCCGTCAGATCTCGGCCCAGGTCAAGTACGACTTCTAATCCCGTCGTATTCCGGACCGCGTGTCTGGACCAGGCCCCGCTTCGGCGGGGCCTTTTTTTGTCCGTCGCACAGCACGGCCACATCCCGTTCACGGTTCAGACACGTTTGACATGAACCGAAATAAATCAATACATATCAATGAGATGAAGGAGAAATGGGCGCTCCTGTCACTGCAAGGCGCGCCCATCACCCACAGCTTCATGACTCCCTCGTGAACGTTTGACAGGCTCGGTTAATGTCGTGTTAATCTCGGGTCATCGGCACGTGAAGCCGGTACCAGCGCCGGGTGGCAGCACGCTGCCGACCCCGGGCAAGGGGCACACGGAGACGCCGACAAGGACCTGTCCCGGTGTACGACGCAATCATTCGATTCAAGGGGATTTCAGATGATCAATCGCAAGTCGCTCAGCAAGCACCCGCTGAGCTTCGCCCTCGCCTCCGCCGTGCTGCTCGCTGCGGCTGCCCCGGCGATCGCACAGGACGCCTCGGGCTCGACGCAGACCACCGAAGAGGCATCCAAGTCCAAGGCCACCAATCTGGATACGGTGACCGTCACCGGCTCGCGCATCAGCCGCGACGTGTTCAACTCGGTCTCGCCGGTGCAGGTCGTCACCCGTGAAGAAACCACCCTGGCCGGCTTCAATTCGACCACGGCGGCCCTGCAGAGCACCGCGGTCACCGCCGGTGCGGCGCAGATCAACAACGCCTATGGCGGCTACGTCACCGACGGTGGCCCGGGCGCCAACACCCTGGGCCTGCGCGGCCTCGGCCCGACCCGCACCCTGATCCTGCTCAATGGCCGCCGCGTGTCGCCGGCCGGTACCCGCGGCTCGGTGGGCTCGACCGACCTGAACGTGCTGCCGAACTCGATCGTCGACCGCGTCGAAATCCTGAAGGACGGTGCGTCCTCGATCTACGGCTCCGACGCCGTTGCCGGCGTAATCAACATCATCACCAAGAAGAAGGTCGATGGCGTCAGCTTCGAAGCACAGCACAACGCCACCGATGGCGGCGGCGGTGAAGAGCGCCGTTACTCCATCATGTTCGGTGCCACCGGCGAGCGCTCGCACTTCTCCGGCTCCTATGAGTACTACACCCGCAACGAGCTGACCCTGGCCGACCGCAGCTGGGCCGGTGGCTGCCCGACCGACATGTACCGCGACATCGACGCGGGCGACTATTGGGGCAGCGGCGACTTCATCGACCCGCTGACCGGCAAGCCGAAGTGCTGGTCGCTCGATGCCGGCGGCACCACGCTGAACACCATCGGCACCAACACCCGTACCGGTGTTGCGGCCCCGGGCGGCGCCGGCACCCGCTTCAACCGCTGGCGCCCGAATGCGGCCATCACCACCGGCCTGGTGGGCTACGAAGGCGTGGACCTGAACACCCGCGACACCTTCGATCCGGCCATGCGCAACCAGTCGCTGATCTCGCCGACCAAGACCCACACCCTGTACCTGCAGGGTGGCTTCGACCTCAACGCACTGGGCGATGCCGAGCTGTACTACGAGTTCCTGGGCAACAAGCGCAAGTCGACCCAGACCGGCTATCGCCAGCTGACCCTGGACTATGCCGTGGGCAGCCCGCTGATCCCGGCCAACCTGCGTGACAGCGTTGCCGGTGCTCCGACCGACCAGACCAGCGGCAAGAACCTGGGCGTGCGTGCGTTCATCGGTTTCGGCAACGACACCAACAAGCAGAACGTCGACTTCCTGCGCTTCAATGCCGGCCTGCGTGGCCACCTGAGCTCGGAGTGGAACTATGACTTCAACGTCATGCACTCGCGCAGCGACGCCGACTACACCTTCGAGAGCTTCCTGACCAGCCGCCTGCGCCAGAGCCTGGACGTGGTCTCCAACGGTGCCGGTGGCTATGTCTGCCGGGACGGTTCCAACGGCTGCATCGCCGCGCCGGCGCTGAACACCAACACCATCGGTGGCAAGCTGCCGCAGGACTGGAAGGACTGGGTGTTCGTGCCGGTCACCGGCAACACGCTGTACAAGGAAACGACGGTCAACTTCAACGTCAACGGCCCGCTGTTCGACATGCCGTACGGTTCGGCCGGTGGTGCATTCGGCGTCGAGTACCGCAAGGCACGCATCGACGACACCCCGTCGCCGTACTCGATCAATGCCGACCTGTACAACCTGACCAACGCCACTCCGACCCGCGGTTCGGACTCGGTGTTCGAAGCCTACGGCGAACTGGAACTGCCGCTGCTGTCCGGCGTCACCGCTGCCGAGGAACTGACGGTCAACCTGTCCGGCCGCTACACCGACTACAAGTCCTACGGCTCGGATGAGACCTACAAGATCGGCGCGCTGTGGACCCCGGTGAAGTGGCTGTCGTTCCGTGCGTCGTACGGCACCTCCTACCGCGCACCGGCGCTGTTCGAACAGTTCCTGGGCGGCACCACCGGCTTCCTGAGCAGCAGTGCCGACCCCTGCAACGAGTATGGTGATCGCAACCCGAGCTCGCCGCGTTACCAGAACTGCGCATCGCTGGGCCTGGCACCGGACTACCTGGCCACCCAGGGCGTGACCGTGGTCACCCAGGGTGGTGCCGAGGCCGGCCTGGAAGCCGAAACCTCCAAGGCCAAGACCCTGGGCGTGGTGATCCAGCCGGAATTCGGCAGCGGCTTCGGTGACCTGTCCTTCGCCGCCGACTACTTCGACATCGAAGTGAAGAACGGCGTCGACAGCGCGGGCGGTGCGAACATCCTGTCGCGCTGCTACGACAGCGGCAGTGCCGACTTCTCCTCCGGTTCGGGTCTGTGCCGCCTGGTGGCTCGCAACCCGGTCAACAACCAGCTGGTGGTGACCAACGGCTTCATCAACCTGTCCACCGACAAGGTCCGTGGCCTGGACTTCACCACCCGCTATGTCCGCGAAATCGGCCCGGGCACCCTGCGCACCACGCTGCAGTTCACCCACTACCTGGAACAGGCCAGCAAGGTCTTCTCCGACGATCCGCTGGTGGACTACAACGGCATGCTGTCGCGTCCGGAAAACACCGCCTCGCTGGACCTGAGCTACAAGTGGAAGAACTGGCAGGTGCGTTACGGCCTGGACTGGATCGACAAGATGGACAGCTACGCGTACTACGAGGAGCGCAACCCGGGTGACTTCGATCCGGCCACCTCGGCGTACAAGCTGTACACCCCGAACTACTTCCTGCAGGCCATCTCGGTGAAGTATGAAGCGGACAAGTGGTCGGTCACCGGTGGCGTGCGCAACTTCGCCGACCGCAAGCCGCCGACCATCTCCCAGGGTGTCTACAGCACCGTCGGCAACGCGCTGCTGTACAGCGGCTTCGACTACTTCGGTCGCAGCTACTTCCTGAACATCACGCGTTCGTTCTGATCCTGCTCCCTGCAACCGCCGCCCTTCGGGGCGGCGGTTCCATTTCAGGCACCGGATTCTCCGCAGGCCGGTGCCAACGCATTCCGAGGTTGCAATGAAGCGAGCCCTGCTGCTGGCGGCCCTGGCCAGCCTTTCACCGTTGCTGCACGCCAAGCCTGTGGCGCCCACCATCGAACAGATGGCCGCCTTCCCGGCCATCTCCAGCCTGTCGTTGTCACCAGACGGAAAACACATCGCCGGCCTTCGCGCCGATGGCGAGGAGCGCGTGATCGTGGTTTGGCGGACCGATGCACTGGACAAGCCACCAACGGTGATCGGCGCCAACCGCATGAAGTTCCAGAGCGTGTCGTTCATCAAGAACGGACAGCTGGCCGTCGTGCTGTGGCAACCCTACGACCTGCGCGCCGACCGGGTGACCAAGACCTTCGTCAGCAAGTTCTTCATCACCGACATCGAAGGCAAGCAGTGGAAGGAGCCGATCACGCCGCCGCGCGCCTCCAGTCGCAATGAAGAGCTCGAGCAGGCACTGGCCAACGCCACGGTACTGGACACCCTGCCCAACGATCCGGACCACATCCTGGTGGTCAACGGCAGTGGCAGCAGCTCCGGTGACGTCTACAAGGTCGACCTGCGCAACTTCACCTCGCAGCGCATCCAGAAGACCGAAGAGCGCGTGGCCGGCTACATCACCGACCTCGACAGCGAGCTGCGCGCACGCCTGCGCCAGGATGTCGACGGCACCGGTGCCTACGTCGCCACCGAGTTCCGGTCGCCCGCCACCGGTACCTGGGAAGAGCACTTTCGCTCCTATGTGAAGAACCGCGACGTCAACCAGGTGATCGGCTTTGCCGACGACCCGAACATCGCCTTCGTGCTCAGCAATGTCGGCCGCGACAAGGCGATCGTGTATGAGTACGACATCAGCGCGCGCAAGCAGAAGGAAGTGCTGTTCGAGCACAAACTGTTCAACGCCGGCTCGATGCTGATCAACCGCCACCGCAGCGGTGCGGTACCCTTCGGCGAGATCATGGGAATCGGCTACGCCGGTCCGCGCGGCGACGACATCCAGTGGACCTCTCCGCGCATGAAGGCCCTGGACCAGGGGCTGCGCCAGGCGCTTGGCATCCGCCAGGAGCCGCTGGCGATGGTCGATACCGCGAACGGCCAGCGCTACACCGCCAACTACGATACAGGCCTGAGCTACCGCATCGTCGACTACACCGCCGATCTTTCCAATGTGCTGGTGGCTACCTCCGGCCCTTCCAACCCGCCCGAGTATCACCTGCTGCACGACGGCAAGCTGACCCTGCTGGCCAAGACCTATCCGCAGATCCAGCCAGCCGCGCTGGGCACCACCCGGCTGGTCTACTACAAGGCACGCGACGGGCTGGACATTCCGGCATTCCTGACCACGCCCAGCACCGAGCTGTGCGGTGCCGGCCCGTGGAAAGCCGTGGTGCATCCGCACGGCGGCCCGTGGGCGCGCGATGGCATGGACTTCGACGGCTCGATGTGGGTACCGCTGATGGCATCACGCTGCATGGCGGTCCTGCGCCCGCAGTTCCGCGGCTCGGCCGACTGGGGCCGCAAGCTGTGGATGGCCGGTGATGCCGAATGGGGCCAGAAGATGCAGGACGACAAGGACGATGGCGCGCAGTGGATGATCGACCAGAAGATCGCCCAGCCCGGCCACATCGCCATGTTCGGCTTCTCCTATGGCGGCTACTCGGCGTTCGCGGCTTCGGTGCGTCCCAATGGCCTGTACAAGTGCGCCATCGCCGGTGCCGGCGTTTCGGACATCAAGAAGATCTGGTCGCGCTTCTATACCAACCCGTTCTTCCGCCAGGCCCAGGCGCCGACCGTGGCCGGCCTCAACCCGGTCGACAAGGCCGGTGAAATGAAGATTCCATTGATGGTCTACCACGGTGACCGCGACCGCACGGTGCCGATCGAGCAGTCGGAGTGGTTCGTGAACAAGGCCAGGGGTTCGGGGCAGCCGGTCGAGTTCCACGCCATCGCCGACTACGCGCATGGTCCCGCCTGGACCCGCGCGATCATGGGTGACCAGCTCAGGCTGATCGACGACTACCTGGGCAAGGGCTGCGGCGGCGGCGGCCTGTAAGCCGCACCGCTTCCTGCAAGGGCGCCCACGGGGCGCCCTTGCACGTTCTGGCCCTTGCGCCCGGACATGACCTTCGACACCCTTGCAGGCCAGGCCGGCGGCGTATCGTTCGGCCCACGGCCGTACCTGCGGCTTCTCCCTGACTCACTCGGCCTGGAGGCCAAGAATAGTGATGACGCGCACTCCCAAGATCGTCCTGCTCAGCCTGGCCGTGTCGGCCGTGCTGGCCGGCTGCGGCAAGAACGAAACCCCGGCCAAGGATGCCGCGACCCCCGCCCCGGCCACCGCCGAAGCCACCACCTATAAGCTGGACGAGAGCAAGCTGCCGGCCTACAACGCCTTCCAGCCGAGCGACCTAGACACCACCAAGGACGCCTGCACCGCCTTTGGCGACTACGTCAACAGCAAGTGGCTGGCCGCCAACGAAATCCCGGGCGACCGCACCAGCTGGGGCGCGTTCACCATCCTCGACGAGCGTTCGGTGGCCGTGCAGCACCAGCTGGCCGAACAGGTCGCGCAGGTCAAGAACCCGAACCACATCGAGAAGATCGTCGGCGACCTGTGGGCGACCGGCATGGACGAAGCCAAGATCAACGCGCAGGGCATCGAGCCGCTGAAGGCCGACCTGGCGGCGATCGACGGCCTGCAGGACAAGGCGGCGATCGCCAACTACCTGCGCACCAGCGCCGCCAAGGGTGACAACGTCCTGTTCGGCTTCGGTGCCGAAGCGGACTTCAAGAACTCGGCCATGAACATGGCCTACGCCAGCCAGGGCGGCCTGGGCCTGCCGGATACCACCTATTACACCGATGCCAAGAACGCCGACAAGCTGAAGGCCTACCAGGCACACGTGGCCAAGGTGCTGGAGCTGTCCGGCGTCGCCGCGGCCGACGCGGCCAAGCAGGCCGAGGACGTGGTCAAGTTCGAAACCCGCCTGGCCAAGGCCTCCAAGTCGCGCGTCGAGCTGTCGCGCAACGTCGAGCTGTACTACAACCCGGTCACCCTGGCCGACGCCGACAAGCTGACCCCAAACTTCAGCTGGACCGAGTTCTTCAAGTCGCAGGGCGTGGCCGCGCCGGAGAAGTTCTCGCTGGCCATGCCGGCGTTCCATGAGGAAGTGAGCAAGGCGCTGGGCGATACCGATCCGTCGGTGTGGCGCGCCTACCTGCGCTTCCACACCGTGGACAGCGCCTCGCCGTACCTGGCTGACGCCTTCGTGCAGGAGAACTACGAGTTCTACGGCAAGACCCTCAACGGCCAGAAGGAACAGAAGCCGCGCTGGAAGCGCGTGCTGGGCACCATCGAGAATGATGCCGGTGAAGCCTTCGGCCAGCTGTACGTGAAGGTTGCCTTCTCGCCGGAAGCCAAGGCGAAGATGGAAGAACTGGTGAAGAACCTGGCCGCCGCGCTGAAGGACCGCATCCAGGGCCTGAGCTGGATGAGCGAGGAAACCAAGGCCAAGGCCATCGCCAAGTGGGAGACCTTCACCCCGAAGATCGGTTACCCGGACAAGTGGCGCGACTGGTCGGGCCTGCAGACCCAGCGCGACAGCTTCCTCGGCAACGTGCGCGCGGCCAACGAGTTCAACTACAAGTTCAACCTGTCCAAGATCGGCAAGCCGGTGGACAAGACCGAGTGGGGCATGACCCCGCAGACCGTCAACGCCTACTACAACCCGCTGCAGAACGAGATCGTGTTCCCGGCCGCCATCCTGCAGCCGCCGTTCTTCGATCCGAAGGCCGACGACGCGCTGAACTACGGCGGCATCGGTGCGGTGATCGGTCATGAGATGACCCACGGCTACGACGACCAGGGTGCGCGCTTCGGGCCGACCGGCAACATGGAAGACTGGTGGACCCCGGCCGACAAGAAGAACTTCGAAGGCCTGACCGGCAAGCTGGTCAAGCAGTTCGACCAGTACAAGGTCGACGGCCAGGCCGTGAACGGCCACCTGACCCTGGGCGAGAACATCGCCGACCTGGGTGGCCTGGCGACCGCCTACGACGCCCTGCAGAAGGCCTCCGCCGGCAAGGAAGATGCGAAGGTCGATGGCTTCACCCGAGACCAGCGCTTCTTCTTCAACTGGGCCACCGTGTGGCGCACCAAGTACACCCCGGAAAACGCCAAGGTCCGCCTGGCCACCGACCCGCACGCCCCGGCGCAGTTCCGGGCCATGGGTGCGCCGTCGAACCTGCCGACCTTCGCCGCCGCGTTCCAGTGCAAGGCCGGTTCGCCGATGGCCCGCACCGGCGAGCAGCAGGTGGTGATCTGGTAAGCAACGGCTGACGTTGCGGCGTACCTGCAAGGGCCCGGGAATTCCCGGGCCTTTGTTGTTCACAGCGCCCGTCATCCACGCATGGCCCACGCCGTTGGAAGATGCCGACCTTGGTCGGCGCACGGCTCGGCGGAGCCACCGTGATGCGTGCATGCCGCGCCCATGCCCGGCTTGCTATAGTGCGCGCGCCCTCAATCCATCACGGATTCGTTCCACATGCCCAACTTCCGTCCGCTTGCCATCGCCCTGGGCATCAGCCTGGCGACTCTGGTCCCGACCCACGATGCGTTTGCCGCCGCCAAGAAGAAGGCCGCACGCGCCCCGGCCGTCAGCGCCCAGTGCAGCGACTTCTACGACGCCACCAATGCAGGCTGGCTGAAGGCCAACCCGGTGCCGCAGACCGGTGCCACTACCGCGCTCGGCCAGCTGGTCGACCGCAGCCGCCAGCAGCAGCGCGACCTGCTCGACGCCGCGATGAAGTCGCCGCAGGGCAATGTGCAGAAGCTGCTGGGTGACTTCTGGGCCAGTGGCCTTGACGAAGCCGCCGTGGAGGCGGACGGTTCCAATCCGATCGCCCCGCTGCTGACCCGCATCAACGCCATCAAGAAGGCCAAGGATGTGCCGGCGTCGATCGCCGCGCTGCACCAGGTGGGGATCCCGGTCGCCTTCAACTTCGGCCCCGACGTCGACCTGAAGGCACTGGACCGCCACATCGGTTACTTCATGCAGGGCGGCATGGGCCTGCCGGATCCTGCGTTCTATACCCGCACCGACGCCGACACCGTGGCGCTGATGGGCCGCTACCGCAACTACGTCAAGCAGATCCTGGCGCTGACCGGCACCCCGGCGGCCAAGCTGGATGCCGAATCGCAGGCGGTGATCGCGCTGGAGACCGAACTGGCGCGCAACGCGCAGTCGCTGGCCGGCATCAACAACCCGTTCAACAACTACGCGCCGATCTCCACCAAGGAGCTCAACAGCCGCTACCGCAATCTGCAGCTGGACGCTTTCCTGAAGGCACAGGGCGTGGATGACGACCTGGTCTCGCTGGCCGATCCGGGACTGTTCAAGCAGCTCGATGGCATGGTCACCAAGCTCAAGCCGGACCAGTGGAAGGCCTACCTGCGCTGGCGCGTGGGCGATTCGATGGCGCCGTACCTGTCCAAGGCCTACCGCGACGCCGAGTTCGAATTCCGTGGCCGCGTGCTGCGCGGCGAAACCCTGCCACCGCAGCGCTGGGAAAGCGTGCTCGATGCTATCAACGTGGCCGCCGGCCCGATGGTCGGCCGCGAATATGCCGCGCGCTACCTGTCCGCCGAAGATCGTCGCCAGGCGGCGTGGATCGTCGACAAGCTGCGCGAAGTGCAGATCGAAGCGGTCAAGAACAACAGCTGGATGAGCGCCGAAGCCAAGGCTGAAGCGCAAGCCAAGCTGGCTGCGCTGAAGATCGAGATCGGCACGCCGCTGCGCGACCTGGACTACAGCGTGCAGCCGATGGGGCGCGGCTCGTTTGGTGGCAACATGCTGATTGCTTCGACCTGGCGCCACCGCGAGGAAATGAAGCGCATCGGCAAGGGCAATGCCGACCGCCGCTGGGACGTGCTGCCGCAGCAGCCGTCGCTGGCCTACGACCTGGCGCAGAACCGCCTGATCGTCACCGCCGCGATCCTGCAGGGCCCGGTGTTCAATGCCAAGGCCGACGCCGCCGACAAGTTCGGCAGCTTCGGTGGCCTGGTCGGCCATGAGCTGACCCGTGCGATCGATGCCAAGGGCGCGCTGGTCGATGCCAAGGGTGAGCTGCGCAGCTGGTGGACCCCGGCCGACAAGACCGCCTGGACCCTGCTCGGCAATCGCGTGGCCGCGCAGTACAGCGCCTACGACTTCCCGGGCGTAAAGGGTGCCAAGGTCAACGGCACGCTCACCCAGGAAGAAAACCTGGCCGACATCGCCGGCCTGGAACTGGCATGGGCGGCGTATGCCGCGCAGGAGCCCAAGGCCAAGCAGGCACAGCAGCAGGGCTTCTTCCGCGCCTGGTCGACGCTGTGGGCACAGCAGCTGTCGCCGAACGAGGCCGCACGCCGCCTGACCGCCGACATCCGCGCACCGGGCCTGTGGCGCAGCAACGGCACGCTGGCCAACCTGCCGGCGTTCGGTGCCACCTTCAGTTGCAAGGCCGGGCAGCCGATGCAGCGCAGCGAAGCCGACCAGATCAAGGTCTGGCGCTGAGCCTGCTGCCGCACTGGTAGTGCAAAGGGCGCCTTCGGGCGCCCTTTTTTTGCGGGTGCAGCACGATCCCGGGTTAACACCGGGCGTGCTATCGCTGCGGCTTCGTCCAACGTGGAGCCGGACATGGCACACAAGAACACGATCTGCCTCTGGTACGACAACGGCGCGCTCGAGGCCGCCACCTTCTATGCCAACACCTTTCCCGACAGCGCGGTGACCGCTGTCCACCACGCCCCGGGCGACTACCCGGACGGCAGGGAGGGCAACATACTGACCGTCGAATTCACGGTCTGCGGCATCCCCTGCGTCGGCCTCAACGGCGGCACCGCGTTCAAGCACAGCGAAGCCTTCTCCTTCCAGATCCAGACCGAGGACCAGGCCGAGACTGACCGCTTGTGGGACGCCATCGTCAGCAACGGCGGACAGGAGAGCCAGTGCGGTTGGTGCAAGGACCGATGGGGCATTTCCTGGCAGATCAGCCCACGCATGTTGATCGAAGCGGTGACCAGCCAGGACAAGGCACTGGCCAAGCGCGCCTTCAATGCGATGATGCCGATGAAGAAGATCGACATCGCCACCATCGAAGCGGCAATCAAAAAAGGGGACGGAGGGGATTAAGTCGTTTCTTCCCCCCTGTGCGCAGATGCGGATTGCGACTTAATTCCCTCCGTCCCCTTTTTCCGAGGTGCTGATGTCCTGGGATGCGATCATCATCGGTGGTGGCCACAACGGCCTGGTCTGCGCGGCCTATCTCGCACGCGCTGGCAAGAAGGTGCTGGTGCTGGAACGTCGTGGCGTTCTCGGCGGCGCGGCGGTCACCGAGGAATTCCACCCCGGGTTCCGCAACTCGGTGGCGTCCTACACGGTGTCATTGCTGCAGCCGAAGGTGATCGACGACCTGCAGCTGCATGCGCATGGGCTGCGCATCATCAATCGCCCGGCCAACAACTTCCTGCCATTGCCGGACGGCCGCTACCTGCTGTCCGCACCGGGCCGCACCCAGGCCGAGGTCGCGAAGTTTTCCGAGCGGGATGCACAGCGGCTACCCGAATACGAAGCGCGCCTGGAGATCTTCGCTGATGTGCTGCGTGCCTGGGCCCTGCGCGCGCCCCCGGACTTGGGCGTGGCGGGTGGTTGGCGTGCGCTGCCCGCACTATGGCAGATGGGGAAGCTCGGCCGCGAACTGGCAACGCTGGATGCGCCGCGTCGCCAGGAACTGCTGGACCTGTTCACGCTGTCGGCCGCCGAGTACCTGGACCGCTGGTTCGAAAGCGAGCCGATCAAGGCGCTGTTCGGCTTCGATGGCATCGTCGGCAACTACGCAAGCCCGTATACACCAGGCAGTGCCTACGTACTGCTGCACCACGTGTTCGGCCAGTGCAATGGCATGAAAGGTGCGTGGGGCCATGCGATCGGTGGCATGGGCGCGATCAGCCAGGCCATCGCCACTGCCGCGCGGGAGGCCGGGGCTGAGCTGCGCGTGGATGCCGGTGTGCAACGCCTGCTGATCGAGCAGGGTCGTGTCGTGGGCGTGGCGCTGGCCAACGGCGAAATCCTGCGCGCACGCGCGATGATCGCCAACGTCAATCCAAAGCTGCTGTACGAGCAGATGCTGGCACCGGAGCAGGTACCGGACGCAACGCGCGAACGCATGGCGAACTGGCGCTGCGGTTCGGGCACGTTCCGGATGAATGTCGCGCTGTCGCAGCTGCCGGACTTCCGCGCTCTGCCCGGTCCCGGCGATCACCTCAGCGCCGGGATCATCATGGCCCCCAGCCTGGATTACATGGACCGTGCCTGGCTGGATGCGCGTCGCAATGGCTGGTCACGCGAACCGATCGTGGAAATGCTCATTCCCAGCACGCTGGACGATTCGCTGGCGCCGCCCGGGCAGCATGTGGCCAGCCTGTTCTGCCAGCACGTGGCGCCCGTGCTGCCCGGCGGGCGTCACTGGGATGATCATCGTGAAACGGTGGCCGATCTGATGATCGCCACCGTTGAACGGTATGCGCCGGGTTTCGCTGGCAGCGTACTGGGCCGCCAGGTGCTGTCACCGCTGGATCTGGAGCGCACCTTCGGCTTGATCGGCGGCGACATCTTCCACGGAGCGCTCAGTGCCAACCAGTTGTTCTCGGCACGGCCGATGGTTGGCCAGGCTGGCTATCGTGGTGCCCTGCCCGGCCTGTATCTGTGCGGGTCGGGAACACATCCCGGGGGCGGCGTGACCGGCGCGCCAGGTCACAATGCGGCGCAGGTAGTGTTGCAGGATCTCTGAAGGCGTGCCACCCAAGGTTGGCACCTACCCGCGTGGGAGAAGGCTGCCGACCAACGGTCGGCACCTACAGCGTCAAATGATCCTTCGGATCATTTGACGCTGCGCAGATGGTTCGGGCGCTTCGGTGGGCCGGGCGGTCGGCGCTTGTTGAACGGCGGCTGCCCTCGCCAGTAGCGGATCAGCAACCAGCCGAACAGCATGCCGCCGAGGTGCGCGAAGTGGGCCACGCCCGGCTGCCAGCCGGTCATGCCCAGCACCAGTTCGCCCACGCCGAACAGGATTACGAAGGTGCGCGCCTTCATCGGGATCGGTGGGAACAGCAGCATCACCCGCTGGTTCGGGAACAGCATGCCGTAGGCCAGCAGCAGGCCGAACACGCCGCCAGAGGCCCCCAGCACCGTGGCCGGGTTCTCCAGCAGCGTACCCACCAGCAGCTGGCAGACACCGGCACCGGCCACGCAGACCAGGTAGTACAGCAGGAAGCGCTTCTCGCCCCAGGTCTGCTCCAGTGGCGCACCGAACATGAAGACCGCCAGCATGTTGAAGAACAGGTGGCCGAAGCTGCCATGCAGGAAGCCATAGGTCAGCAGCTGCCACGGCTGGAAGTTGCCGCCCGGCGAGAACGCATCGAAGCCCTGCTGCAGCGGTTGCAGCATGAACGGCTCGAAGGTCTGCATGCCAAGCAGGAACGGCTGCTGCAGCAGGAACAGGATCGCGTTGGCGATCAGCAGGGCCTTGGTGACGGTTGGCAGACGCGGGAACATGGGAGCACCGGCATGGAACGGCCTCCATCATAGCCGCAGCACCGCGCCTTGTTGGCGACCGGCAGGTCCGGCCTGTTCAGTCGCCAGCGATGCTCAGCCCGGGCCCCAAACGGCAGCATCCAGCGCAACCGCCGGATCGGTCGTGGGCATCCGCACCCGGCCGTTCTCAACCACCACGCCCTCGGCACGCAGCCGCTGCGACTGCTCGCGCCAGCCCGCCGACCCTTCTTCCATGGCGATGCGCCCATCCGAGCGCAGCACGCGGTGCCAGGGCAGGTCCGGGTCGTCGTTCTGGCCCAGGATGCGCGCGGTCAGGCGCGCACGCCCGGGCAGGCCCGCGCGCATCGCCACCTGGCCGTAGCCCATCACCTGCCCCGCCGGGATCGCGCGGATCACCGCCAGGATGCGCGCACGCGCCTGCTCCGGCGTCAGCGCCGCAGGCGGGTCACCAGCAGAACGCCGATCAGCACCAGCACGGTGCCGGCGATCTGTGCCGGCCCCATCGGTTCGTCGAGCAGCCATAGGCTCATCACGATGGTGGAAACAGGGCCCAGCATACCGACCTGCGCGGCCAGCGACGAACCCACGCGCTGCACCGCCAGCATGATCGCCAGCACCGGCAGCACCGTGCACACGGTGGCATTGACCAGCGACAGCCACTGCACCGGCGCCGGTGCCTGCCACAGCAGTGGCAGCGGATGGGTCACCGCGAAGTGCAGCAGCACCAGCACGCTGGCCACGCAGCTGGCGTAGGCGGTCAGCCGCACCGCGCCGATGCGTGCCACCACCTGCCCGCTGCCGAACAGGTACAGCGCGTAGCTGAGCGCACTGCCCAGCACCAGCAGGCTGCCGACGATGATCTGCCCACCTTCGCGCTGCAGATCGTGGCCAAAGGCCAGCAGCACGCCCAGATAGCTCAGCACCAGCGCGCCGATCTGCCAGCGGCCCGGCCGCTGCCGTGCCAGCAGCACGTTGATCAGCAACACCAGGGTCGGGTTCAAGTAAAGAATCAGCCGCTCCAGGGTCACGCTGATGTACTGCAGGCCCTGGAAATCGAGCAGGCTGGACAGGTAGTAGCCGGTGAAGCCCAGCCACAGCACGCGGGCGCGGTCGGCCCAGGACAGCGGCTCTGCCCGGCGCGCAGCCCACAGTGCCATCAGCACGAACAGCGGCAGCGCCATCAGCATGCGCAGGGCGAGCAGCGAGGTGGCATCGACGCCATGACGGAGGCCGAGCTTGACGATGATGGCCTTGCCGGAAGCAGCAATGGCGCCGATCGCGGCCAGGCCGATACCCCCCAGCGCAATGCGCGGGGAAGCGGTGGCGATACGGGAGGCGGGGCTGGACATCAGGACGACGGCGGGCCGCGCAGAGCGGCCCGGTAAGACGTGGGGGCGTCCATTGTCGCATGGGGGCGCCTGCTGTCCTGTAGCGTCGAGCCCGCGCCCGACTCCGCCAAGGCGGGGCGAAAAGCAGCCGAGCATAGGCTCGGCGCTACAACCGCCCAGGTCAGCGCATCAGCACCACTTCCTCGGCCGAGGTCGGGTGGATCGCCACGGTGTCGTCGAACTGGGCCTTGGTCGCGCCCATCTTCACCGCCACCGCGAAGCCCTGCAGGATCTCGTCGGCCGCTTCACCCAGCAGATGGATGCCAACAACCCGTTCTTCCGGGCCCGCGCACACCATCTTGAACAGGCTGCGCTGGGTGCCGTTGGCCAGCGCCTGCAGCATCGGGCGGAAACGGCTGTGGTAAACGCTCACCTGGTCAAAACGCGCGCGCGCTTCTTCTTCGCTCATGCCCACTGCACCCAGCGGCGGGTGCGAGAACACCACGCTGGCCACGTTCTCGTAATCCATCTTCGATTGCGGACGTCCACCGAACAGGCGGTCCATCAGCCGCCGTGAAGCGGCCACCGCCACCGGCGTCAGGCCGACCTTGCCAGCGATGTCGCCCACCGCGTGCACGCTCGGCACAGAGGTGGTCTGCCATTCGTCCACCTCCACCTGCTGGTGCTCGCCGATGCCGATGCCGAGCGCTTCCAGGCCCAGGTCGCGACTGTTGCCGCGCCGGCCGGTGGCGAAGAACACTGCATCGAACACGCTGTCGAGCGGGCCATCATGACCGAACGCACGTACGCGTTCGCCATCGCGCTGCAGTTCGCGCAGGCGATAGCCGAAATGGATGCGCACGCCCTGCTGCTTCAGGTTCTCGGCCAGCTGATCGGTCAGCTCGTAATCGAAGCGATCCAGCAGCCGCTGGCCGCGCACCAGCAGGCTGACCTTGCTGCCCAGTGCCTGCAGCAGGCCGGCCAGCTCCACCGCGATGTAACCGCCACCGATGATCGCCACCTCGGCCGGTGCCGCACGCAGATCGAAGAAGTCATCGGAAACCAGGCCCAGTTCAGCGCCGGGAATATCCGGGCGCAGCGGATGCGCGCCGGTGGCGATCAGGATGTGCTCGGCGCTGTAATGCACGCCGTCACTGCAGGCCACGGTATGCGCATCGAGCAGACGGCCGCGCGCAGGGATGCGCACCACGCCGGTTTCATCCAGGCGCTTGCGGTAGCTGGTGTGGATGTTGGTGATGTAGGCCTGGCGATGGATCACCAGCTCCTTCCACGACAGCGCCGGGCGTGCCTCGACATCGAAGCCCATCGCATTGGCCAGGCCGATGCGCTCGTGCAGGTCGGCCGCCAGCCACATCGCCTTCTTCGGCACGCAGCCAACATTGACACAGGTTCCGCCCAGTTCGCCCGGTTCCAGCATCGCCACGCGCTTGCCATGCTGTGCTGCGCGGATGGCGCCGGCCAGGCCGGCGGAGCCGCCGCCAAGGACGATCAGGTCGTAATCATAAGGTGCAGTGCTCATCGGAATCGCTCGGGTCGGTAAGGGGCAGGATCGATCGCTGGCGTGCGGCCGCAGACGAGATCGGCGATCAGCTGGCCGGTGCCGGCGCTCATGCTGATGCCGAGCATGCCATGCCCCGCTGCAAGCCAGACGTGAGGATGCGCGGGCGCGCGGCCGATCGGCACAGCGCATGCGTGCCCATCGCTCACCCCTGCTCCGTCCCGCGCCGCATCGATGGCCACTGCCGATAGGTCATCGCACGCCATATCCACTCGATCGGGCCGAAGCGGAAATGGCGCAGCCACAGGTGCGAGAAGACCACCTGCGCGGCAAACAGCAGCAGCGCGAACAACAGCTGCACGCTGCGCGGCATCGTCTCGAACCTGCCCAGGCCATACTGGTAGAAGGTCCAGGTACACAGCAGCGACTGGCCAAGATAGTGGGTCAGCGCCATGCGCCCGACCGGTGCCAGCCAGGCCAACCGCGCACGCCAATGCACGATCCACGCGAGGTAACCCAGGCACATCGGCAGGCCACCGATCGTCACCAGCGCCATCGCCGCCGTCGCCGGCAGGCCGTAGGCACCCGGCGCCAGATAGGGCTTCCAGGCAACACCCAGCAGCGTGACCACAAGGCCCAGCGGCAGTGCCCCCCAACGCAGCACCGCGTACAGCCGCGGAAAGCGCTCCGGCGTCGCCAACGCGCCGCTGCCGGCGAACCAGCTGCCGATCAGGAACATGCCCAGCACTTCCGGGCCGGTGATCAGCAGCGCGCCCATCGAGGTGCCGAACTCGCTCAGGCGCTGCACAGTGGCCTGCGCCCAGCTGCCCTGCCCGTACACCTGCCGCTGCAGGTCGATGCTCTGCTGCGCCTCGGCAAGCATGCCCCGCACCTCTTCGGTCGAAGCCATCGACACCATCGCGCCCACCAGCAGCATCAGCGCAACGCCGCCCAGATAGACGGTCACGCCCATCCACGGCAGCCAGCTGCGCGGCGCCTCGCGGCAGGCCAGCAACGGCAACGAGACCAACGCGTACATCACCAGGATGTCGCCGGACCAGACCAGCAGCGCGTGGCACAGGCCGATCAGCAGCAAGCCAGCGCTGCGGCGCAGATAGAACGGGGTGAAGTCGCGCCCGGCGGCCTCAGCGCGCTGCGCCATCACCGCGAAGCCGGCGCCGAACAGCAGCGAGAACAGGGTGAAGAACTTGCCCTGCACGAACACGTACACAAAGGCATCGGCCCAGTAGTCGATGCCCTGCCAATGCACGTCGATGCCGGTGAAGGCCAGGTCCAGCGGTCCGCTGAAGGCCTCGATGTTCATCAGCAGGATGCCCAGCAGCGCGGCACCGCGCAGCACGTCCAGCACGGCGATGCGTTCGCCGGAAGCGACCGGCTGCAGGGAAGGAGAAGCGGCGTTCACGGGGCGTCCGTCAGGCAGGTCCGCCATTATGCCGCCGGCCCGTACGCCATGGATGGCCGCGCCGTGTTCCAGAAACGCAACGGCCCGCCGAAGCGGGCCGCTGCATCCATCACGATCGCGCTGCGATCAGTGCTGGTGACCACCGTCGCCGTGGACGTGGCCGTGGTCGATCTCTTCCTTGCCGGCTTCGCGCACGTCGACGATCTCGACATCGAAGTGCAGATCCTTGCCGGCCATCGGGTGGTTCAGGTCGACGTCGACGACGCTCATGCCGACCTTCTGCACGGTCACCGCACGCGGGCCGAAGTTGGTCTGCAGCACGACCTGCTGGCCCGGGGCCAGCTTGGTGTTGCCGAAGTGCTTCTTCGGCACGCGCTGGGACAGGCCTTCACGACGCTCGCCGTAGGCATCGGCCGCCTTGACGTCGACGTTGAAGGTCGCGCCGGCTTCCTTGTCCATCATGGCGTTTTCCAGGCCCGGGATGATGTTGCCGTGGCCGATCAGGATCGCCAGCGGCTCGCCGCGGTCCTTGGACGACTCGATCGGCTCCTGGCCGACTTCGGAAACGGTGTAGTGGAAGCGGACAACGCGGTCTTTTTCGATCTTCATGCGCAACTCTGTCTGGATCTGCCGGAGGCAGGCGGGTTGGGGCGGGTTGTCGCCCGGCGGGGACGCCGCCATCATGACGGCCAATCCAAGGTGGCGCATTATCCGGAGATCATGCACATCACGCCAGTTTCGTCCGGCCCGCGCCGGTTTCTCGCCCCGGCCCTGTTGCTGGCCCTGCCCGTGTTGATGACCGCCTGTGGAGGCGGCAAGGCCACCCGCCCGGCGCCGCCGCCGCCGACGGCGAACTGGCCGAAGACCGTGCCGGACAACCCCGAGGCCGCCAACTCGGTGCTGATGCGGGCCATCAGCCTGGTCGGCACGCCCTACCGCTATGGCGGCAATACCCCGGATTCGGGCTTCGACTGCAGCGGCCTGGTCGCCTATGTCTATCGCGAAATGCTGGACCTGCGACTGCCGCGCACCTCGCGCGACCTGGCCGCGGTACAGGGCCCGAAGATCGATCCGCAGCGCCTGGCCACCGGCGATCTGGTGTTCTTCGGCAGCCGAGGCAGCGTCACCCATGTCGGCATCTATGTAGGTGAGGGGCGTTTCGTGCACGCGCCGAGTACCGGCGGGACGGTACGCCTCGACTCGCTCAGCGGCCCCTACTGGAAAGACCACTACACGGGGGCGAAACGCGTCCTTCGCTAAAATGAACAGGCGATATGTTCAAAACTGTGACGTAAATCACTGCCGCAATAACGTTTTACTAACGGAATTTTTAACTCATCGGCGCTTTTACAGGGCATGATGCCCCATCGTTTTTTTCCTGTGACCGACGCGTGACGACTGACGACCTGAAAAGCGAAGGCCAGACTTCCGTATCTTCACGCAGTGCCCGCCCGTTGTTGCTTGGCCTGGCACTGTGCCTGACCAGCCTTCCGGCCTGGTCGCAGACCGCTCCGAACCGTTCCGATGTGCCCCCGGCCCCGGTGGCCGAGAGCGCCGCCCGACCGGCCGCCAAGGCCGAGGCTGCCGCTCCGCAGCGCAGCCGCGTCGATGCCGCCGCCAGCGCCACGCTGGCCGCCCTGCTGCCGCACCTGGCCGCCAACGACACCATTCCGCTGATGGACCGCTCGGCCGTGGTGGCCGGCGACCTCAGCCGCCTGCTCGCCAATTACGACACCAGCAGCGCCGCCAATGGCAGCGTTGTCGGTACCGCCGCCGACAACGGCAAGGTGCAGTCGCTGCTGCGCCGCGCGATGACCCTGCTGGGCACCCCGTACCGTTGGGGTGGCAGCAACCCGGACAGCGGTTTCGACTGCAGCGGCCTGGTCGGTTATGTGTTCCGTTCGGCCCTGGGCATCGAGCTGCCGCGCGTCTCGCGCGAGATGGCCCACGATGACAACGCCGAACTGATCAACGACCGCACCGCGCTGGCCGCAGGTGACCTGGTCTTCTTCGGCCGCAAGGGTCGCGTCGACCACGTCGGCATCTATGTCGGCGACGGCCGCTTCCTGCACGCACCGAGCTCCGGCAAGGACGTCCGCGTGGACACCCTGCTCAGTGGCTACTGGGGCAACAAGTTCATGCAGGCCCGCCGGGTCGACCTCTGACCCGCTGGCGCTACGGCGCCGCCTGATGCGAGAAGCCGCTGCCCTGCAGCGGCTTTTTTTATTGAGCCCATGCAATTGATGGGTAGCTGCCGAGCGTGGTCGGCACCACCTTCATCCACGCATGGCGTGGATCTACCGTGGCTCTGCTCCAGGGTTCCGCCGATCGGGGCGGGGCTTGCCGGTGGGGGCCGACCGTTGGTCGGCACTGCCTTCATCCTCGCTCAGTGTGGATCCACCCCGGGCCCCCCTTGGCCGGCACCGCGTCGGGCATCTCCCAAACAAAAGGCCCGCCGGTCAGGGCGGGCCTTTCAATTCACCACACACCTCAGCGCTGCGGTGGTGTCGGGTCGGGATCGTCCACGCCCACATTGCTGGACGGATTGTCATACACCGCCTGGTCGAGCAACCCGGTCTCCTTGGCCACGAGCACCGGTACCAGCATCTGGCCGGTCACATTCGTCATCGTGCGCATCATGTCCAGGATGCGGTCGATGGCATACAGGTAGCCGATGGTCTCCAGCGGCAGATTGGCTGCGCTCAGCACCACCGTGGCCATGATCACCGCAGTACCCGGCACGCCGGCGGTGCCGAAGCTGCCCAGCACCGAGGCGATCAGCACCACCACGTACTGCTCCGGGGTCAGCGGCACGCCGCTGTACTGCGAAATGAACACCGCGCACAGCGCCGGATAGATCGCGCCGCAGCCGTCCATCTTGATGCTGGCGCCCAGCGGCACCGCGAACGAACCGTAGTCCTTGTTCACGCCCAGGTTGTGGGTGATCGAACGCAGCGCCACCGGCATCGCAGCGAAGCTGGACGAGCTGACGAACGCAACCTGCATGCCCGGTGCGGCGCCACGGAAGAACTTCAGCGGGTTCAGGCCGTGCGCCAGCAGCAGCGCGCTGTAGACAACCACGATGTGCAGCGCACAGGCCACGTACAACGCCAGCACGAAATGGCCCAGCGGCAGCAGCTTCTCGAACCCATAGCTGCCGACCAGGCCTGCGATCAGGCCGAAGGTGCCGATCGGGGTGACTTCCAGCACGAAGCGGGTCACCTGGATCATGATGTCGCTCATCTGGCCAACCAGCTTGCGCGCCTCGGTCACCTTCTCGCCCAGCTTGACGATGGCAAAGCCCACCAGGCCGGCGAAGAAGATCACCGGCAGGATCGAGCCGCGACCCGCAGCCAGCACGGTCTCGCCGGCCGCGTTGACCTTGGTGCCGATGCCGGACAGCGCATAGAAGACATTGGCAGGCACCACGTCCAGCAGCACCTGCACCACGCTGGGCACTTCGCGCGGCACGTAGTTGCTGGCCATCGACAACTGCAGGCCACCCGCGCCGGGCTGCAGCACCGTACCCACGGCCAGGCCGACACACACTGCCAGCGCAGCGGTAATCACGAACCACAGGAAGGTGCGCCCACTGAGCGCGGCCACGGACTTCTGCCCGTGCAGCGACGAGATCGCGTTGATGACCGCGAAGAACACCAGCGGCACGGCGATCATCTTGATCAGGGTGACGTACAGCTCACCGAGCGGGCCAAACCACGTTTCCGCGGCCGGGCCGAGCGCCCAGCCGGCCAGCGCGCCGAGCACGAAGCCACCGACCACGCGCTGCCAGAACGGAATCCGCAGCCAGGCAGAGACCAGCTTCATAGGCAATCCAGAGGGGAAGGAAGGGATGCTGGCACGATAGCCCAAGGCAGCCCGCAGAACGACCGCCCGGCCGGCAAATCAGTGTGTCATCGGCGTGCCTTGCTGGGGCGGGCATAATGAATGTCCCGTTACAGTTTGTGAGATCCCAGCGTCCATGCGTCGTTCCGTCTCCCTGTTGGCCGCCTGCGCCACCACCCTTCTGCTGGGCGCCTGCGCCAGCTCCGCCCCCGCGTCCGCCCCGGCCGGCCTGAAGGTCGCCGTCGATCCCGTCGCCCATCCGGCCGGCGAGACCCCGCAGTGGTGGTACCGCAGCGGGGCCGCCCAGGCTGCGGCCAATGGTGCGATGTCCGGCAAGGCCAAGAACGTCATCCTGTTCCTCGGCGACGGCATGAGCCTGACCACTGTGGCCGCCTCGCGCATCTACGAGGGCCAGCGCAAGGGCGGCTCCGGCGAGGAGAACCTGCTGTCCTGGGAACGCTTCCCGGCCACGGCGTTCAGCAAGACCTACAACACCGATTCGCAGACGCCTGATTCGGCCGGCACCATGACCGCCATCACCACCGGCGTGAAGACCCACATGGGCGCGATCGGCGTCAGTGCCGGAAGCCGCACCGACTGTGCCGACAGCCTGTCCAAGGGCCTGCTGACCTGGCTGCAGCTGGCCGACAGCGCCGGCCTGGCCACCGGCGTGGTCTCCACCGCACGCCTGACCCATGCCACCCCGGCTGCCACCTACGCGCACTCGCCCGAGCGCAACTGGGAAAACGACACCGACCTGACTGAAGCGGCCAAGGCGGCCGGCTGCAAGGACATCGCCCAGCAGCTGCTGTCGACCTTGCGCTATGGGCGCGGCCCGCTTGTCGCCCTTGGTGGCGGCCGTGGTGAGTTCACCACCGTGGAAGAGCGCGACCCGGAATACGACGACAAGGTCGGCCAGCGCCTGGACGGCCGCAGCCTGGTCCAGGAATGGCAGCAGGCGCATCCGCAGGGTGCCTATGTCTGGAACAGCAAGCAGCTGGCCGCGGCCGCCAATGCGCCGGCCATCCTTGGCCTGTTCGAACCGGACCACATGCGCTACGAGTACGAGCGCCCGCAGGATCCGGGCGGTGAGCCGAGCCTGGCCGAACTGACGGCTGCAGCGATCAAGAACCTTTCCAGGCACCCGGAAGGCTACGTGCTGATGATCGAAGGCGCGCGCATCGACCACGCCAACCACAGCGGCAATGCCTACCGTGCACTGACCGAGACCGTGGCGCTGTCCGATGCGGTGCGCGTGGCCAACGAGCTGACCTCGGCCGACGACACCCTGATCATCGTCACCGCCGACCACTCGCACACGCTGAACTTCGTCGGCTACCCGGCACGCGGCAACCCGATCCTGGGCAAGGTGAAGGACAAGGGCGGCGAAGACGGCGCCGGCAAGCTGGACTACGCCCTGGACGGCACCGGCCAGCCGTACACCACGCTGAGCTACGCCAACGGCCCAGGCCACACCGGCAGCAGCAACCAGCAGCCGGCCGGGCCGAAGCGTTACCCGCACAACCCAAGCAGCTTCGAACCGGCCAACGGTCGCCCGAACCTGCGCGAGGTCGACACCGAGCATCCGGACTACATGCAGGAAGCGCTGGTGCCGATGAAGTCCGAATCGCATGGTGGTGAGGACGTCGGCATCTGGGCACGTGGCCCGGGCAGCAAGGCGATCCGCGGCACGCTGGAACAGAACGCGATCTACCACATGATCGTGCAGGCCACCCCAGCCCTGCGCGAGCGCCTGTGCCAGGCCGGCACCTGCGATGACAAGGGCGTCCCTGTGCAGTTGCCGGCACCGACGGCCTTCGAACGCAAGGCCGAGGCCAAGTGATCGCGCCGCAGGCCCGCCCTGCCCCTGCCAGCGGCCGCTTTGCGCGGTCGCTGGCAATGCTTGGCGTGCTGGTCAGTGCCAATGCACAGGCACAGGCACCGGCATGCAAGCTGCTGACCGACGAACACGGGTTTTGGCCGCTCCCCAACTGCGAGGTGGTCGATCACCGGCTGAAGATCAGCGCCGATACGCTGAAGGACCTGAACTACGACGACCACGGCCTGGCCGTGGTGTATGCCGACCAGGGCTTCCACTACGTCGACCGCACGGGCCACAGCCTGCCGGTGCTTACCTGGGACAACGGCCCGGAAACGCCGCAGGAAGGCCTGCTGCGCGGCCGCGTCGGCAATCGCGTGAGCTACTTCGATCTGGAATTCCGCCAGGTGGTGCCGGGCACCTTCGATTTCGCCTGGCCGTTCCAGGATGGCGTGGCCGAGGTCTGCAACGGCTGCCGGCGTGGCATGCCGGATGCCGATGGCCACACGCCGATGGAAGGCGGAGAGCGGTTCCGCATCGACCGCTCGGGCCGCCGGGTGAAGTAGTTTTTTCCGCAGGGCTGCGCCCTGCACCTGCCGAAGCCAAATCAAAATCAAAAGCGGCTCTGGTTTTCTGTGAGTTGGGGGGCGCGGTGTGGGTGGTCAGGACACGCCGTAAACCCATCCATGGGGGCTCGATGGCGCCATCCATGGCGCCAACGGTCCTGCCCACCCACACCGCCCCCCCCCCCGACAGATTTCCGGTGACGGTTGGACCATCCACGCCATGCGTGGATCAGATCTGTCAGATATCGAAATAAATCGGGGTCAGATCCGTTTTCCTGCGGAAAACGGATCTGACCCCATCGGCATGTCCAACAGACCGCAGGAGACTGTCGAAGGCGGGGTGGGTCCGGTTGCGGGAGTGTCCGCGGCATGGATGCCGCGGCCAAGCCCCCATGGACGGGTTAACGGCGTCTCCCGCAACCGGACCCACCCCGCCAACCCTCAGGAAACCAGCTTTTGCTGTTGCTGTTGCTGTTGCTGTTGCTCTGGATCGTAGCGGGTGCAGGGCGCAGCCCTGCCGAGCAACCCTATACTTGCCGCCGTGACTGCCTTCCCTGCCCTCGTTCCGCTGAATGCGCCGCTGCTGGTGGGTTACAGCGGCGGTGTCGACTCGACCGTGCTGCTGCACTGGCTGTGGCGCTGCGCACAGGCCTCCGGCACGGCGCTGCGTGCGGTGCACGTACACCATGGCCTGCAGGCCGATGCGGACGCCTGGGTGCTGCATTGCCAGCAGCAATGCGCGGCACTGGGCATTGAACTGGCCGTGCATCACGTGCAGGTCGACAAGCGCGCGGGCCTCGGCCTTGAAGGCGCGGCGCGGCAGGCACGACGTGCAGCGTTCGCCGCCGAACTGCGCGACGGCGAAACACTGGCACTGGCGCAGCACCAGGACGATCAGGCCGAGACCTTCCTGCTGCGGGCCCTGCGCGGATCCGGCGTCGATGGCCTTGCCGCGATGTCCGCACACAGCCGCCTTGGCGAACAGCCTCTATGGCGGCCGCTGCTGGCGGTGCCACGCAGCGCACTGCTCGACTACGCGCGGCAGCACGCGCTGCGCTGGATCGAAGACCCCAGCAATGGCCACGACCACGCCGATCGCAACTTCCTGCGCCTGCAGGTGCTGCCGTTGCTGCGCCAGCGCTGGCCGCATGCGGCTGCAGCATTGGCGGGCAGCGCAATGCACTGCGGGCAGACCCGTGCTCTGCTGGACGAGGAAGACGCCGAGCTGATCGCGCACCTGGAAGTGGCACCACGCGTGCTTTCGCTGCAGCTGCTGCGCCAGGTGTCACCGGGGCGTGCCGCGCGCGTGCTGCGCGCCTGGGTGATCGGCCACGGTGCCGCCCCACTGCCGGCCACGGTACTGCAGCAGGGTCTGCACGAACTGCTGCCGGCCAGCAACGATCGCCAGGCGCGGCTGCGCTGGCACGAGCATGCCATCCAGCAATGGCGCGAGCACGCCTATCTGCTGCCCGCGCAGCTGCCATCGCTGCCCCGCGGATGGCAGGCCGAATGGGACGGGCATGCCCCCTTGCCGCTGCCCGATGGTGGCCAACTGCGCCTGCAGGGCGCCGTGGCCTTCGAACGCCCGCTTCAGATCCGTGCACGCGTGGGTGGTGAGCGCATCATGTTGCCCGGCCGCCCGCATTCGCATGCGCTGAAGGACTGCCTGCAACGCGAGCACCTTGCCCCCTGGCGGCGCGCCCAGCTGCCGCTGATCTTCGATGGCCCCCAGCTGCTTGCCGCCGCCGACGTGGTCATCGCAGCTCCCCTGCAGGCCTGGTTGCAGGCCCACGACGCGCAGCTGCAGTGGCGTCCCGGCGGCTGGTGAATTGACCCCCGCGCGCAGCCCGTCCACACTTGCCGCATGGCCAAGAAGTCCCCCGAAAACGCCTCCCCGGTCGCCCAGTTCGAGCAGTCGCTCGAATCGCTGGAGCAGCTGGTGGAGCAGATGGAAACCGGCGAGCTGAGCCTGGAAGCGTCGCTCAGTGCTTACGAACGTGGCGTCGGTCTGTACCGCCAGTGCCAGCAGGCGCTGGAACAGGCCGAACTGCGCGTGCGCCTGCTCAGCGATCCGGCGCAGCCGGAAGCATCCGAACCTTTCGATCCGCCCAGCCATGACGGCTGAGGTTCTGTTCGCGCGCTGGCGCGACCGTATCGAAAGCCAGCTCGACGCTGCCCTGCCCTCGCCTGCCGAAGCACCGCAGCGCCTGCACCAGGCCATGCGCTATTCGGTGCTGGGCGGTGGCAAGCGCATGCGCCCGCTGCTGGTGTATGCCAGCGGGCACCTGTTCGGCGCGCAGCCTGAAAGCCTTGACGCAGCGGCGATGGCCGTCGAGCTCATCCACGCCTATTCGCTGGTGCACGACGACCTGCCGGCCATGGACGATGACGCGCTGCGCCGCGGCAAGCCGACCACCCACATCGCCTTCGACGAAGCCACCGCGATCCTGGCCGGCGACGCCCTGCAGACCCGAGCCTTCGGCCTGCTGGCTGATGCGCCACTGCCCGCCACGCTGCGCGTGGCCTGCCTGCAGACCCTGGCCCACGCCTCCGGTGCCTCCGGCATGTGCGGCGGCCAGGCGCTGGACATCGATGCCACCGGCCAGCAGCAGACGCTGGCGGCACTGACCCGCATGCACGCGCTGAAAACCGGCGCGCTGATCCGTGCAGCGGTGCGCATGGGAGCGCTGTGCGGCCAGGCCCACGAACCACAGCTGGCCCAGCTGGACGGCTTCGCCGACGCGCTCGGCCTGGCCTTCCAGGTCCGCGATGACATCCTCGATGTCGAAGCCAGTTCCGAACAGCTGGGCAAGACCGCCGGCAAGGACCAGGCTCAGGACAAGAGCACCTTCCCCGCGCTGCTCGGCATGGACGGTGCGAAGGCGCAGCTGCGCGAACTGGCCGCACGCATGCAGGCTACGTTGGCCGGCCATGGCGAAGAGGCCGACGCGCTGCGCGCGCTGGCCACGCTGGCGGTGGAACGCGATCACTGATCGTTGGCGTGATGCTGCCGCCAAACAGGAACGCCCGGCAATGCCGGGCGTTCCTGTTTGCGCGTGCGGCCGGAATTACTTGACCAGGCGCAGCGCGAACGGGTAGCGGTAGGCTTCGCCGTTGTTGGCCTTCACGGCGGCGATGATGCAGAACACCAGGTTCAGGATGCCGACGATCGGCGCCAGGATGCCGCCGATGATCACGATGGTCAGCACGATGCAGATCAGCATCGCGATGGTGATGGTGATCTGGAAGTTCAGCGCTTCCTTGGCCTGGTCTGTCACGAAGGACTTGCTGGCGTCATCCTTGTTGATCAGCCAGATGATCAGCGGGCCGATGAACCAGGTGAAGATGCCCAGCAGGTGCGCGGCCAGCGCCATGGTGCGCTGGTCGGCCGGGGCATTGGTGGTTGCCGGCGGCGGCGGGACGTTATCGAATTCACTCACGACAAAACTCCTTTTCATTGGGTGGTCTTGACCCACCAGCACCAAGCTGGTTGCGTCAGGCGGGCATAGCTTACGCCATCGACGCCATCAATCATTACCGGCAATGGTCATCCGCCCCAGCAGGATCGAGCCGGTCCGGATGTGCGAGCGCGGGTCGACGTCGCTGCCGACCGCCTCGATGCTGCTGAACATCTCGCGCAGGTTGCCGGCGATGGTGACGCCGTCCACCGGGTACTGGATCTCGCCGTTCTCGACACGGAAGCCGCCGGCGCCGCGCGAATAGTCGCCGGTCACCCCGTTCACACCCTGCCCCATCAGCTCGGTCACCAGCAGGCCGTCACCCATCTGTCGGGCGATCTCTTCGAGCGAGCCGGCATTGGCCGCCAGCTGCAGGTTGTGCACACCGCCAGCATTGGCGGTGGTCTGCAGGCCCAGCTTGCGCGCCGAATAGCTGCCCAGCACATAGCGCTGCAGCACGCCGTCACGGACCAGCGCCGAAGCACGGGTGGCCACGCCGTCGCCGTCGAAGGCGGCCGAGCGCAGGCCGCGGCGCAGGTGCGGCAGTTCGTCAATCTGCATCCACTCCGGGAACAGGCGCTGGCCGACGCTGTCCAGCAGGAAACTGGCCTGGCGGTACAACGCGCCGCCGGACACTGCCGACAGCAGGTGGCCGACCAGGCTGCGCGCCACTTCCGGGGCGAACAGCACCGGCATGCTGCCAGTGGCCAACGAACGCGGCTGCAGGCGGGCCACGGTGCGCTCGGCGGCGCGGCGGCCGACCAGACCCACGTCTTCCAGGTCCCCCTGCGCCAGCGCGCTGGTATACCAGCCATCGCGCTGCATGCCGTCGCCCTGCCCGGCGATCAGCGCGCAGCCGACCGAATGGTGGGTGCCTCGCTCACGACCGAAGAAGCCATGCGAATTGGCGTACACCGACAGGCTCTGCATGCTCGATACGGAAGCGCCATCGGAATTGCGGATCTGCGCATCGGCCTCGCGGCCAGCGGCCTCGCAGGCCAGGGCCAGGTCCACCGCCTCATCGGCCTGCAGCGCCCATGGGTGCCAGCCATCCAGGTCCGGGAAGTCGGTGGCCATCAGCGCGGCCTCGGCCAGGCCGGCGGCCGGGTCATCCTCGGTATGCCGGGCAATCGCGCAGGCCTGCTCGACCGTAGCGGCCAGGCTGGCCTCGTTCAGGTCGCCAGTGCTGGCACTGCCCTTGCGCTGCCCGAAATAGACGGTCACGGCGATGCCACGGTCACGGGTGGACTGCACAGTCTCGACCTCGCCGAGGCGGACATTGACCTCCAGGCCCCGGTCCTCGCTGCAGCTGACCTCGGCCTGGCTGGCGCCCAGCGCGCGGGCGCGGTCGAGCAGCTGCTGGGAGAGGTCGGCCAGCCGTTCCAGCCGGGCCAGGCTGTCGTCGCCGACGGCCACTTCAGGGGCGATCACGTTCAATGCTTTATCCTGTACGGGTTGGGCCCGGCATCACGCCGGGCGACTTTTTTTGAAATCAGGTAGGGACGATGCGCGGACGCGACGAAGAAACCGGTGAATTCCACGACAAGAGCCGCAGCCAGAACCGGCGCGATGCACTCGACGTGCTGGCCCTGGGTGAGAAGCTGGTGTCGCTGACCCCGGCCCAGCTGGCGCGCCTGCCGATTCCGGAAGACCTGCTGCCGCACATCGCCGAGTGCAAGCGCATCACCGCCCACATCGCCCACAAGCGCCAACTGGCGTTCCTGGCCAAGCACATGCGCCGCGAAGAAGAGGCCACGCTGGATGCGATCCGCGATGCGCTGGACGCCAACAGCGAAACCGGCCGCCGCGAAGTGGCGATGATGCACCGCGTGGAAGACTGGCGCGACCGCCTGCTGGCCGAGGGTGACAAGGCGCTGGCCGCTCTGCTCGATGACTATCCGCAGGCGGACCGCCAGCAGCTGCGCACGCTGGTACGCAACGCGCAGGCCGAGAAGGCCAGGAACAAGCCGCCGCGCGCTTACCGCGAGATCTTCCAGGTGCTGCGCGGCCTGATGCTGCCGGCCGCGCTGGGCCTGAAGGCCGGCGCCGAAGACACCGACCACATCGGGACCGGCGAAGCCGACGAGGACTGAGTCCGCGTCGGCCCGGGCGGTTGCTGTGGCCATCGCCACGCTCAGGCCTGGGTACCGCCGACGGTGATGCCCTCGATCAACAGCGAGGGCTGGCCGACCCCCACGGGCACGCTCTGCCCGTCCTTGCCGCAGATGCCCACGCCCTCGTCCAGGGCCAGGTCATTGCCGACCATGCGCACCTTCTGCATGGTTTCCGGGCCGTTGCCGATCAGGGTCGCGCCCTTCACCGGCGTGGTGATGCGGCCGTCCTCGATCAGGTAGGCCTCGGTGGCCGAGAACACGTACTTGCCACTGGTGATGTCGACCTGGCCACCGCCGAAGTTGACCGCGTACAGGCCCTTCTTCACCGAACGGATCATCTCCTGCGGATCGTGCTCGCCGGCGCGCATGTAGGTGTTGGTCATGCGTGGCATGGTCAGGTGCGCGAACGATTCACGGCGCCCGTTGCCGGTCGGGGCCATGCCCATCAGCCGCGCATTGAGGCTGTCCTGCATGTAGCCGACCAGGATGCCGTCCTCGATCAGCGTGGTGCACTGGCTGGGGTGGCCTTCATCGTCGATGTTCAACGAACCGCGGCGGCCGTCGAGGGTGCCGTCGTCGACGATGGTCACCCCCGGTGCCGCCACACGCTCGCCGATGCGGCCGGCGTAGACGCTGGTGCCCTTGCGGTTGAAGTCGCCTTCCAGGCCGTGCCCGACCGCTTCGTGCAGCAGCACGCCCGGCCAACCCGGGCCGAGCACCACCGGCATCATGCCGGCCGGCGCCGGCACTGCTTCCAGGTTCACCAGCGCCTGGCGCAGCGCTTCCTGGGCGAGGGCTTCGGGCCGGGCGCTGGCAAACAGGTCTTCGTAGCCATAACGGCCACCGCCACCGGCATAGCCGGACTCGCGACGGCCGTTGTGCTCGACGATCACCTGCACATTCAGGCGTACCAGCGGACGCACATCGGCCGCCAGCACACCGTCGCTGCGGGCGATCAGCACCGTATCGACGCCGCCGGACAGGCTCACCATCACCTGCCTCACGCGCGGGTCGGCGGCACGCAGGTAACCATCCAGGCGCTTGAGCACCTCGACCTTGGCTTCGTTGCCGATACCATCGATCGGGTCCAGCGCCGGGTACAGTGCGCGCGCATTGCCGCGCAGCAGCGATCGCCCGGACTGCGCACCGCCCTCACGCGAGATCGCGCGCGCCGACTGCGCCGCCGCCAGCAGCGCGTCGGCATGGATGTCATCGGAGTACGCAAATCCGGTCTTCTCGCCGGAAATCGCACGTACGCCCACACCCTGCTCGATGGAATGGGCACCGTCCTTGACGATGCCGTCTTCCACGCTCCAGCTCTCGCGGCGGGCGTGCTGGAAATAAAGGTCGCCGAAGTCGACACCGGGGCCGAGCAACTGGCCGAAGGTGCGCTCCAGGCCAGCGGTATCCAGGCCGCCGGGGCGAAGCAGGCGGTCTTGGGCAAGCGTCAGGGCGATATCAGTCATGGTTTCGATCTGGGGGTGCGGGGGCGCTCAGGCAAGCCCCGTGAACAGGGAACCGCGCTCAGCGCGAGGGCGGCAGGTCGGTGACGGTCGGCGGAATGGCCGGTGCAGACGCCGGCTCGGGCGGTGATGGGGACTTGTCGCGGCTGCGCTCGATCACTTCCACCTTCGGCTCCTTCCATGGACCGGTCACCTTGTAGGTTCGGGCGCCAATCTCGCCCAGCGGCTTGGACAATACCGCATTGGTGGCCGCGCCCAGCGCGGCCCCCACCGGGCCGCCGGCCACCGCACCGACCACGGTCAGCAGGTTGCCCGCGCGCGGGTTGACGTCGATGGTCTGGTCGAACCGCTGGTTGCGCAGGTCGGCCTGGCCACGGATGGTGATGTTGGCCGCCGGGCCTTCGATCAGCACCTTGTCGGTGCGCGCCATGCCCTGGCCGAACTGCATGCTGCCGTCGATCTGGTTGAACGCGAAGCCCTTGGAGAAAAAGTCGCGGAAGTCGAACATCAGGCGCCGCGGCAGCTGCGCGACGCTGAGCAGGCCCAGCACGCGGCCGGCGCCTGGCTCCAGCTCCAGCAGCTGGCCATTGCGCGCGTGCAGGTCGAGGCTGCCCTGCAGGTTGCCCAGCTGGAAGTCCGACGGGCCTCCGCTCCACGAGGCCTGCAACTGCGCCTGGCCGGAACCGCCGCGCAACTGGCCACCGTAATCAAGATTCTGCATCAACCCACCCAGATCCTCGCTGCGCACCTGTGCGGTCAACTCGGTACGGGCACCACCGGTCCGGCCCAGCCAGCGACCGCTGATGTCGATCTCCTGGTCCGGCGCACGGAAACGCAGCGCATCCACGTTCAGGCCATTGGCCAACGGTCGCGTGCGCAGCACCGCCTGGCCCAGCACCACCTTGCCGAACTTCAGGTCGGCAATGTCCAGCGCGAACGGCGGCAGCTTGGCCGGGTCCATGTCGTTGGCACCGGCCTGTACCCGCGCCGGTGCAACCGGCGCGCCCGGTGCCGCCGGCAGTGACTGCCAGTGCACGCGGTCAAGCTGGCCACTGATCGTGCCACCGTCCGCATTGGGGACGGTCAGGCGTCCGGCCAGCGACGGGCCGTCCAGCCGCACATCCAGTGCCTGTGGGCCCGGGTGCAGCTGCAGCCGGGTCTGCTCGAACACGCCGCCGATCAGCTTCAACTGGCCAACCTGGACGTCCACCGCTCGCAGCGGCATCGCATCGTCGTCCCCGCCACCCCGCGCCAGGCCGATCCACTCCAGCGCATCCAGCGTCGCGCTGCGGCCATTGACCGTCAGCCCGCTCGGCGGCGGCTCACGATCAACATGATCACTGCCCAGCGTGACCTGCACGCCGGTCTGGTTGTTGTGGCTGCGTGCGGCCAGGGCCAGGCGCTGGCCGAAGGCCACATCGATGCGGCCGGCGCCCATCGGCAACTGCGCGGCCACCGTGGTCGCCAGCGGTTCGGCGGCCGGCTTGTCCAGCGGTGCCGGCAGGTCCAGCCGGGTGCCGACCAGGTCCGAACTCAACCGCAGTTCACTCGGCGGCGCGGGCGCGCCCGGGGCCACCTTGGGCAGGTTGACCGCGATGGTCCACGCAGAAGTGCCGGTGATGTAGGGCTTGAGCCAGGTCATTTCCGGTGCGCGGTCGATCAGCACGCCGGCATCAAGGCGGGCCGTCAGCTGCGATTCGAAGGCCCGCGTGCTGTCGTGCACGTAGCCGCCGGCACGCAGGCTCAGCCGTCCTTCCTGGCCGAGGTGGCGCACCGCCAGGTCCTCGGCGCCGAAACCGCCATTGCTGTAGCGCGCCTGCCCTCGCATGTTGTCGAAGGCCAGCTGGAAGCGCTTGTCGACCAGCTTCACGCCGGCCAGATCGACCGTGCCCTGCAGGTGGCCCTCGCCCTCGTCCTGATGCAGCGGCTGCAGCAGATCGAAGGTCACATGGGCCGGACCACTGGCAGCCAGGTTGTCCAGCGTATCGCCGTAATCCTTGTGCAACGGGCTCTGGCGCAGCATCGCCAGCAGCTTGCCGGCCTCGCTCGGCGCGTCGGCACGTACGTACAACGGCTGATGCCCGAAGTCCGGAATGCCCGCTTCGAATTTCTGTACCGCCACGCCGGCAAGATCACCCCGTCCACGCATGTCGAAGCCAGGGCCGATGAAGGCGATGTCGGCGTCGACCTGGCGCATCAGCGGCCAGTCGTGCTGGAAGCGGATGTCGCCATTGGTGATGTGGCCGGTGGCCTCGAAGCGGCCATCATTGTTGTCGAACGGCCAGTCGTCCAGGTCACCGGTGACCAGGCCGACACCACCACGCACCTGGCCGCCGGCCAGTGCCATGTCCAGCCAGTCGGTGGCGCCCTTGCTCATCTTGGAGTGGATCCAGAAGCGCTTGGCCGCCGTCATCGGCACGTCGTCCAGCTTGGCGGCCAGCTGCAGCCACGGCCGCGTACCGTCGCCCTGGAACCAGACGCCGCCGCGCACGTCGGCCGCGTAGTCGGTGCCTTCCACGCGCATCGCCGGCGTTCCGATCCGCCAACCGCCGCCCTCGTCGCGCCACCCCACGACCTGTCCGGCCAGATGCAGGTCATGCCGCACGCCAAAGCCGGTCGGCCAATCGAACTGCAGCTGCCGTTGCGGCTGCAGCTGCAGGCTGAAGCCATCGGCATCGCCTTCGAAATGTCCACCCAGGCCGCGCAGGCCCGGAGAATCACCGACGCTGGCAAAGCCCAGCGACTGCAGCTCGCCCTGTGCCCGCAACGGGCCATCGCGTTCGCCGGCCAGCTGCAATCGGCGCACCTCCAGCTGCGGCCTGGACAGGAACAGCCAGCGACGCAGACCCGGTTCAAGGAGATTGCTCAGGGCCAGCCCGCGCAGTGCGATGCCGGCCTGCACCGCACCGGCGTTCACCCGCAGCTGTTTGCCAATCTGCAGCTGCAGGCCATCGAGCTGATGTGCGCCATCTTCGGTCTTCAGGCGCAGGCGCGGCACCTGCAACGCCCAGCCATCGGCCTGGCGCTGCCAGCGCAGGCGGGCCTGCAGCCGCTGCAGCTGCAGCTGCGGCGCTGCCACGCCGGGCATCGGTACACCGTCGACGCGCACGTCCCGCAGGTCCGAATCGGTGGTCAGCGCGACCGGCGCGAAATCACGCAGGGTCAGCCACAGGTTCAGCTCGCCCTTGCCCTCGCGCAGGCGCACGCCGCCGGCCGCCAGCAAGGGCGACCAGGCATGGAAATCGACCGGGTCGGCACCCAGCCAGGCCTGGCCGTTGCCGCGCATGCGGTCCACGTCCAGTACCGCGGTCAGCGGCAGCGCTTCGGCCTGCGCCCAGGCGCGTACACCCACGCGCAGGCGATCGCCATTGACCCGCATGCGCAGGTCGATGCGCGGCAGCGTGGTGTCGATGCCGATCCCCGGCGCGTGCACGCCCAGGCGGCCGCCGATCACCTGCAGCTCGCCGAGCCGGCGCAACGCATCCAGCGGATCCCCCCCGTTGTCGGATTGCGGCAACCCGCGCACCGACCAGCGTCCGTCTTCGCCCTGCTGCAGGTCCAGCGCCAGGCCACGCAGGCGCAGTTCGGTCAGCGAGCGCCCGGGCAGCAGCCCGCTGTACATCGATACCAGCACCTCGGCCTCGCCGATCGCCAGGCCCTGTCCGGCGCCGATGCGCAGGCCCTTCAGCTGCAGCAGCGGGCCACGACGGGTCCAAGCCGTCTGCAGCTGCTCGAAACGCACTGGCTGGCCGGCCCGCTCACTCAGCCAGGCGGCGATCCTGTCGGGATGACGCTCGGCCAGCGGCAGCAGTTGGCTGAAGGTACCCACCAGCAGTGCAAGCCCGACCAGGCCCACCGCACAGGCGGCAATGAAATGACGGCGGATCCTTCGCAGTCGCAGGCGCGGCGGCGCGCTCATCGGCCACCGCCGGCCTGCAGCCGGCGAGGATCAGAGCAGAACGACATCGAATTGCTCCTGCAGGTACTGCTCGTCCGCCTGGAAGCGGATGCTCTTGCCGAGGAACTCTTCCAGCTCGGCCACCGCCGAGGATTCCTCATCGGTGATGCGCGCGACCACCTTGGTCGATGCGATCACCAGCAGGCGCGCGGCATCGAACTGGCGCACGGCACGGGTGATCTCGCGGAAGATCTCGTAGGTCACCGTCTCGGTGGTCTTGATGCTGCCGCGGCCACTGCACTGCGGGCAGGTCTCCGACAGCTGGCGCTCCAGGCTTTCCACCGTGCGCTTGCGGGTCATCTCCACCAGGCCCAGCGGCGAGAAGTCGTACACCGTGGTCTTGGCATGGTCGCGGGCCAGCGCCTTTTCCAGCGTGCGCAGCACCTGGCGGCGATGCTCTGCATCATCCATATCGATGAAGTCGATGATGATGATGCCGCCCAGGTTGCGCAGCCGCAGCTGACGCGCCACTGCCTGCGCCGCTTCCAGGTTGGTGCGGAACACCGTCTCTTCCAGGTTGCGCTGGCCGAGGAACGAGCCGGTATTGACGTCGATGGTGGTCATCGCCTCGGTCTGGTCGATCACCAGGTAGCCACCGGACTTGAGCGGCACCTGCTTGTCCAGCGCGCGGCCGATCTCGTCTTCCACGCCGAACATGTCGAAGATCGGGCGGTCGCCGGAATACAGCTCCAGCTTTTCGGCCAGCACCGGCATGTACTTGGCGACGAAGGCCTGCAACTGGCCGAACGTCTCCTTCGAGTCCACCTTCACCTTGTCCACGTCCTTGCGGATCAGGTCGCGCACGGACCGCAGCGGCAGGCTCAGGTCTTCATAGATGATGCTGCACGACGGCGCTTCGCGGCCGCGGCGCTCGACCACGTTCCACACGCGCGACAGGTAGGCGATGTCCTCGGCGATGGCCTCGGCCGGCTGCCCTTCGGCGTTGGTCCGCACGATGTAACCGTAGCCACCATGCTGCGCCGACAGTTCGGTCACCAGCGCCTTCAGCCGGGCGCGCTCGGTTTCGTCCTCGATGCGCGCCGACACGCCCACTACCTTGGACTGCGGCAGCAGCACCATGTAGCGCGAGGGAATGCTGATCTGCGTGGTCAGGCGGGCGCCCTTGGTGCCGATCGGGTCCTTCACCACCTGCACCACGATGTCCTGGCCGTCACGCAGCAGCTCGACGATCGGCACGCTGGCCGGCGGCGGCAGGGTGGTGTTCTCGGTGTCGGCGCTGGCCACCGGTGCCGGGCGCACCACGTCGTTGGCGTGCAGGAACGCGGCGCGCTCCAGCCCGACCTCGACGAAGGCGGCCTGCATGCCGGGCATGACCCGCTGCACCTTGCCCTTGTAGATGTTGCCGACCACGCCACGGCGCCAACCGCGCTCGATGTGCAGTTCCTGCAGCATGCCGTTTTCGATCACCGCGACCCGGGTCTCGCGCGGGGTCACATTGACCAGGATTTCCTCAGACATCGGCAGCCTCCCTGGCGGCATCGGCAGTGGGGACCGGCACGCCACAGCGCGCCAGCAGACGATCGGTATGCAGCAGCGGCAGCCCCATCACGCCGGAGTAGCTGCCGGAAAGATGTTCGATCCAGCGTTCGGCCCCGCCCTGGATGGCGTAGGCACCGGCCTTGTCCAGCGGCTCGCCGGTGGCGACATAGGCGGCGATGTCGGCGGCGTCGATCGGGGCGAAGGTCACCTCGGAAATGACCAGTTCGCTGTCCAGGCCGCCCGCACCGACCACCACCACGGCGGTCATCACCTGGTGGGTGCGCCCGGCCAGCCGCGCCAGCATCGCCCGCGCGTCAGCGGCATCGACCGGCTTGCCGAAGACCTCGCCATCCAGCACGACCTCGGTATCCGAACCAAGCACCCGCGCCTGCGGGTCGTCGGCCAGCACCCGGGCCAGTCCGGCGCGCGCCTTGTCGGCGGCGACCCGGCATACATACTGTTCGGCGCTTTCAGTGGCCGCGCGCTGCTCGACGACCTCCAGGTCAAGGGCCTGGAAGGGGCGTCCGAGTCGGGCCAGCAGCTGGTTGCGTCGGGGGGAGCGGGAAGCAAGATAGAGCATCGGCACAGCATAACCTGAGGCCGCCACCTGAATCGTCGGCAACCCGTTACGGAACGCGTACAACCCCGATCAGGCTCACAGCGCGTTCATCGCTACGACACCACCCTCACCGGCACAACAAGGAGATCCCATGCGCCTGACCGCCACCCCGCTGCTGCTTGCCCTGTCCCTCGCCCTTGGAACCTCGATGACTGCTCATGCCGCTCCGTCGTCGCCGTCGATCGCCGCCGCGGCCGAAGGCACCCTGCTGAACATCTCGGCCAATGCCGAGGCCACCCGCGTGCCGGACGTCGCCACCCTGTCGGCCGGTGTGGTCACCCAGGCAGCCGACGGCAACAGCGCCATGCGCCAGAACGCCCAGCAGATGGACAAGGTGCTGGCCGCGATCAAGGCCGCCGGCATCGCCGAGCGCGACGTGCAGACCAGCGGCGTCAGCCTCAACCCGCAGTACCGCTATGCCGACAATGAGGCACCGAAGATCACCGGCTACCAGGCCAGCAACACGGTCAGCCTGAAGGTCCGCGACATCGCCAAGCTCGGCAAGGTGCTCGACGCGCTGGCCGCGCAGGGTGCCAACCAGATCAACGGTCCGCAGTTTGAGATCGACCAGCCCGAACCGGTCTATGACGAAGCCCGCCTGGCCGCCCTGAAGAAGGCCCAGGCCCGCGCCCAGACCTATGCCAGGTCGCTGGGCCTGCAGGTGCGCCGCATCGTCAGCATTTCCGAGAACAGCAACGGCGGTTTCCGCCCGATGCCGATGATGCGCACCATGGCCGCCGGCGCGTCGATGGACAAGGCCACCCCGGTCGCACCGGGTGAATCGACCGTCTCGGTCAACCTGGACGTGGTGTTCGAACTGGGCCGCTGATCGCGCCCGGCACGGCCGACACAGGCGGGTCCCGCAGGGGCCCGCCTTTTTCGTGTATTCCGGCGGCGTTGGCTGAAGGCCAGCCCAACGCGCATGCCCCTGCCTCTAGGCAGTGGCCGCCATGCCGCGCTACTGATGGACTGCCAGCCGCGTGCGGCAACCCCGCCACGGACCCTGGTGCGTTGAGGACTTCGTCACTGGCATGGAGGTGGATCATGGTTCGTACCTATCCCGTTGCATCCCCGCACTTCGACCCCGCCCGCGTCGCCGCCTGGAGTGCAGCGATCGCCCTGCACCTGCTGGCCTTCCTGTTGCTGCTCATCCCTGCGACCTACCAGGCCGTGCAGGCCCCGCGTGAAAAGACGCCGGTGCGGCTGATCGAGAAGATCCCGCCACCGCCGACGCCGCCGGTTCCGGTCCCGCCAAAAGAGATCGTCCAGGTGGTACCGAAGCCCCGGACGCAGCCGGTGGTACCGCCACTGCCCGCACCCACCGCGACCGTGGAAGAGACCCAGGGCATCGCATTGCCGGCCGCCGAACCGGCTCCGCCGCAGCTGGCGCCCAGCATCGACACTTCCACCCCGTTGGCCGGCGCCCAGCTGCAGTACCGCAGCGCTCCGCCGCCGACCTATCCGATCCAGTCCCTGCGCAACCACGAACAGGGCACGGTGCTGTTGCGGGTGGAAGTGGACACCCGTGGCCAGCCGGTCGCGGTCAGCGTCGAGCGCAGCAGCGGCTCGCGCAACCTGGACCAGGCCGCCCGCCAGCAGGTGCTCAAGCACTGGCGCTTCGAGCCTGCCCAGCGTGACGGCGTGGCGGTTCCGGCCATCGGCATGGTGCCGGTGCAGTTCTCGCTGCCGGACTGAGCGTCCCACCGGCCCGGCCGCGCGCCGGGCCGGCCCCTGCCACTGCCCGGCAAATGCGGACATGCCAGGGCCAAGCGTTACTGATTAAGCAAAAATTCACGTCTTCGTCACCTGCTGGAAACCTAGATTGGCGCGTCCCGGTATCGATCCGGCGACAGCCCTCAACGCTACGGTTTTCCAGTTAGGAGAGAAGCTGTGAAACACCCGATCCAACGGCCCGCCAGCCGCCGCCGCACCACCCTGGCATCGTCCATCACCCATATCCTTGCTGGCAGCACCCTGCTGCTGGTCGGCGCCGTGGCTTCTTCCTCAGCCTTTGCACAGGAGCAGGCCACCAACCTCGACCGCATCACGGTCACCGGCTCCAACATCCCGCGCACCAACACCGAGACACCGTCGCCGGTGCAGGTGGTGACCCGCCAGGAAATCGACCGCACCGGCAAGACCACGGTCGCCGAGTACCTGCAGACCCTGACCGCCGACGGCGCAGGCTCCATTCCCAAGACCTTCGGCAACGGCTTCGCCGGTGGCGGCGCCGGCATCTCGCTGCGTGGCCTGGGCGCCGGCTCGACGCTGGTGCTGTTGAACGGCCGCCGCATGGCCACCTACGGCCTGGCCGATGACGGCCAGAAGGTCTTCACCGACCTCAGCACCATCCCGCTCGATGCCGTCGAGCGCGTGGAAGTGCTCAAGGACGGCGCCTCGGCGATCTATGGCTCCGACGCCATCGCCGGCGTCGTCAACATCATCCTGCGCAGCGACTTCCAAGGCGCCATCCTGCGCGGTTCCTACGGCATTTCCGGTGACGGCGATGGCGATGCGAAGAAGGCGACCCTTACTGCCGGCACCGGCGACCTGTCCAGCGATGGCTGGAATGCGTTCTTCAGCCTGGACGTCGGCAAGACCGACGCGATCAAGATCAGCGACCGCAAGAACCGCAAGTGGATCGGCACCGGCGATATCCGGCGCTGGGGTTACGACGCTGCAGACGCGCAGTTCCTGGGCGGCGCCTACCTGTCGGGCGGTACCGCCGGCGGCGTGGGTCCCAATGGTTCGGTGTTCGATGCCACCGGCCATCTGGTTGCCCTGCCGGGCTGCGCCGGGCTGACCACGATTCCCGGGCAGAGTGACGCGACCGCGCAGGCCCAGGGTTGCCTGTGGGATCCGGCGCAGCAGTACCGCGACCTGAGCCCGGAAGAGAAGTACGTGAACGTGTTCGGCCGCGCCAGCTTCGCGTTTGGTGAAGGCGGCGAGGTCTATACCGAGATCGGTTACTCGAAGAAGGAAACGATCTTCAGCAATACGCCATCCGGCGTATCCGGCGGCTGGGGCTACCCTGGCGGCCCGGTCAACGCCAACAGCGGTGCCGGTGCGACCCAGCTGTATGCAGGTCATCCGGACAACCCGCTGCCCACCGCGGCCCGCCTGCGTTACAGCGCGTGGGACGTGGGCCCGCGCGTGACCGACAATACCAATGAGTTCAACCGCTTCCTGGTGGGTGTCAAGGGCAACTGGGGCGACTGGAGCTACGACACCGCCTACCTGCATTCCGGCACCGACCTGGTCAACAAGCGCACGGGTTTCCTGCGTTATGACGCAGTACGCTGCGTGCTGGGCAATCCGGCCTGCCCCTATGGCACCTGGCGCATCGGCGACAATGCCTCGCAGACGCCGCAGTCGGTCTACGATGCCATCAGCCCGACCATCAGCGCGCGTGCCAAGTCGAGCCTGGACATGTTCGACTTCACCATCTCGCGCAGCCTGATGGATCTCAAGGGCGGTCCGCTGGGCCTGGCCTTCGGTACGGAGTGGCGCAAGACGAGCAACAGCCTGACGCCGCAGACCTTCACCGATATCGGCCAGATCATCGGCCTGGGCTACTCGGCCTACGACGGCACGCAGAATGTGTATGCCGGCTACGCCGAACTGTCCGCACCGGTGCTGGAGCAGTTGGAGCTGAGCGCTGCGGTCCGCTACGACAAGTACGAAAGCGGCGAAGGCAAGGCCACGCCGAAACTGGGCGTGAAGTGGACCCCGGCCGACTGGATCGCACTGCGCGCCAGCTACGCTGAAGGCTTCCGTGCGCCGAACCCGGCCGAGAACGGTGACGGTGGCCTGGCCGCTTTCTCCAACGCCCGCGATCCGGTGCGTTGCGCCATCGACCCGGCCAACGAATGCACCGCGCGCTCGGTGGCGATCATCACGCGGCCGAACAAGGACCTGAAGCCGGAAGAGTCCAAGAGCTACTCGGTGGGCATCGTGCTGCAGCCAACCTCGACCACCTCGCTGACCGTGGATGCGTGGGAAATCAAGCGCACCAACGAAATCGCGCAGGGCAGCACGGCCGACGCCATCGCCGCGGGCAACGTTCTCCGCGATGCCAACAACATTGGCGGAGTCGCCAACAGCGGCACCATCCTGGCCGTCAATACCGCCTACGTGAATGCAAACTCCTCGCGCGTCCGCGGCATCGACACCGACATCCGCCAGACCTTCGACATCGGCCCGGGCCAGCTGGAAATGGACCTGCAGTGGAGCCACGTGCTCAAGTTCGAGCGCACCGAGGGTGATACCACCGTCGACTATGTGGGCACCCACGGCAACTGCGACGTGACCAACTGCATCGGCACGCCGAAGGACCGCATCAACTTCGGCACCACCTGGAAGCAGGGCCCGTGGAGCATCAGCGGCGTGGCCAACTACGTCAGCAAGCTGGAGAACAAGGACCGCCGCGGCGGTGACTACCTGGCCTTCTATGAAGATGGCGAGCCGGTAGAGAAGATCTCCTCGTTCACCACCTTCGATCTGTCCGGCCGCTGGAACATCACCGAAGCCTTCGAGCTGAACGCTTCGGTGCAGAACGTGTTTGACCGCATCGCGCCGCTCGACCCGAGCACTTATGGTGCAGTCAATTACAACCCGCTGCACTTCAGTGGTGCGATTGGCCGGTACTTCACTGTCGGCGCCAAGTACACGTTCAAGTAATCCCGCTGCTGTGTTTGCTTCGAAGGCCCGGGCTGTTGCCCGGGCCTTCGTCGTTTCCTGGCTGATCGTTGTCCATGCCGGTTCCCGCACACCCGGCCTTGCAGCCATGTTCACGAGCACATGGCTAGGGTGTGCTCGCGGCATCCGGCCCGCTGGGGATTTCAATGGCCACGACATCGCAACGCCTCGGCCTGCCGGCGTTGATTGCACTGGTGGTGGGCTCGATGGTCGGCGCCGGCATCTTCTCATTGCCGCAGAACGTTGCCCGCAGTGCCGGCCCGGCCGCCGCGATGATCGGCTGGGCGCTGAGCGGTGCGGGCATGCTGATGCTGGCCTTCGTGTTCCAGGCCCTGGCCAACCGCCGTCCGGACCTGGACACCGGCATCTACGCATATGCACGCGAAGGCTTCGGCAACTACATCGGCTTCTCCGCGGCGTGGGGCTACTGGGTCGCTTCGGTACTGGGCAATGCCAGCTTCTTCGTGCTGATCTTCAGCGGCCTGGGCCATTTCATGCCGGTGTTCGGCGAAGGCAACACGCCAGCCGCCGTGGCCGCTTCGTCCGTACTGTTGTGGACCGTCCACCTGCTGGTGCTGCGCGGCCTGCGCACGGCAGCCATCGTCAACGGCCTGGTGACGGTGGCCAAGCTGCTGCCCATCGCACTGTTCCTGGTGCTGGCCGCCGGCGCGTTCCGCATGGAGGTGTTCCGCGCCGACTTCTTCGGCACGCCTGCGCTCGGCGACCTCGGCCAGCAACTGCGCGGCATGATGCTGGTCACCGTGTGGGTGTTCATCGGCATCGAAGGCGCCAGCATCTATTCGCGGCGTGCCGCGCGCCGTGCCGACGTCGGCCGTGCCACGGTGATAGGTTTCCTGGGGGTCTGGCTGCTGCTGGTCCTGGTCAGCCTGCTGTCGATGGGCGTGCTGTCGCAGGCCGAACTGGCCGGGCTGCCCAACCCGTCGATGGCCTACGTGCTGCGCGCCATCGTCGGCGAATGGGGCGCGACGGTGATCATCGCCGGTTCGATCATTTCGGTGCTGGGCGCGCTGCTGGCCTGGGTGCTGCTGTGTGCCGAAGTGCTGTATGCCGCCGCTGGCGACGGCACGATGCCCGCCTTCCTGGGACGCGAGAATGCGCGTGGCGTGCCGGCCAATGCGTTGTGGTTGAGCAACGGGCTGATCCAGCTGTTCCTGCTGCTGGTGCTGTTCAATGCGGGCAGCTACACCGGCCTGGTGCTGCTGGCCGCATCGATGAGCCTGGTGCCCTACTTCCTGTCCACCGCGTTCGGCGTGCAACTGGCCTGGCGCGGACAGTCCTACGCGGGTGAGCCACGCGTGCGCTGGCGCGATTTCGTGGTCGCGCTGCTGGCCAGCGCCTACGCGCTGTGGCTGGTGTATGCCGGCGGCCTGAACAACCTGCTGCTGTCGGTGCTGCTGTACGTGCCCGGCGTTGTTCTGTTTGCGCAGACCCGGCGCCAGCGCGGCGAGCCGGTTTTCACGCGCTGGGAGTGGGCGCTGTTCGGCGCGATCCTGGCTGTAGCAATTGCCACGCTGGTAGCGTTCTGGAAGGGCCGGATCACGCTGTAGCGGCGAGCGCGTGCCCGCTTTGGAGAATGCAGCCGAGCATGGGCTCGCCGCCACAACACGGCAAAAAAAAACCTGCATCTCGCGATGCAGGTTTCTCAAGGTGGCGCCCGAAGTTGGACTCGAACCAACGACCCCCTGATTAACAGTCAAGTGCTCTAACCGGCTGAGCTATTCGGGCAGACGACTAGTATAACCACTCTTCACGCGCGATGGTAGGGGTGATTGGCAATCATTGCGGCAGCCCGATACAGCTGCTCGGCCACCACCAGACGCACCAGCATGTGCGGCAGCGTCAGCGGTCCGATCGACCACTTTTCGTCGGCCAGCGCAGAGACCTCTGGCGAATGCCCTTCCGGGCCACCGATCAGGAACGCCAGGTCCCGGCCCTGCCCGCGCCAATGCTCCAGGCGTTGCGCCAGCTGCTCGGAACTCAACTGCCGCCCCGGCACGTCCAGTGCCACCACGTAAGCGTTCTTCGGTAGCGCGGCGATGACCCGCTTGCCTTCATCCTCGGTGGCACGGCGCGGATCGCGCCCCTTGCCGCGCAGGCCGGGTTCGATTTCCACCAGCTCGAACGGCAGCCAATGCGACAGCCGCTTCTGGTATTCGGCGAACCCCTGCGCGACCCAGCTGGGCGCGCGTTCACCGGTGGCGATCAGGCGGGCTTTCATCAATGGTCCTCCAAAACGTCGACGGCGCCATCGGCGCCGTCGAAGGGATGCATCAACGTGCGGCTCAGGCCACTTCGTCGTCGCTGGACGGCGGCTGGTCGCCGACGGTCCACAGGCGCTCGAGCGCGTAGAACTCACGCACGCGCGGCAGCATCACGTGGACGATCACGTCGCCCAGATCGACCAGCACCCACTCCGCTTCGCGCTCGCCTTCAACGCCCAGCGGCATCACGTCGATGTTCTTGGCGAAGCGCACGACTTCATCGGCAATCGACTTGACGTGGCGGGTCGAGGTGCCCGAAACGACGATCATGTAGTCGGCAACGCTGGACCGGCCGCGCACGTCGATCTCGACCAGGTCCTTGGCCTTCAGGTCTTCGGTGGCTTGGCGGACGCTGGCCAGCAGTTCCGGCACGGACGGCGGCGGGCTGGGCAGATCGACCTTGATGGTCTGGGGCTGGGTCTGGTTGCTCAAAGTGGATCGACTCGATAAACGTGGGGGCGATTATACGGGGATGGCGCGGCCGCGCCATTCACGCCGTGGCCGGGCGGTACAGCCCGTGTGCAGCGACATAGTCGGCCACGGCCGGGGGCAGTAGTGCGCGCCAGGGACCGCCAGCGGCAATCTGCGAGCGCACTGCGCTGGCCGATTCCCCGCGTAGTGGGTGGTGCAGGCGCAGGATGCGCCCGGCCGGGCTGGCGAACAGGGCCTGCTCATTGTCGGCCCAGCGCCCTTGCAGGGCACGCCCCAGCTCGCCATCGATCGACGCCTGCAACGGACTGCCCGGCCGTTCGGCCACCACGAAGTGGGCCAGATCGAACAGGGCCTCCCATTCGTGCCAGCCGGACAGCCCCAGCAGGCTGTCGGCGCCCACCAGCCAGGCCAGCGGCCGGCTCGGGCCCAGCTCGCCACGCAGCTCGCGCAGGGTGTCGACGGTGTACGACGGGCGACCGGGGCAGCGGGTGGCACGATCCAGTTCGCGACGGTCCAGCAGCAGCCCCGGCTCGTCGCCGATGGCCAGCGACAACATCGTGCAGCGCTGCTCAGCGGTGGCGCCGGGCACCGCGCGGTGCGGCGGATCGGCGGCCGGCAGCATGCGCACGGCGACCTGCAGTTCATCACGGGCCGCACGCGCGATCGCCAGGTGCCCGAGGTGCACCGGATCGAAGGTGCCCCCGTAGTAGATCCGCAGGCTCATCACTCAGGCCCGCGCCAGCAGGCGCACGGCACGCGGCTCGGCCACGGCCACCAGCAGGCGTTCCAGCGCCAGCCAGGCGTCGCCGTCAGCGCGCCCCTTGGCAATGCGGTCGACCAGCCCCGCCTCGGCCACGAAGCGCTCCCAGCGCTTGCCTTCCGGGTGCCGCTGCAGCGCGCGCTTGTAAGGCGCCTGCCGCGATTCCCAGATGCCGCGCGATTTCATTTCAGCGGCCAGGTTGCCACCACGCGCCTGCACGCGGGCCAGGCCTGCGCCCGCCAGCAGTTCGCGGATCACGATCGGCATCAATGCGGCCACCGCCTCCCCTTCACCGCGCAGGCCGGCCAGCATGCGCAGCACCGCCGGCGGCTGGCCGGAGAACGTCGCCTCCACCAACCGGAACACGTCGTAGCGGGCAGCGTCAGCCACCAGCGACTCCATCCGTTCCACATCCAACGGCTGGCCGTCGGCCAATAGCGCCAGCTTGTCGATTTCCTGGGCGGCGGCCAGCAGATTGCCCTCCACCCGCTCAGCCAGGCGCTGCACGGCAGCAGGGTCGGCACGCAGGCCCTTGCCGCGCAAGCGGCGCTCGATCCAGTCCGGCAGTTCGTGCGGCTTGATCGCCCATGCCACCGACAGCACGCCGATGCGGCTGACCGCCTCGGCCCACTTGCCCTGGTGGGCCTTGCTCCATTCATTGGCGGTGATCATCAACACCACGTCCGGCGCCGGGTTGGCGCAGAACTGGCTGATGACCTCGGCGCCCTCCTTGCCCGGCTTGCCGCTGGGCAGGCGCACCTCGACCAGGCGGCGGGCGCTGAACAGGCTTGGCGCATTGAAGCTGGCGTCAAGCTGGTTCCAGTCGAAATCACGCCCGTCGGCATCGAACACTTCGCGTTCGCCGATGCCCGAGGCGCGCGCACGCGCGCGGATGGCATCTGCGGCTTCCAGTACGCGCAGTGTTTCCGGGCCTGCGATCAGGTACACCGGCGCCAACGCGGTGTCAGCGCCCTGGCTGGCCAGCTGCTCCGGACGCAGTTCCATCGTCGCTGCCGCTCAGTGCTTGACGGCGGCGGCAGGCTCTGCCGGCACCGCGCCCTCGATCGGCTTGGCCTTCGGCGCGGACAGGCTGCCCCCCTTCTCGATCTCGGCGCGGACCACGCTGTCGATACGGCGGATGATCGAGGCGGACATTTCCCGGCGCAGCTCCGTGGCCAGGATTTCGCGTTCGGTGGTGGTACCGGTGGCGTCGGTTGGCGGCGACACGTAGTCGCGCGACAGTTCGATCACCTGCTGCGGGACCAGTTCGCTGCCATCCTCGCGGCGGAAGATGAAGATCACCGCATAGCGCAGGCTGTACTCCTGCGCACGACCCTGCGAGTCGATGGCGATCGGGAGGTCACCCCAGCGCTCGGACAACACCTGCAGCTGGGTACTGGGTTCCTTGCTGTCCTCATCGGCCAGCCTGGCACCAGAGGCCAGCAGGCTGCGATTGAGCAGCTTGACCAGTTCACTGTACGGGGCGGTGGATACCACCTTCACCGGGGCGGTGTCGGTCGGCAGCATCAGCTTGTTGCGCAGATGGAAGCCGCAGCCGGCGAGGCCGAGGACAAGAACGAGGGCAAGCAGGATTCGGGTCATGGAGACAGTCTGGCGGAGCCGGGCGATCACGGCAACACACAGCGTGCCCGAAGCCGCGTGAATGCAGGGCCATCAAGCACCCGGCCCTGCTTCTGGAAAGGCATCGGCCACCGCGCGGGTGGCCGGTGCGAGGTACATCAGGCGGCGACGATGTTCACGATCTTGCCCGGGACGATGATGATCTTGCGCACCGTCAGGCCTTCCATGAACCTGGCCGCGTTGGGCTCGGCCAGCGCCAGCGCCTCGACCTGCTCGCGCGCGGCATCGGCCGCCACCTCGATGGTGCCGCGCAGCTTGCCGTTGACCTGCACCGCCAGGGTCAGGGCATCGCGTACCAGCGCACTGCTGTCGGCCTGCGGGAACGGCTGGTCTTCCAGCAGCGTCTCGCCATGGCCCAGCACCTGCCAGAGGGCGTGGCTGGCATGCGGCGTGATCGGGTTCAGCAGCAGCACGACGGCCTGCAGCGCTTCCTGGCGCACCGCGCGGCCCTGCTCGCTGTCGTCCTCGAACCTGGCCAGCGCGTTCATCAGCTCCATCACCGCTGCGATGGCGGTATTGAAGCTGTGGCGGCGACCGTAGTCGTCACCGACCTTGCCGATGGTTTCATGGGTCTTGCGGCGCAGCGCCTTCTGGTTGGCATCCAGTGCTGCAACGTCCAGCGCCGGGGCGGCACCGTCGGCAGCATGCTTCTGCACCTGGGCCCACAGGCGGCGCAGGAAGCGCGCCATGCCGTCCACGCCGGCCTCGTTCCACTCCAGCGACTGCTCCGGCGGCGCGGCGAACATCGAGAACAGGCGCACGGTGTCGGCGCCGTACTTGCCGACCATCGCCTGCGGGTCCACGCCGTTGTTCTTCGACTTGGACATCTTCTCGGTGCCACCGACCACCACCGGCTGGCCGTCGGCAATCAGGGTGGCGCCGGTGATGCGGCCGCGCTCGTCACGCTGCACTTCCACATCGGCCGGGTTGATCCAGTCCTTCGAACCGTCCGGATTCGGGCGGTAGTAGGTCTCGGCGATCACCATGCCCTGGCACAGCAGGTTGCGCGCCGGCTCGTTGCTGTCCACCATCCGCGCGTCGCGCAGCAGCTTGTGATAGAAGCGGAAATACATCAGGTGCAGGATCGCGTGCTCGATGCCACCGATGTACTGATCGACCGGCAGCCAGTAGTTGCCGCGCTTGTCGACAGCGTCACGGGCACCCGGCGAGGTGTAGCGGGCGTAGTACCAGCTCGACTCCATGAAGGTGTCGAAGGTGTCGGTCTCGCGCTCGGCGGCGCCACCGCATTCCGGGCAGGTGGTCTTGCGCCATTCCGGGTCGGTCTTGATCGGCGAACCGGTCCCGGAGAACGCCACGTCCTCCGGCAGTACCACCGGCAGCTGCTCCTCCGGCACCGGCACCGCACCGCACTTGTCGCAGTAGATCACCGGAATCGGGCAGCCCCAGTAGCGCTGGCGGCTCACGCCCCAGTCGCGCAGGCGGTAGTTGACGCGGCGCTGGCCCTGGGCCTTGCGCTCGAAACGTTCGGCCAGGGCTTCGAAGGCCCCCTGGAAATCCAGGCCGTCGAACTCGGCCGAGTTCACCAGCTCGAACGCACGGCTCTTGTCGCTGTACCAGTCCTGCCAGCGGCTACCGTCCCAGTTGCGCTCTTCGTCGGTGCGCGCATCCTTCAGCGCGATCACCTGCTTGATCGGCAGGCCGTACTTGTTGGCCACTTCGTTGTCGCGCTGGTCATGGCCCGGAACGGCCATCACCGCGCCGGTGCCGTAGCCCATCAGCACGAAGTTGGCGACCCACACCGGCACCGGCTCGCCGGTGACAGGATGCAGCGCGCGCAGGCCGGTATCCATGCCGCGCTTTTCCTGGGTTTCCAGTTCAGCCTCGGATACACCGCCCTGCTTCAGGTCGGCCAGCATCGCGGCCAGTTCCGGGTTGTTCTTCGCTGCGTGCAGCGCCAGCGGGTGTTCGGCGGCGATCGACACGAAGGTCACGCCCATCACCGTGTCCGGGCGGGTGGTGAACACGCGCAGCGGATCCAGCACGCCACCATCGACGTCGCGCACGTCGAACTGGATTTCCAGGCCCTCCGAGCGGCCGATCCAGTTGCGTTGCATGGTCTTGACCGATTCCGGCCAGCCATCCAGCTCGTCCAGGCCATCCAGCAGTTCCTGGGCGTAGTCGGTGATGCGCAGGAACCACTGCGGGATCTCACGCTTCTCCACCAACGCACCGGAGCGCCAGCCGCGGCCGTCGATGACCTGCTCGTTGGCCAGCACGGTCTGGTCGACCGGGTCCCAGTTCACCACCGCGTTGCGGCGATAGGCCAGGCCCTTGCGCATCAGGCGGGTGAACATGCGCTGCTCGTGGACGTAATAGTCCGGACGGCAGGTGGCGAACTCGCGCGACCAGTCGATGGCATAGCCCAGCGATTTCAGCTGGCTGCGCATGTGGTCGATGTTCTTGTAGGTCCACGCTGCCGGCGCGGTCTTGTTCTTGATCGCGGCGTTTTCCGCCGGCAGGCCGAACGCGTCCCAGCCCATCGGCTGCAGCACGTTGTGGCCGGTCATGCGCTTGTAGCGGCTGATCACGTCGCCAATCGTGTAATTGCGCACGTGGCCCATATGCAGCGCACCGGACGGGTACGGAAGCATCGACAGGCAGTAGTACTTCGGCTTGTCCGAGGTCTCGTCGACCTCGAAGGCACGGGTGGCGTCCCAGTACTGCTGGGCGGCGGATTCAACCTGCTGCGGGTCGTAGGCGTTGGTTTCAGCGCTGGTCATGGAACACGCGGATGCGGCGGCAAAGCGGTACAGCGTACCGCAGTGCGGCAAACGTCTCCAATCCTGCCTGCCTGGGGGGGGCGCCGCGATGCCCCGGGAGCCGTCTCAGCGTTGGCGCGACAGCGGCAGTGCGGCGGCCAGCCAGGCCACCCAGCAGGCGAACGCCAGCCGTTGTGCCAGCGGCGCCGGCAGGACGCCCTGCAGGGCAAACGCGGCCACCGCAGCCAGCACGCCGCAGCCCAGGGCCAGGGCGCCCAGGGCGCGGCCATGCGCCTGACGCAGCTGTGTCGTGCCCAGCAACAGGGTTCCGGCGACGAAGCCCAGCACCCAGATCATCCAGGCACTGGCATGCAGCTGGCTGGCGGGCCCATGCAGATCGTCCACGTCCAGCGGCAGCAAGCCCATCGCGGCAAAGCCCAGGCCAGCCAGCAGCAGCATCTGGCTGCCGACCCTCGGTGCCCAGCCGGCAGTGGCGGGCAGGCTGCGGCGCAGGCGCTCAGCCACCACCGCAGCGAGCACGCCGGGCAGCACGAAGCCAAGCAGATTGAAGGCCAGCGCATGCGGTACGCCCCGCGCCCCCAGCAGCGCCACCGGGTGGCGGGCCTGTGCATAGCCCTCCAGGCCGGCACCGAAGCCAGACACAGCCAGGACGAACACGACTGCAGCAAGCAGTCCCAACCAACGATCAAGCCGGACCATGGACATTGCGCGCAGTCACCCGGAAAAGAATGGATCAACGCATTGTCGCGGCAGTGACGCAGTGCGCCAAGCGCGCGGCCGAGGCCGGGTACTTCCGGCGCACCTCGGCCAGCACGCCGGTCAGCTCCGGAAAGCGGGTGATCCACGGGCTGTGCTGCGTGCCACGCCCCCGAGGCCGTCGCGCGCGATGTGACGGCAGGGTTGAGACGGACATCGATCGTCACCATAGAATCGGTCTCCAGATGCCAAGCGATGCTTTCCCCATGACCGAGACGACCTACGTATTCGACGCCACCACTGCGACCTTCGAGGCCGAAGTCCTGCAGAAGTCGCTGCAGACGCCGGTGCTGGTCGACTTCTGGGCCACCTGGTGCGGGCCGTGCAAGACCCTGGGCCCGATGCTGGAAAAGCTGGCTGGCGAGTACAACGGTGCGTTCGAGCTGGCCAAGGTCGATGTCGACAAGGAACAGCAGATCGCTGCGGCCTTCCAGATCCGCTCGGTGCCCACCGTGTTCCTGGTCAAGGGCGGCCAGCTGGTGGACGGCTTCCCCGGCGCCATTCCGGAAGGCCAGCTGCGTGAGTTCCTGGCCCAGCACGGCATCGTACCGGCCGATGTGGGCGATGCTGCCCCCGAAGATGACGCCCCGCTGGATCCGCAGGCGCAGGTCGATGTGCTGCGTGCGCAGATCGCCGCCGAGCCGGACAAGGATGAACTGAAGCTCGACCTGGCCCTGGCCCTGCTGCAGATCGGTGGCGTGGACGAGGCACGCACCCTGATCGACGGCTTGCCCGCCAATCTGGCTACCGACGACCGCGCCGTGCGTGCCCGCGCCCGCCTGGCCTTCGCCGCCGCGCTGAAAGATGCCCCGGCCGCCGAGGTGCTGGAGGCACGCATCGCCGCTGACGGCAAGGACCTCAAGGCCCGCCACCTGCGTGGCGTGCAACTGCTGCTCGGCGGTCATGACGAGGCCGCGCTGGCCCAGTTCCTGGAAATGCTGCGGATCGACCGCGGATTCGAGGAAGGCCTGCCGCGCAAGGCCCTGATCGACGCCTTCAATGTGATCTCCGACGAGGACCTGGTCGGCCAGTACCGCCGCAGGATGGCGTCGCTGCTGTTCTGAACGGGAACCCGCTCCGTTCAGAATTCCTGCACTGAACGCGGGCAATAATGCCCGCGCTGGTGGCCACGCGGTTGCCACGATCCGTTCGGGGGGATGAGGTCGGGGCCATGGGGTCTTGCAGCTGCACCCCCGCATTGCCGGGATTGCAAACTGTGACCGTCGTCCGCTCTCTGTCGTTCGCCATGCATTTAACGGGCGCTCTGCTCTGCGCCCTCTTCCTGATGCCCGCCATTGCCGGCGCTCAGGACTGGAACTATCGGGTCCGGCCCGGCGATACCCTGTGGGACCTGGGCGGGCTCTACCTGAAGCCCTCGGTACGCTGGCAGCAGCTGCAGCAGCACAACCGCATCGACAACCCCTACCAGTTGCCGCCGGGCCAGCTGCTGCGCTTCCCGATCAGCTGGCTGCGCACCGAACCGGCGCCGGCCCGGGTGCTGTCCGTGCGCGGCAAGGTCGCGCTGGCAGGCGCCGATGGCACGGCGACCCGCGCGCTCCAGGCCGGCGAACAGCTGCATATCGGTGACACCGTGGAGACCGAAGGCGACTCCAGCATCACCCTGGAATTCGCCGATGCCTCGCGCCTGCAGCTGCGCGAGTACTCGCGCCTGCGCCTGGATCAGCTGAGCCGTTACGGCCACACCGGCATGGTCGACACCCGACTGCGCCTGCAGCAGGGGCGAGCCAGCAACCGGGTGACGCCGGCGCGCGGTCCCGCCTCGCGTTACATCATCGATGCGCCCACCGCGACCAGCAGCGTGCGCGGCACGGTGTTCCGGGTCAGCGCCGGAGATGACGGGCACGTCGGTGCCACCGAGGTCCTGCAGGGCAAGGTGCAGGTCGGCAACTCCCATGGCCAGCGCCTGGTCCGGCCGGGCCAGGCCACCCGCAGCAGCAGTGCCGATGCGGCGCCCGCTGCGGTCTCTGCACTGCTGCCGGCGCCGGCGCTGCGCAATGACGCGCTGCGCCTGGCGCCGCTGCCGACCCTGCTTGCCTGGGAACCGGTCAATGGCGCCGATCATTACCGGGTGGAAGTGGTGCAGGCGGCAACGCCGGAGATCCTCCTGTTCGCCGCCACCACCGCCGACACCCGGCTGGCGATCGGCGACCTGCCGCCTGGCCAGCTGCGCATCCTGTTGCGCGCGGTCGACGCCCAGGGGGTCGAAGGCCTGGATGCCAGCGCCGATTTCGAGCTCGGTGACCAGCCACCACCGCCACTGACCGTATCGCCGCTGCATGGGCAGACGATCAACAGCGACCGCCCGCGTTTCCGCTGGAGCCAGGCCCCCGGTGCGCGCAGCAGCGTCCTGCAGATCGCCACCGAGCCCAGCTTCCTGCAGCCCCTGCAGGAGCAGGCCACCCATGCGACCGACCTGCGCCTGACGCGACCGCTGCCGCCCGGCCAGTACTACTGGCGCGTGGCTTCGCGCGATGGCGAAGGCCGACAGGGCCGCTATGGCCAGGCGTTGCCGCTGCAGCTGAGCAATGAACCAGTGGACCCGGCACTGCAACCGCCCGAGGCCGCACACGGCGAGCTGACGCTGCGCTGGCAGGCCGGCAGCGAAGGCCAACGCTACCGGGTGCAGGTGGATCGCCGCGGCGACTTCAAGGCACCGCTGGTCGACGAAACCGTGGATCATCCGCAGGTGAGCTTCAAGCGCCCGTGGAGCGGCACCCTGCATGTACGCGTGCAGTACATCGACGATGACGGCCACGCCAGCGCGTTCTCGCCTGCCCAGCAGGTCCCGCTGCCGTGCCGCCTGTGCTACGGCGCGGGTGGCGGTGCCCTGCTGCTCTGGTTGTTGTTGTGAGGCGCTCGCCGCTGCCATGGTCGAAGCGGATCCTGCTGGCCCTGCTGGCCGGCGTGCTGACCGTCGTGGCCAGCCAGGGACAATGGCTGTGGCGGCAGGACGAGGCGGCCTATGATGCGCTGGTCGGCAACTGGGAGTACCGCCCCGATCCCAGCGTGCTGATCGTCGCCATCGACGAAGGCAGCCTGCAGCGCATCGGCCAGTGGCCTTGGCCACGCTCGGTGCATGCACGCCTGCTTGACCGCCTGACCGATGCCGGCGCCGAACGCGTCGCGCTGGACCTGATGCTGTCCGAACCGGATCGCCGTGACAGCCGACAGGATGATCAGCTGGCGGCCGCCATCCGACGCAATGGCCGGGTGGTGCTGCCGGTGCTGGCCGCACCGGCGGCCGGCGACCGCATGGCCGAGGAAATGCTGCCGATCCCACAGATCGCTGCCAGTGCTGCCGCCATTGGCCACACCGATGTCGAGGTGGATGGCGACGGCGTCGCCCGTGGCGTCTATCTGCACGCAGGTATCGGCCAGCCGCACTGGCCGGCACTGGGCCTGGCACTGGCCGACCTGCCTGCCGGTGCCGTACGCGGCCTGCCCGATCCCGACCCGGAACTGGGCTCGCCCTATCAATGGCGTCGCGACGATTACGTTCGCGTGCGCTACGCCGGCCCCCCCGAGCGGCTGCCACAGGTGTCCTATGCGGACGTTCTCGATGGCCACGTGGACATGGCGATGCTGCATGGCCGCCGCATCGTCGTTGGCATGACGGCCAGCGGCATCGCGCCCCGCCTGCTGACCCCGACCACCCGCGAGTTCTGGATGAGCGGCAGCGAGTACCAGGCCAACATCACCTCGATGCTGCTGCAGCACAAGCAGATCGATGTTCTACCGCATGCCTGGCAGCACGCCATCAGCGGTGTGCTGGTGGCGCTGTGCGTGATCCTGCTCGGCCTGCGCCTGCCCTGGCTGGTCGCGCTGTGTTCGTTGCCGATGCCTGCCCTGCTGAGCTGGCTGCTGCTGCGCACGAGTGACCTGTGGTGGGCGCCGGCCAGCGCGATGCTGGGCGTGACGCTGGCACTGCTGGTCTGGGCGGTGTGGCGGATCTCGGCCTGGCACCGCCAGGCCAACCGCGACGCCCTTACCGGCCTGGGCAACCGCCTCCGCTTCGAGCAGTCGCTGCAGCAGGAATGCGATGCAGCGCGGCGCAGCGGCAAGCCATTGAGCCTGGCGTTGATCGACGTCGACCACTTCAAGCGCCATAACGATCGCCACGGGCACCAGGTCGGCGACCGCGTGCTGCGTGATGTCGCCCGCCTGATCGGCGCCCATGCGCGCCGCCCGCGCGACATGGCCGCACGCTACGGTGGCGACGAATTCGCGCTGGTGCTGCCGGATACACCGGCCGAGGGCGCACGCCAGGTGATTGAGGACCTGATTGCCTGCGTGCGCGCATTGCCGGCGCCGGGCGATGGCAGCGACGATACCGTCACGCTCACCATCGGCGTATTCACCCGCGTGCCCGACGGCGAACTGCAGCCCCACCATTTCGTGGAAGGCGCCGACACCGCCCTTTATCAGGCCAAGGCCAACGGCCGCGACGGGTACATGATCGACGGCCCATGAGGCAGGACATGCACGCCGCCGTTGCACACACGCCCGGGGTGCAACATACGCATGCGAATGGTTAGACTGGACGCCTCGCCTCGCGCCCCGGACCCGCATGAACGCCCGCCTGTTCCGCTTCGGCATCAACCTGTGGCCGCCGTTCCTGTTCACCGGCATCCATGTCACCCGCATCACGCCCGATTACCGGCAGATCGACGTCGAGCTGCGGCTGCGGCCGTGGAACCGCAACTACGTCGGCACGCATTTCGGCGGCAGCCTGTTCGCGATGACCGACCCGTTCTGGATGCTGGGCCTGCTGCACATCCTCGGCCGTGACTACTACGTGTGGGACCGGGCCGGTGCGATCGATTTCCTCAAGCCTGGCCGGGGCACGGTGTGCACCTCGTTCCGCATCGACGATGCGCTGCTGGCCGAACTGCGTGCCGAAGCAGCGGGCGGCGAGAAGGTGCTGCGCTGGTTCAGCAACGACGTCGTCGACGAAAGCGGCGAGGTGGTCGCCCAGGTGCGCAAGCAGGTCTATCTGCGGTTGAAGCCACACGCGCGCTGATCCGGCGCGGGCGCTGTACTCTGCTGCCCTGCCAGGGAGGCTCCGATGCGCGCGTATGCGCGTATGCCTGTGCGGTGCGACGCGGAGCGAAGGCAGCCGCGAGGATGACGAGGACAGCGCGCACTGGCCACCGTTGCTCAGTCGCGCGCGGCGGCGGGCGGGGCGTCCCCCGCCACCATCGGTACCGACAACCATGGGCTCTCGTCGGTGCTGCGCGGCGCTGAGCGCCGCGCTACCTGCAGGCGGCGGCCATCGGCCGACAACTGCGGTGCCCGCACCTGCGAGCGGAACTGGGCAGGCAAGCGCTTCAGCGCAACCACAGGGTCCTCGGCCTGCTGTCGCAGCCAGCGTTGCGCACCGATCAGCCGCACCATCGCGGCGGCATCCTGGGGCCGTGACGAATAGGCGGGATAGGCCGGGCCCGCGATATCGGCCAGCACGCACCCCATGATGTTCGACAGGCAGCCGAAGTCATGCTGCGGCGGTGCCGGTACCGGCAGCGGACGATCCCCCTCCAGCGCGGTCATCGCCGCCGCACCACAGGCCCAGCCCAGGTTGCCCGCCGCACGCGCCAGGGTGCTGCTGCGATCGAGTACCAGCACACCACCGAACTCCTGCGCCGAGGTTTCGATCGCAGCCCTGCTCATCGCATACTCACCCTGCATCGCACGGCACAGGCTCTGTTCGGCGGCCAGCATCGGCTTCATCGCCTGCTCGCATTCCGCTGGCAGCGGTTGGTCGGCCGGCAGTTCGACCAGCATGTCGGCCAGCAGCTGGGCATTGGCCTGCACCAGGCTGGCACCGATGATGCTCTCCACCAGGTAGCTGCCGCCCGTCACCAGCCGGCGGCCGAGCTGCAGCCCCCGGCAACTGCCACGCAGCGCACCGTCGATATCACCCTGCACATACGCCAGCGCGCGTGCGCTGGTGGCGTCGATCACCAAACCATAGGCCGGCATCGGCACCAGGATGCCTTCCCCTTTTGGCCGGAACGGCGACACGAAGTGATCCGCATCGGCCAGCTGGTCCAGGCGCGCATGCAGCTGCTGGTGGCCAGCGTGGGCATCGACGAAGCGCTGCGGGTCCGCACGTACCTGGCCGAGGCAGTCACTGGCGGTCGGTCCGCAGCTGGCCGAAGGCCGTGAATGCAGCTCGACGTGGTCTTCTGCCAGCTGCGGACGGGCGCCGCCATTGCCGCGCGGATCCGCCTCCCAGCGCTGTACATCCCGGGCCAACGCCTGATCGCGCTGGTCCGGGTCGAGATCGTCGAACGCGAGTGTCCACAGCAGCGCAAAGCCGTTGCGGCCATCAGCGGGCAGGCGGGCCTGCAACCGCTGCTGGGCCTGCAGCCGTGATTCCGGCACCGGCCACATGCGCGAGGCGCACCACACCACGATGGCCAGCACCAGCAGTCCTGCCAGGGCCCAGCCCAGTCCGCGCAGAATCTTCAACACAGCTTCCCTTCCATGCATCGTTGCCGCAGTCGATCCCCCAGCGTAATCGACCGGCCGTGGCCGCTACAATGCGCGCATGTCGCTCGAAGCCCCCGCCCTGGTCCCCCGCCCCTCCCTGCAGCGCCTGTTCCTGACCGGCCTGCTGACCCTGCTGCCGATCTGGCTGACCTGGGTCGTGGTCAAGTTCGTGTTCGTGCTGCTTTCGGGCATTTCCAGCCCATTGGTGGTGCCGCTTTCCGAGCAGATCGCGACAAGCTTCCCGCATTACCTCGGCTGGGTCCGTGCCGAGTGGATCCAGAACACCATCGCCCTGCTGGCCACCCTGCTGGTGATCCTGGCGGTGGGCGTGGCCAGCCGCCGTGTGCTCGGCCAGCGCCTGCTGCGCTGGGTCGGCGCGGTGATCAAGCGCATTCCGTTGGCCAGCATCATCTACGACAGCGCCAAGAAGCTGCTGGACATGTTGCAGACCGAACCGGGCAGCACCCAGCGCGTGGTGCTGATCGACTTCCCGCACCGCGACATGAAGTCGGTCGGGCTGGTCACCCGCGTGATCAAGGAGCACGGTACCGACCGTGAACTGGCCGCGGTGTACGTGCCAACCACACCGAACCCGACCTCGGGTTACCTGGAGATCGTGCCGGTGGAGCTGCTGACCCCGACCGACTGGACCGTCGACCAGGCCATGAGCTTCATCATTTCCGGCGGTGCCGTCGCACCGTCCAGCGTTCCGTTCACGCGCGCAGGCGAACGCAGCGAATGACAACCGCGGCGCCGATCGAGCGCCCGCTGCAGGACCGCGCGGTCCTGCTGTTCATCGTGCTGGCCGCGTTCTTCTGCGGCAACGCCGTGCTGGCCGAACTGATCGGGGTGAAGATCTTCGCGCTGGAAGACACCCTCGGCATCGATCCGCTGAACTGGAACCTGTTTGGCCAGACCGGCTCGCTCAGCTTCACCGCCGGTACCCTGCTGTGGCCGGTGGTGTTCATCATGACCGACACGATCAACGAGTTTTTCGGCAAGCGCGGCGTGCGCTTCATCTCGTGGTTGGCCGTGGTGCTGATCGCCTATGGCTTCCTGTTCGCCTTCGCAGCGATCTCGCTGGCTCCGGCCAGCTGGTGGGTCACCTCGATGGACGGCCACGGCGTGCCGGACTACCAGGCGGCATTCGCCGCGGTGTTCGGCCAGGGCATGTGGACCATCGCCGGTTCGCTGGTGGCCTTCCTGCTCGGCCAGCTGATCGACGTGGCCGTGTTCCATCGCATCCGCCAGGCCACCGGCGAGCGCCACGTGTGGCTGCGTGCGACCGGATCCACCGCGATCTCCCAGGTGGTGGACAGCTTCGTGGTGATCTGGATCGCCTTCGTGCTCGGCCCACAGCACTGGCCGACGTCGCTGTTCCTGGCCGTCAGCAGCGTCAACTACATCTACAAGATGGGCTTTGCGATCGCATTGATCCCGTTGCTGTACCTGATGCGGCGCGCGATCACCCGCTACCTGGGCGCCGACAGGGCCGCCGCCCTGCGCGCCGCGGCCGCGGCTGACTGAAGCCCCAGCGGCAAAAAGCTGACTGCGCCTTCACGCTGGCCGTACGCGGCCGGATCGTGCAAGCTCCACGGTCTGTGTTCCACGGAAGCTCCTGATGCCGCATCCCACCCGCGCCCTGGCCGCCGCCATTGCCGCGTTGTTCCTGTTCAGTGCCATGCCGTCGGCCGAAGCAGCGAAGAAAAAGGCCAGCCGCCCTGCCGCTGCGCAGACCCGCCAGGCTGCCAAGCCCAAGGCCAGGCCCGCCCGCGCCACCGCGCCGGCGCGTGGCAGCTCGGCGCGCCGCGCCGCGCCCCGCCCGGTCGCCCCGGCCCGGGCCGTACCCAAGCAGGTGCAGCTGGAGCGCCTGTACGACGAATACTGGGATGCCTCGATGCGGTTGAATCCGCTGCAGGCGACCTTCCAAGGCGAGGCCCGCTACAACGACCAGCTGCCCAACATCCTGTCCGCCGCCTGGCGCCAGCAGTCGCACGACTTCACCACGCAATGGCTGGGCAAGGTCGAGAAGCTCGGCAGTGACGGCCTGCAGGGCCAGGACCTGCTCAGCTACGAGATCTTCGTGCGCGACGCGCGCGCATCGCTGGCCGCCGAGCGCTACCCGAGCTGGATGATGCCGATCAGCCAGTACTACAACATCGGCAGCATCATGGCGATCCTCGGCTCCGGTGCGGGCGCGCAGCCATTCAACACCGTGCAGGACTACGACACCTGGTCACGCCGTTCGCTGGGCATTCCCGAGCTGTTCGACCAGGCCATCGACAACATGCGCCAGGGCATGAAGGCCGGCGTGGTGCAACCACGCGACCTGATGGAAAAAGTGCTGCCGCAGCTGGATGCGGTGATCAAGCCGACCGCCGAGGAGAGCATTTTCTGGTCGCCGATCCGCACCATGGCGAACACCATCCCGGCTGAGGACAAGGCGCGCATCAGTGCCGAATACAAGCGCATGATCGAGCTGCGCATCATGCCGGCCTACCGCGCCCTGCGCGGCTTCATCGCCACCGAATACCTGCCGGCCACACGCACCAGCAGCGGCCTGGGCGCATTGCCCGATGGCCAGGCCTGGTACGCCAACCTGATCGTGCAGACCACCGCCAGCGACCAGACCGCCGCACAACTGCATGCGCTGGGCGAACAGCGCGTGCAGGAACTGCAGGCGCAGATCGCCACGGTGATGAAGGATGCCAAGCTGCGCGGCTCTCCCACCAAGCTGCTGCGCAGCATGCGCAACGACCGCCAGTTCCAGTACGGCGACGCCAACACGCTGATCAACCGCTACCGCCAGGTGCAGCAGCAGGTCAGCGCACGCCTGCCGCAGGTGCTGGATACCTTGCCGAAGGCACCGCTGGAGGTCCGTGCGGTGGAGCCGGAGCGCGCACTGACCGCCGCCGCTGCCGCCTATCAGCCGTCGGCGGCCGGGCAACCGGGCGTGCTGTACATCAACACCCGCGACCTGCCCAGCCGCAAGCGCTGGAACGTGCCGGTGCAGTACCTGCACGAAGGGATCCCGGGCCACCACGTGCAGCTGGGCCTGCAGCAGGAGCTGGCCAAGCTGCCACGCTTCCGCCGCCTCGGTGGCGATCTCGCCTTCGTCGAAGGCTGGGGCCTGTACGCCGAAACGCTGGGCGAGGACCTGGGCATCTACACCGATCCCTACGACCGCATCGGCTACCTGTACTCGCGCCTGCTGCGCGCCGCCCGCGTGGTAGCCGATACCGGCGTGAACGCCCAGGGCTGGAGCAAGCAGCAGGCTGTCACCTACCTGCAGAAGACCGTGGACATGAGCAGCGACGACGCCAGTGCCGAAGTCGAGCGGATCATGGCCCAGCCCGGCCAGGCACTGTCGAACGTCGCCGGCCTGACCACCATCGTTGCCCTGCGCGACAAGGCCAAGGCGCGCCAGGGCGCCGCCTTCGACCTGCGCCGCTTCCACGCCGAACTGCTGAAGGACGGCTCGATGCCGCTGGACGTGCTTGACCGTAAGATGGAACGCTGGATGGTGCAGCCGGCCAGCACTACGCCCACGCCTTCACCTTGACCCCTCCGGAGCCGTCATGCGCCCTGCCGTCGCCCTGTTCGCCGTCGTGCTGGGCCTGCTGCCTTCAACGGGTATCGCCGCACCGGTGCTGAAACCACCGGATGCGGGCATCGACGGGCTGATGCAGGCCTACGACGGCCAGGTACCCGGCGCTGCAGTCCTGGTGCTGCACGACGGGCAAGCGGTGTTCCGCCGTGGCTACGGCCTGGCGGTGGTGGAGGACGGCACCGCCGTCACCCCGGCCAGCAACTTCCGGCTGGCCTCGGTCAGCAAGCAGTTCACCGCTGCGGCGGTGCTGCTGCTGGTGGAGGATGGCCGGCTTGGGCTGGATCAACCTGCCCGGCAGTGGCTGCCCGAACTGCCCCCGGCTGCCGCGGCTATCACGATCCGCCAGCTGCTCTCGCACACCGGCGGCCTGCTCGACTACGAAGACCTGATGGATCCGGCTGACACTCGGCAGGTGCATGACGCCGATGTGCTGACCCTGCTGTCGCGCCAGGACCGGCTGAACTTCGCGCCGGGCACGCAGTACCACTACAGCAACAGCGGCTATGCGCTGCTGGCACTGATCGTCGGCCGCGCCTCCGGCCTGGATTTCGCAGCCTTCCTGCAACAGCGCATCTTCCGCCCGCTAGGCATGGCCCACACCGTGGCCCATCAGGACGGCATCGATACCATCGCCGCACGCGCCTATGGCTACAGCTGGATCGATGGCCGCTGGCAGCGCACCGACCAGAGCGCCACCAGTGCCGTGCTCGGCGATGGCGGGATCTACTCCTCGCTGGACGACCTCGCCCGCTGGGATGCGGCGCTGTACGACGACCGCCTGCTGTCGAAGGCCTCGCGCCGCGCGATGTTCAGCCCGGCCACATCGACATCCGAACCGGATGTGCCGCACTACGGCTTCGGATGGCGCCTGAACGGCCCGGTGCAATGGCACAGTGGCGAAAGCATCGGCTTTCGAAACGTGATCGTGCGATACCCGGAAAAGCACTTGACCGTGATCGTGCTGACCAATCGCAACGATCCCGAACCGTACCCGCTGGCGCAGAAGATCGCCCAGCGCTGGCTGGACACCCTGCAATGAACACCGGTTCCGACGCCCTGCTGGGCATCCACCACGCGGCACTGATCTGCAGCGATTATGCGTGTTCAAAAGACTTCTACGTCCGTATCCTCGGCCTGCGCGTACTGGCCGAGAACCACCGCGCCGCGCGAGACTCCTGGAAGCTGGATCTGGCCCTGCCCGACGGCAGCCAGCTGGAACTGTTCTCGTTCCCCTCGCCACCGCCCCGCCCCAGCCGCCCGGAGGCCCAGGGCCTGCGCCACCTCGCGTTCCGGGTCGCTGCGCTGGAGCCGTTCATAGAACGCCTGGCCAGCCACGGCGTGGACTGCGAACCGATCCGCGTGGACGAATACACCGGCCGCCGCTTCACCTTCTTCGCCGACCCGGATGGCCTGCCGCTGGAGCTGTACGAAGTCGGTTGACGTTCCTGGGGGTCAGATCCCTTTTCCGACGGAAAAGGGGTCTGACCCCATCGCCGCCACCGGAAACGTCATCCACGCATGGCATGGATCTGTGTCGACCAAGGTCGACACCTACCCACAGCCGCAGAAATCTGTCAGAGGTGGGGCGGTGTGGGTGGGCAGGACCGTTGGCGCCATGGATGGCGCCATCGAGCCCCCATGGATGGGTTTACGGCGTGTCCTGCCCACCCACACCGCCCCGCCATCCCACGGAATCCCGCCGCTGCCGTTGCGGTTGCCGTTGCGGTTGCCGTTGCGGTTGCCGTTGCGGTTGCCGTTGCCGTTGCCGTTGCCGTTGAGGTTGCCGGCCAGCGGCCGGCACTACCGCAGGTGCAGGGCGCAACCCTGCAACGCCCCCCCCTTCCCCATACTCCGCCGAATGGGTATACAGTCGACCCATGCCGGCACCGTGCCGGAATGAACCCTGGGAGGGGACCATGCGCAAGACCTTCAAGACCCTGCTGCTGGCATTGCCGATGTGCCTGGCCGCACTCTCGGCGCAGGCCGCCGACGGCGCCGCCGGCCGCTGGAAGACCATCGACGACAAGACCGGCAAGGTGAAGTCGATCGTCGAGATCACCCAGGCCCCCAACGGCACGCTGACCGGCAAGGTGGTCGACATCCTGCACTCGGACAAGGGCCCGAACCCGGTCTGTGACGGCTGTGAAGGCGCCAACAGGAACAAGCCGGTGAAGGGCATGACCATCCTCTGGAACCTGAAGGCCGACGGCGCCAACAAGTGGTCCGGCGGCACCATCCTCGACCCGGCCAACGGCAAGACCTACAAGTCGAAGATGGAACTGCAGCCCGGCGGCACCCGGCTGGACGTGTCCGGCTGCATCGCCTTCATCTGCCGCGCGCAGACCTGGCAGCGCGAATAAGCGCCCCGCACCTCCGTCAACCCGTGACCCGGCCCCGGCCGGGTCACGTCGTTGCGGGCATGCGATAATCTGCGGTTCCCCTCGGATCCACCCGCGACCATGACCCGTACCGCGCTCGTCACCACCGCCCTGCCCTACGCCAACGGCCCGCTGCACCTGGGCCACCTGGTCGGCTACATCCAGGCTGACATCTGGGTACGTGCGCGGCGAATGAGCGGCGGCAGGACCTGGTTCGTCTGCGCCGATGACACCCACGGCACACCGATCATGCTGGCCGCGGAAAAGGCCGGGGTCACCCCGGAAACCTTCATCGCCAACATCCAGGCCAGCCACGAACGTGACTTCGCCGCCTTCGGCGTGGCCTTCGACCACTACGACTCGACCAATTCGGCGGCCAACAAGGCGTTGACCGAGCAGTTCTACCTGAAGCTGGAAGCGGCCGGCCACATCAGCCGCCGTTCGGTCGCGCAGTTCTACGACCCGGCCAAGGGCATGTTCCTGCCCGACCGCTACGTCAAGGGCATCTGTCCGAACTGCGGCAGTCCCGATCAGTACGGCGACAACTGCGAAGTCTGCGGCGCGACCTACGCACCGACCGACCTGAAGGAACCGCGTTCGGTCATCTCCGGTGCCACGCCGGAAATGCGCGATTCGGAGCACTTCTTCTTCGAGGTGGGCCACTTCGATGCGTTCCTGCGCGAATGGCTGGCCGGCGATGTCGCCCTGCCGGGCGTGAAGGCCAAGCTGGGTGAATGGCTCAATGCCGAAGGTGGCCTGCGCGCGTGGGACATCTCGCGTGATGCGCCGTACTTCGGCTTCCAGATTCCCGGCCAGCCGGGCAAGTACTTCTATGTCTGGCTGGATGCACCGATCGGCTACCTGTCCAGCTTCCAGACCCTGTGCGGCAGGATCGGTGAGGACTTCGAAGCGCACCTGCGTGCCGGCACCGCCACCGAACTGCACCACTTCATCGGCAAGGACATCGTCAACTTCCATGGCCTGTTCTGGCCGGCGGTACTGCACGGAACCGGCCACCGCGCGCCGACCCGCCTGCACGTCAACGGCTACCTGACCGTGGACGGCGCCAAGATGAGCAAGTCGCGCGGCACCTTCGTGATGGCCCGTACCTTCCTCGATGCCGGCCTGGAGCCGGAAGCGCTGCGCTACTACTACGCCGCCAAGTCCGGCGGTGGCGTCGACGATCTCGACCTGAACCTGGGCGACTTCATCGCCCGCGTCAACGCCGACCTGGTCGGCAAGTTCGTCAACCTGGCCAGCCGCTGCGCCGGCTTCATCAGCAAGCGCTTCGACGGCCAGCTGGCCGCGCAGCTGCCCGATGCGGCGCAATACCAGCGCTTCGTCGATGGCCTGGCGCCGATCCGTGAAGCCTACGAGCGCAATGACCCGGCCGCAGCGATCCGCCTGACCATGACCCTGGCTGACGAAGCCAACCGCTACATCGACGACGTCAAGCCGTGGGTCATCGCCAAGCAGGAAGGTGCCGACGCACAGCTGCAGGCCGTGTGCAGCCAGGGCCTGAACCTGTTCCGCGTGCTGGTCACCGCCCTGAAGCCGGTGCTGCCGGCCACCGCCGCGCAGGCCGAGGCCTTCCTGGCCGCGCCGGTGAACGACTGGACCGAGCTGGCGCAACCGCTGCTGGGACACCGCATCACCGAGTACACCCCGCTGTTCACCCGTATTGACCCGAAGAAGATTGACGCCATGATCGACGCCTCCAAGGACACCCTGCAGCCGGCGGCTGCCGCTGCCCCCGCTGCCAAGCCGGCCGCCCCGTCCCCGGCCCCGGCCCCGGCCAAGGACGAAGCAAAGAGCGCCGACGCCCCGGCCTACATCGGCATCGACGATTTCGCCAAGCTCGACCTGCGCATCGGCAAGGTGCTGGTCTGCGAGTTCGTGGAAGGTTCGGACAAGCTGCTGCGCTTCGAACTGGACGCCGGCGAGCTGGGCAAGCGCCAGATCTTCTCCGGCATCCGTGGCAGCTACGGCGAACCGGAGAAGCTGGTGGGCCGCAGCGTGGTGTTCATCGCCAACCTGGCCCCGCGCAAGATGCGCTTCGGCCTGAGCGAAGGCATGATCCTGTCGGCCGGCTTCGACGGTGGCGCACTGGCGCTGCTGGACGCCGACAGCGGCGCGCAGCCGGGCATGCCGGTTCGCTGATGCCTGCAGCGGGCGTGGTTACGGCCACGCCCGCCGGCAGCTCCGGCCCCGGGAGGCAACGCGATGGGAAGCAACGCAATGGAACTGGCGCTGTTCGACTTCGACCACACCGTGACCACCTGCGATACCTATGGCCGCTTCCTGCGCCGCGTGGCCACCGCCGAACAGCTGGCACAGGCATGGTGGAAAGTCGGGCCGTGGCTGGCCGCGTACAGGTTGAAGCTGATCTCGGCCGAACGCATCCGTGCACGCGTCACCCGCCTGACCTTCAGTGACCGCCACAGCGATGACATCGCCACGCTGGCCGCAGGCTTCTCGCGCGAGTTCCTGCCCGACGTGGTGCGCCCGGAAATGCTGGAGCAGATCCGTTGGCACAAGGAACAGCAGCACACCGTCGTGATCGTGTCCGGCTCGCTGGACCTGTACCTGCGGCCGTGGTGCGAGCAGCTGGGCCTGCAGCTGATATGCAACCGGCTGGAAAGCCAGGACGGCCGCCTGACCGGCCGTTACGCTGGTGGCGACTGCGGCCCGCGCAAGGTCGAGCACATCCGCCGCCAGTTCGATCTGTCGCGCTACGTGCGCATCCATGCCTACGGTGACAGTTCCGAAGACAAGCCGATGCTGGCGCTGGCCCACGAGCGCTGGTTCCGCGGCAAGCCCCTGAAATAACCCAACGCGCAGCCTTCGCCACGCATGAGCCTGATCCCGCCCCTGACCGAACGCCTCGACCGCCTGCTGCCGCAGACCCAATGCGGGCAATGCGGCTATGACGGCTGCCGCCCGTATGCGCAGGCAATGGCACGTGGCGAGGCCGGTGTGGACCGCTGCCCGCCGGGTGGCGACGCCGGTGCACGGGCGCTGGCACAGGTGCTCGGCGTACCGGCGATTCCGTTCGATCGTTCGCGCGGCGAGCACAAGGCGGCCCAGGTGGCGTTGATCGTCGAAGCCGACTGCATCGGCTGCACCAAGTGCATCCAGGCCTGCCCGGTGGACGCCATCGTCGGCGGCGCCAAATACATGCACACGGTCATTGCCGACCTGTGCACCGGCTGCGAGCTGTGCATCCCCCCGTGCCCGGTGGATTGCATCGAGCTGGTGCGCCTGTAACAGGGGTCAGATCCCTTTCCGCAGGAAAGGGATCTGACCCCATCCCGCAGTTACGGCACCGCTGCCGTCACCACGATCTCGACCTTCCACTCGGCGTGGGCGAGCTTGGCTTCGAAGGTTGCGCGGGCCGGGGTCGCGCCCTCGACCACCCACTCGTCCCACGCCTTGTTCATGCCGTCGAAGTCGGCGATGTCGGCCAGGAACACTTCCGCACGCAGCACGTGCTGGCGATCACTGGCGACCAGCGCCAGCAGCTTGTCGATCTCCGCCAGCACCTGCCGGGTCTGGCCGGTGATGTCCTGGCTGGTGTCTTCCGGAATCTGGCCGGAGAGGTAGGCGACCTTGTTGTACACGGTCATTTCGGACATGCGCGGTCCGACGTCGTAACGCTCCATCATGGGCGTGGCTCCTGCGGGTGATCAGGCCCGCATTGTCCTCCAATCCGGTCAACGGTGGGTGCACGGGTCCCCCGCGCGACGCGTCACTACCGGGCTCCGACACATCTGCTGGTCAAATGGCGGCGACAGGCGCACGATGCGCCACGCCCCGCGTTGACACCGCACTCGCCCCTCCTGACGCACCCTTGCGCCGATGACCGCAGCCACCAACCCCGCCGCCGCTTCCTCCACCCCGGCATGGAAGCGGGTCCTCACCATTGCCGTTCCCCTGCTGATCCTCTCGCTGGCCCTGCATGGCCTGGCCAGTGAATTCGATGAGCACGGCTACCGCGCCATCCGCCAGGCGTTCCGCCAGCTCAGTGGCCTGCAGATCACGCTCACCGTGATGCTCGGCCTGGCCAGCTACGCCTGCCTGATCGGCTTCGATGCCATCGGCCTGCGCCGCAGCGGCATCCGCGTGCATCCGGCACGCATCGGCATTACCGCCTTCCTTGCGCATACGCTGGGCCAGACGGTGGGCTTTGCCGCGTTGACCGGTGGCGCAGTGCGCCTGCGTGGCTACCGCGGCGCCGGCCTGGACCTGGCGCAGATCGGCCAGGTGGTGCTGATGAGCACGCTCGGTTTCGTGTTCGGTGCGTGGCTGTTGATCAGCGTGGCGCTCTGCATGGAACCGGCGGCAACGGCGTTGGCATTGCCACTGAATCCCGATGCCGTGCGCATCGTCGGCATCATCGCCCTGCTCGCCTATCTGGGTACCGTGCTGCTGGTCGGCCGCGATGGACGGCAGTTCAGCGTGTTCGGCCATGCGTTGTGGCTACCCGACCGCCGCACCATGCTCGGCGTCACCGTGCTCAGCGTGATCGAGCTGGTGCTGGCCAGCGCCGCGTTCTATGTGCTGCTGCCGGACTCGACGCCCACCGGCCTGCCCGGCTTCGTCGGCCTGTACCTCGTCGCGGTACTGGCCGGCCTGGTCTCGACCGTGCCGGCCGGCCTGGGCGTGTTCGAATGGAGCCTGTTGAAGCTGTTGCCCCAGGTGGCACCGGCGGCGGTGCTGGCGGCCGCGTTGATCTACCGCGTGACCTATTACGTACTACCGCTGGTGCTGGCCACGTTGCTCGCCCTTGCGCCCGCGCTGCGCCAGCCGCTGCAGGCCAGTGCCGGGGCAACCCGCGCCGGCTGGAACGCACTGCGCCCATGGTTGCCGCAGATCATCGCGCTGGCGGTGTTCAGCATCGGCGCCGCGCTGGTCATCGACGGCACGCTGCCCACGCCACGCCGGCACCTGGTGAATGCCTCGCTGCCGATCCTGGAAACCTCGCACCTGATCGGCAGCCTCAGTGGTGTCGCGCTGCTGCTGATCGGGCAGGGCCTGGCCCGTCGCAGCCACGCGGCGTGGATGCTGGCGATGGCGGTGTGCGTGGTCACCCCGCTGCCGCTGTGGCTGCGCGGTGGCCAACCGTTGATCGCCGTCTCGGCGGTGCTGGTGGCGATGGCGCTGTGGGCTGCGCGCCGCGAGTTCTACCGCCAGGGTGCGCTGCTGGATGAAGCCTGGTCGTGGCCGTGGCTGCGCAACCTGGGGCTGGTGCTGGTGGCGGTGACCTGGCTGCTGTTCTTCACCTACAGCCATGTCGAATACCAGAACGAGCTGTGGTGGCAGTTCGCGGTCTCCGGCAACGCACCGCGCGCGTTGCGCGCGTTGCTGGTGGTGGCCATCGCGCTGGTGATGTTCGGCCTGGCGCGGCTGCTGCACAGCACGCGTAGCCCGCTGCCCGCCGCCGATGAAGCGACGCTGCAATCGCTGGCGCCGGTCCTGGCCGGTGCCACCGACACCCAGGCCTGCCTGGTGCTGACCGCGGACAAGGCAGTGCTGCGCGATGAAGCGAAACTCGGCTTCGTGATGATGCAGCGCTATGGGGGTTCGCTGATCGCGATGGGCGACCCGGTCGGCCCGCCGGACGTCGCCCGCGCATTGATCTGGCGCTTCCGCGAGGAAGCCGACCGCCTCGGCCTGCGCCCCGTCTTCTACCAGGTCGGCGAGACTTACTGGCAGACCTATCTCGACCTTGGCCTGGGGCTGGTCAAGCTGGGCGAAGAAGCGATGGTGCCGCTGCATGATTTCGGCCTGGAAGGGCGCGAGCGCGCCGACCTGCGCCAGGCCTGGAACCGGGGCAAGCGGGGTGGCCTGTCCTTCCGCGTGGCGCCCGTGGAGGAAATTCCCAGCCTGCTGCCGCGCCTGCACGCGATCTCCAACGCATGGCTGGAAGACAAGGCCGGCGACGAAAAGGGCTTCTCGCTCGGCAGCTACGACCCGGATTACCTGGTGCGCTTCCCGGTGGCGCTGGTCGAGGCCGAAGGCCAGATCGTGGCCTTCGCCAACCTGTGGCAGGCACCGGCCGGCGCCGAGCTGTCGGTGGACCTGATGCGCCACGTCAGCGAAGCACCGAAGGGCACGATGGACTTCCTCTTCATCGAGCTGTTCCTGTGGGGCCGCGCACAGGGCTATGCACGTTTCTCGCTGGGCATGGCGCCGCTTTCCGGGCTGGCACAGCATCGTCTGGCTGGCCGCTGGAACCGGCTGGCCGGCCTGCTGGCGCGGCATGGCGAACGTTTCTACGGGTTCAGTGGCCTGCGCCGCTTCAAGTCGAAGTTCGATCCGCAGTGGCGGCCGCGCTATCTCGCTGCGCCCGGCGGCATGCACCTGCCGGCGGCGCTGCTGGACGCCACGCGCCTGATCTCTCTGGACCCGCGGCGCAACTGAGGACGCGATCCGCCGGGCATGGCCCGGCGCTACCGCGGCTCGTCCTGGTGGGTGCGAACCGTTGGTTCGCACGCTCTCCGGTTCACGCCCCGCCCTTGAGGATCACCTCGGCCAGCCGATCATAGTCACCGCCGAAATGGTGGTCGCCCGGCAGCTTCACCCGCTTCACGCCGTCATTGGCCGGCAGGTCCGGGCACAGTGCGTCCTCGTCCTTGTCGCCATATACGCACAGGGTTCTTTCCGCCGGCAGCCTGGCCACTTCCGGAGCGATCGGCAGGCCATCGCCGCCGCCGCCCAGCCAGTTGCTGACATGGAATTCGAAGTCGGCCTTCCTGCCTACCGACAGCAGCACGATGCGGTCCAGCGCCTCTCGGGTACCCGCGTCGAGCTGGTTGATGGTGGCCGGCAGCACGTCGGCACCCTGCGAGAAACCGATCAGCATCACCTTGTCGCGGTGCCACTGCTGGCGGTAGTGGTCGATGATCTTCTGCAGGTCAGCGGCGAAGCCCTTCGGCGTGCGCTCGCTCCAGAAGTAGCGCAACGAGTCGATGCCGACCACGGCCACGCCGTGCTCGTTGAGCGACGACGCCACGTCCTTGTCCAGGCCGGCCCAGCCACCATCGCCGGAAACGAATACCGCCAGCGTATCGCCGCTACCGGTCGCCGGTACTTCCACCACCGGCAGGCCTTTCAGCGCGGCCGGCGGCGGTGCCAGACTGACCCCGGCCTGCGCGCCGATCACCCGCGCCGCGGCCACCAGACCGGGTGAGGCATCACCGCGCGCGGTTCGCTTGAATTCGCGTGCCATGGCGACCTGCTGAACGAACCGACTGGCCTCGCCCACCTTGCAGCCGTGATCGCCAGCGGCACTCAACCACGGAAAATTCAGTTCGGCGGGCTGCAGCGTGTTGTGCTTCACACCATCGCCGCAGACCATGCGCTCATGGTTGTGGTCCGGGCAGAAGCCGGTGGTCAGCAGGCCGGCAAACACCTGGGTGTCGGCCTGCGCTGCGAGCGAATAGGCCATCTCGGCACCCTCGCCGTCACCGCCGACCAGCGGCAGGTGGTAGCCGGGCAGATGCAGGGACGCCTGCAGCCAGCGCGAGAAGTTCTCGACGTCACCGGCGCCGAACGAGCAGGTCGGATCACCCTCGCGCTTGAGCACCCCGCGCAGGTGCGCGATGTCCACAGCGGCAACGATGGCGCCGTCGGCACGCAGGGCTTCGACCGGCAGGCGGCTGGTGTCACCCCCTGGGGTGGGCGCGTGGAACCAGATCACCACCCGCTGCGGCGTGCCGGCCGGCATGTGCACCGGAATCTGCTCGAACCGCCCGTGGCTGAACTGCTGCACGTTGGCCGCCGCCATTGCCGGCAGCGTCGCCAGCGCCAGAACCACACCCATTGCCCTGCCCAGCCCTGCACGCTTCATATCGCATCCCCGATGGAATGCGCACACGATACGCCGCCACCGCGTGCACGGCACGTACCGGTGCAGGCCGTTGGCGATTCAGTCGGCCGTGGTACGCCGACTGCGCCGGTACAGTGCCAGCGCCAGGTACAGCAGCCAGCCTACGATCACCACGATCACGACCTTCTGGCCCAGCCCGCGCGGCGGACCGGCGCGCCACAACACGTGCAGCCACAACAGTACGAACGCCAGCCAGGCCCAGCCCCAGAGCAGGCTCGCGGCGGACTGCCAACCCGGTTCGCGGCGCAGGTACCAGGCCTGCAGCAGCATGCCGACGCTGGCACACAGGAACGCCGTGTTGGCCGCCAGCCCATGGATGAACGGTGCCAGCAGCGGCGTCGCTTCCGGCAGCCAGCTGTCACCGATGGCGACCGTGGCCAGGCCCAGTGCCGAGACCGTGAACAGCAGCGGCGCCGCCGCGCTGCGCCGCGGGCCGACGCTGCCCCGGTAGAGGCTGATGCCGAGCAGGGCGATCGCCAATGCCAGCAGGCAGTAGGCCGCGCGCAACGCCAGCCCCCACGGCCCGTGCAGATAGAGGCTGAGCGTGGCCCGCACCCAGTCCAGATCGGTGCGTGCGAACTGGGTCCACAGCGCGGTGGCCACGAACAGCAGCAACGCCGCCAGCGCCAGCAGTGCCGCTGGGCGCGCGCGGCTCATGTGGACGCCTCCGGGTGCCGCGCCAGCCATTCGGCCAACGCCTTGCGATAGCGCTGCAGCTCGTCGGCATACAGGTCCAGCACACACAGCGGGCAACCGCTGCCGCAACATTCGTTCGGACCGGGCTCTTCCGGCGGCAGCGGACGGGGATCGGGATCAGGGACGGACACGGTTGGAAGCGGCAATCGGTGGAAACGGGCCCCAGTGTACCGGGCTGGTTCAGCGGCCCAGCTGCCGGCGCAGGTTGTCGCGCGCGGCAGAGTCGAGGCGCTGGTGGAAGAATTCGCTGAGGAAGATGCGCGGTGCACGCAGCAGGCCCTGCAGGAAACGGCGGCGGCCGGCGCGATACAGGAAGCCTGGCACCACGCCCTTGTACTCTTCGGCCACGCCGCAGTCATAGGCGCTGAACACCGGCTCCGGCGCGGCCAGGATCGCCATGTCGCAGTCCAGGAACAACGCGGCCTCGGCATCGACATCGTCCGGGGCGAGCTCGCCATGGCGGGCAGTCAGCAGGATCAGCTGCTCGACCCGGGCCGCGTCGACCATGGCAAGTTCCGGCGCCTGTGCGATCGCCTGCAGGGCCAGTTGCGCCGAACGCGCTTCGTTGTCCTTTCGCCCCGCCACATAGATCGCATCGTGGTAGAGCGCGGCCAGGTAGACCTCGGCCGGCTGCTGCCAGCCTGGACCGTCGGCAACCTCCTGGCAGTGCTGCAGCACCGCACGCACGTGGCCGAAGTGATGGTAGGCACGTGGTGGCGTTGCATAGCTGTCCTGCAGCGCCTGCCACTGCGCCGGAGCGAGCGTCAGCGGGGAGAAGTCCATGACCGGATCATCCCGCCTGCGCCGGTAGCGGGCAAGCCGGCCATTTTTTCACCACACCCTTACAACGCTCTCCGCACGGGGCCCCAACGCGGTTGTCCACAGCTTTGTCGAGCGCTGGTCCACACCGGCTGTGGATGAACGCGCGGACCGACCAGCGGTCACTGCAGGGGTGCGCGCACAGGTCTACACTCGCCTCAGGCGGGAGCGCCCGCCGCTGCCGGGAGCCGTCATGTACCGTCCTGCCGCCCGATCCGTTCTGCTCGCATTGGCCGCATTGGCGGCACCCTCCGCGATCGCACTGAACCCTGACGCGAGCGAAGCCCCTGCGGTCGCTGCCAGCACCACCGCGCCGACGATTCCAACACCGCAGCAGGTGTTCGCGATTCCACCGGCCATGCTCGATATGCTGCACACCCAGGTGACCCGTCGCAGCTATTCGCGCGAGCAGCGCCTGCAGGCGCTGGTGGAGATGATCTTCGACCGCCATGGCATGGACCTGCAGTACGACGCCGACGCGACCCTTACTGTCAGCGAGATCTGGCAGCAGCGACGCGCCAACTGCCTGGCCTTTACCCTGATGTTCGTGGCACTGGCACGCGAAGCCGGCATCCAGGCGCGCGTGCAGGAAGTTGGCCAGGTGGTGTCGTGGTACCAGGACCAGGCCCAGGGCCTGGTCTACAGCGTAGGCCACGTCAATGCCGGGGTCGGTTTTGCCGGCCGCTTCGCCACCGTCGATCTGGATCGCAATGTGCTGTACGACCGCCGCGGGCCGCTGCCGATCAGCCAGGCGCGGGCGTTGGCGCACTTCTACAACAATCGCGGTGCCGAACGCATGGCCAGCGGCGACCTGGCGGGCGCACGTACCTTCTTCGATACCGCGCTGGCGCAGGACGGCAGCTTCGCTGCCACCTGGAACAACCTGGGCGTGCTGGAAAACCGCACGGGCGATACCGCCGCTGCACGCCGGGCTCTGGAAAGGGCGCTGCGACTGGACGGCCGGCAGGATGCTGCACTCACCAACGCCAGCGCCCTCTACCGCAAGCTCGGCATGATTGCGCAGGCCCAGGCGCTGGAGCAGCGGTTGCAATCGGTGCAGCGCGAAGACCCGTTCGCGCAGTACATGCTCGGTGCCGAGGCCGAACGCGCCGGGCAACTGCAGCAGGCGATCCGCTATTACCGGCAGGCCGTGCGCCTGTACGACACCGCGCACCAGTTCCACTTCGGGCTGGCGCGGGTCTATTTCCTGGCGGGCCAGCTCAAGCACGCCGATCGTGAGCTGCTGCGTGCACAGGAACTGGGCGGGGCGCCGCAGCAGGCGCGCTACCAGGCCAAGCTGGACAGCCTGGCCCGCTGGCGCGCACAGCAGCAGGCCCGGCGCTGAAGGCCGGTCAGGCCTTCTTGAGGAAGCAGGTCTTCAGGACCAGGCCCTTGATCTTGTCCGAATTGCCTTCGATGTGCTCGGCATCGTCCTCGACCAGGCGGATGTTGCGGATCACGGTGCCCTGCTTGAGCGGGATCGAGGAGCCCTTCACCTTCAGGTCCTTGATCACGGTGACGGTGTCACCGGCCTGCAGGGTATTGCCGTTGCTGTCACGCACGACCAGGGTCGAACCGGCACTTTCCTCGGCGGTCCATTCGAAGCCGCAGTCGGCGCAGATCCACAGCGCGCCATCGGCGTAGGTGTTTTCCAGGGTGCACTGCGGGCAGGCAGGGGCAGAAGACATCAGCAAGTACCTCAAAGTGAATCAACAGCTGCCATTGTAACCGCCCGGCTCCCCCGGCATTTTCCGGGCAGTACGCCGCGACCTCCTTGACCCGGCCCGGAACAGGAAACCGCGGGACCTTGCAGTCAGCGGCGAACTGCAGCAGAGTGCGCGGCCCCTGATCGCCCCCGGAACTCCCCATGCGCCTCGGCATCGACTTCGGTACCAGCAACTCCGCCGCCGCCATCGTGCATGAAGGAAAACTGCTGCCGATCCGCTTCGGCGACGCCGAGCAGTTCCGTACCAGCGTGTACTTCCCCGGCGTGGTGCCCGACCCGGATGACTTCCAGCTCGATGACGGCCAGGAGCACCAGCTGCAGCAGATGATCGACAGCGCTGCGCGTGCGGCGCGCGCCGCCGGCCAGCAACGCACGCCGCAGGCGCTGCGCCGCGAAGCCCTGCGCGCGCTGCGCCGGGAATGGATGGAAGCCCGTGCCGGCAAGGAACGCAGTGCCAGCGACCTGCTGCAGAATGCGGTCTACGGTGACGAAGCGCTGGAAGCCTATTTCGAGGAACACGAAGGCAACCTGGTGCAGAGCCCGAAATCGATGCTCGGCTACAACCTGCACCCGCGCGCCAAGCAGACCATCACCGGCATCGCCGCGCACATCCTCGAACACATCCGCCTGGCCGCCAGCGCCCAGCTCGGCCAGCCGCTGAGAGCGGCCCTGCTTGGGCGTCCGGTGCAGTTCCGCAGCTCGATCGGTGCGGCCGGCAATGACCAGGCGCTGGACATCCTGCGCGAAGCCGCCAGCCAGGCCGGTTTCGACCAGATCGATTTCCTCGAGGAACCGGCCGCGGCGGCCATGCACTATCACGCCGAAAGCCGCGAACGGCACCAGGCCGTGATCGTCGACATCGGCGGCGGTACCACCGATATCGCCCACGCCGAAGTCGGCGGCGACGACGCCCCGCGCATCCACCGCGCCTGGGGCATCGCCCGCGGCGGTACCGACATCGACCTAGCGCTGAGCCTGTCCAGCTACATGCCGCTGTTCGGCCGCGGCATCACCCGCGTGCCCGCCCACCACTATGTGGAAGCGGCCACCGTGCAGGACATGACCCGTCAGCGCGACTTCCGCCAGCACAAGTATGACCATGTCGACAATCCGTGGGGCGCGCGCCTGCAGGCCCTGCAGGACACCGGCAATACCGCCCGCCTGTACCGCGACGTCGAGCGCGCCAAGATCGCCCTCAGCGCCGCCAGCGAACATCGCAGCACGCTGGACTACATCGCCCGCGACCTGCATGCCGACAGCAGCGCCGACGGCCTGGCCGCAGCCGCGCATGGTTATCTGGAGCAGCTCCGGGAGCTGCTGGCCCAGGTCCGCAGCGACATCGGCGGCGACCCGGACGCGGTGTTCCTGACCGGCGGCATGTCCCGCGCCGGGTATCTGCGCCAGGCCGTTGCGGAGGCCTTCCCGGGCGCCCGCATGGTCCACGGCGAGCCCTCGCTGGGCGTGGTCCAGGGCCTTGCTTTGGCGGCAGCAAGCCAGGATTAACAAAACGTTACGCGATCTAAGTTACTCTTGGTCGGCTAGAACCCTGCTGCACCTTCCACCGGCCACGCCGGTGTGTGTCCACGGTGCAGCCTGGCCCGCCCTGCGGGCCTAGCGGCCATGCCTTCCTGGCTCGTTCATGGTCCGCGTACCACCGGAGCCGCCATCGAGACCCGCTTTGGGCACCCGCCAGGCCCCTGAGGCCTTACAACCTGACGCAGCACATGCACCCATCGACTGCCGCCGTTGTGACGCGGTCTGTTGCCGGCTGCCCGTGTTGCTGCAGCCCGGCGACCACGTGCCCGGCCAGTTCCTGTCACGCGACACCCACGGCCGTGCCGTGATGGCGCGCAACGAGGAAGGCTGGTGTGCGGCGATCGATCCCTATCACCTGCGCTGCACGATCTATTCGCAGCGCCCGGCGATCTGCCGCCAGTTCTCGATGGGCGGCAGTGACTGCCGCCGTGAGCGGCAGGACTACCTGCGCCAGGCCGATGCCTGGGCGCTTTCCTCCCCTTCCACCTGACAGGAGCAACCATGCCCCGCAAGGCAAAGACCCCCGCGAAGGCCAGCAACAGCATCCGCAGCGAACGCAAGGGCGCGGCCGCCAGCACCGTGGTCAGCAGCGATTCGATCGCTTCGGACCTGGCAGCGTTCCGCAAGGCCGGTGGCAAGATCGAAGTCCTCGGCACCACCTGGGCGCTGAAGAAAGCCAGCTGACCCCGTACCGACCGCGGCGGCGCTGCCGCCGCGGCCTGCCGGATCGCGCTCAGCGATCCAGGCTTACCCGAACACTGCCCGAATGCGACTGGATGCGGATATCACCGTCGCCGCTGCCCAGCCGCGTATCAAGATGGCTGCCCGGGCCGTAGCGCGGCCGCTCCACCTGGCCGGCATCGCTGTTGATCGACCCGCTGAAGCTGTTCACCGACAGCTGCGCCGAAACCGCGCGTGGCAGGCGCAGGTTGACCGACGCACTCACCGATTCGACATTGATCCGGCCCCCCGGCGCCAGCCCGGCCGCCGACAGATCGATGCTGCCCGATACGGTTTCCACCGCCAACCGCTGCACCCGCCCGGCATCGACCTCGACCCGGCCGGATACCGTCTGTGCACCGATGTCACCGGACACGCCGCCACCGGCTTCGATCCGGCCGCTGACCGTGTTCACATCCAGCTTCGGGGTCTGCAGGCGCGCGCTGACACCGCCACTGACCGTATTGAGCTTGCTGTCGCCGCTGCGACCGGAGGCGCTCAGGCTGCCGCTGACCGTGTCGGCCTGCAGGCGACGCACATCGATGCCGCTGATGTCCTGGTTGGCACTGACCGTGCTCAGCAGCAGCTCTACCGAGCGCGGCACGTTCAGCACCAGCGTTGCGCCGCCGTTGTTGCTGCGACGCGGATATTCGATCTCCCAGCGGACGCGGTTGGCACTCTTTTCCTGGCGCAGCTGCAGGCCATCACTGAGCGTACCGGTGAGCTGCACGTCGTTGCGGTCCCAGCCACGCACGGTCACCTTGCCGGCCACGTTGCTCAGTTCGATGCGGCCGCCGGCGGCCAGGTTGTGGCGTTCGTCGATCCGGGTGTCAGCCAGGGCCACCGCGGGCAGCAGCAACAGCGCGGCGCAGCAGGTCATCAGGGTTCGTGTCATCGGGGGTCTCCTCAGGTCGTCAGGCCGGACTCGGCGGCATAGGCCGCCTGCCGGGTCAGTTCCAGCCGCAGCGCATAGGTGCGCTTGAGCTGGCCAAGCAGGTGAGGCGCACGTGGGTCCTGCGCCAGCGCGGCCTGGATCTGTGCCGCGCTTTCATCCAGTTCGTGCAGCGCCGGCTGCCATTCCGGTGCCCGGCCTGCGGGCAGCGCGGCCACCGCCTGCCGGTACTGCTCGGTCATCGCCGCAGCCTGCAACTGCAGGGTAGACGGCATCGGCGCATCCGGCTGCACGTGGCGCCATGGCGCCACCGCGTACAGCGCCAGGCTGGCCGCCAGGACAGCGCCGGCCGGCAACCACCCGCGACGCCGCGAACGCGCTGGCAGCACCACCACGTTGTCGGCCGGCACAGGCGCCGCCTGCGGCTCGCGCGGCGGCAGCTGCGCCGACAGGCGCGCCCAGCCATCGGCGGGAACATCTCGCTCGCTGGGCAACGCGCGCAGCCGGGCCAGCAGATCGTGATCGGAATCGTGTTCGTGTGTACTCATGTCATGTCTCCCAGCCGTGCGCGCAGCAGGCCGCGCGCACGATGCAGCTGTGCCTTTGAACTGCCGACGGCCATCTGCAGCTGCTCGGCGATTTCCTGGTGCTTCCAGCCTTCGATGTCGTGCAGTACCAGTACCGCACGCGCCCTCGGAGGCAGCGTCGCGAGTGCGCGCTCCAGGTCGCGCTCGGTACCGGCACAACGGTCGTGCACCGCCAGCTCCTGCAGGCCGCCGTCGACCTCCTCCAGACTGTCGTGGTCCTGCCCGGCGGCGCGCCCGCGCAGTTCCATCAGTGCAGCGTTGACGCCCAACCGGTGCAACCAGGTCGACAGGCTGCTTTCGAACCGGAACCCCGGCAGCGCCTTCCATGCCTGCAGGAACGCTTCCTGCAGGGCATCCTCGGCACGCGCCTGCTGGCCCCCGCACAGGCGCCACAGTGCGGCGAACACGCGCGGCGCATGGCGCCGGTACAGCAGTTCGTAGGCCGCAGTGTCACCGGCGGCGGCCGCCCGCACCAGGGCGGGCTCGTCGACAGGGGCGTGGGCGGCAGGCGGCGCTGGCATGGTGGTGTCGAGCATATCGCTTGGATGCGGCGACCCGGAAAAAGGTTTAGAGCCGATCGCCGATCAAGGCCATGCAACCTTTTCGACGATGGCTGCATCCATGGAAGGTCATTCGAGAAAACACCTCCAGGGAGTTCCGCCATGTCCAGCCCGTCCTGCGCCGCCCTGCTGGTAGTCGTCGCTTGCGTCGTGCTGCAGGCATCGGGCCTGTCCTTGCGGTTGTGCCCCGACAACGGCCGCGCCTGCCTGCAGCAGCATCGACAGGAGCTGGTCTGCCTGGCGTGGTCGCCGATGGTCGAAACCCCGGCACGCGCCGGGTAACATCGAGGCCGTTCCCGCCACCTGTTTTCGCCCCCATGATGTTGTCGCTGAAGGATCACCTGCCGGCCTGGAGCCACCCATGGCTGAACTACGCGGGCGTGGCCCTGCAGATCGTGCTGGTGCTGCTGGTCGCCTGGCTGCTGCGGGTACTGGCCCGTCGCCTGATCCGGCGCTTTGCCGAGCACTACACGCTGCCACCTGAAATGGTGATGGGCGCGCGCCGGATCACCAGTTTCGTGGTCTATTTCAGCGCCCTGCTGTATATCCTCAGCCTGCTCGGCGCGAAGCCTTCAGTGCTGTGGACCGCGTTCACCGGCTTCGCCGCCGTGGGCGCAGTGGCCTTCTTCGCGGCCTGGAGCGTGCTGTCCAACATCTTCTGCACGTTGCTGATCTTCACCACTCGCCCGTTCCGCCTGCATGACTACATCGAAGTGCTGGAGAACGGCGAGAAGCCGGGCCTGAAGGGGCGGGTGATCGACGTGAACCTGATCTACACCACGCTGCAGGAAACCGGCGACGGCCATGAGGGTACGGTGCTGCAGCTGCCGAACAACCTGTTTTTCCAGCGCACGGTGCGCCGCTGGCGCGACCCGGCGCAGGCCCCCGGCGGCATCCAGGGCGACGGCTGAGGGGGTCTTCCTTTGCAGGGCTGCGCCCTGCACCTGCCGAAGCAACGTCAACGTCAAAGGCGGGCATTCCGTGGGTTGGCGGGCTGGGTCCGGTTGAGGGGGACGCTGCAAGTACGTCCATGTAAGCTCGGTCGCCGCATCCATGCGGCTCACGCCCCCTCAACCGGACCCACCCCGCCTTCGACAGTTTTCCGCGAACTGTCGGAACGGCGTTCTGCTTTGGTGGGTGCCGACCGTTGGTCGGCACGAATGAATTCATTCGATATCTGACAGATGTGCCGACTAACGGTCGGCACCCGCCAACAGCGCACGGAATCTGTCAGAGGTGGGGCGATGTCGGAGTGCGGGGTGTCCGCGGCATGGATGCCGCGGCCAAGCCCCCATGGACGGGTTTACGGCGTCCCCGCACTCCGACACCGCCCTGCCAACCCACGGAATGCCAGCTTTTGCTTTTGCTGTTGCTGTTGCCTTGGCTTGAAGGCTTCGGCGGGTGCAGGGCGCAGCCCTGCCGAACACCCTTTACCTCAGCTGGCTGTCCTTGCTGCCACGCCGGTTGTAACCGGCATGCGCCTGCTCTTCTTCGTCATGCGCCTGCTGGCACGCCACGCACAGGCGAACTCCCGGCACAGCACGACGTCGCGCCAACGGAATCGGCGCTTCACATTCCTCACAGTGCTCAAGGCCCGGGCCCTGCCGCAGCTGGCGGCGCGCGCGGGCGATCGCATCGTCGACGGTGGCGTCGATCTGGTCCTGGACCGCGCCATCTCCCGCCCAACCGGTGGCCATGGTCTTCCTCCGCAGGTGTGTCGCCTGATATGGGGACGATACACCCGCCCACAAAGGAGCAGGCCAGTGTTGCGCCGAGCCGTGCCCGGTGCGCCTTCAGCAAGCTGAGCAGAACGCCAACGGATCCAATCGGGGCGATCGCGACTTAATCCCCTCCGTCCCCTTTTTGCTTACCAGATCAGGTCGTCCGGCACCTGGAACTGGGCGTAGTAGGCGTCGTCCTCGGCGTTGCCGGTGGAGATCTCAGCAGTCGAGCCCGGCTGGCCGTGGTCGACGATGATCGCCTCCGGGGCCCGCTCGCGCACCTTCTCGGCGGCGGCGCGCGGCAGCAGGGCGTAACCCTCGCCATTGGCGACGATGACCAGCACGCCCACCGACAGCGCCTTGCGCAGCTTGGGGTCGATCAGCAGGGTGCGGATCGCCGCGCCATCGCTGAAGCGATACTCGTCATCGCCCTTGTGGGGTACTGCATGGGCCGCGATGATCTGCTTCGCCTGTGCCTTCTGTTCCGCCTGCCTGGCCTGGGCATTGCGCTCGGCGGCCAGCGCGCGGTCACGCTCGACCTTCTCGGCACGGGCACGTTCAGCCTCACGCTGGACCTCGGCCGAGGCCGATTCGGCCTTGCCCTGGCGGGCCTTGGCCTGCTCCCGCGCGGCGGCGCTGGCCTGCGACTTCTTGGCCAGACCGGCCTTGAGCAATTGTTCCTGCAGCGCGTTGGGCTTTGCCATGGTTGGTACATACCGCGTGTAATCTTGGATGCTTCCATTCTACCGACGCCCCGCCGCCCCTGCATGGCAGTCCTGAAGTACCTCACCGGCTACCCCGAACCCCTGGTCGCCCAGGTCAGCGAACTGCTGGCGCAGGGCAAGCTCGGCCCCTGGCTGCAGCAGCGCTATCCCGACCCGCACGAGGTGCGCAGCGACCGCCAGCTGTACGACTACACCCAGGCGCTGAAAGATCGCTACCTGCGCAAGTCGGTGCCGCTCAACAAGGTCTGCTACGACAACACCCTGGAAGTGATCAAGCACGCGCTGGGTACGCATACCGCCATTTCCCGCGTGCACGGCAGCCGCCTCAAGGCCAGCCGCGAGATCCGCATCGCTACGGTATTCCGCCAGGCGCCAGCGGCGTTCCTGCGCATGATCGTGGTGCATGAGCTGGCCCACCTGAAGGAAGCCGACCACAACAAGGCCTTCTACCAGCTGTGCCAGCACATGGAACCGGATTACCTGCAGCTGGAGTTCGATACCCGTCTGTACCTGACCGAGCTGGCCAACCGCAGCCAGCGCTGACCGGCCGCAGCAGCTACACTGCGCGCCCCCTGCCCGACCTGCCCGCCATGGAACCGATCCGTCTCGACAAACGCCTGTCCGCCCTGCTCGGCATCCCCCGCGGCGAAGCGCGGCGCTATATCGAAGGCGGCTGGGTAACGGTCGACGGCGAAGTGGTGGAACAGCCACAGCGCCCGGTCGATGACAGCGTGGTGATCGTCGTGGCCGAGCAGGCCAGTGATGAAAAGGCCGAGCGGGTCAGCATGCTGCTGCACAAGCCGGCCGGCGTTGCTGCTGAGACCCTGTGTGCGCTGGTCAGCAGTGACAGCCGCAGCGAACTTGATGCCAGCGACATCCGTCCGTTGCAGCGCCATTTCCACGGCCTGCAGCTGGCCGCTGCACTTCCGGCCAGCGACAGCGGCCTGGTGGTGGTCAGCCAGGATCCGGCCACGCTGGCCCATCTACAGCGCAATCTGGGCCGCACCGAACAGGAATACCTGATCGAAGTGGCCGAAGGCGGCCCCGAGCGAGGACCGTGGCTGCTGGCGCGGCTGCAGCAGGAATCCGGCGGCGCGAAGGTCAGCTGGCAAAGCGAGCAGCGCCTGCGCTTTGCCGGCAAGGGGCTGACCGTCAAGGGCCTGCGCGTGGCGGTGACCGCCGCCGGGCTGCAGGTGCTGGCCGTGCGCCGACTGCGCATCGGCCGGGTGGCATTGGGGCCGCTGCCGCCGGCGCAGTGGCGTTACCTGGGCAGCGACGAGCGGTTCTGAGGCCTGCGGGTCAGGGCCCTTTCCTGCAGAAACGGGTCCGCCCCCCATCCGTGACGCCCGCGGGGTCGGATCCCTTGCCGAAGGCAAGGGCGCTGACGCCCTATCGATCCTGCAGGCATTCCTTCACGCAGGGCGTGGATCTACCATCGAGGCATGAGCCTGCCCATGCCCCTGGGGCGACGCCTGTTGCGCGTCGCTGCAATCGTCCTCGCCGCGCTGTTGCTGCTGGTCCTGTCCGGGCTGCTGCTGGCCGACCATCTCACGCCACAGGCACAGGGCGCGCCCTCGCATGTACTGCCATTGCAGCCGGCGCAGACCCGCATCGACCAGCAGATCGTGCCGCTGCAGGACGCGCATCCCGGGCAGTCAGGCGTAGCGTTCCTCAGTGATGGCATGGATGCCTTCGCCGCGCGCGCGATGATCACCGCGCACGCTGGCCGCAGCCTGGACCTGCAGTACTACATCTGGCACGACGACCTGATCGGCCACCTGATGGCCAAGGCGCTGCATGACGCCGCCGAGCGCGGTGTGCGCGTGCGCATCCTGCTCGACGACATGAACGCCAAGGACAAGGACGCGCTGATGATGGCGCTGGACCGGCACCCCAACATTGAAATCCGCCTCTACAACCCGTTCCGCAACCGGACCGGCATCCTGCGCGTGGTGGAGATGGTGCAACGCTTCTTCAGCGTGAACCACCGCATGCACAACAAGAGCTGGATCGCCGATGGCCGCGTCGCGATCGTCGGCGGCCGCAACATCGGCGAGGAGTACTTCAGCGCGCGCACCGATGTGAACTTCCAGGATCTGGACCTGCTGGTCGCCGGCCCTGCCGTGGAGCAGGCCAACCGGATCTTCGACGACTACTGGAACAGCGAGGCCGCCATTCCGGTATCCGCGCTTGCCTTCCATACCGATGCACAGCTGCGCCTGCTGGTGCGCGAATCGGATCATGAGGCGCAGCGGGACGTGGCGCGGCCCTACCTTGCGCGCGTGGCCGAATCGCGCCAGCGGCAGCGCCCGAGTCCCGAGCCATTGCACTGGAGCAGTGCAGTGCGCATCGTCTCGGACCCGCCGATGAAGCATCGCAGGGATGATCGCGCTGCCTGGCTGGTGTCGACCCTGATCAGCGAGCTGCAGGCCGCCCGGCACAAAGCGTTGTTGATCTCACCCTACTTCGTGCCAGGCAACGAAGGCCTGGATGGCTTTTCGGCCATGGCCGGGCGGGGCGTGCAGGTCGGCGTGGTGACCAACTCACTGGCTGCCAACGACGTCGCCGCCGTGCACGGCGGCTACATGAGCTACCGCGTGCCGTTGCTCGAAGCGGGCGTCCACCTGTACGAACTGAAGGCGCAGGGACAGTCCGGCGATGCCGGCATGTTCGGCAGCAGCGGCGCGAGCCTGCACACCAAGGCGTTCGTGGTCGACGACCGCCGCGGCTTCGTCGGCTCGTTCAACCTCGACCCGCGCTCCGCCTACCTCAACACCGAAATGGGCGTACTGTTCGACGACCCGGTGCTGGGGGCGCAGCTGCGCGATGAGTACCTGCGCCTGGCGGACCCCAGGCACAGCTGGTGGCTGGCGCTGGACGACCGAGGCCGGCTACGCTGGCTGGAGCGTGAACCGCCACCGCACTGGGTGGAGGCCGAACCCGGCGCGAGCCTGGGCAAGCGCTGGACCGCGCGGGCCATCAGCTGGCTGCCGGTCGAATCGCAGCTGTAGTACTCAGGCCGCCGGGCCGGCCTGGTCCTGTCCGGCATCATCCAGCGTCTCCACGCTGCGCCCATGCAGGCGCCGCCAGATCCAGCGCAATGCATGCGGCGGCGCTGAAGGCAGCTGCTCCAGCAGCGCCAGCATGCGGCTCTGGCTGGCATGCCCATGGCGGCACAACAGGCTGGCCGCTGCGGCGGCGCTGGCCAGGCGCAGGCTGTCGGCCAGCGCCCCTTCTGCATCCACCGCCAGGGCCTGGTGAACCGGCTCAGGCAGCTCCCATGCGGCGGCGACCCGCTGCGCCAACGGCAACGACCACTGCTGCAACATCTGCAGGGCCAACGCCGGCTCCACGGCCTCGCCGCGGGCCTGCGCTTCCTGCAGCAGCTGGCGCATTACCAGTGACGCGCCCAGTCCCTGCACCAGGCCCAGCCACTGCGCGGCGAAAGCATCACCGAAGGTAACCGTGCGTGCGTGGTCTGCAGCCGCGCGCGAGGCCAGCAATGCGTGCTCCCAGATGATCGTGCTGAACTGCGGGAACACTTCGCACTGCACCTGCATCACCGGCTGCACCAGTACCGCGCTGATGATCTGCCGCACGCCTTCGGTACCCACCAGTGTCACCGCCCGCTGCAGGCTTTCGACCGGACGCTCATGCACCTTGTAGGCCGGGCTGTTGGCGATGCGCAGCAGGTTGCCGGTCAGTACCGGGTCCTGACCGATGATCGCGGCCATCACCCGCGCTGAGGCGGCATCGTCGTTGACGGTCTGGATCAGCTGCGGCAGCAGTTGCGGCCGGCGGGGCAGCTGCCTGGCCGCCCAGTTGCGGTCCTGCAGCGCGCGCGCCACCGCCTCGCCCAGCCCTGCGGCCTGCACCGGCGTGGATTCACCGGCCAGACGCGGGTACAGGGCCAGCGCATGCAGGCCACGTTGCAGATGTGCAGCGATCTCGGCCGGGGGCAGCGCCTCGCCCTGCAGGCTCGCCGCTGCGGCGGCCACCGCCTGGCGGGACGCAGCAACCAGCCGCGACGGTGCCGCCCCGGTCGAACGCGCCAGCCAGCCGCGCAGCGATCGCCACCAGGCCGCTGTCATCGCCGCCCGCCCTGTCGTTGCAATGTCCTTGCCGTCACTGACCGCCCGCCTCTTCACGCCAATCCGGCCACCCGCCGTCGTCGCAGCATCGGCCGCACTTTCATCTTCTTTAACCGGAAGGCATGCGATGTCGACGGCACCGGCCAGGGGAATGGACTAGAATGGCGCCGCGCGACCCGTCCCCCAGCCATGACGACGTCGCTTTTTTTGTTTTGGGACCCTACCGTTCACTGGCCGTTCGCTGCAGTTCGCCGCTGATCGCGCCATCGGAGACGCCATGCTATTCGAAACCCTCGCCACCACCGGCCACGAACAAGTGGTGTTCTGCCACAACCACGATGCCGGCCTGCAGGCGATCATCGCCATCCACAACACCACCCTGGGCCCGGCCCTGGGTGGCGTGCGCATGCGTCCGTATGCCAGCACCGACGAGGCGCTGGCCGACGTGCTGCGGCTGAGCCGGACGATGACCTACAAGAATGCGCTGGCCGGCCTCAACGTCGGTGGTGGCAAGGCAGTGATCATCGGCGACCCGAAGGTGGACAAGACTGAAGTACTGTTCCGCGCCTTCGGCCGTTATGTCGACTCGCTGGGAGGGCGCTACATCACCGCCGAGGACGTCGGTACCGACGTCAACGACATGGAGAACATCTACCTGGAGAGTCAGTTCGTGACCGGCGTGCACCAGGTCCATGGCGGATCCGGCGATCCGGCCCCGTTCACCGCCTACGGTGCGCTGCAGGCGCTGATGGCGGCGATGCGCTTCAAGTTCGGCCATGAGGAAGTGGGCAAGACCAGCATCGCAGTGCAGGGCCTGGGCCACATCGGCATGGAGCTGGTCAAGCTGCTGCGCGATCGCGGCGCCAAACTGTATGTCACCGACCTGGACAGCGCGCTGGTTGATCGCGCGGTCAGCGATTTCGGCGCCGAAGCGGTCAAGCCAGACGAGATCCACGAAGTGAACGCCGATGTGTTCGCACCGTGTGCGCTGGAAGGCGCGATCAACGCCGACACCCTGCCGCGGATCAAGGCGAAGATCATCTGCGGTACCGCCAACAACCAGCTGTCGAGCCTGGAAATCGGCGATGAACTGCATGCGCGCGGCATCCTGTATGCACCTGACTACGCGGTCAACGCGGGCGGCGTGATGAACGTGTCGCTGGAGATCGATGGCTACAACCGCGAACGCGCGATGCGCCTGATCCGCAGCATCTACCACAACCTCACCCGCATCTTCGAACTGTCGCAACGCGAGAACATCGCGCCGCAGCGGGCAGCCGACCGCATCGCCGAAAGCCGTATCCTGTCGATCGGCAAGCTGAAGATGCCGCTGGGTCGCAGCACCCCGCGCCTGGGCAACCTGCGCGGCGGCTGAGCCTGCCGATGTCGCGCCGGGCCTTTCGACCCGGCGCGACCGCCCGTTCAGAACCCGGTGCTGTAGCGCAACGCCGCCTGGCGCGCGCCTTCGCCGCCGACGCGTTGGTCGAAGCCCAAGCTCAGGCGGCCGTTGCGGCCCCACCACGACTCCAGCGCCACGCCGAACAGCGCACTGCCACGCGGCGCGTTCCAGCCCGCCAGTGGCGCCCATGCATCAACGCCGACGAAACTGGCCTGCCAGTCCGCATCGGCACCATCGAGCCGCTGCTGCCATTCGGCATGCCCGCGCAGGGTCCAGCGCCCCCAGCCACGTTCGCCGCGGATACCGGCCAGCATCTGGCTGCGCTGTACGCGGTTGGCATCGCCACGCAGGCCGAAGCCGAACCCGCCCAGTTCGTTGAAGGCATCGGTATCCACGCGCGTGCTGCTGGCGCCCACGTAGGGTGTGAACGACGCACCCGCGCGGCCGAAACGATAGCCGCCTTCGACACTGGCACTGCTGAAACGTCCGCCGTAACGTGCAGAGACACCGTAGGCGCCGGCGCCCAGCAGCAACTGGCGATCCAGCGCCCGGGTGAACTGGCCGCTGCCGACCTGCGCCAGCGCATAGCCCCGGCCCAGGTTCCAGCCGGCATACAGCTGCGCCTGCGCCTGGCGATCACGCCCACGATCACCACCGACGCTGCTGCCACCATTGCTGCGGGTTTCGCCAAAGGCCACGCCCATCAGCCCATTGCTGCCCAGTGGCAGGTCCTGGCCGGCCATCCAACCGCGGCTGTCGGCGGCATTGCCGGCGAAACTGCCCTGCCCGGCTTCGCCGAGCGCGCTCTGCCAGGCCCCGCGCAGGCGCGGCGCCGCCTGCACGCGATCAAAGCGCTCGGCGATCGCGCGGCGTGACATGTCGATGCTGTCGAAGGTGGCCGACTCGGCCCGCGCATGCGCCTGTCCGGACAGGCTCTGCAAACTGGCCTCGAGGCCTTTGCTGCCACCGCCGGTCCACTGCAGCGCACCGGCGGCCGTACCGAAGGCCGAGCCCTGTAGCGTCGTATCGCCATCAAGTGCGCTGAACGCACTGTCCACGCGTTGCGCAGCCGACTGCGCCGAGGCCGTGAGCCCGGTCGCGGCCGCCGTGACGCTGACCTGGGTCAGGTTCAACCAAGCGTTGTTGCTGTCATAGCCATAGCTGCTCTGCAGCAGCGACAGGCCCTGCAGGCCGCTGGAGGTGGCCGGGCTGCTGAAGGTGCCGCTGAGGCCGGCGGCGGCGTGGATCAGGTCCTGGCGGCTGCCGTTCTGCGGCACATAGCCGGAGACGAAGCCGTGCACGCGCACGCCCCCGTTGATCGTGGCGTTGCCGGTGACCTGCAGCGCATTGGCACCGAGCGCGATCATCAGCTGCGCGCCGGCCTGCTGGGTGTAGTTGCCCTCGATGGTGCCGGTGGTGTTGCCGGTGGTCAGGAACACGCTGCTGCCGTTGACCACATTGCCGATCACGCGCGGCGTACCGCCATTGAACTGCAGGCCGGTTGAATCCGGATCGGCCTGCGCCAGGATCGTCACGTTGGAGCGGATCACGCTGCCGTTCTGCAGTGACAGGATGCCGCGCTCGATGCGGGTGGCACCGCTGTAGCTGTTGTTGCCCCCCAGCACCAGGGTTCCCCCGCCCTGCTTGACCAGGCCACCGCTGCCGACGATGTCATTGCTCCACAGCGAGCCACTCGATGGCGCATCGACATTGGCCACCACATCGCCCCAGTCGAAGCGCCCCGGCCCCTTGATCGCCCGCGAGATGTCGAGCAGGCCGTAGCCGAACACCGCATCCACGCCGGGCGCACCGATGTCCTTGGCGGTGCCCAGCAGGGTCTGCCGCACCAGGTTGTTGTCGAAGTACGGGTAGCGCTGCCAGACCAGGGCGGCGGCGCCGGAAACCAGCGGGGCGGCAAAGGACGTGCCGTAGTTCCAGTAATAGCTGCCGCCGTTGGCATCGGGATAGACCGCGCTGCCCGGCGCCGCCAGGCAGTAGCGCGCAGCCTGGCCGCAGGCATTGGCGTAGCTGGCCAGCGTGCCCGGTGCATACGGATCCACCGCAGTGGCCACCAGCCAGCCGCGCTCCAGGTCGGCCGCCGGCAGCGAGCCGGCAACGCCCAGCTGGCTGGGCAGCGCGGCCAGGCTGCTAGGCTCAGGGCGCGCATCGTTGCCGGCCGCGAACACCACCAGGCCGCCATGGTTGATGACAAACGGCCGGTACTCGGCCGCCACCTGCGCGGTGGTCGGCAGGTCGGTCCAGTACAGGCCGCCCCACGAATTGTTCATCACCTTCACGTTGTAGCTGATCAGGTCCTGGTGGACCTGCGCCACGCCCAATGGGCCGCTGAAGGAATTGCCCTTGCCGCTGCCGTCATCGACGGGCGGCTTGTCGGCGATGATCCGCGCCGAAACGATCTGTGCGCCGGGGGCGATGCCGCCCGGCCAGGATCCCACCGAAGCACCCGCGGCAAGGCTGGCCACCGCCGTGCCGTGGCCCACCACGTCGTCCACCTGCAGGTTGTTGCGGGCGGGGTCGATGTAGTTGAGGTTGGCGGCCACGCGCCCGTTCAGCGCCACTGCGTTGCGCTGCACGCCCGAATCGACGATGCCGATGCGCACCCCCTGCCCGGTCAGGCCGGCGGCCTGTGCGGCACGCGCATTGGTCACGGACAGGTGCGCGTCGAAGGCCGGCTCCTGCGGCTTGGCCGGAGGCGGTGTGGTCGGCGGGGGCGTGGTCGGGGGCGTCGGGGTGGTCGGGGGGGGATCTATGCGGACATTGCCGCCGCCTCCGCCGCCACCACATGCCGTCAATGCCATCGCCAGCGCCGACGCCAGCGCCGACCTCACCATCATCGTGCGTTCCATCGATTCCTTCCCATGAACGTTGGCCTGCCTACATCCCGGCAGGCGTGCGGTGCCGCCCAGCGGCGGCCCTCCCCGACCCTCTATACTTGGGTCGACCCCCACGCAGTCTGCCGGGAAATCGCGGCGCTTCCAACGTCCTCGGTCTCCTTTCCGAACATTGCTTACGCATCAACGAGATTGCCATGTCCAACATCGTCATCGCCGCCGCCAAGCGCACCGCCATCGGCTCCTTCCTCGGCCAGTTCAACGGCGTGCCGACCCCGACCCTCGGCGCGGCCGCCATCGCGGCCGCCCTGGAACAATCGGGAGTGCCGGCCAGCGACGTCTCTGAAGTCCTCATGGGCTGCGTGCTGCCGGCCAACCTCGGCCAGGCGCCCGCCCGCCAGGCGGCGATCGCCGCCGGCATTCCGCTGTCGACCGGTGCCACCACCCTCAACAAGGTGTGCGGCTCGGGCATGAAGACCATCATGCTCGGCCATGACCTGATCAAGGCCGGTTCGGCCAGCATCGTGGTCGCCGGCGGCATGGAATCGATGTCCAACGCCCCGCACCTGCTGCCCAACTCGCGCACGGGCAACCGTTTCGGCAACTTCCAGGCGATCGACCACATGGCCCACGACGGCCTGGTCAACGCCTACGACGGCAAGGCCATGGGCGAGTTCGCCGAATGCGCCGTGGACAAGTACCAGTTCAGCCGCGAGGAACAGGACGCCTACGCGATCGAATCGGTCAAGCGCGCACAGGCCGCACAGGCCAATGGGGCATTCGCCGACGAGATCGTCGCGGTGAAGGTGGCCACCCGCAAGGGTGAGGTCGAGGTCGCCACCGATGAGCAACCCGGCCGCTCCGACATCGCCAAGATCCCGACCCTGCGCCCGGCCTTCAAGAAGGACGGCAGCGTCACCGCCGCCAGCTCCTCCAGCATCTCCGACGGCGCCGCTGCGGTGGTCCTGCTGACCGAGGAAGACGCCAACGCACGTGGCATTACCCCGCTGGCGCGCATCGTCGGCCACGCCACCCATTCGCAGGAACCGGAATGGTTCACCACCGCCCCGATCGGCGCGATCCACACACTGCTGGCCAAGACCGGATGGTCGCTGGACCAGATCGACCTGTTCGAAATCAATGAGGCCTTCGCCGTGGTGGCGATGGCACCGATGCGTGAACTGGGCATCCCGCACGACAAGCTCAACGTGAATGGCGGGGCCTGCGCACTGGGCCATCCCATCGGTGCCTCCGGTGCACGCCTGGTGGTGACCTTGGTCAACGCCCTGCGCACGCGCGGTGGCAAGCGCGGCATTGCCACCCTGTGCATCGGTGGTGGTGAAGCAACAGCCATCGCCATCGAATTGATTTAAAAAGATTTAACGACGATTTCGCAAAAATGAATGCGGGATCGCTTGACACCCAATCTTGGCTTGTCATCATGTTGTCGGCGCGCAGCATGCGCGTTGCCTAATTCTAACGACGAGGATTTACACAATGAGCATCAACAAGCTGCTGGTCGCGATGTCCCTGGCTCTGGCCCTGGCCGCCTGCTCGAAGCAGGAAGCTGCCCAGGACGCCGCTGCTTCGGCCAACGAAGCCGCCACCGAAGCCCAGGCTGCTGCCGACCAGGCCGCCGCTGCCGGCGCCCAGACCGCCGACGCTGCCCAGCAGGCTGCCAACACCGCCGCCACCGCTGCTGACGCTGCGACCGACGCTGCTGCCAACACCGCTGCTGCCGCGACCGACGCTGCTGCTGGCGAAGCCAAGGACGCTGCCAAGGCTGCCGAAGCTACCGCTGAGCAGGCCAAGGACGCTGCTGAAGAAGCCAAGAAGTAATAACTTCTTTCTTCAGGCTGTTCTGGAAAAGCCGCTGGTTCGCCAGCGGCTTTTTCTTTGGCCTGCTGCCTGCGCGCGCCTCGGATCGCGACCCCGTCTTCACAACGGCATGAATAGGCTGGCGTCCCCATCCATTGCAGTACCGGAGACCGCCATGAAGATTCGCCCGATCACCACCACGCTGCTGGCCGCCTCCCTGCTGCTGGCCCTGGCCGCCTGCAAGGGTCCGGAAGCCGAACAGGCCAAGCAGGACGCGCAGCAGGCCGCCGACAGCGCCGGCGCTGCCGCCCGTGACGCCGTGGACAGGGCCGCCGAAGCCACCCGCAACGCTGCCGACAAGACTGCTGCCGCTTCCGAGCAGGCCGCCGCCGATACCCAGCAGGCACTGGACAAGGCCGCAGACGCCACCGCAAACGCCGCAGACAAGGCCAAGGTTGCGGCCACCGACGCCGCTGCACATGCCAGCGACGCCACTGCGGACGCCGCACAGAAGGTTGCTGACAAGGCCCGTGATGTCGCCAATGACGCCAAGGCCAACGCCGCCAAGGAAGAAGCCAAGCACTAAGGCCTACCGGCAGCCGGGCATCGTCTCGGCGCTACAGGAAAAGCCGCGGCACTGCCGCGGCTTTTCTGCTTTTCGCTCTCTGCTCTTTCTGTTGATTCCGTGCTGGACGCGTACGGAAAGTGTCCAAGGCCGCGCGGGTAGGTTGCGCAGGGGCGTAACGCCATGGATGGCGCGCCCGAGCCTACAAGGACGTATTCACGGCGCCCCCTGCGCGACCTACCCGCGCGGCCCACCCATCAGTATCAGCGGCCACCACGAGGGGCTTCGCCGTTGGCCGCCCTACGGCAGCGCGCGCGCCAGCATTGCCGACAGATCCACACCCGCCGGCAGCGTCCCGAACACCAGCCCATGCTGCCCTTCCAGCCGGCTGCACACGAACGCTTCAGCCATTGGACTGCCCGCCCGCAACATCAACGCTGCCTGCAACAGCAGCGCAGTGCGCTCGCAGAACAGCCTCGCCTGCGACTCATCCGGTGCCGGCGCCGCTGCCCAACGCTGCAGCGCCGCCGCGTAGCGCGCATCATGATCGGCCACCGCTGCCAGCTCGGCGCGCAGCGCCGCCAGTGCCTCCGGTTCACGTGCCAGCGCGCGCAGTACGTCCAGGCACTGGATGTTGCCACTGCCTTCCCAGATCGAATTCAACGGCGCCTGCCGGTACAGCCGCGGCAGCATCGATTCCTCCACATAGCCTGCGCCGCCGAGGCATTCCTGCGCTTCGTTGACGAAGGCCGGCGCGCGCTTGCACAGCCAGTACTTGCCCAGCGCCGTTCCCACCCGTGCCAGCGCAGCTTCGTTGGCATCCACGGCGGCGCGATCCACCGCGCGTGCGATGCGCATCGAAAGTACCGTGGCCGCTTCCGATTCCAGTGCCAGGTCGGCCAGCACATTGGTCATCAACGGGTGCTCGACCAGCAGCTTGCCGAAGGTGCGGCGATGGCGTGCGTGGTGCAACGCCTGCGCCAACGCCATGCGCATTTCCGCCGCTGCGCCCAGCATGCAATCCAGGCGGGTCATCATCACCATGCCGATGATGGTGGCCACGCCACGCCCCTCCTCGCCCACCCGCCATGCCTGCGCGCCGCAGAACTCGACTTCGCTGGAGGCATTGGCCCAGTCGCCGAGCTTGTCCTTCAACCGCATCAACCGGAATGCGTTGCGGTCACCGTCGGCCAGCCGGCGCGGCATCAGCAGGCAGGTCAGTCCTCCCGGCGCCTGCGCCAGCACCAGGAAGCCATCGCACATCGGTGCGGAAAAGAACCACTTGTGGCCGACAAGGCGATAGCGCTCACCATCGATCGGTTCGGCGCGCGTACTGTTGGAGCGCACGTCCGAGCCGCCCTGCTTCTCGGTCATGCCCATGCCCAGGGTGATGCCGACCTTGTCAGCCACCGGCACGTCGCGCGCGTCATAGACCGGCGCTGCGGCCTTGCGTGCCCACTCGGCCAGATGCGGCTGCGTGTGCAGCACCGCTACTGCTGCATGGGTCATCGTCAACGGGCAACTGGTGCCGGCCTCGGCCTGGTGGTGCAGGTAGCTCAACACCGCACGCGCGACATGCGCGCCGGGTTGCGGTTCATGCCAGGACAAGCCGGCGACACCGTGCGATTTCGCCGTCTCCATCAACTGGTGATAGGCCGGGTGGAACTCCACCGTATCGATGCGATGACCCTGCGCATCATGCGTGCGCAGGCGTGGGCGATCGCGGTTGGCATCGAAGCCGAGCCGGTACAGCTCGTCGCCGGCCAGCGCGCCATAGACCGCCAGGCGTGGCGCGAAGCTGCCAGCGCCTTCGCGTTGCACGGCTTCCATCAGCGCCACGTCGTCAGTCCACAACTGGCGCCCCGCGAACGGTGGCGGCTGGTTCAACACCACATGGGTTTCGTAGGGCGCGTCGCTGCTGAAGCTTGGTCCACTCATCCGGTCCATCCTGGCGGCAAGAGGTATGCGGTCCGATTGTGCCGCATGACTTGCCAAGCCCGTGTTCAGGCCGGTTCTCACCGTCTGCACGAGCAGCAGGCCACAGTGATCGCATGGCAGCCAACGACGATCTGGTGGTGCTGCGCCCGGAAGGGCTGTACTGCGCCGCCGGCGATTTCCACATTGATCCCTGGCGACCGGTAGCGCGCGCGGTCATCACGCATGGCCACGGGGATCACGCCCGCCCGGGCATGGGCGAGTACCACTGCAGCGAAGGCAGCCTGCCGATCCTGCGCTGGCGCCTGGGCGATGTTCCGGTGCAGGCGCACGTCGAGGGCGTGCCGTTCCGCCTGGGCCGGGTACAGGTATCGCTGCATCCAGCCGGTCACGTCCTGGGATCTTCGCAGGTGCGCATCGACGACGGGCGGCAGGTCTGGGTCGCCTCCGGCGACTACAAGCGGGAGCCTGACCCAACCTGTGCGCCGTTCGAAGTGGTGCCCTGCGATACCTTCATCACCGAAGCCACCTTCGCCCTGCCGATCTACCGCTGGCCGGACACTTCGGCCGTCGCCGCCGAAATCGTGGCGTGGCGCCGCGAATGCGAACAACGCGGCGAGGCTGCGATCCTGCTGTGCTATGCGCTGGGCAAGGCACAGCGGGTGCTGGCAGAGCTGCGGCCACTGGACGATCGGCCGGCCTGGCTGCATGGCGCCATCGCCAATGGCGTGGCGGTGTACCGGCAGGCCGGCGTACCGATGCTGGAGACGCTCACCGTGGCCGAACAGGGCCGCCAGCCCGATGCCGCCGGCCAGTTGATCCTGGCTCCGCCCTCGGCTGCGGGCACGCCCTGGATGCGCCGCTTCGGCCGTCACCAGCTGGGCTTCGCCTCGGGCTGGATGCAACTGCGCGGCAACCGTCGCCGCCGCAACGTCGATCGAGGCTTCGTCATTTCCGACCACGCCGATTGGCCAGCACTGCTGCAGACGATCCAACAGACCGGCGCGCAGCGGGTGATCGCCACCCATGGCAATACCGATGCGTTGATTCCGTTCCTGCGCGAGCGCGGCGTGGCTGCCGAAGCCTTCCGTACCGATTTCGGGAGCGAGGAATGAAGTCCTTCGCAGCGCTCTACCAACGCCTGGACCGCAGCACTGCCACGCTGGACAAGCGCGCAGCGCTGGTCGACTACTTCCGCCAGGCAGGCGCACACGATGCGGCGTGGGCGCTGTACCTGCTCAGTGGTGGCAAGGTGGGCGGCGCGCGCAGGAAGATCGCCGCCAGTGGCGAACTGCGCGCGTGGATCGCCGAGCAATCAGGGTTGCCACCGTGGCTGGTGGAAGACAGCTATGCGCAGGTGGGTGACCTGGCCGAAACGCTGACCCTGCTGTTGGACGACCCACCACACCCCTCGCCTGACCGGCCCCTGGCCGAATGGATCGAACAGCACCTGCTGGCGGTCGCCAACCAACCCGAGGCGGTGCGTCGCGCGGCGATCGTCGCCGGCTGGCAGCAACTGTGCAGCGGCGAACGCCTGGTATTCAACAAGCTGCTGACCGGCGCCCTGCGCGTTGGCGTGTCGCAGCGACTGGTGCAGCAGGCACTGGCCGAGTGGTCCGGCCTGGACATCGCACGCATCGCCCAGCGCATGCTGGGCGAGTGGGTGCCCTCGCCCGGCGTTCTGGCCCAGCTGCTGTCGCCGGATGAATTGCCGCTGGACCGGCAGCAGCCCTATCCGTTCTTCCTGGCCTCGCCACTGGAGGGATCCCCTGCCGAACGACTCGGCCCGATCGATGACTGGCTGCTGGAATGGAAGTGGGATGGCATCCGCCTGCAGCTGCTGCGCCGGCGCGGCGAGGTCGCCTTGTGGTCACGCGGCGAAGAGCGGCTGGATGGCCGCTTCCCCGAGATCGAACAGGCAGCGATGGCGCTTCCCGATGGCTGCGTGCTGGACGGCGAGCTGCTGGCCTGGGACGAAGCCGCGGACCTGCCGCGTGCCTTCACTGCGCTGCAGACGCGCATCCAGCGCCGAAAACCCGGTGCGGCCACCCTGCGCAACACGCCGGTGCGGGTGCTCGCCTATGACCTGCTTGAACTCGATGGCGTAGACCTGCGCGAACGTCCGCTGCAGCAGCGGCGCGCGCGTCTCGCCGAGGTCGTCGGTGCACTGAGCGATGCACGGATCCAGCTCTCACCGGGCGTTGACGCCGACAACTGGCTCCAGGCGGCGGCAATGCGCGACGTGGCACGCGAACGCGGCGTGGAAGGACTGATGCTGAAACGGCATGCCTCGCCCTACCAGGCCGGACGCCGCCGCGGTGACTGGTGGAAATGGAAGGTCGATCCGCTCACCATCGATGCGGTGCTCCTGTACGCGCAGGCCGGCCATGGGCGGCGCAGCACGCTGTACACCGACTACACCTTCGGCGTCTGGGACGGCGACACGCTGGTACCGGTCGCCAAGGCCTATTCGGGCCTGGATGACAAGGAAATCCTCGCGCTTGATCGCTGGATCCGCGCCAACACCCGCGAGCGCTTCGGCCCGGTGCGCAGCGTTCGCGCCGAACACGTCTTCGAGCTGGGCTTCGAGGCGGTCAACCGCAGCAGCCGGCACAAGTCGGGCATCGCCGTGCGTTTTCCGCGCATCCTGCGCTGGCGCCACGACAAGCCCGCCAGCGAAGCCGATCAGTTGGCCACGCTGCAGGCGTTGGCACGATGAACCGCAGCCAGGCACTGCGCCGGCTGGAAGACTGGTTCGCGTCCAGAGGCTGGCGCTCACTGCCGTTCCAGCGCGCGATGTGGCGTCACTATCTCGCCGGCGAATCCGGGCTGCTGCATACACCCACAGGCAGCGGCAAGACACTGGCGATGTTCGGCGGGCCGCTGCTGCAGGCCATGATCGACCCGCCACCCTCCCCCCGCCGCGCCAGCGCGGTCCGCCCGCTGCAGGTGCTGTGGGTGACCCCCTTGCGCGCGTTGGCCAGCGACACCGCGCGCGCGCTGCAGACCGTGGTCGATGGGCTGGGGCTGGGTTGGCGTGTCGGCCTGCGCAGTGGTGACGCCAGCAACCGCGAGCGGCGCCAGGCGCGCGAGGGCCGCATCGACGTACTGGTGACCACGCCGGAATCACTGGCGCTGCTGCTGAGCTATCCGGATACGCTGCCGCGCATGCAGCGGCTGCGCTGCATGGTGGTGGACGAATGGCACGAACTGCTGGGCAACAAGCGCGGTGTGCTGCTGCAGTTGAACCTGGCAGTGTTGCGCCAGGCCGCGCCTGCATCGCAGCTGTGGGGACTGTCGGCCACGCTGGGCAATCTGGATGAGGCGCGCGATGTACTGCTGCCCGGGCAACCGGATGCACCGATCGTGCAGGGCGTACGCCCTCGCGCAGTGAGCGTGCGCAGCGTGCTGCCGGACCCTGGCGAACATTTCCCCTGGGCCGGGCATCTGGGCCTGGCGCAGCTGCCACGCGTGCTGGATGCACTGATGCAGGCACGCAGCAGCCTGCTGTTCACCAATACGCGCGCGCAAGCTGAATTGTGGCATCAGGCGCTGGCTGCAGTCTGGCCGGAAGAACCGGACACGCTTGCGCTGCACCACGGCTCGCTGGACCCGGTGCTGCGCCAGCAGGTGGAGGATGGCCTGCGCGCGGGCGCGCTGCGCTGCGTGGTTGCCACCTCCAGCCTCGACCTCGGCGTCGACTTCCCCGAGGTTGAGCAGGTACTGCAGCTGGGCAGCCCGAAGGGCGTGGCGCGACTGCGCCAGCGCGCCGGACGCGCACGGCACCGCCCGGGTGCCAGCGGTTCCATCCTGTGCGTGCCCAGCCATGCGCTGGAACTGGCCGAGTACGCCGCCGTGCGCCGTGCGTTGGCCGGGAACGTGGTCGAAGCGCGCAGGCCGCCGACGCTGCCGCTGGATGTGCTGGCCCAGCATGCGGTCAGCCGCGCCCTGGCGGGCGGCTTCGACAGCGCCGACCTGCTGGCGCAGGTGCGGCGTACCCATGCCTTCGCGTCGCTCGGCGACGACCAGTGGCAGGCCGTGCTCACATTCGTCGTGCAGGGTGGCCAAGCGCTGGCCCAGTACCCCGATTTCCACAAGGTCGTGCGTGATGCCGATGGGTGGTACCGCATGCACGACCGTCGCCAGGCGCTGCGTCATCGGCTGTCGATCGGCACCATCAGCAGCGATGGCAGCGTGCGCGTGCAGTTCCTGCGCGGCGGCAGCCTGGGCGCCGTGGAGGAACAGTTCGCCAGCCGCCTGCGCCGTGGCGACCGCTTCCAGTTCGCCGGGCGCCTGCTGGAGCTGGTGCAGCTGCGCGACATGACTGCCTTCGTCCGGTTGGCACGAGGACGCGGTGAGGGGATCGTGCCGCGCTGGCAGGGCGGCCAGTTGCCGCTGTCGATGCCGCTGGGCCGCGAGCTGGAGTGGGTACTGTCCGGTGCTGACGACAGCGCCGAGTCACGCTGGCTGTCACCCCTGCTGGCACTGCAGCAGCGGTTGTCGGCGCTTCCCGGCCCAACCCATCTGCTGGTGGAGGATGTGCGTCGTCGCGAAGGCCAGTTCCTGTTCGTCTATCCCTTTGCCGGCCGCCACGTGCATGAGGCGCTGGCCGCCCTGCTGGCGCTGCGCTGTACCCGCCGGCAGCGCAACAGCATCGGCTATGCGGTGAACGATCACGGCCTGGTGCTGGCACCGGCACAGGCCATCGATCTGGATGCGGCGCAATGGCGGGCGCTGTTCTCCACCGATCAGCTGCTGGATGATCTGCGTGCTGCGGTGAACCTGGGCGAGCTGGCGCGTCGCCAGTTCCGCGGCATCGCACGCGTCGCCGGCCTGCTGGTCCCCAGCCTGCCCGGTGGCATGCCACGGGCACTGCGCCAGCTGCAGGCATCCGCGGGACTGCTCTACGACGTACTGCGCGAGCACGACCCGGATCACCTGCTGCTGGCGCTGGCGGAACAGGAAGTGCTGAATGACAGCCTCGACATGCCAGGGCTGCAACAGGTACTGGCCAGGATTCGGATGCAGACCCTCTCGGTGCAGCGCCCGGCGTCACTCACGCCGTTGGGTTTCCCGCTGTGGGCCGAACGCCTGCGCGGGCAGTTCAGCAACGAAGACTGGCGTACCCGGGTGCAACGCGCGGCCCAGCAGCTGGAGCGTCGGCATGGCCGATGAACTGCCGCTGCTGCGCGCAGGCGAGTCGCTGGTTCTGCTTGGCGCGCGTGCACTGTACTGGCCCGCGCGGCAGGCACTGCTGCTCGCCGACCTGCACCTGGGCAAGGCCGATGTATTCCGCCGCGCAGGCATCGCGCTGCCCAGCGGCGGTACCGGCAAGGACCTGCAACGCCTGCAGGGGCTGCTGGACAGGCATGCCTGCCGCGAGCTGTGGATCCTGGGCGACATCCTGCATGGCCCGGCGCATCGCGCTGCGTGGTACCAGCAATGGTTGGCATGGCGCGAACGCAATGCCGCACTGGACGTGCATGTCCTGCGCGGAAATCATGACCGGCAGCTGCCGCATGCCGAGCTGCAGGTGCAGATACACGACGAGGTACGGTTGCCACCGTTCCTGCTTCGGCATGAGCCGGTGCCCGATGCGGAGCTGCATGTGATCGCCGGGCATCTGCACCCACAGATCGCTTTGCCTGCGTTGCGACGGCGCTTCCCCGCATTCTGGCTGCGTGACAGGATGACGCTCGTGCCGGCCTTCTCCGCGTTCACCGCCGGAATCGTTCCTGTTCCCGCTGCCGGCGAGCAGATGGTCGCCTGCGTGGACAACGGCCTGGTGGTGCTGCCCCTGGCTTGAAGTGGTGCTGCCCCTGGCTTGAATCAGGCCGGACGGATATCCAGCTGCGGCATCAGCTGGAACTCAGGCGTGTCCTCTTCCCGGCGCCGCGGCAGGGCCTGGATCGCCGCCAGCATCTCCTGCGCGCAGGTGCGGATGCGCGTGTGGTGCTCCGGCGACGCATGACTGATCAGGCTGCCGACATGGAACTCGAACACGTCCTCCAGTACGTCGGGCTGGTCCTCGTGCAGCATCTGCAACAGACCGCGCAGCTTGCAGATTTCCGATTCCAGCTCCTCGACCGCGAACAACATGGCACCCTCCTCTTCGACAACAGGCGGCACATCCGGGCCGCAACAGGCGGCGACGGCAGCGCCTCCCGGGCCACGCGCGATGTTGATCACGGAAAGGAAAACGGGCGACGCGCAATCGCGTGCAACCTACTTCTCGCATATGCGCAGTGAGGCAACCGTTAATTCACGTGACGACGCGTTTCACGCAGTGGCCGTGATCGCGTTGATGCGAGGCACCTGCGCCGCAGTGGCCAGCGCGTCGACGAAAGCCGGATCCAACGCGAGCGAACCGAACCAGCCATGCTGGGTACCGCTGAGCACACGCAGCATGTGACCACGCCCACCCGGCAGGCGCCCCATCGGGCCGAGCAGTACGTCGCGCGCTTTGGCCCAGGCATCGCGATCGGACTGGAACAGCGGCGTCAGCCAACGGCTCCAGCGCTGGTAGACCGCAACGTGCGCCCTGCGCTGCGCCTGGTAGGCCTGCAATGCCGCGGCACCGCCACCATGCGCGCGCAAGGCATCGCGCAGCGCCAGCGCATCGAGCAGCGCCATGTTCACGCCCTGGCCCAGCTGTGGGCTCATCGCATGCGCGGCATCGCCGGCCAGCACCATGCGGCCGTGATACCAGCGCGTCATCACCGCGTCGCGGTAGACGGCCCGTGCCAGCTGGCCGGCGTCACGCAGATGCGCGAAGCGTGCACTGGCCTGCGGCCACAGCGCATGCAGTTCGTCCAGCCAGGGCGTCATGCCGTCGGCCTGCCAACGTTCGAAATCGTCGCGTGGCAGGCTCCAGAAAAAGCTCAGGCGCGGCGTGTCATCACCGGGCCGCGTACCGACCGGCAACAGCCCGATCATCTTGCGTGCGGCCACGTAGCGCTGCCGCAGCTCCTGCAGGTGTGGCCAGTCTTCGGCTGGCAACAGGCACCACAGCGCACCCCACGGATACACGCGATCCAATCCGTTACCGTCTTTGAGCGTGCCGCGCAGCGTCGAGGCCGCACCATCGGCGGCCACCACGAGGTCGAACGCACCGTGCAGGCGCCCTTCGCTGTCACGCAGGCGGCCCTGCTCGGCATCCACTGCAGCGATGCTGACGCCGGCATGCAGCTGGCCCGCACCAGCACGCGCATCATCCAGCAACGAAAACAGGGCGCCGCGCTGCATGCCAAGGCCGTGCAGGCGCGCGTCCAGGCCGGCGTAGCGCATGTCCATCACTGCGCGTTCGCACGGCGTATCGCCGTACAGGCGATGCACCGGCGCGGCATGCGCGCGCACGGCGTCAAGCAGGCCCATCTGCCACAGCACCTGCAGGCCGCTGGGCTGCAGCAGGAAACCGGCGCCAACCGGTCCCGGCGTGGGCACACGTTCGAAGATCTCCACCTCGTGGCCATCACGGGAGAGCAGGATGGACAATGCCTGTCCAGCGGTGCCGTAGCCGATCACGGCGATGCGCAGTCGTTCCTTCATGGGCGCATTGTGCCCGAGCGCAAATCCGGATGCCCAGCGGGGCCTCCGCCCACGGCAGCGCAATTCTTGTCGCAGCGCAAAAAAAAACCCCGCCGGAGCGGGGTTTTCAACGCACTGTCGAGTGGATCACTCGGCCGGCGTGATGTTCGAAGCCTGGGCGCCCTTCGGGCCCTGGGTCACGTCATAGGTGACACGCTGGCCTTCCTGCAGGCTGCGGAAGCCCTTGGAGTTGATGGCGGAGAAGTGCGCGAACACGTCGGCGCTGCCATCCTCCGGCGAGATGAAGCCAAATCCCTTGGCGTCGTTGAACCACTTGACGGTACCGTTCGGCATGGTGATGCGAGACCTTATGCAATGAATGGGTGGTGTACGCTGAACCCGCGCACAAGCTGAGTATGCAAAGCTTGCTCGGGGAAGACAATCACCCCCGCGCCAATTCGCCCACCAGTTCCGGAAGTCCGTTGCTGGCCGCCTGCACATTGGCCAGCACTTCGGCCATCGTAATCTCCTCGCCATCACCGCAGCCGGCGGCCCAGTTGGCGATGATCGCCAGGCAGGCATAATCCAGCCCCAGCTCCCGCGCCAGTGCGGCTTCCGGCATGCCGGTCATGCCCACCAGATCGCAACCGTCGCGGCGCATGCGGGCGATTTCGGCGATGGTTTCCAGGCGCGGGCCCTGCGTTGCGCCATAGCAGCCACCGTCATGGACCGTGACACCGGTCACTTTGGCTGCCGCCAGGATCTTGCTGCGCAGCATCGGCGTGTACGGATGGCCGAAATCGACGTGGACGACGTCGGAGCCTTCTTCTTCACAGATCGTGCTGATGCGGCCCCAGGTGTAGTCGATGATCTGGTCCGGGCAGGCGAGCACGCGCGGACCGAAGTTCTCGTTGATGCCACCCACCGTGTTCAATGCCAGCACCCGCTGCGCGCCCAGCTGCTGCAGCGCAGCCAGGTTGGCGCGGTAGTTGATCTTGTGCGGCGGCAGCGAATGCCCCTCGCCATGCCGCGCCAGGAACGCCACGCGATGGCCGAGCAGCGTGCCCACGCGCACCGGGCCCGATGGGCGGCCGAAGCGGGTGTCGACCTCGTGGGTCTGCACGTCGTCAAGCTTGGCCAGGTTGTAGACACCGGTACCGCCGATCACGGCCAGGGCGATCTGTTGCATTAGAAGCACTCCATGAAAAGACGAACGCCGGCACCCGAGGATGCCGGCGATGGAAAAAACGCGCCGCGGGCGGCCGCGCCGTTATTCCTTCATTGCGTAGATGGCCGGCACGCAGCGCAGGGTCTCGTTGACGTCCATGCCGAAGCCGAACACGTAGCGGTCCGGCAGCTCGATGCCCGCGTAGTCGGCGGTCACATCGGGCAGCGCACGGTCGTGCTTCTTCACGGTCATCGCAGCGATGCGCACATCGGTCGCGCCCTGTTCCAGGCACCAGGTGCGAACGCCCTGCAGGGTGTAGCCCTCGTCGAGGATGTCGTCGACCAGCAGCACGCGGCGGCCGAACAGCGAGGTGGCCGGCTTGTGCTTCCAGACCAGGTCGCCGCCGGTGGTTTCACCGCGGTAACGGGTAGCGTGCAGGTAATCGAACTGCACGTCCTGGCCGCGCGCGCCCAGTTCCAGCGCCAGCTGGCCGGCGAACGGCAGCGCACCATGCATGATCGACAGGAACAACGGCACCTCGCCCTCGTAATCGCGCGCGATGGCGTCGGCGATAGCAGCGATGGCCTTGTCGATGGTGGGGCGGTCGACCAGCAGGTCAGCCTGGGCCAGGGCCTGGGAAATGGTGAGGTTGGGCATCAGACGGTTCTTCCAAGGGTTTCAAGCAGACGGGATTGGGTGTCGCCATGGCGGGCATCGGCCAGCAGGCCGTCCCAGCCGAGCGCGCCGCGGCCGAGCAGGCCCAGCAGCGCAGCAGTATTGAGAGAGCGTCCCTGCACCGCATGCAGGGCTTCATCGACCAGTTCCGGATGGCAGACCAGCACCACGTCGCAACCGGCGTCCAGGTGCGCGTGCACGCGTGCCGGCACGCCGCCGGCGCTGTGCGAGGCGGCCATGCCGATGTCATCGGAGAACACCACGCCGCGGAAGCCGAGTTCGCCGCGCAGGACGTCCTGGATCCAGCGTGGGGAATAGCCGGCGGGCTCCGCTGCCACCTGCGGATAGATCACGTGCGCCATCATCACCGCATCGGCACCGGCGGCGATGCCGGCCTGGAACGGCACCAGGTCCTGCGCGCGCAGCTCGTCCAGCGCACGCGGGTCGATCGCGGTATCGACGTGGGTGTCTTCCAGCACGGTGCCGTGACCAGGAAAATGCTTGAGCGTGGCGGCCATGCCGACCGCGTGCATGCCGCGCACATAGGCTGCAGTGAACGCGGCCACGACCTGCGGGTCTTCACTGAAGGCGCGGTTGCCGATGGCGCGGTTGCCGCGGCCAAGGTCGACCACCGGGGCGAAGCTGAGATCCAGGCCGCTGGCGCGGACTTCACTGGCCATCAGCCAGGCATGCTGCTCGGCCAGCGCCAGGGCCCGCTGCGGGTCGGTGGCGTACAGGGCACCAATGTCCTGCAGCGGCGGAAGATCGCTGTAACCCTCGCGGAAGCGCTGCACACGGCCGCCTTCCTGGTCCACGCAGATCAGCTGCGGGCGCGGGGCAGCGGCACGGATGGCCGCGCTCAGATCGGTCACCTGCTGGCGCGAGGCGAAGTTGCGCTTGAACAGCACTACTCCGGCCACGGCGTCGTGCTGCAGCCAGTCACGTTCCTGGGCGGTCAGTTCGGTGCCGGCAACGCCGATCAGCAGCATGGTCGATCTCCACAGCGCGCGCCCGCATGGCGCAGTGCCGCATTGTCGCAGAACCGGCCGACAGGCGCAGTGGTCAGAAAAAGGGGACGGAGGGGATTAAGGCGCAATCGGCCCCAAGGGGCTGGATACGTCTTAATCCCCTCCGTCCCCTTTTGAGGAGCCGGTCAGACCTTGCAGCTGTCCGGGCCGCAGGCCTCGTCGCCGTCAGCCGGGGTAGCCGGGGCGCCCTGTTCTGCCGCGATCTGCCGCAGGGCCTGGGCGAACGCCTCGGGTGGCTGCGCCCCGGAAATCGCCCACTTCCCATCGATCACGAAGGTCGGCACCGACGAAATGCCCAGTGCATGGGCCTGCGCCAGCTTGGCTTCGACCTCGGCCAGGCCGCGGTCGGAGGCCAGCATCTGCGCGACTTCACCACCGTCCAGGCCGCCCGCCACGCCGGCCTTCACCAGTACAGCGTTGTCGGCCAGGTTCTGGCCATGTTCGAAGTGGGCGCGGAACAGCGCTTCACCCACCGCATCCTGCACGCCATGCTGGCCGGCCAGCCACAACACCCGATGCGCCGGCAGTGTGGTCACCCGCACCTGGCCCTGGTTGAAATCCATCGACAGCCCCTCCGCGCGCGCGGTGGTCTGGGTCTGGCCGAGGATCTGCTCGGTGCGCTCGACGCCCCCGAACTTGCGCGCATAGGCCTCGCGCAGCGGCACCGGGGTGTCGTCCGCATCCGGGTCCAGCTGGAACGGCTGCCAGTGGATATCGAGTTCAGGCGCATTGGCGCCCAGCAACTGCACGCCCTGCTGGAAACGATGCTTGCCGATCCAGCACCAGGGGCAGACCACGTCGGAGTAGATGTCGATTCTCATGTCCACGACATGGGGACCGCCTTCCTCGATAAAAGGGGACGGAGGGGATTAAGTCGCTTTCCGCACGGGCGGGGTAAAGACGACTTAATCCCCTCCGTCCCCTTTTTGGGGGTTCACCACTGTGAATACGGGCGGCTGGCCAGGGCAACGTTGTAGTAGCGGGCGTCATCGGTCACTTCGGCGCCGACCCAGTCCGGCAGGTCGATGGCCTGATCGGCGCTTTCCAGTTCGACTTCGGCCACCACCAGACCGGCGTTGTCACCGAGGAATTCGTCCACTTCCCAGGTCAGGCCGGCGTGTTCGACCAGATGGCGGCGCTTGTCGATCAGGCCGCCGACACACAGCCCCAGCAGTGCGCGCGCGTCCTCCACCGGGATCGGGTAGTCGAACTCCTGCCGGGTATGGCCGAGGGTGCGCGACTTCAGGTTCAGCGCGGCGTGGTCGCCTTCGATGCGTACGCGCACCGAGGCGTTCTGGGTGCCGCGGTCGAGCGCGCCCATGTCGTTGATGTAGCCCTGCGCCATCGGGATCACCCGATGCGCGGCGGTGCGCCAGCCATCGCTGCTGACCAGGAATTTGCGTTCGATTTCGATGCCCATGGCGCAATTATGCGCCACGGGTGATGACAGCTGCTCAGCGCTTTTCGAATACCGCGATGCTTTCCACGTGCGCGGTGTGCGGGAACATGTCCATGGCACCGGCGCTGACCAGGGTGAAGCCCTGTTCGTTGACCAGATAGCCGGCATCGCGCGCCAGCGAGCCCGGGTGGCAGCTGACGTAGACGATGCGCTTGAACTGCTTCAGCGGCAGCTGCTGCAGCACTTCGATCGCGCCCGAGCGCGGCGGATCCAGCAGCAGCTTGTCGAAGCCCTGGCGCATCCACGTCGTGCTGCGCTGGTCCTGGGTCAGGTCGGCGCTGAAGAACTGCGCGTTCGCCAGGCCGTTGCGCTCCGCGTTCTCACGCGCACGCGCGACGAGGCCGGCATCGCCTTCCACACCCACCACTTCACGCACACGGCGGGCCAACGGCAGGGTGAAGTTGCCCAGGCCGCAGAACAGGTCCAGCACGCGCTCGTCCTCACCCGGCTGCAGCAGGTCCAGGGCGTGGGCGATCATCTTCTCGTTGAGCTTGGCATTGACCTGGATGAAATCCAGCGGGCGGAACGCCAGCTCGACATCCCACGGCGCCAGCCGGAACGACAGCGCCACGCCCTGCCCGTCCAGCGGCTGCACGGTGTCCACGCCACCGGACTGCAGGTAGATCACGAAGCCATGCTGCTGGCCGAAGGCGGCCCAGGCCGCGCGGTCGGCATCGCTGAGTGGCTGCAGGTGGCGCACGGTCAGGACCACGGCCTGGTCACCGGCGATGAATTCGATCTGAGGGATGTCACGCTTGCCATCGAGCGTTTCGATGAAGGTGGACAACGCCTCGACCTTGGTGCCGATCTCCGGAATCACGGTCAGGCACTGGCTGAGGTCGGCGACGAAACGCGGATCCTGTTCACGGAAGCCAACCAGGGTCTTGTCCTTCTTCTCGACCCGGCGCACCGAGAAGCGGCCCTTGCGGCGGTAGCCCCAGCTCTCGCCGACCAGCGGCGCAAGTACGGTGCCCGGCTTCACATGGCCAATCCGCTCCAGGTTATCCATCAGCACGCGCTGCTTGGCGACGATCTGCTGGTCTTCGTCCAGGTGCTGCAGCACGCAGCCGGCGCAGGTACCGAAATGGGGGCACTTGGGGATCACCCGCTGCGGCGAGGCCTGCAGCACCTCCAGCGTGCGCGCCTCGTCGAAATGGCGGCTGCGGGCAGTCTGTTCAGCCATCACCACCTCACCGGGCAGGGCGCCGCTGACGAAGGTGACCTTGCCGCCCTCGCCTTCACGGCGGGCGACACCGCGACCATCATGGCTGAGGTCGAGGATCTCGGTCTGGAACGGGGTACGGTCGGTGCGGGAGCGGGATCGGGCCACGTGGCAACAGGCTGCGGGCAAAAATGGGGGCGTATTGTCGCAGATCCTGACCGATGGGGCCCGGACCCGCTTGCGCCCGTGGCCGCCGTGCTTGATGATTGGGACAGCTGACATGGAGGCAGCCCTGATGCAGATGACCCCGCGGGCCGCACGGCCCCGCTTCCTGCTTGTCGAGGACGACATCATCAGCCGCGGTTTTTTCAAGGCGGCGTTGGAAACGTTACCGGCGGATGTGGACACCGCAGATTCACTGGCCAGTGCCCTGGCCAGTGCCGAGCCCGGCTCGCATGACCTGTGGCTGATCGACGTCAACCTGCCGGACGGCAATGGCGCGCAGCTGTTGCGTGAGTTGCGCCGTTCACATCCCGACACGCCGGCGCTGGCACATACCGCCGACGGCGATGCCTCCATTCACGCCCGCCTGCGCGAAGCTGGTTTCAGCGACACCCTGGTCAAGCCACTGGGCCGCGACCAGCTGCTGAAGGCCGTGCGCCGAGCGCTGGTCAACAGCCCGGCGGGGATCTTCGTGGCACAGGCCCCGGCCGCGGTCGAACTGGCCGTACAGGACTGGGACGAGACCGCAGCCCTGGCAGCGCTCAATGGCCAGCGCAACCACCTGATCGCACTGCGCGAACTGTTCCTGGCCGAGTTGCCGGGCGTGCGCGACGCGGTCGAGCAGGCGGTCGACCAGCACGACGAGCGCCAGTTGCGCAGCCAGTTGCACCGATTGCAGGCCAGCTGTGGCTTCGTGGGGGCGGCACGGTTGGGACGGGCGGTGCGCCAGCTGCATCATGCGCCCGAGTCCGGGCAGGCCCAGGCGGGGTTCCGCGACGCGGTGGCTGCCCTGCTGCACTGAGGGTTGCTCGGCAGGGCTGCGCCCTGCACCCGCAGATGCTTCAAGCCAAGGTAACAGCAAAAGCAAAAGCTGGCATCCCGTGGGTTGGCGGGGCGGTATCGGAGTGCGGGGACGCCGTAAACCCGTCCATGGGGGCTTGGCAGCCGCATCCATGCGGCTGACTGATCTGGCCCCCCGTCAGCGGACGCCAAGAAGCGATACTTTGATCGCACTTGGAGGTCCCTTATGTCCCGTATCACCCGTCGTAGCTACACCGATGAGTTCAAGCACCAAGCCGTGGAGTTGGCCGAGTCGCTCGGGC